>NZ_CP083911.1:1375000-2062500 GCF_020162115.1 Tepidimonas taiwanensis | reverse complement strand
GGCAGGTAGCGGTTGGTACCGCGCACCCAGGCGTTCATCGGTCGCTCGACCGGCGCGTCGAAGTGCACGACCTGGTTCAGCCCGTGCACGCCCGCGTCGGTACGCCCCGCGCACAGGGTGGCGATGGCGGGCACATCGGCAAAGGTAGCGAGCGCCCGTTCCAATTGATCCTGCACGGTGCGGCCACCGGGCTGGCTTTGCCAGCCCTGGTAGGCGGTGCCCAGATAGCTCACGCCCAGCGCGATGCGCGTTGCCACGCCCACCACCCCGTGCGCGTGCGCCGTTGGCGTCACGCGAGTTGCGCGAGGAACGCGCGCGCGCGCTCCTGCAACTCGCCGGTCGCCTCGGCCACGACTTCTTCGGCCAGCGTGCGCGCACCGTCGATGTCGCCGATCGCCTCGAACTCGCGGGCCAGCGACAGTTTGGTCTCCAGTGGGTCGGCCTCGCCGAGGCCCTCGGGGATTTCGAGACTGGACAACGCGTCATCGACTGAGACCTCGGAAGGTACGGCGAGCGTCGCCTCTTCCGTGACGGTCACCCCTTCTGAGCCCGCATCGAGTTCGGGGGGAACGCTGAGGGTCAGCACCTCGTCGACCCGCGAGGGGGCAGGGGCAGCACTGCGCTCAGCGCCGGCGGACGGCGATGGTGCCAGATCGAGGTCAAAGTCCAGGTCCAAAGTCTGCGGAGGCTCGGAGGCTGGGGTCGTCGGCGGTGCCGATGTGTCCGGTGCCGCTTCGGTGGGTTCGACAGAAATGTCGAAATCCAAGGGTTCGTCGGGCTGTCTGCTCGAATCGCCGGTATTCGAATCGGCGGTATCCGAATCGGCGGTGTTGCCGACCTCTGCGACCCGCTGGTTTGGCTCGGTCACGGCAGCCGTGACCTCCGGTGCAGGCGCTGGCGCTGTCGACATCGCCTGTCGGTACAACGGGTTGTTGGGATCGAGGGTGATCCCCCATTCGCACGCGCGTGCCCACTCGGGCCCCCGTCCTTGGGTGAGCGCATGCAGTTCCCGCGCTTGGGATTCAAAGCGCGCGGCGTCGGGCCGCTGCGCGTAGATTTCCAACAACTTGAGGCGTACCGGAAGGCGATCCGGATGCGTTCGCAGCGCCTCGAGCAGGATTTCTTCCGCCTGCTGTTCGCGTCCGTAGGCGAGGTAAACCTCCGCTTCGGCGACCGGGTCGATTTCACCCCCAGCGTCCAGTTGGCTGGGGGAGTAGAGCATCGACGACGAGGGCGCTTCGTCCTTCATCTCGACTTCGCTGCCGACGGGGTCGACACGCAGTTCGCTGGGCGATTCCGCGGGGGTTGCCGTTTGCCGCCGCTGGCGGGTACGCCACCAAAACAGCGCAGCGAGCAGGACTGCCACGCCACCACCGGCTGGAGCGACCAGGGGGTTGTCCAGAAGGCTGGCAAAAATCCCGGGTTCTTCGTGCGCCGGTGCCGGCACAGGGGGGGTCGGTTTCGGCTCGGCCGTAGCCGGGGCAGCCGCGGCAGGCGCAGGTGGAGCGGGGGGGGCGGCCTCCGCAGCGGCTGCAGGTGCCGAAGTGCCGGGCGCTTGCACTGGATCGGTGCTTGCGGGCGAATCCGCGGGCTTGGAGGGATCGGTCGCTGGGGTCGTGGAAGTGGTTGCTCCGGTAGCAGCGGGGGCGGCAGCGGGGGACGCTGGCGGTTGCTGCACGGCCTGTTGCAGTTGCTGCAGCTCCGTCAGGTTGCGGTTGAGCTCCGCGACGCGCTGTTCAGAGTCGCTGCGCTGGCGTTGTTCGGCGATCGCGGCTTCGGTGCGCGCGGCATCGCCCGGTTTTGTCAAGGTCAGCTTGTCCTGCGCGGCCGCCTGGGGTTTGGCTTCGGCGATCGCGGACTCGACGACCCCCGCCGCGGCGCGCGAGGCCTCCGGCGCTTCCTGCCGGGGGGCAGCGGCTGCGAGTCGGCGCCGGTATTCGTTGAAATCTCGCGCCTGTGCCGCCACCAAACGGCGCGCCTCGCGCGCGTCGATTTCGCTGGCGACCGCGGCATCGGGCATGTCGATGACGGCCCCGGCCCGCAGCAAATGGACGTTGTTGCGCACGAAAGCCTGCGGGTTGTGGCGCAGCATCGCCACCAACATCTGCTCCATCGTCACGTCGGCGGGCTTGTGCGCCGCGGCGATCTTGCCGGCGGTGTCCCCGCGCCGAACCGTCACCCGCGTGCCCTGTGCCTGCGGCTGATCGCCGTTCGGTTGGGCGGCGCCAGGCCGTGGTACCGGGGCGGGGCGCGCCTGTTCGCGGACCGCTGTGGATGCCTGTGTGGGGGCTGGCATCGGGGCAGGCGCGGGTACCGGCGGGGTGATGGGCGACTGCCGTTGCAGATGAGGCGGGTCGAACAACAGCGTGTAGTTACGCAGCAGCTCGCCACCAGCCCAGCGGGCCTGAAGAACCAAGTCGAGAAAAGGTTCCGTCACGGGCCGTTGGCTGCGCAGGACGATCACCGCCTGTCCGCCGGCGCGTCGTTGGACGTCGAGGGTGACCTCTTGCAATAACGGTTGAAACTCGAGATTCGCCGCTCGGAACCGCTCGACCGGCGCAATGCGTACCTGCAGGCTCGCGGCCTCGGTATCGTCGATCGAGGGTACTTCGATTTCCGCCCGAAGCGGTTCTCCCAGGATCGACTGCACCGTGGCACGTCCGAGCGACAGTGCCCAAACCGGATCGGCAAGGGCCGTCGCGGCGAGTATTGCCAGCGTGACGTGCCGCAATGTCGTTCGGGGTTGGTCGTCGCGGATATCGCCGTTCGGGGCGCGATACGCCCGCGCATTGCGCTGGGCTCGTCGGGGGATGGATAAGGGGGTCTTTCGGGAAAACATCTCGACAACGGCTCAATGGAGTGTCGAACTTAGCATCAAAGCCTTACAGCAACAAGCTGAAGAACCGTGCAGATGCCATGATGAAGGGTTAATTTGCCATCGTCGTTGTTTGCGCACAACGAGTGAGCCGTTTGACGTTATTGAACGGGCGCGGGATTGCGCCCGTTTGCCGTCAGACGCCCAGCAGGATGCGCAGCATGCGCCGCAGCGGCTCGGCCGCGCCCCACAGCAGCTGGTCGCCGATCACGAAGGCGGAAACATATTCCGGGCCCATGTTGAGCTTGCGCACGCGCCCCACGCCCACCTGCAGCGTGCCGGTGATGGTGGCGGGCGTCAGCTCGCGCACGGTGATCGCCCGGTCGTTGGGCACCCACTTGACCCACGGGTTGCCGCTGCGGATGATGGCTTCGATCTCTTCCAGCGGCAGGTCGCGTTTGAGCTTGAGCGTCAGCGCCAGGCTGTGGCAGCGCATCGCGCCGATGCGCACGCACAGGCCGTCGACGGGGATGGTCTGCGTCGTGCCCAGGATTTTGTTGACCTCGGCCTGCCCCTTCCACTCTTCCTTGGACTGGCCGTTGGGGAGCTGCACGTCGATCCAGGGGATGAGGCTGCCGGCCAGCGGCGCGCCGAAGTACTCGGTCGGCACGTCCTCGCGGATCGCCTTGGCCACCTTGCGGTCGATTTCCAGAATCGCCGAGGCCGGGTTGGCCAGCTCGTCGGCCACGGCGGCATGGATCACGCCCATGCCCTTGACGAGCTCGCGCATGTTGTTGGCGCCCGCGCCGCTGGCCGCTTGGTAGGTCATCGAGCTGACCCACTCGACGAGGTTTTCGCGGAACAGGCCGTTCAACCCCATCAGCAGGATCGAGTTGGTGCAGTTGCCCCCGATCCAGTTCTTGCCGCCCGCGGCCAGCGCCTTGCGGATCACGTGCTCATTCACAGGGTCGAGCACGATGACCGCATCCGGCTCCATGCGCAGGGCGCTCGCGGCATCGATCCAGTGGCCCTGCCAGCCGGCGGCGCGCAGCTGGGGATAGACCGCTTTGGTGTAGTCACCCCCTTGGCAGGTGATGATGATGTCACACTGCGACAGCGCCGCGATGTCGTGCGCGTCCTGCAGCGTGCGGTGGGTCTTGGCCTGCGCCGGAGCGGCGCCGCCCGCGTTGGAGGTGGAGAAGAAGACCGGCTCGATGTGATCGAAATCGCCTTCGGCGACCATGCGGTCCATCAGGACCGAGCCGACCATGCCGCGCCAGCCGACCAGGCCGACCCGATTGCCAACGTTGCTCATTGCGTGTGCCCTTTCAGAGGAGGAAGTGGAGAAGTTTCCTGTCACTGCCCGGCTCGTCTGGCCGGGAGGGGCGCACGACGAACCAGGCTGGGATCAGCCGGTAATGGTGGTCGTGGTTTTGACGCCGGTGCACGCGCCCACGAGCGCCCGGGCAGGGGCCGGACGGGGGGCAGCGGTGCGAAAAACGGGCGCCACGGTGCGCATAATGATGGCATTGTAGCCCAGCGCGCCTGTTGCGAACCTGACAACCACGCCCCTGCGCGACCCGACACCCATGACGCTTTCGTCCCTGAGCGAAGCCGAACCGATGACCGACCTCGTCGCCGTGGTCACGACGACCGGCAGCCGCGCCGATGCGCTGCGGCTGGCCCATCTGGCCGTGGAGAAGCGGCTGGCCGCGTGCGCGCAGGTGTCGCCGATCGAGAGCGTCTACGTCTGGCAGGGTGCGGTGCAGCACGAGCCCGAGTACCGGCTGGTGCTCAAGACGACGGCAGCCCGGCGCGCGGCACTGGAGGCGACGCTGGCGCAGGCGCATCCGTACGAAGTGCCCGCGATCCTGACGGTGCCCCTGGCGCACGCAAACCGCGCCTATGCGGACTGGGTGCGGGCTGAAACCACCCCGGCGTAGCCGGCACGGGGCTGAGCCCCCGCCCGAGCCGCCGCCCGATTTGGCGCCGCCTTATGCGCTGAGCGCGCGCACGACCGCGTCGCCCATCTCGGCGGTGCCGACGCGGCGCGTGCCGTCGCTGTGGATGTCCGGCGTGCGCAGGCCATCGGCCAACACGCGCTGCACCGCGGCTTCGATGCGCGCCGCGGCGTCGGGCCGCTGCAGCGAATAGCGCAGCATCATCGCGGCCGACAGGATGGTCGCCAGCGGGTTGGCGATGCCTTGCCCCGCGATGTCCGGCGCGCTGCCGTGGCTGGGCTCGTACAGGCCCTGGCCGCGTTCGTTCAGGCTCGCGGACGGCAGCATCCCGATCGAGCCGGTCAGCATCGCTGCCTCGTCCGACAGAATGTCGCCGAACATGTTGCCGGTGACGATGACGTCGAATTTTTTCGGCGCCTTGACCAGTTGCATCGCCGCGTTGTCGACGTACATGTGTTCGAGCTCGACGTCGGGGTAGTCGCGGTGGACCTCGGTGACGACGTCTTTCCAGAACTGGAAGGTCTCCAGCACGTTGGCCTTGTCGACGCTCGTGACCTTGCCACCACGGCCGCCGTGGCGTCGCCGCGCCGCCTCGAAGGCGACGCGCGCGATGCGCTCGATTTCCGGGCGGCTGTAGCGCATGGTGTCGAACGCTTCCTCGGCGCCGGCGAAGGCGCCGTCGGGCGCGGTGCGCCGGCCGCGCGGCTGGCCGAAATAGATGTCGCCCGTGAGCTCGCGCACGATCAGGATGTCGAGCCCCGCGACCAGCTCCGGCTTGAGGCTGGAGGCGTGTGTGAGTTGCGGGTAGCAGATGGCCGGGCGCAGGTTCGCGAATAGCCCGAGGTGCTTGCGCAGGCCCAGGATCGCCTGCTCCGGGCGCAAGTGCCGCGGCAGCGTGTCGTACTTCCAGTCGCCCACCGCGCCGAACAGCACGGCATCGGCCTCGCGCGCCAGCGCCAGCGTCGCGTCCGGCAACGGATGGCCGCTGGCCGCGTACGCGGCGCCGCCCACCGGGGCGGTGGCCATTTCCAGCGGCAGGTTCAAGGCCTTGAGGACCTTGACGGCCTCGTCGATGATTTCGGGGCCGATGCCGTCACCGGGCAGGATCGCGACTTTCATGGAGCGTTGGGGGTCAGAAACGGGGGCGGGGACAGCGGGACGACGGCGGCGCGGCTCAGGCCGCGAACGTGCGCGCGAGCCACGGGTAACGCGCGAGCCGCTCGGCTTCGAACGCGCGGATCTTGTCCGCGTGGCGCAGCGTCAGGCCGATGTCGTCCAGCCCGTTGAGCAGGCAGTATTTGCGGAAGGGCTGCACCTCGAACGGGATTTCGTGGCCGTTGGGCTCGATCACCACCTGGCGTTCCAGGTCGATCGTCAGCTCGTAGCCGGGGAAGGCCTGCACCTCGTGGAACAGCCGGTCGACCGTCGACTCGGGCAGCACGATCGGCAACAACCCGTTCTTGAAGCAGTTGTTGAAAAAGATGTCGGCGAAGCTCGGTGCGATCAACGCCCGAAAGCCGTACTGCTGAATGGCCCACGGCGCGTGCTCGCGGCTGGAGCCGCAGCCAAAGTTCTTGCGCGCCAGCAGTATGCTCGCCCCTTTATAGCGCGGCTGATTCAGCACGAAATCCGGGTTCGGTTTGCGCTGGCTCTCCGGGACGCCGGGCTGGCCCGGCTGGTCCAGGTAGCGCCACTCGTCGAAGAGGTTCGGCCCGAAGCCCGTCTTGCGGATGGACTTCAGGAACTGCTTCGGGATGATCGCGTCGGTGTCGACGTTTTCCCGGTCGATCGGGGCGACGATGCCCTTGTGGAGGGTGAACGGTTCCATTTATTTCTTGGCCGCGTCTTGCAGGACTTGCCCGCCTTTTTGGATATCTTTTCCCAAACCCGCAACCGTGTTGCAGCCGGTGAGCAACAGCCCCAGACCAACGAGAATGGCACCGATCGAACGCATCATGATGGGTGTCTCCTGTCAGCGGTGTGATTTGGATGAGGGATTCAGGCAAACTGGCGAACATCGACAAACCGCCCGTGAATAGCGGCTGCTGCCGCCATCGCCGGGCTGACCAGGTGCGTGCGGCCTCCCGCACCCTGGCGTCCTTCGAAGTTGCGGTTGCTGGTCGAGGCGCAGCGCTCCCCGGGCTCCAGCCGGTCGGCGTTCATCGCCAGGCACATCGAACAGCCGGGCTCGCGCCACTCGAAACCCGCGGCACGGAAAATCTCGTGCAGCCCCTCGCGCTCGGCCTGCTCCTTGACCAGGCCGGAGCCGGGCACGACCATCGCGAGCTTCACGTTGCGCGCGACGCGCTGGCCGAGCTTGCGCACGACCGCCGCGGCTTCGCGCAGGTCCTCGATGCGGCTGTTGGTGCACGAGCCGATGAACACCTTGTCGATGGCGATGTCGGTGATCGGCTTGCCGGGCTGCAGGCCCATGTACTGCAGCGCGCGCTCCATCGCGTTGCGTTTGACCGCGTCCTTTTCCTTGTCCGGGTCGGGGACGCGCTCGGTCACGGGCAGCACCATCTCCGGCGAGGTGCCCCACGTCACCTGCGGCTGGATTTGGCTCGCGTCGAGTTCGACCACGGCGTCCCACTGCGCGTCCGGGTCGGAGTGCAGCGTACGCCAGTACGCGACGGCCTGCTCCCACTCGACGCCGGTGGGCGCGAGCGGCCGGCCGCGCACGTACTCGATGGTCTTGTCGTCCACGGCGACCAGCCCGGCGCGCGCGCCCGCCTCGATCGCCATGTTGCACACCGTCATGCGCCCTTCCATCGACAGTGCGCGGATCGCGCTGCCGGCAAACTCGATCGTGTAGCCGGTGCCGCCGGCGGTGCCGATGCGGCCGATGATGGCGAGCACGATGTCCTTGGCCGAGCAGCCGCGCGGCAGCGCACCCTCGACGCGCACGAGCATGTTCTTGGCCTTCTTGGCCAGCAGCGTCTGCGTCGCGAGCACATGCTCGACCTCGGACGTGCCGATGCCGTGTGCCAGCGCCCCGAACGCGCCGTGGGTCGAGGTGTGGCTGTCGCCGCAGACCACGGTCATGCCGGGCAGCGTCGCGCCGTTTTCCGGGCCGACGACGTGCACGATCCCCTGGCGCTTGCTGAGGAACGGGAAATACGCCGCCGCGCCGAACTCACGGATGTTGGCGTCGAGCGTGATGATCTGCTCTTTGCTGATCGGGTCGGCGATGCCGTCGTAGCCCAGCTCCCAGCCGGTGGTGGGGGTGTTGTGATCCGCGGTGGCGACGATGGACGACACCCGCCACGGCTTGCGGCCGGCCACGCGCAGCCCCTCGAAGGCCTGCGGGCTGGTGACTTCGTGCACCAGGTGGCGGTCGATGTAGAGAATGGCGGTGCCATCCTCCTCCGTGTGGACGACGTGCTCGTCCCAGATCTTGTCGTAGAGGGTGCGTCCCATGCGGTGGCGGTATCAGCGTTGCTCGATCGGCTTGACGTCGCGCTTGGCCGCGCCGGTGAAGAGCTGGCGCGGACGCCCGATCTTATACTCGGGATCGGAAATCATCTCGTTGAGCTGGGCGATCCAGCCCACCGTGCGCGCCAGCGCGAAGATACCGGTGAACAGGTTGACCGGGATGCCGATCGCGCGCTGCACGATGCCGGAATAGAAGTCGACGTTCGGGTAGAGCTTGCGCTGCACGAAGTAGTCGTCCTCCAGCGCGATCTGCTCGAGCTTGCGCGCCAGCGCGAACAGCGGGTCGTTTTCCAGGCCCAGCTCGCCCAGCACCTCGTGGCAGGTCTCCTGCATCAGCTTGGCGCGCGGGTCATAGTTCTTGTAGACGCGGTGGCCAAAGCCCATCAGGCGCACGCCCGAGTTCTTGTCCTTGACCTTGGCGATGAACTCGCCGATCTTCTCGACGCCGCCCATCGCCTGGATTTCTTCCAGCATGTTCAGGCACGCCTCGTTGGCGCCGCCGTGCGCCGGGCCCCACAGACAGGCCACACCGGCCGCGATCGCCGCGAACGGGTTGGTGCCGGAGCTGCCGCACAGGCGCACCGTCGAGGTGGACGCGTTTTGTTCGTGATCCGCGTGCAGGATGAAGATGCGGTCCATCGCGCGCTCGAGCACCGGGTTGACGCGGTACTCCTCGCACGGCGTGGCAAACATCATGCGCAGGAAGTTGCCGGCGTAGCTCAGGTCGTTGCGCGGGTAGATGTAGGGCTGACCGACGCCGTACTTGTAGGCCATCGCGACCAGCGTCGGCATCTTGGCGATCAGGCGGATCGCGGCGATCTCGCGGTGCTCGGGGTTGTTGATGTCGGTGCTGTCGTGGTAGAAGGCCGACATCGCACCCACCAGCCCGGTGAGCACCGCCATCGGGTGCGCGTCGCGCCGGAAGCCGCGCAGGAAGAACTGCATCTGCTCGTGCACCATCGTGTGCAGCGTGACGCGGCGCGCGAAGTCGGCCTTCTGCTGCGCGTTGGGCAGCTCACCGTAGAGCAGCAGGTAGCAGGTCTCGAGGTAGTCGCACTGGGTGGCCAGCTGCTCGATCGGGTAGCCGCGGTAGAGCAGCTCGCCCTTGTCACCGTCGATGTAGGTGATGGCGGACTGGCACGACGCCGTGGAGAGGAACCCCGGGTCGTAGGTGAACATGCCGGTCTGCGCGTAGAGCTTGCGGATGTCGATCACGTCCGGCCCGACGGTGCCGGAGTAGATCGGCAGCTCGACGCTGGGCGCGCCATTGGAAAACGACAGCGTGGCTTTGTGGTTTTGCAGTTTCATGGGGAGTCCTGGGGGGGTTGGGCGGGGTCCGCCGAGGGGGTGGGGGCGCCATCACGCACGGGCGTGCGCAGCAGCGCCAGCACCTCGAGGACCTCCGGGGTGGCGAGGGCGCCGTCGGGCTCACGGCGGCGCAGCAGCAAATCGAGCAGGTCGTTGTCGCTGAGGTCCATCAGCAACTCCAGCCCGCGGGCCTGCCGCACGGTCAGCGTCGCCCCGTGGCGGCTGAAAAAGCGCTCGATGAACAGGTCGTTTTCGAGCAGACCGCGACGGCAGCGCCAGCGCAGCTTGCCGAGCTGGTGGTCGTCGAGCCGGTCGCGGTCGTCCATGGCCTGGGTCCGGGGGCGCCGTCAGACGGCGCGGCGCACCATCAATTCCTTGATCTTGCCGATCGCCTTGGTGGGGTTCAGCCCCTTCGGGCAGACGTCGACGCAGTTCATGATGGTGTGGCAGCGGAACAGCCGGTACGGGTCCTCGAGGTTGTCGAGGCGCTCGCTGGTGGCCTGGTCGCGGCTGTCGGCGATGAAGCGGTACGCCTGCAGCAGGCCGGCCGGGCCGACGAACTTGTCCGGGTTCCACCAGAAGCTCGGGCACGAGGTGCTGCAGCTCGCGCACAGGATGCACTCGTACAGGCCGTTGAGCTCCTCGCGCTCTTCCGGCGACTGCAGGCGCTCCTTCTCGGGCGGCTGGGTTTCGTTGATGAGGTACGGCTTGATCGAGTGGTACTGCTTGAAGAACAGCGTCATGTCCACGATCAGGTCGCGTACCACCGGCAGGCCCGGCAGCGGCTTGAGCACGATCGTGTCGGGCAGCGTGCGCAGGTTGGTCAGGCACGCCAGGCCGTTCTTGCCGTTGATGTTCATCGCGTCCGAGCCGCACACGCCCTCGCGGCAGGAGCGGCGGAACGACAGCGTCGGGTCGAGCTCCTTGAGTTTGATCAGCGCATCGAGCAACATGCGCTCGGTGGTGAGCTCCACCTCCAGCGTCTGCATGTAGGGCTTGGCGTCCTTGTCCGGATCGTAGCGGTAGATCTTGAACGTGCGTTTGGCCATGATGGGATCCTCCGGCGTGGGGACGTCAGAACGTGCGGACCTTGGGCGGGATCGACTCGACGGTCAACGGCTTGAGGTTGACCGGCTTGTAGGTGAGCGAATTCGTTTCGCTCCACCACAGGGTGTGCTTCATCCACTCCTTGTCGTTGCGGCCCAGCGGGCACTCGGGGTCGTCGGCCGGGCGCTCGTAGTCCTTGACCGTGTGGGCGCCGCGGCACTCCTTGCGCGCGGCGGCCGAGGTCATCGTCGCCTGCGCGGCTTCGATCAGGTTTTCGACCTCCAGCGCCTCGATGCGCGCGGTGTTGAACACCTTGGAGTGATCCTTCAGACCGATATTCGCCACGCGCTCGCGCAGCGCGTTGATCTTGCGCACGCCTTCGTCCATGCTGGCCTGCGTGCGGAAGACGCCCGCGTGCTGCTGCATGGTCTGGCGGATATCGTTGGCGACGGCCTGCGCGTATTCGCCGTCGCGGCAGCTCTCGAGCCGCGCCAGCCGCGCGAGCGTGCGGTCGGCCGCGTCCTTCGGCAGCGGCTTGTGCTCGCGGGCGCGATCGAGATTCGCGACGATGTGGTTGCCCGCCGCGCGGCCGAAGACCAGCAGGTCCAGCAGCGAGTTGGTGCCCAGCCGGTTGGCACCGTGCACCGACACGCACGAGCACTCGCCCACCGCGTACAGGCCGTTGACCACCTTCTGGCCGCCGTTACCATCCGGCACGACGACCTGGCCGTTGATGTTGGTCGGGATGCCGCCCATCTGGTAGTGGATGGTCGGCACGACGGGAATCGGCTCCTTCGTGATGTCGACGTTGGCGAAGTTGATGCCGATCTCGTACACCGACGGCAGCCGCTTGTGGATCGTCTCGGGGCCGAGGTGGTCGAGTTTGAGCAGGATGTAGTCCTTGTTCGGACCGCAGCCACGCCCTTCCTTGATCTCCTGGTCCATGCAGCGGCTGACGAAGTCGCGCGGTGCCAGGTCCTTGAGCGTCGGTGCATAGCGCTCCATGAAGCGCTCGCCGTTGCTGTTGAGCAGGATCGCGCCTTCGCCGCGGCAGCCTTCGGTCAGCAGCACGCCCGCGCCGGCGACGCCCGTCGGGTGGAACTGCCAGAACTCCATGTCCTGCAGCGGGATGCCGGCGCGCGCGGCCATGCCGAGGCCGTCGCCGGTGTTGATGAAGGCGTTGGTGCTGGCGGCATAAATCCGCCCGGCCCCGCCGGTGGCCAGCAGCGTGGCCTTGGCCTCGAGGATGTAGACGTCGCCGGTTTCCATCTCCAGCGCGGTCACGCCCACGACGTCACCGTCGGTGTCGCGGATCAGGTCCAGCGCCATCCACTCGACGAAGAACGTGGTGCGCGCGGCGACGTTTTGCTGGTAGAGCGTGTGCAGCATCGCGTGGCCGGTGCGGTCGGCCGCGGCGCAGGCGCGCTGCACGGGCTTTTCGCCGTAGTTGGCGGTGTGGCCGCCAAAGGGGCGCTGGTAGATGGTGCCATCGGGGTTGCGGTCGAACGGCATCCCCATGTGCTCCAGCTCGTACACAACCTTGGGCGCCTCGCGGCACATGAATTCGATCGCGTCCTGGTCGCCGAGCCAGTCGGAGCCCTTGACGGTGTCGTAGAAGTGGTAGTGCCAGTTGTCCTCGGACATGTTGCCGAGCGACGCCCCGATGCCGCCCTGGGCCGCCACGGTGTGCGAGCGGGTGGGGAAGACCTTGGACAGCACCGCCACGTTGAGGCCGGCGCGGGCGAGCTGCAGCGACGCGCGCATGCCGGAGCCACCGGCGCCGACGATCACGACGTCGAAGCGGCGACGGGGAAGATTCGAAGTCTGAGTCATGGCTTACAGCCTCCAGAGCACTTGGAACGCCCAGCCTGTGCAACCGACCAGCCAGACGAGGGTGAACACATGCAGGGCCAGGCGCAGGCCCACGGGCTTGATGTAATCCATCCAGATGTCGCGCACGCCCACCCACGCGTGCCACGCGAGCGCGACGACCACCGCGAAAGTGAGGAATTTCATCCACGTGGCCGCGAAGATGCCGGCCCAGGCTTCGTAGCCGATCGGGCCGGGGGTGAAGATCACCTGCGCCAGCAGGACCACGGTGAACAGGGCCATCAGCACCGCGGTGACGCGCTGCACGAGCCAGTCGCGCAGGCCGTAGTGAGCGCCGGTGACGACGCGCTTGGAGCCGTAATTGACCGCCATTTGTCGCTACTCCGTCTGAGGGGGGAATCAGTACAGGCCAAACAGCTTGGCGCCCAGCACCACGGTCAGGCCGAGGCTCACCACCAGCGTGACGATCGCCGAGGAGCGGCCGTAGGCTTTGTCCACCTTGTGGGTGACGTCCATGATCAGGTGGCGCACGCCCGCGCAGAAGTGGTGCAGGTAGGCCCAGATCAGCGCCAGCGCGACGAGCTTGAAGAACCACCCGGGGACGAAGCCCGCGCCGGCGGTGAAGACCGCGGTGAACGTACCGTACGACAGCTCCGACGACAGCGAGGTGTCCATCATCCACACCACGAACGGCAGCAGCAGGAACATCAGGCCGCCGCTGGCGCGGTGCAGGATGGATACCCAGCCCGCCACGGGCAGGCGGTAGGTCGTCAGGTCTTTGAACGCGTTGATATTGCGGAACTCAGGCCGCGCGGTGCGCATGGGCGTCATCGAAGTTCTCCTGGGAGGTCAGTGCAAGCCGCCGATGCCGCCGCGGTCGCTGGCGACCGGGGCGGCGAGATCCGAAGTGTGCATCCGGTCGCTGACGGGTGACTGGCAGACGATTCTATTGCAATGCAGCATGGCGGGTTGTCGCATCGGCGGTGTCCTCGTCGGCGTCGTCAGCTCAGTTCGTTGCGGTAGTGGTGCCGGTCGGTGCGGTACAGGCCGCGGCGCAGCTCCATCGGCACGCCGTTGTAGGTGTAGGCCAGCCGCTCCACGCTCAGCAGCGGCGTGCCGGCGGGCACCTGCAGCCGCTGCGCCGCCGCGCCCGTGGCGGCGACGGCCTTGATGCGCTCCTCCGCGCGCACCATGCGCACGCCGAACTGGGTCTCGAACAGCGCGTACATCGGCCCGGCGTAGGCCGACAGCGCTTCCAGCGTCAGGCCGCGAAACGCCGTGCCCGGCAGCCACAGCTCCTCGTAAATGGTGGGGATGCCCTGGAACGACAGCACGCGGCTGACCTGCACGACGGTTTCGCCCGGCTGCAGTTGCAGCGCGGCGGCGACCTCGGCGTTGGCGCGCACGCGCCGGCAGGCCAGCACCTCGCGCGTGGCCGGGCCGATGTCGTCCAGCGTCCCACTGTCCGGGTGCAGCCGCAGGAAGCGGTACTGGATGTGCTGCTCGGCGTGGGTGGCGACGAACGTGCCCTTGCCCTGCCGGCGCACGAGGAGGTTTTCCGCGGCCAGCTCGTCGATGGCCTTGCGCACTGTCCCCTGGCTGACGCGGTAGCGCGCAGCGAGCTCGACCTCGCTCGGGATGGGGTCGCCCGGCTTCCATTCGCCGGCCTGCAGGCTTTGCAGGATGAGCGCCTTGATCTGCTGGTACAGCGGGCTGAAGGCGGGTGTGGGCGCGCCCGCGGCGGCCACGCCTGGCGCTCCCGCAGTCGGGGGTGCATGCAGCGTGGTGGGGCCGTCGGGTTTCATGCGCGTAATCATATCTTATATAAGACATAAGACAAATTGACGCCGGGGGTGTACCAAGGTACACTCACGCCGTCAATCCACACCTTCCCCTATGGAGAACCCCATGAGCAAGAAGCCCGTCCGCGTCGCCGTCACCGGCGCTGCTGGCCAGATCGGTTATGCGCTGCTGTTCCGTATCGCTTCCGGCGAGATGCTGGGCAAGGACCAGCCGGTGATCCTGCAGTTGCTGGAGATCCCCGACGAGAAGGCCCAGAAGGCGCTCAAGGGCGTGATGATGGAGCTGGAGGACTGCGCCTTCCCGCTGCTGGCGGGGATGGAGGCGCACAGCGACCCGATGACGGCGTTCAAGGACACCGACTACGCGCTGCTCGTGGGCGCGCGTCCCCGCGGGCCGGGCATGGAGCGCAAGGACCTGCTGTCGGCCAACGCGCAGATCTTCACCGCGCAGGGCAAAGCGCTCAACGCCGTGGCGTCGCGCAACGTCAAGGTGCTGGTCGTGGGCAACCCGGCCAACACCAACGCCTACATCGCGATGAAGTCCGCGCCCGACCTGCCGGCCAAGAACTTCACCGCGATGCTGCGCCTGGACCACAACCGCGCGCTGTCGCAGATAGCGGCCAAGACCGGCAAGCCCGTCTCCAGCATCGAGAAGCTGTGCGTCTGGGGCAACCACTCGCCGACCATGTACGCCGACTACCGCTTTGCCACCATCGACGGCCAGTCGGTCAAAGAGATGATCAACGACGAGGACTGGAACCGCAACGTCTTCCTGCCCACCGTCGGCAAGCGCGGCGCGGCGATCATCGAGGCGCGCGGTCTGTCGTCGGCGGCGTCGGCGGCCAACGCGGCCATCGACCACATGCGTGACTGGGCGCTGGGTACCAACGGCAAGTGGGTGACGATGGGCATTCCGTCGCAGGGCTGGTACGGGATCCCGAAGGAGGTGATGTTCGGCTTCCCGGTCACCTGCGCCAACGGCGAGTACACCGTGGTCGAGGGGCTGCCGATCGACGAGTTCAGTCAGCAGTGCCTGAACAAGACGCTGGCCGAGCTCGAAGAAGAGCGCCAGGGCGTCGCGCACCTGCTCTGATCGGGCCCGCCGCGCGATGGCTGCCGCCGCCTCGCCCCACCCGCGCGCCGTGCTGCTCGGCGCCCAGGCCGGTCGTGTCGGCCTGCCGGTGTGCGACCACTACGCGGGGGTCGAGGCGCGGATGCGCAAAAGCCTCGCGCTGCAGGCCGAGATGGCGGCGCGGCACGGCGCGTGCCTGTTCGACGTGACGCTGGATTGCGAGGACGGCGCCCCGGTCGGGGGCGAAGCCGAACACGCCGCGCTCGTCGTCGAGCTGGTGCGCAGCCTGGACTGGGCCGCGCCGGTGCCGCCGCGCGTGGGCGTGCGCGTGCACCCGGTCGATCACCCCGCTTTCGCGGCCGATGTCGCGACCATCGTCGGCTCGGTCGGGACGCGCCTGACGCACGTGATGGTGCCCAAGGTCGAGTCCATCGCGGACGTCGAGCGCGCGGCTGCGGCGCTGGACGCCGCGGGCGCCCCGTCGCTGCCGCTGCACGTGTTGATCGAGTCGCCCGCGGCGGTGCACCGGGCGTTCGACATCGCGGCGCATCCGCGCGTCGTGTCGCTGAGTTTCGGGCTGATGGACTTCGTCTCGGCGCATGGGGGCGCGATCCCGGCCGACGCGATGACGGTGCAGGGGCAGTTTGCGCACCCGCTGGTGCGCCGCGCCAAGCTCGCCATCGCCAGCGCCGCGCACGCGCACGGCAAGGTGCCGTCGCACTGCGTGGTCACCGAATTCCGCGACCGCGAGGCGGTGGCCGACGCGGCGCGCCGGGCGGCGCGCGAGTTCGGCTACACGCGCATGTGGAGCATCCACCCCGACCAGATCGAACCCATCGTGCGGGCCTTCCAGCCCGACGCCGAGGCGGTGCAGACCGCCGCCGACATCATCGCGGCCGCCGCGGCGGCCGACTGGGCCCCGATATCCCATCAGGGACATTTGCACGACCGCGCGTCTTTCCGCTACTTTTGGCAGGTGCTGGAGCGCGCGCACGCCACCGGCGTGCCGTTGCCCGAGCCGGTGCGCGGCTACTTTTCCTGACATCCTCTGGAGCACACCACCATGTTGCAAGCCTACCGTGAACACGTGGCCGAGCGCGCCGCGCTGGGCATTCCGCCGCTGCCGCTGTCGGCCCAGCAGACGGCCGAACTGATCGAGCTGATCAAAAACCCGCCCGCCGGCGAGGATCCGCAGTTTCTGCTGGAGCTGCTGACGCACCGCGTGCCGCCCGGGGTGGACGATGCGGCCAAGGTCAAGGCGTCGTTCCTCGCAGCCGTCGCGCACGGCGATATCCAGGTCGGGCTGATCAGCAAGGCGCGCGCCACCGAGCTGCTGGGCACGATGGTGGGCGGCTACAACGTCAAGCCGCTGATCGACCTGCTCGACGACCCCGAGGTGGCGCCCGTCGCGGCCGAGGGGCTGAAGAAGACGCTGCTGATGTTCGACGCCTTCCATGACGTGGCGGAGAAGGTGCAGGCCGGCAACCCGCACGCGAAGGCCGTGATGCAGAGCTGGGCGGACGCGGAGTGGTTCCTCTCGCGCCCCGAAGTGCCGCACAAGATCACCGTTACCGCGTTCAAGGTGCCGGGCGAGACCAACACCGACGACCTGTCGCCGGCGCCGGATGCGTGGAGCCGCCCGGACATCCCGCTGCACGCGCTGGCGATGCTGAAGAACAAGCGCCCGGACGCGCCGTTCGAGCCCGACGAAGACGGCAAGCGCGGCCCGATCAGCGTGCTGCAAAAACTCAAGGAAAAGGGCCACCTCGTCGCCTACGTCGGTGACGTGGTCGGCACCGGATCGAGCCGCAAGTCCGCCACCAACAGCGTGATCTGGTGGACCGGTCAGGACATCCCGTACGTGCCCAACAAGCGCTACGGCGGCGTGACGCTGGGCGGCAAGATCGCGCCGATCTTCTTCAACACGCAGGAGGACTCCGGCTCGCTGCCGATCGAGGTCGACGTCAGCCAGATCGAGTTCGGTGACGTCATCGACATCTACCCCTACGACGGCAAGATCGAGAAGAACGGCCAGGTCATCGCCACCTTCCAGCTCAAGAGCGACGTGCTGCTGGATGAGGTGCGCGCGGGCGGCCGCATCAACCTGATCATCGGCCGCGGGCTGACGGGCAAGGCGCGCGAGTTTCTGGGTCTTCCGCCGTCGACCGTGTTCCGCCTGCCCAAGGCACCGCAAGACAGCGGCAAGGGTTACACGCTGGCGCAGAAGATGGTCGGCCGCGCCTGCGGCCTGCCGGAGGGCAAGGGCATTCGCCCGGGCACCTACTGCGAGCCGAAGATGACCACCGTCGGCAGCCAGGACACCACCGGGCCGATGACGCGCGACGAGCTGAAGGACCTCGCGTGCCTGGGCTTCTCGGCCGATCTGGTGATGCAGTCGTTCTGCCACACCGCGGCGTACCCGAAGCCGGTGGACGTCAAGATGCACCGCGAGCTGCCGGCTTTCATCAGCAGCCGCGGCGGCGTCAGCCTGCGCCCGGGCGACGGCGTCATCCACTCGTGGCTCAACCGCATGCTGCTGCCGGACACCGTGGGCACGGGCGGTGACAGCCACACGCGCTTCCCCATCGGCATCAGCTTCCCGGCCGGTTCGGGCTTGGTGGCGTTTGCCGCCGCCACCGGCGTCATGCCGCTGGACATGCCCGAGAGCGTGCTGGTGCGCTTCAAGGGCGAGATGCAGCCCGGCATCACGCTGCGTGACCTGGTGCACGCCATCCCCTACTACGCGATCAAGCAGGGGCTGCTCACGGTCGAGAAGAAGGGCAAGAAGAACATCTTCTCCGGTCGCATCCTCGAGATCGAAGGGCTGCCGAACCTGAAGGTGGAGCAGGCGTTCGAGCTTTCGGACGCGTCGGCGGAGCGCTCCGCCGCGGGCTGCACGATCAAGCTCAACAAGGAACCGATCATCGAGTACCTGCAGAGCAACATCGTGCTGCTGAAGTGGATGATCGCCAACGGCTACCAGGACGCGCGCACGCTGGCGCGCCGCATCAAGGCGATGGAGGCGTGGCTGGCCAACCCGCAGCTGCTGGAGGCCGACCCGGATGCCGAGTACGCCGCGGTCATCGAGATCGACCTCAACGAGATCAAGGAGCCGATCCTGTGCTGCCCCAACGACCCGGACGACGCGCGGCCGCTCTCTGAGGTGGCGGGCACCAAGATCGACGAGGCGTTCATCGGCTCGTGCATGACCAACATCGGCCACTTCCGCGCCGCCGCGCAGCTGCTGCACGGCCAGCGGGACATCCCGGTGCGGCTGTGGGTGGCGCCGCCGACCAAGATGGATCAGAACGAGCTGATCAAGGAGGGCTACTACGCCACCTTCGGCACGGCCGGGGCGCGCACCGAGATGCCGGGCTGCAGCCTGTGCATGGGCAACCAGGCGCAGGTGCGCGAGGGCGCGACGGTGGTGTCCACCAGCACGCGCAACTTCCCCAACCGGCTCGGGCGCAACACCAATGTGTTCCTGGCGTCGGCGGAGCTGGCGGCGATCGCCTCGCGTCTGGGGCGGCTGCCGACGGTGGAGGAGTACCACGCCGAAATGCGCGTCATCAACGAGCGCGCCAACAACATCTACCGTTACATGAACTTCGACCAGATCGACGAGTACGTCGAGACAGCCAAGGAAGTGGTCGCCTGACGGCGCGCGGCACGCCAGCGCACAAGAGGAACGGCCCCCATGGGGCCGTTTTTCGTGCACGCTTTCGCAAGCGGGTTGGCCGTGCCTGACAATCGCCCCCCATGAAAGCCCCCGAATTGCTTTTGCCCGCCGGCTCGCTGCGCCACCTGCGCGTGGCGTTCGATTTCGGTGCCGACGCCGTTTATGCGGGTCAGCCGCGCTACAGCCTGCGCGCGCGCAACAACGAATTTCGCCTCGAGCAGATCGCCCAGGGCATTGCGGAAGCGCACGCGCGCGGCAAAAAATTCTTCGTCACCAGCAACCTGATCGCGCACAACGACAAGGTGCGCACCTACCTGCGCGACCTGGCGCCGGTGGTGGCGCTGCGGCCGGACGCGCTGATCATGGCCGATGCGGGCCTGATCATGCTGGTGCGCGAGGAGATGGAGCGCGGCCGCTGGCCCGAGGTGCCGATCCACCTGTCGGTGCAGGCCAACACGACCAACTGGGCGGCGGTGAAATTCTGGCAGCGCGCGGGGGTGTCGCGCATCATCCTGTCGCGCGAGCTGAGTTTGGACGAGATCGCGCAGATCCGCGACGCTTGCCCGGACATGGAGCTGGAGGTGTTCGTGCACGGGGCGCTGTGCATCGCGTACTCGGGGCGCTGTCTGCTGTCGGGCTACTTCAACAGGCGCGACCCCAACCAGGGCACGTGCACCAACGCGTGCCGCTGGTCGTACGCCACGCACGCGGCGACCGAAACGGATACCGGTGATGTGCAGCCGTTGGTTCGATCGGCTGCCGGCGGGGGCTGCGGTGGCGGCTGCGCCAGCCCCGGCGGGGCCGGCTCGCCCGCGGCCGGTGCGGGGGCCGCAGCGGGTGAATGCAGGGATGAGGGCGGGTGGGATGGCAGCGGCGACGCGGCGGCCGGATGGCCGCGGCTCGGGGCGGACTTCGACTTTGCGCGCGAGCAGGCCGAAGCCGACGCGGTGTTCGCGACCACGGGTGACGGCCGGCGCCATCCACTGGCGGATCGGGTGTGGCTGCTGGAGGAGAGCGCGCGCCCGGGTGAGCTGATGCCCGTGATGGAGGACGAGCACGGCACCTACATCCTCAACAGCCGTGACCTGCGCGCGGTGGAATACGTGGAGCGCCTGGTGCGCATCGGCGTCGATTCCCTGAAGATCGAGGGCCGCACCAAGAGTCCGTATTACGTCGCGCGTACCGCCCAGGTGTACCGCCGGGCCATCGACGACGCGGTGGCGGGGCGGCCGTTCGACCCGGCGCTGCTGGCGGAGTTGGAGGGCCTATCCAACCGCGGCTACACCAGCGGCCTGCTGGAGCGCCGCCCGGCGCAGGACTACCAGAATTACCTCAGCGGCCACTCCGCGCCGACGCGCAGCCAGTACGTCGGCGACGTGCTGCGCGTGCGCGACGACGGCTGGGCCGAGGTGGAGACAAAAAACCGCTTCGCTGTCGGCGACCGGCTGGAGGTCATCCACCCCGCGGGCAACCGCATCGTCACCGTCGAGGCGATGCAAAGCACCGCGGGCGAGTCGATCACGGTCGCGGCAGGCAACCCGCTGCGCGTGTGGGTGCCGTTGGGCGCTCCCGTGCAGGGGGCGCTGCTCGCGCGGCTGCTGTGACCCCGTGGTCGTGACGGGCCGCGCCGCCCGGCCGCGCGGCGCGGGCGGTGAACGCTGGCGTCCTCAGCCGCGGATCGGGCCGGGCCGCACCAGCAGCTCCAGCGTGCGCCGCAGCGCCGGTGGTGGCTGCGGCGTGTCGGTGTCGGTATCGGTCAGCTCGAAGCGGGAGCCGGCTGGCAGCAGGTGCAGCCGCACGTCCAGCAGCTGCAACGGGTCCTCCGGGTCCGTGTCGCGCACGTTGGAGCGCATCTGCCGTCCGTCGAGCAGCGTGACCGCGCCGTTGCCGAGCACTTCGATAGCGCGGCCGCGCTCGATGACCAGCGCCGTGTCCTCGTCGATGCCGACGCCGAGCAGATCGGGCCGCAGCGCGACGGCCGAGAGCAGCCGCCCGAGTCGGTGCCGTTCGTTGAAGTGCTGGTCGATGATCGCGTAGGCGAGCAGCCCCAGGCCGATGTCGAGCGAGACCGCGTCGCGGTACGGGCGCAGCGCCGGCTCGCCGATGGCCAGCATCTGGCGCGACAGCGCCGCCGCCCCCGCGCTGGTGCCACCGATGCACGCGCCGCGCAGGTGAAAGGCCCGGTGCAGCGCGCGCGCTGCCGGCGTCTCCCACAGCGCGGCCATCAGGCGGCGCTGGTCACCCCCGCTGATGTAGATCCCGTCGGCCGCGAGCAGCCGCTCGACCGCCGCCGGATCGTGCGCCTCGTCGGCGCTGCGAAAGTCGATCGGCTCGACGTGCTGCGCTCCCAGTTCCGCAAAGACGCGCTGGTAGCCCGCCCAGGACCCCTCGGGGTCTGCGCTCGCTGCGGTCAGCACGAGCAGGCGCGCACGCGGGCCGCCGCTGAGTTCGACGAAGCGGCGCAGGATCAGCCGGTCGCGCTCGCGGTCTTCGGCACCGCCCACCGCGATCAGGTGGCCGCTGCGGCGGGTGGCCGGCGCCGGCGGCGCGGCCCAGCCCGCGGCGGGCAGCGCAAGCAGCCCGGCCAGCGCCCGCAAGGAGTCACGGCGGGATGGCATCGGATCAGAGGGTGGCGAACACCTCGCGCGCGGCGGCGAGCGTCGCGTCGATGTCGGCGTCACTGTGCGCGGCGCTGACGAACCCCGCCTCGTACAGCGCCGGCGCGAAGTACACGCCGCGCTCGAGCATGCCGTGGAAGAACCGGTTGAAGCGCGCGGCATCGCTGGCCATGACCTGCGCGTAGTTCTGCGGCAACGTGGGCAGCAGGAAGAAGCCGAACATGCCCCCTTCGCTGTCGACGCTGAACGGCACGCCTGCACGGTCGGCCTCGGCTTTCAGCCCCTCGACCAGCGCGCGCGTGCGCGCCGAGAGCGCCTCGAAAAAGCCCGGCTCGCGGATGAGCCGTAGCGTCGCCAGCCCGCACGCGGTGGCCACCGGGTTGCCCGAGAGCGTGCCGGCCTGGTAGACGGGCCCCAGCGGCGCGAGCTGCTCCATCACCGCGCGCTTGCCGCCAAAGGCCGCCAGCGGCATGCCGCCACCGATGACCTTGCCCATCACGGTCATGTCCGGCGCAAAACCCGGGATCAGCCGCGCGTAGACGCTTTGCGCGCCGCCGAGCGCCACGCGAAAGCCCGTCATCACCTCGTCGAACACGAGCAGCGCGCCGTGCTGGGTGCACAGTTCGCGGCAGCGGCGCATGAAGAGGACGCTCGCGCGCACGAAATTCATGTTGCCCGCGATCGGCTCGATCATCAGCGCGGCGATCTGCGACCCGTGCTCGGCAAACGCGGCCTCGAGCTGTTCGATGTTGTTGTACTCCAGCACCAGCGTGTGCTGCACGACCTCGGGCGGCACGCCCGCACTCGTCGGGTGGCCAAACGTCGCGAGCCCCGAGCCGGCCTTGACCAGCAACGCGTCGGCGTGTCCGTGGTAGCAGCCCTCGAACTTGATGATCTTGGGCCGCCCGGTGGCCCCGCGCGCCAGACGGATCGCGCTCATCCCCGCCTCGGTGCCGGAGCTGACCAGCCGCACCATCTCCAGGCTCGGCAACAGGCCGATGATGGTTTCGGCGAGTTCGATTTCGCGCTCGGTGGGTGCGCCGAAGGAGAAGCCCTCGCGCGCCGCGGCCTGCACGGCGTCGAGCACCGCGGGGTGGCCGTGGCCCAGGATCATCGGCCCCCACGAGCCGATGTAGTCGATGTAGCGCTGGCCGTTGGCGTCCCAGAAATACGCCCCCTGCGCGCGGGTGATGAAGCGGGGGGTGCCGCCCACGGCCTTGAAGGCACGCACGGGCGAGTTGACGCCGCCCGGGATGACGGTCTTGGCGCGGTCGAACAGGGTCTGGTTGCGGTCGGTCATGGTTTCTCGGCGGGGTCGCGTTCGTCGGGTTCGTCGTCGTCATCGGCCCAGAACAGCCGGTCGGGCACGGCGTGCCCCATGCCCGGCTGAAAGCCGTTGACCAGGGTCTGGTCCAGGTAGCGCAGTGCCTCGGCGCCCGCTTCGCCCAGCTCGCTGCCGTGGGCCAGCAGCGCGGTCAGCGCCGCCGACAGCGTATCGCCGGCGCCGATGAAAGTGGCGTCGATGCGCTCGAAGCGCACGTGCGCGAGCACCAGCTCGGGCGAGGCGAGGTGGTTGTCGATGCCGTCGTCGCGCACCGCGCCGGTGACCAGGGTGTACGAGACCCCGTGCACCGCGGCGGCGCGGGCGATGTCGCGCGGCCCCGGCGGTCGGTCGTCCTCCCAGTCCGGCAGCAGCCAGCGCGCGAGCGTATGGTGGTTGCCCACCAGCACGTCGGTCTGCGGCAGCAGCAGTTCCTCACACGCCTCGAGATAGGCCTCGCGCTCGGCGTCCGTCCACCACGCGAGCTCCGGCAGGTAGGTCACGACCGGCAGCTCGTCGTAGTCGCTCAGGATCGCGCCGATCGCCGCCACCGCGTGGGCGCTGCCGGCAAAGCCCACTTTGACCGCGGCCACCGACACGTCCTCCAGCACGGTGCGCGCCTGGTCGTCGATCCATTCGGCGTCGAGCGCGTGGTGACCGTGCAGGTGGCGGCTGTCGCGCAGCCACACGCTGGTCGTCACCGGCAGCACATGGCACGACGCACTGGCCATCGCCAGCAGGTCGGCGCTCAGGCCACCCGCGCCGCTGGGGTCGCTGGCGTTGAAGCACAGCACGCACGGCGGGCGCGCAGGGACGTCGGTGGGGGTGGGCGCAGGGGTGGACATCGGGCGGGCGCAGCGCCGGTGCCCCACGGCGGGCCCCGGACACGGGCGTCGATACAATGGGGTCATTCTAATCAGACCGCCTTGCCTGACCCGACATGACGACCCCGAACCGTACCTGGATGTGCCTGATCTGCGGCTGGATTTACGACGAGGCCGCGGGCGACCCCGAGCACGGCATTCCCCCCGGTACCCGCTGGGAGGACGTGCCGGTGAACTGGACCTGTCCGGAGTGCGGCGCGCGCAAGGAAGACTTCGAGATGGTGCCGATCTGACGCCGCGCGGTGTCGCAACGCGGTTGGACGAGGAGGAGGGACAGGGCAGTGAACCCACGTACGCAGACCGCGGAGCCGATGGGCGACACGGTTTTGGATTTGGCACCGCTGGCTTGGCTCCACGATGAGTTGCAGCGGGCCTTGCAGGGTGCCCTGGCGGCCGTGCGGGACTACGTCACGGCCCACGAACGTTCGCGCAGTGCCGATTTGTCAGCGGTCGATGCCGCCGAGATGCGATTGCAGGCGCAGGCCTTGCAGCAGGCGGTGGGAGCGCTGGAGATGGTCGGGCTCGTGCCCGAGGCGCGGACCGTGGCCGCGTTGCAGGCCGTTGTCGAACGGCTGATCGAGCGGCCCTTGGCCGCGGAGCCCGAGGTCATCCCTCTGGTGGAGCGGGGCGTGTGGGCACTGCAGGATCAGCTCCGGCGCCATTTGGACCGTCGGGGGCTGCCGGGGCTCGCCCTGTTTCCGTTTTACCGGGATTGGCGTCAGTGGGTGCAAGCAAGGGCGCACCCGGCGGATCTCTGGATGCAGGCATTGCCGGCGACGCTCCCTGTGCCGAAAGCGCAGCGTATCTTGCCCAGTCCGCGCGTGCGGTATTGGGTCGAGAGGTTTGCCTTGCCGCTGTTGCGCGAAGGGCGCGTCTCCGCCGCGGTCGGGTTGGCGCGGCTCGTGGCTGGGCTTGCGCGGGCAGGAGGTGACCCGTCGCAGACGCGTTTTTGGTCGATTGCTGCGGCCGTCTTCGAGGCGGTAGCGGCCCAGCGTCTATCGACGGACGTGTGGTTCAAGCGCTCTGTGGCGTCGATGTTGCGTTTGCATGTGCCCTCGTTCAGTGGTGGGCCCACCGCGGGGGTGCCATGGGAAGGCTCGGCGCGGGAGTGGTTGTATCTCGTCGCGCGTGTCGATCCGGCACCCGATGAGACGTTGCCGCATGCCCATGCGCTCTGGAAAGCGCTGGGATGGACGGAGCCATTGCGTTGGGACCCGGAGCGGCGGTGCCTTGGGCAAGTCGATCCAAAGGTCGTCGCACAGGCCTTGGAAGCCGTACAGCACGTGCTGCGCGTAGGTGCGCAAGGGGCAGGGGACGGGCGGGAGCAGGCGGTTGCGGCCTTGGCCGACGCCTTGGCATCGTTGCCCGCTCCCTGGCCATTGCTGTCGTCGGCGTGGCGGCAGTGGGGTGCAACGCTGGCCACCACAGGCGGTACCGACGTCGAGACCGTGTTGGTGGCGCTCGGCACGCAAACCGAGCTCGAATCTTTGGATGTCGTGGATGGGGGGCAGGCTCAGCGCGTTTGTGCGCTGGCCGCCCGACTGCAGGCCAAAGCGTCGGGTGAAGCGATGCAGGACCCCGAGCCGTGGCTCGTCGAGCGCTATCGCGCCTGGACCGAGCGCGAGGGCGCGCGTACGTTGGTACGTGAATGGCGCACTGTCCTTGCTGACGTCGAGTCTGCGCTCGATGCACTGTGGCGAAGAGGCGACGAACTCGCGTGGGAGGCGCTGCGCAGCGTGCCTCAGCGGTTGCGTGGCTTACGTGAGACAGCCGTTTGGATGGCATCCGGGGGTATCGATACCGCCCTGCTTGCTTGCGCCGATGAGGTCGCGCAATGGCTGTCGTCCCACGACGCCGGCCCGTTCACGGTGCCGCCGGAGCAAGCCGATCGCGTCAGTGCCAATCTGGCCGCGATCGCGGTGTGGCTGGAGGCGTGGGAGCGTGACCCGGCGGGGTATGCCGCACACCCTTATGTTTTCGACCGCGAAACGGGGCTGTTGACGCGCGAGAACTGCGCTGTCGGCGAAGTCGATGAAGTGCCGCCAGCGGAAGAGTCGATCTCGGGCGACGAATCCGTGGACGAGTTCGACGAGCGCGCCATCTTCCTCGAGGAGGCGACCGAGCTGCTAGACGAGTTGGCGCGTCCCCTGGCCTCGTTGCAGAGCGATCCCACCGATCGGGGCGCACTGGGCCGTGTGCGGCGGGTTTTTCACACCCTCAAAGGCAGTGCACGGCTCGTCGGGTTCCGGCAGCTCGGCGAGGCTGCATGGGGGGCCGAGCGCCGCCTCAATGCGTGGCTCGCGGAGGATCATGTGCCCGATCCCGGGCACATCGCGGTGCTGCAGGGCGTGCGCGACGCGCTCGTCTTGTGGGTGCAGGCGTGGGTGGAACACGGCACGGCGGGTGATGAGGAAGAGCGTCTCGCCAGTGTCGATGTTTTGCTGCAACGCCTCGACGCTGGCAGCGAGATGGATGCTGCTGAGGTGACGGTTGTCCACGAGGGCGGCATCGGTGTTGGCGAGGGCGCGGCGAACGGGTTGGGCGACCCGGAGTCTGTTCGTGCAGAACCCGAGCCGGCCGCCGCGGAGGCAGCGCTCATGGAGGCCTCGGTCGAGGAGGGGCCCGGAACCGAAGCGCTGGATGCAGCGGATTGCCCGCTGTCTCCAGACTCGATCGTGATGTCCGGCGACGTTGCATCGTCTCCCGCGCCCGATGAGGCAGTCGATACGGCTGCATCAGAGCCCAACACACCGACCGGGTCGCCGCTGACATGGCTCATCGCGGCGGATGTTCTCGTGCGCGCCGGTCGACAGCAAGCGGTATGGCGCAGGGGTTCCAGGACGGCGACGGGCAGCGGCGGGGCGGCCGGATCTGTCGATCGGACGGCTCGTCGGACATGGGCGGCGGCGGCGTTGGAGATCCGGCGGCAGCGGCGTGCAGCCGGCCTGGCGGTGCGTCCGCAGGTCGCGCGCTGGGGCTGGCTCGGACCCGATGCGCTCGCGCAACACTTGGCGAGGGCGTGCGCGGATGCGCCGGCGCTGCATTGGCAGTGGGACATCGGTGCTGACCTCTGGCTGGAGCCCGCGGTGGCCGATCGGCTCACCGTGATCCTGGCCCACCTCGGAGCGGTGGCGGCGGCGTTGCGACCCGGTGCCCGGACGGTCGCGGTGCGTTTGCGCAACGTCCTCGAACGGGGGGCAATTGTCGTCGAGTGTGTGCACGACGGCGCGTCGCTGCCATGGGGGCGTTTGCACGACGATGCCATCCGTTGGGGTTTGCATGCGCGCGACGATCCGTTTACGCCGGACGATGCCATCCGGTGCGCGATCGAGCGTCCGACTGTGGGGCCCGCGGGTGACGATCCATGGGCAGCCGTCGGGTTGGGGGATGCCGGTGTCGAGGGCGAGTTACGCGCACTCGCGGCCCAGGTGACCTGCTTGGTACCCGAAGCTGGCGGTGGCGGATGGCGGCTGGTGGTGCCGGTTGCGCTGTCGCTGGTTGCGGTGACGGTCGTGCAGATGCACGCTCAGACGGTGGGGTTGCTGGCCACCGCGGTCGACGCGGAGACGCGCGTGTCCGCTGGGGTGTGGGCCGATGCGCAGCGCGCGGGCGTGTGGCGCGACGCGCAGGGGCACGCGTGGCCCATTGCGCCGGTGGGGTGGTCCTGGGCGGCATCGCGCGTCGTGCCGGGAGACGCCGCACGGGTCACGGTGGTGACCTGCCGCGGGGTCGGCCAGCGGGCCGCGTGGGCGGTGGACGCGGTGCTGGACCATCGGGTGGTGTGGCTGGATCCGGCGGCGGTGAGCGCGGCATGCGGGGCGGCTGGTCCCGATGTGGTACTGCCCGGCTACGTCGGCATGGGCCGGTGTGCGGACGGCACCGTGCTGCCGGTGCTGCATCCGCTGGTGGGTATCTAGCTGCTTTCCGGCGAAGCGCCGCGGAGGGTGTGCCGGGCGGGTTGCGCGTCAGGAACGCTCGCGGCGCACGACGGCGTAGCGCTCCAGCGTGCGCGCGCGTGCTTCGGCGTGGTCGACGATCGGCATCGGGTAGTCGCGCCCCAGTGTGACGCCCGCTGCCGCCCGCACCGCGGCATCGGCCTGCCAGGGCGCGTGCAGCGCGGGGGTTGGCAGCTTCGCCAGCACCGGCAGGTAGCGGCGGATGAACTTGCCCTGCGGGTCGAATTTTTCGCTCTGCGTGACCGGGTTGAAGATGCGGAAGTAGGGCTGCGCGTCGCAGCCGCTGGAGGCTGCCCACTGCCAGCCGCCGTTGTTGGCGGCGAGGTCGAAGTCGATCAGGTGGTCCGCGAAATACTGCTCGCCCCAGCGCCAGTCCAACCCGAGGTCTTTGGTCAGAAAGCTGGCCGTGACCATGCGCAGCCGGTTGTGCATGTAGCCGGTTTGGTTGAGCTGGTGCATCGCCGCGTCGACCAGCGGGTAACCCGTGCGCCCCTCGCACCAGGCGGCAAACAGCGCCTGCGCGTGTTTGCCGCGCTCCCAGCGGATCGCGTCGTATTCCGGCTTGAAGACCTTGCCCTCGCCGACGTGGGGGAAGTTGGCCAGGATCTGGTGATAGAACTCGCGCCAGATCAGCTCGTTGAGCCATGCGGTGGCACCCGCCATGCCCTGCCGGTGCAAGGCCAGCGCCGTGCTCACCAGCGCGCGCACGCTGATCGTGCCGAAGCGCAGGTGCACGCTCAGGTAGCTCGGCCCCTTGACGGCGGGGTAGTCGCGCGCCTGGTGGTAGTGCTCGATGCGGGTCAGGAAATCCTCCAGCAATGCACGCGCCCCGCGCGTGCCGGTGCGCACGCGCAGCTCGCGCAGGTTGGTGCGTGCAAACCCCAGCGCCTCCAGCGCCGGCACGCCCGGCGGGTGATCCGGAGGGCAGGGCGCCAGCGCGTCGCCGTGGCGCTCGACCGGGTGCGCGCGCAGGTGCTCGTCGGTCAACGCCTTGAGCCACGCGTTCTTGTAGGGCGTGAACACCGTGAACGGCCGGCCAAAGCCGGTGAGCACCTCGTGCCGCTCGAACACGACGTGGTCCTTGTACGTCTGCAGCACCGCGCCGGCGTGGGCCAGCGCGCCCAGCACCTGCGCATCGCGGCGCCGGGCATAGGGGTCGTCGTCGTGGTTGGCGAACACCGCCTGCGCCCCGAGCGCAGCGGCCAGGCGCGGGATTACCTTCACCGCCGCCCCGTGGCGCACGATCAGGCCAACACCTTCGGTGCCGTGGGATCGCCCGAGCGCGCGCAACTGTTCGTCCAGGTCGATCAGGCTCTCATGGATGAATTCCACGCGCCGGTCGGCGGTCAGCCCGCGGTCGAGCAGCGGCTGCAGGATCGCGGTGTCGAACACGAACACGCACCAGACCTGCCGGCACTGCGTGAGCGCCTGGCAGAGCGCGGCGTTGTCTTCGGCGCGCAGATCGCGGCGGAACCACATGAGGCCGCGGTCGTAGGGTTTGGAGGGGGCAGACATGGGGTGACGCGTAAAATTGGCCGCCATGAGCCCGGATTCTGCCCCTGCCGACCTGACGCATCATTTTTTGATCGCCATGCCCGGGCTGAACGACGAACTGTTCGGGCGCAGTGTCGTGTACCTGTGCGAGCACACGCCGCGCGGGGCGCTGGGGCTGATCATCAACAAGCCGACCGGCATCACGCTTGACGATCTGTTCGAGCGGCTGGAGCTGCCGCTGGGCCGGCCGGAATGGTCCGGCATGCCCGTCTTGCGCGGCGGTCCGCTGCAGCCGGAGCGCGGGTTCGTGCTGCACGAGGACATGGGCGAGCCGCAGCCGATCGTCGCCGCGGTCGCCAGCCGCGCGGAGGCGGCGGGTCCCGCGCCCGCCCCCGCGTCCGCGATGGGGGCGCTGCTGCAGTCTGCGGGGGTCGACACGGGGGCCGGCGGCGACCCCGACGCCGCGCAAGCGCCGGAAGCCCCGCGCCTGACCGTGTACGCCTCCTCGCTGAAGGTGCCAGGGGCCGGGTTGGAACTGACGACCTCGCGCGACGTGCTGGAGGCCGTGGCCGCCGGCGCGGGGCCGCGGCAGATGCTCATCACGCTCGGGTATGCGTCGTGGGGCGAGGGGCAGCTCGAGTCGGAGATCGGTGACAACGCTTGGCTGACCGTGCCGGCCGACCCGGCGCTGTTGTTCGAAGTGCCGGTCGAGCAGCGTTACGAGCGCGCGCTGGCGCTGCTGGGGGTGCAGCCGTGGATGCTGGCGCCGGGCGCGGGGCGGGCATGACCGCGTGGGGCGTGGTGCCGGCGCGGGCGCAGACCTTCCTCGCCTTCGACTGGGGGGAGCGGCGCGTCGGCATGGCCAGTGGCAACGTCGTCACACGCACCGCCTCACCGCTGCCGACCATCGCCGCGCAGGGCGATGCGCGCTGGCAACGCCTGCTGGCCGTGATCGCCGAATGGGGCCCGGATGCGTTGGTCGTGGGCGTGCCTTTTCATCCTGACGGCGCGGCGCACGAGCAGACGCGCCGGGCGCAGCGCTTCGCGCGCCAGCTGCACGGCCGCACCGGGCTGCCCGTGATCGAGGTGGACGAGCGCTACAGCACCACCGAAGCGCACGCGCAGGGGGCCGCGGATGCCGACGCGGCAGCCGCGTGCATCATTCTGGAACAGTTTTTGAGGAGCCTGCCATGACCGCCGACGCCGAACCGGCGCGCGCCGCAGCCGCCGCACCGCTCGCCGCGGGCACGCTGCCCATCGACGCCGAAGCCCTGTACGCCGAGCTGCGCCGCGCGGTGCAGGCGCTGCTGGCCACGGGCCCGCAGCCCACGCACCTGGTCGGGGTCGTCTCCGGTGGTGCGTGGCTGGCCGCGCGGCTGCACCGTGAATTGGGGCTGCCTGGGGAGCCGGGCACCATCGCCGCGACGCTGCACCGTGACGACTATGCGCAGCGCGGGCTGGCCGCGGCACCGGCGCAGACGCGCCTGCCGTTCGCCGTGGAGGGGGCGCATGTGCTGCTGATCGACGACGTGCTCTACACCGGTCGCACGCTGCGGGCCGTGCTCAACGAGCTGTTCGACTACGGGCGGCCGGCCAGCGTGCGCCTCGCGGTCCTCGTCGACCGCGGCGGGCGCGAGCTGCCGGTGGCGGCCGACGCGGCGGCGGTACGGCTGCCGCTGCCGCCACACCAGTCGTTCGAGCTCGCGCAAGGGGCGGACGGGCGCTTCAGCTTCGTGCTGCTGGAGCGCGCCCAACCACGACAGGGCTGAACCACGGAGCGCGCCGCCATGCCAAGCCACAACCCCCAACTCAACCGCCACGGTGAGCTGATCCACCTGCTCTCGACCGAGGGCTTGCCGCGCGACATCCTGCTGCACATTCTGGACACGGCGCAGCAGTTCGTCAGCGTCAACGACCGCGAGGTCAAAAAGGTGCCGCTGCTGCGCGGCAAGAGCGTCTTCAACCTGTTTTTCGAAAACAGCACGCGCACGCGTACCACGTTCGAGATCGCGGCGACGCGCCTGTCGGCCGACGTGTTCAATCTGGACATCGCGCGCTCGTCCACCGCCAAGGGCGAGACGCTACTCGACACGATCGCCAACCTCTCGGCGATGGCGGCGGACATCTTCGTTGTGCGCCACAGCGAGTCCGGCGCGCCGTACCTGATCGCGCAGCACGTCGCGCCGCACGTGCACGTGATCAACGCCGGTGACGGCCGCCACGCGCACCCGACGCAGGGCCTGCTGGACATGTACACGATCCGCCACTACAAGGGCGACTTCACGCAGCTGTCGGTGGCCATCGTTGGCGACGTGCTGCACTCGCGTGTGGCGCGCTCCGACATCCACGCGCTGACCACGCTGGGCTGTCCGGACGTGCGCGTCGTGGGCCCGCGCACGCTGGTGCCGAGCGACCTGTCGCACTTGGGTGTGCGCGTGTGCCACTCGCTGGAGGAGGGCATCCGCGACTGTGACGTGGTCATCGCGCTGCGGCTGCAAAACGAGCGCATGAGCGGCGCGCTGCTGCCCTCGAGCCAGGAGTTTCACCAGCGCTTCGGCCTGACGCCGGAGCGGCTGCGCTGGGCCAAGCCGGACGCCATCGTCATGCACCCGGGGCCGGTCAACCGCGGGGTCGAAATCGACTCCGCCGTCGTCGACGGGGCGCAAAGCGTCGTGCTGCCGCAGGTGACGTTCGGTATTGCGGTGCGCATGGCCGTCATGGGCATCATCGCGGGGAACGAGGCATGAAGCTGCTCATCCGTCAGGGGCGGGTCATCGATCCCGCCAGTGGCACCGACCGCGTCGCCGACGTCGCGATCGCCGCTGGCCGCATCATCGGCATCGGCGCCGTGCCGGCCGACTTTGCGCCGAACCGCGTGTTGGACGCCACCGGGTGCTGGGTGCTGCCGGGGCTGGTGGACCTGTGTGTGCGCCTTGGCGAGCCGGGGCAGGAGCACGCCGGGATGCTGGAGAGCGAAACCGCCGCCGCCGTCGCCGGTGGCGTCACCAGCCTCGTGTGCCCGCCCGATACCGACCCGGTGCTGGACGAACCGGGCCTCGTCGACATGCTCAAGGCCCGCGCCGAAAAGCTGCACCGCGCGCGGCTCTTCCCGCTCGGTGCGCTCACGCGCGGGCTGCAGGGCGAGGTGCTGGCCGAGATGGTACAACTCACCGAGCGCGGCTGCGTCGGCTTTGGTCAGGCCGATCGCCCCATCGTCAACACCCAGGTGTTGCAGCGCGCGTTTCAGTACGCGGCCACCTTCGGCTATAGCGTGTGGCTGCGGCCCGAGGAGCCGTGGCTGTCCAAGGGCGTGATGGCCAGCGGGCCGCTCGCCACGCGCCTGGGCCTGTCGGGTGTGCCGGCCGCGTCCGAGGTGATCGCGCTGCACACGCTGTTCGAGCTGCTGCGCGGCGTCGTGGGGCGCGTGGCGCCGCCGGGCACCGAGCCACCGGTGCGGCTGCACCTGTGTCGCCTCAGCACGGCCGCGGGCGTGGCGCTGGTGCGGCAGGCCAAGGCCGAGGGCCTGCCGGTGACGGCCGACGTCAGCGTCCACCAGCTCATGCTCACCGACACGGACATCGGCTACTACGACACCCGGTTGCGGCTGCAGCCGCCCGTGCGCCAGCAGCGCGACCGCGACGCGCTGCGCCAGGGACTCGCCGATGGCACGATCGACGCGCTGGTGTCCGACCACACGCCGGTGTCGGCGGACGCGAAAGCGCTGCCGTTCGCCGAGGCTGAGCCGGGGGCCACGGCGGTGGAGCTGCTCGCCGCGCTGGCGCTGAAATGGGCGCAGCAGGACGGTGTGCCGATCGCGCGCGTCGTCGAGGTGTTGACCGCGGGGCCGGCGCGCGTGCTGGGCGCGCGCCTGGGCACGCTGCAGGCGAGCGTCGGTCGGCTCGCGGTGGGCGGCGTCGCGGACGTGTGCGTGCTCGATCCGGCGCACGAGTGGCGCGTCGAGCCGGCGCGGCTGCGCAGCCAGGGCCGCCACACACCGTTCGAGGGACACGCGCTCCCCGGCCGCGTGCGTGCGACGCTGGTGGGCGGTCACCTCGCGTTCGATGCGGGCGGCTGAACCGGTGATGTCGCGCTGGGGCATGCGCTGGCGCGCCGTCGCGCGGGCAGCGTGGCTGGTGGCGCACGTGCTGGGCGGGCTGTGGACCGTGTGGCGCGCTTTCCCGCGCTGGGACGAGGCGGCGCGCGCCGCGCGCATCCAGGCATGGTCGGCCAAGGCGCTGCGCATCCTCGGGGTGACCCTGCGCGTGGAAGGGGAGCCCCCCGCGGCCGGGCCGGTGCTGGTGGTGAGCAACCACGTCTCGTGGCTCGATATCCTGGCCATCGATGCCGCGCGCCCGTGCCGCTTTGTGTCCAAGGCCGATGTGCGGCACTGGCCGCTGCTCGGCCGGCTCGTCGCCGGGGCGGGCACGCTTTTCATCGAGCGCGACCGCAAGCGCGACGCACTGCGCGTCGTGCACCACCTGGCCGAGCGGCTGCGCGCGTGCGACGTGCTCGCGGTCTTCCCTGAGGGCACGACCAGCGATGGCCGCACGGTGCTCCCGTTTCACGCCAACCTGCTGCAAGCGGCGCTCGTCACCGGCGCGCCCGCGCAGCCGTTGGGGCTGGCGTACCGCGATGCCCGCGTGCCCGCGGAGGCCCTGTCGCGCCATGACGCGCCCGTGTACGTCGGCGACACCGCGCTGCTGACGTCGCTGTGGCGGGTGTTGACGGCGCAGGGGCTGGTGGCGCACCTGCGCTGGGGGTGCCCGCAGACCGCGAGTGGGCGCGATCGGCGCACGTGGGCGGCGGATTTGCGCGCCGAGGTCGCGGTGCTGGCCGGGCTGCCCCCGCCCACGGACTGACGCGCGTCGCCGAATCGACAGCGGCACCGGCGCGCGTTTCGCGACAATCACGGGTTCGCTGTTGCGCCCTGCCCGAAGGAGTTTTCACCTTGTCCTTGCCACCCCCTGTCGAGCGCCAACCCATGCACACGCGTCGCGTCGAGTTCCGCGGTTACCGGCGCGACGACGGCTTGCGGGACATCGTACGGCGCTACCCGCTGTTTTTCCGTCCCCGCGCCACGCAGGAGTCCGCGGCATGATCCGGCATTTTCGTTTTTCGCTTGCGTTTTCGGCCGTCTGTCTGGGGCTTGCGGCCTGGTGGGGGCTGCAAACCCCGATGGGGCTGTGGACCGCGCTGTGGCTCACGACCGTGCTCGCCGTCCTGGAGGTGAGCCTCTCGTTCGACAACGCCGTCGTCAACGCCGGCGTGCTGCGCTACATGAGCCCCCTGTGGCGGCAGCTGTTCCTGACGGTGGGCATCCTGATCGCGGTCTTCGGCATGCGGCTCGTGTTTCCCATCGTCATCGTTGCGGTGTCGGCCGACATCGGCTGGGGGGAGACGGTGCGCCTGGCGCTGCAACAGCCGGACGAATACTCCCGCGTGCTCACCGGCGTCTACCCCGTCATCTCGGCGTTCGGGGGCACCTTTTTGTTGCTGGTGTTCCTGAACTTTCTGTTCGACCGCAACAAGGAGACGCACTGGCTCGGGCCGCTGGAGCGGCGCATGGTGCGCGCGGCCAAGTTCGACGAGATCAGTGTCTTCATCGCGCTGGCCGTGGTGTTTTCGACCCGCTGGTGGGTGCCGGAAGCCGAGCAGACGCGCGTCTTCGTCGCCGGTGTTGCGGGGATCCTGCTGTACCTGGCGGTGGACGCGGTGGGCGCGCTGTTCGAGTCGGAGGAGGCCGGTGACGCGGCCGTGGCGGCGATGCACCGCTCGGGGTTTGCGAGCTTCCTCTACCTCGAGGTGCTGGACGCCTCGTTCTCGTTCGACGGCGTGATCGGCGCGTTTGCCATCACCAAGGACGTCGTCATCATCATGCTGGGGCTCGCGATCGGCGCGATCTTCGTGCGCTCGATCACGGTGTACCTGGTCGAGCGCGGCACGCTGCAGGCATACGTCTACCTGGAGCACGGCGCGCACTATGCGATCGGGGCGCTGGCGGCGATCATGCTGCTGGGCACCCTCGTGCACGTGCCGGAGGTCGTGACCGGCCTGATCGGCGTGGCCTTCATCGCCGCGTCGATCGTGTCGTCGGTGCGCGAACGCCGGGCAAATTGTGCGCAGCAGGCCAACGACGCCACCGCCGACGACCAACCCGATTGACCCAACCGACGGACCCGACGTCACGCCGGGCGTCATTGGTGTGCGGCGGGCGATGCAGCCCGCCGCCGCGACCGCTGCCCCTGGCCGCGCCATGACCGCGCGGGGCATGTCGTCGGCGAATCAGCGTGGCTGCACCGTCGCTTCGGTTCCGTCACCGCTGGCCACGCGGGTGGAACCCCCGGGGGGCGCCGATTTGGCGTTCCCAGGGGTTGCGGTCACGCGTGTCGCCTTGCGCACAGCCGGTGAAGGCTCTGCGCGCGCCGCTGCCTTCCGGGGGCGGGCCGCAGGCGCCGGCAACCGGTCGAGCTGGCCTTCGGTCAGCGTGTCGAGCTGGAACGTGCCACTCTTGTCCCACAGCCACGTGTCGACGTAGCGCACCCCACCCAGCCGCTGCGGCGCCGGGTAGGGCGCGGCGGCGCGCACGAGGCGCTCGATTTCGGCCTTGACATGCGGGACGTGGTCCGGGGCGCGCATCCATTCGAAGTGCCGCAGCTCGCCACGCGGCCCGATGTCGAGGCGCATGACGCCCACCGCCTGCAGCAGCGGCGGCAGCTTGCCGCGGAAGATCCGCTCACCATAGCGCTCGTACAGGTGGCGCGCTCCGTCGAGTCGGTATTCGCGCTCGGTCGCTGCCGACGAGATTTTTTCCGGCGGGGGTGGCTCAGGGGTGGGGGCCGGTGTCGGGACACTAACGGCAGGGGCGGGGGGCTCGGTCTGGGCAGGCGGCGGCGGTGTTGTACATCCCGCCAACCACAGGGTGACAGCGGCGGCCGCAGCGCCAGCGCAGCCACGGCTCAACCAACCCCAGCGGGGAAAAGGGACGCGATTTGCGGTTGCGGACATAGGCATGGTCGAGGGGGGCCAGAAAAGGCGTCACGCATCGGTGCTGGCGTGGCGTCATTGTGCGCGATTGAGCTGCGACACACAAGGTGCCACAAGGTGCCGAGTTGCCGTGCGCAAATCCGCCGCTCTGGGATCGAGGGCTGGGCACGGTCTCTTGCGCGACTTCGGGGGTAGACGCCTGCGAGCCCGCGTCCGCGCAGGCCGCGAGGTGGTGTGTGCTCTCTTCGCCGGCGAGGAGAGCACTCCCGTCATCGGCGCATGTCGTCGGGCTCTTGTTTGGCAGTGCAGAGGGGCGCCCGGCCGCACGGGTTTGAGACGGAGTCGGTACGCTGCGCGCGTGAGGGCCAGCACCGGATAGCGCCAGGGCCGCGCCGGAACCTGCCGGTGCCCGTGACATTCGCAGCCGTACCCACCCCAGAGCGGGATATCGGCCCCTCGCCGCGCGCGGTCTGGCGGGTGGCCGGCGCCAAGCGGGGGCCGCGGTATCGAAAAGGGTCGGCGCGCGCAATCTCCGAGAAATGCCCACACAGGGCCTACACGTACACGGCCAGCCACGAAAAAGCCCGCACAGTGGCGGGCTAAGTCGTTGCTTTTTCTGGTGGGTCCTGTAGGATTCGAACCTACGACCTACGGATTAAGAGTCCGCTGCTCTACCAACTGAGCTAAGAACCCGAATGGTGGTGGACCGAAGGAGGATCGAACTCCCGACCTCTGCATTGCGAACGCAGCGCTCTCCCAGCTGAGCTATCGGCCCGAGAACACGCATTATAGCACCAATAGGCCCCGCGTTGCTGCGTCGACGCCGCCGACGCGGGGTGGGGTATCAGGTGTCGGCAGTGGCGACGTCCATCACCCGCAAGCTCACGCCGCCCGCCTGGCGCGCGGCCTTGTCGCCGATCACGGGCTTGTTGGTGTACGACTGGTAGCGCGTGCGCAGCGGCTGGATCAGCTCGGCCAGCGCGGCGGCGTCCTCGATGCGGCTCTCATAGCGCTTGAGCACGCCCCACGCGGATTCGATGATCTTGGCGTTGCACGTGGCCTCGCCTTGCGCGATGAGTTCGCGCACTGCGGCGCGCGGGTTGCCGGCCAGGCTCTGGCGCATCGCGTGCTCGACGATGCCGAGCACCTCGTTGTGCAGCGCCGCGAGCCGCTCGGCGTACGGCGGGTGGGCGCTCGCCGCCTGCGCCAGCAGTGCCGTGAGCGCCTTGGAGGTGCAAAAGCGCCGCCCGAGCACGGTCAGGCGCTCTTCCACCTCGTCGATCTGGATGGCGCGCTGGGCGACATAGGCCAGCAGCGTGGCGAGGTTGCACGCCGCCTCGAAGTCGAAGTCCTCGTCGTTGATGGTGGCCATCATCGCGCGCAGGCGCTCCAGCACGCGCGCGACCTGCGCATCGAGCAGCAGCAGCGCGATTTCCAGCACCTGTGCCAGCCGCCGCAGCCGCCACGATTTCGGGTGACGCTCCACCATGCGCAGCGCGTCGTCCCAGTAGCGCTGCAGGCCCTTGCGGTCGCCGGCCTCGAAGCGCATGAAGCCCAGCAGCACGAGCGTTTGCGCGTCGAACATCTTGGAGTCCAGCCCCAGCCGCACCGAGCGCGCCAGCAGCGCTTCGGCGGTGTCGCGCTGGCCGCAGTAGTGCGCCAGCATCCCGTGGCGCTGCAGGCGGCTGATCGACGCCGGCGTCAGGTCCGTGGCCATCTTGTATGCGGCCAGCGCCGCGTCGAAGTTGCCCAGCTCGATCTGCGCACGGCCCATCACGTCGTAGGCGTCGGCGTAGTCGGGTTCGCTGTCGATGAGGCTGTGCAGCGTCTGATTGGCTTTTTGAAGCTGCCCGGATTCGATCTGCGCGCGCGCCACGCCCAGCCGCGCCCACGGCAAGGCTTTGGCCTCCACGACGGCCTCGTAGAGCCGCTGCGCTTCGTCGTAACGCCCGAGCCGCAACAGCAGCTCCGCCCCGACCCGGGCCGCGTACAGCCAGTAGTCCTGCCGTTGCTCGAAGCGCTGCAGGCACAGTCGTGCCGCTTCTTCGTAGCGCTGGGCCTCGACGGCCTCGAAGATGTCGCGCAGCACGGTCTTGCGGTGGCGCGCCTGACCGATGCGTTGCGCGAGCTGGTTGGCGGTGAAGGGCTTGAGCAGGTAGGAGTCGAGCGCCGACTCCGCCGCTTCCGCGACCTTGGAGTAGGACGCCTCGGTGGTGACCATGATGAACACCGTCGCAAACGGCAGCAGCCCCGCGCGGCGCAGGTCGTCGAGCAGCGCCTGCCCCGTGCCGGTGTCGTTGGGGAAATTTTGTTCGCACACCACGACGTCGAAGGTGCGGAACTCGAGCTGGCGGCGCGCGTCGGCGATGCGCGGACTCTGGGCGACCATGCGCGCCCCCATGTCGCGCAGCTGCGACACCAGGATGGAGCGCGACGTGGGGTTGCCGTCGATGACCAGGGCGGTGGCGCCGTACAGATCCATGGGGTGTCAGGGGGCGGGCATAGCGGCCGGTTCCGATGCGGCGCGGTCCACCGCGCCGAGGTTGACACCGCCGGCGGGGCGCAGGCGCGGGTCGCCGAGCGCCGGCCGGTGGCGCGCCGTGCCGTAGGCCTGGCGCAGCGCCTGCACCCGCTCGCTCCAGCTCGACGCGTTGGGGATGTCCTGGGCGTAGCGCTGCAGGACCAGCCACGCCGTTTCCACGGCGCGGGCGTTGTGCGTCTCCTGCGCCAGCGCGTACAACTCGGCGAGCGCGAGCACGGCCTCGCCTTCGCTGGCGCGGCGCAACACCTGTTCGATGCGTTGCACCATCGTGGTCTCGCACTGGCGCAGCTGTTCGGCGTAGCGGGTGTGGTGGCTGGCCGCGCTCGCGAGCAGCTCCCCCATCGCCTTGGAGGTGGCAAATCGCAAACCCAGCCGCTGCACGAGGGGCGCCTGATCGGTGGCGATGCCCCGGTGGGCCAGCGCCGCCAGCACGGCCAGCAGGTTGCATGCGGCCTCCATGTCGAAGTCGGGGGCGTCCACGCCCTGGGCGATGGCGGTGAGCGCGGTCGCCAGCGGCGCGCCCGTTTCCCCCCGGACCGCCAGCGCCAGCAGCTCCACGCACTGTACGAAGCGCTGCAGCCGCGCGTCATCGGGCGCGGCGCGGGCGCGCTTGCGCAGCTCTCCGGCCTGGCGTTCGAACGCCTCGGCGTCCCCCCGTTCGTGGGCGGCGATCGCCAGCAGCACCAGGCTCTCCGCGTCGAACATCTTCGAGTCCAGCCCCAGCTCGGCCGCGCGCTGCAACAGCTCGACCGCCTTGTCGCGGTTGCCGAGGAAGAACGCGAGCATGCCCAGCCGTTGCTGGCGGCCGATGGCCAGCGGGGTCACGCGCAGCGCCTGTTCCAGGCTCTCGAGCGCGTTTTCGAACTGCCCCAGTTCCATCTGGGCGCGTCCGCGCACGTCGTAGGCATCGGCGTAGTCGGGGTTGGCGTCGATCAGCGGGCGCAGGGTGTCCAGCGCGGCCGCGGGCGAGCCGCTGTCGAGCTGACAGCGCGCCACCCCCAGCAGTGCCCACGGCTGCGGATCGGCGTCCCAGATCGACTGGAACAAGGCCTGGGCCTGGCCGAAGCGCCCGAGCCGCAACAGGATCTCGGCGCCCCAACGCGCCGCGGTCAGCCACTGCGGACCGCGCGCCGCAAAGCGCTGCAGACACAGCTCGACGGCGTCGTCGTAACGGCGTTCCTCCAGCGCGCGGTGGATGTCCCACAGCGCCGTCTTGCGCCGGCGCGCCTGCTCGATGCGGTCGTACAGCGTCGCGGCGGCGTACGGCCGTACGATATAGCTGTCGACGGACGATTCCGCCGCCTCCACGACCTTCAGGTAGGTGGCCTCGTCCGTGATGAGGATGAAGATGGTGCCGTAAGGCAGCAGCCCCGAGCGGCGCAGGTCGTCGAGCAGCGCCTGTCCGGAGCCGCCGCGTGGAAACGCGTCGCTGCAGACGACGAGGTCGAAGGGGTGGCGCTCGATTTCCCGCCGCGCATCGGCGATGCGGCTGGCCTGGCTGATCGAGACGAAGCCGTACGCGCGCAGCTGCCCCGCCAGCGTCATGCGCGTCGTGGGGTTGGCGTCGACGACCAGTGCAGTGGCTCCGAACAAGTCCATGGAACGCACTCCGAGGCACGATACCTTGCGTGGCGCGCTCACTGCGGCCCGTGGAGTGCTACCGCGCCGCGGGCCGGGTGGCGGCTTGGCTGCCCTGGTGCCGTCGGCGATGGCGCTGTCGATCGGCGCGTTTATGACACCACAGCCCCCAACTTGAAGATCGGCAGATACATCGCGACGACGATGCCGCCAATGATCGTGCCGAGCACCACGATGATGATGGGCTCCATCAGGCTCGACAAGCCCTTGACCATGTCGTCGACCTCCTGCTCGTAAAAGTCGGCCGCCTTGCCCAGCATATGGTCGAGCGCGCCCGACTCTTCGCCGATGGCACACATCTGCAGCACCATCGACGGAAAGACGCCGGTGTTGGTCATCGCCTGCGTCAGCGCCGTGCCGCTTGCGACCTCCTGCTGAATCTTGTCGGTGGCATCCGCGTAGACGGAGTTGCCGGCGGCACCACCGACCGTGTCGAGCGCGTCTACCAGCGGCACCCCAGCGGCGAACATCGTCGACAGTGTCCGGGTCCAACGCGCCACCGCTGATTTCTCGACCAGCGGCCCGAATACCGGGATGCGCAGCAGCAGCCGGTCCATGAAGCGCTGCACCTTCTCGTTGCGCCTCCACGCCTGGAGGAAAAAGTACACGCCTGCGCCCAAGCCGCCGAAGATCAGCCACCAGTAGGCGACGAAAAACTCGCTCATCGCGATGACGGCCAGCGTGGGTGCCGGCAGGTCGGCACCGAAGGAGGTGAAGACATCCTTGAACGCCGGCACGACGAAAATCATGATGAGTGACACCACGATGAACGCCACCACCAGCACCGCGGTGGGGTACATCAGCGCGGACTTGACCTTGCTCTTGATCGCCTCGGTCTTTTCCAGGTAGGTGGCCAGCCGGTCCAGGATGTCCTCGAGAATACCCGCTGCTTCCCCCGCGGCCACGAGGTTGCAGTAAAGGGAGTTGAAATACAGCGGATGCTTGCGAAACGCCGCGCTGAGCGACGTGCCGGTCTCGATGTCGGTGCGGATGTCGTAGAGCAGCCGCGTCACGCTCGGGTTGGGGTTGCCACGCCCGACGATGTCGAACGCTTGCAGCAGCGGCACCCCCGCTTTCATCATAGTGGCCAGCTGCCGCGTAAAGATCGCAATGTCTTTGGGCTTGATGCGCTTGGCGGAGGACAAGCGGCGCTTTTTCACCTTTTGTACGGTGATGCCCTGCCGACGCAGCTGGCTCTGTACCTGGGCTTCGCCCACTGCGCGCAATTCTCCCTTGACCGTCTTGCCGTTGCGGTCTTTCCCTTCCCACTCGAAAACGTATTCTTTGACGCTGGGTGTTGCCGTAGCCATGGATGACTTTCCGCTTTTTGCTTTGTGTGGACCTTGCTCTATCGTCAAAGGTTGGTGACAGCCAAGACCTCTTCCAGTGAGGTGATTCCCATCTTAACCTTGCGCAGGCCGCTTTCGCGCAGGGTGCGCACCCCTTCGCGGCGCGCTTGTTCGGCGATTTCGAGTGCGCTGGCCCCGCGCAAGATGAGCGCCTGCATCGCTTCGGAGACCGGCATGACCTGGTAAATGCCGACTCGCCCTTTGTAGCCTTCATTGCATGCGGGACACCCCACTGCGCGGTACGGCTGCCAGTCGCCCTCCAGATCCTCGGGTTTGAAGCCGGCATCGAGCAGCACTTGCCGCGGTATGTCGTGGTGGGGCACCTTGCATTGCGGGCACAGCCGACGCGCCAAGCGCTGGGCGGTGATCAGGTGTACGCTCGAGGCGATGTTGAACGGCGCCACGCCCATGTTGACCAGGCGCGTCAGCGTCGAGGGCGCGTCGTTGGTGTGCAGCGTCGACAGCACCAGGTGTCCGGTCTGCGCCGCCTTGATGGCGATGTCGGCAGTTTCCAGGTCGCGGATTTCCCCCACCATGATCACGTCCGGGTCCTGCCGCAAAAAGGCCCGCAGGGCGGCGGCAAAGGTCAGCCCCGCTTTTTCGTTGACGTTGACTTGATTGATGCCGGGGAGGTTGATTTCGGCCGGATCCTCCGCAGTGGAGATGTTGATGCCCGGCTGATTGAGGATGTTGAGGCAGGTGTAGAGCGACACCGTTTTGCCCGAGCCGGTGGGACCAGTGACCAGCACCATCCCATACGGACGGTGGATGGCTTCCAGCAAGCGGGCTTTTTCGTCTTCCTCGTAGCCCAGCGCGTCGATGCCCAGTTGTGCACTGCTCGGGTCGAGAATGCGGATGACGACTTTCTCGCCAAACAGTGTGGGCAGCGTGCTGACCCGAAAGTCGATGACCTTGTCGGTCCCGACCTTGAGTTTCATGCGGCCGTCTTGCGGCACACGCTTTTCCGAGATGTCGAGCTTGGAGATGACCTTGATGCGCGAGACGAGCCGATCTTTGATCGCCACCGGCGGCGACGCGATTTCGCGCAACACCCCATCGATGCGAAAACGCACGCGGAAACTGTGCTCGTACGGCTCGAAATGCAGGTCCGACGCCCGCATCGAGTAAGCGTCGAGCAGCATTTTTTGCAAAAACCGCACGACCGGCGTATCCTCGACCTCGGCGGCTGCCTTGTCCGATTGTTCCTCGGCTGGTGACTCGATCGCCAGGGAGTCGAAATCGAAGGTGTTGCCGACGATCTGGTCCAGCGACTCGTCGGCGCTGGCGGCGTAGGATTTGAGCAGTCGGTCGAGCTTGTCGACTTCGGCAATGACCCAGTCGACCGGCAACTGAGTCTCGAATTTCACTTTTTCGGCCGCCTGCAGGTCCGATGGGTCGGCCGTGGCCACCGAGACCCGGTTGTTGCGGCGTTTGAGCGGCAGGATGCGAAAGCGCTGGCATGTTTTGGGGTCCAGCAGCCCCTTGGGCAGCCGATCCACGTCGATCGCGTCCAGGTCGATCAGCGGGGTTGCGAACGCGGCCGACATCGTGTAGGCCAAGTCCCGCGGGGAAATCACGGCGCTGTCGATCAGCTCCGTGATGAAGCTGGTGCGTTTGCGCTGCGCTTGTCCATACAGTCCTTCGGCCTGCTGTTGGGTCAAGGTGCCGGACGCGATCAGCGCGCGCGCCAGCCCGGGCAACGCCATCGTCGCCATTACCTCATCGGTCGCCATCCGGGTCTCCTGTTGCGTGGTCGGGTATGGGGTCGTGTATATTTCGCGCTCTTTTCCGCGCCGTTCGCGGCAAGATCAACGCACGTTGGGTGCATCAGACGGAGTCGCCATGGATCTACGCAAGCTCAAGACACTCATCGATCTGGTCTCCGAGTCGAATATCTCCGAGCTCGAAATCACGGAAGCCGAAGGCAAGGTCCGCATCGTCAAGGCCGCTCCCGCCGCACCCGCGGCGGCCCTCACCGCGGCACCCGTGGTCGCCGCCCCCGCGGCACCGATCACGATCAGTGCGCAGCCACCCGCTCCTGCCGCGACGCCGGCCGAGGTGCCTGCTGCCACCCCTGCCGGGCATGTAATCAAATCTCCCATGGTCGGTACCTTTTACCGCGCGCCCAGCCCGGGTGCCAAGCCGTTCGTCGAGGTCGGCCAGGCGGTCAAGGAGGGCGAGCCTGTCTGTATTATCGAAGCGATGAAGATTCTCAACGAAATCGAGGCCGATCGTGCGGGGGTCATCCAGGAAATTTTGGTCGAGAACGGTCAGGCCGTCGAATACGGACAACCCCTCTTCGTCCTCGCGTGAGGGCGCGGCGATGTTCAAAAAGATATTGATCGCCAACCGTGGCGAGATCGCACTGCGCGTGCAGCGCGCCTGCCGGGAGCTGGGTATCCAGGCCGTCGTCGTCTATTCCGAGGCGGACCGCGATGCCAAATACGTCAAGCTCGCCGACGAGGCGGTGTGCATCGGCCCGGCCCCATCCGCGCAGAGCTACCTGAACATGCCGGCCATCATCTCGGCGGCCGAAGTGACGGACGCCGAGGCGATCCACCCGGGCTACGGCTTCCTGTCGGAAAACGCCGACTTCGCCGAACGCGTCGAAAAGAGTGGTTTCGTCTTCATCGGCCCGACGCCGGAGTCGATTCGCCTGATGGGCGACAAGGTGTCCGCCAAACAGGCGATGAAGGCGGCGGGCGTGCCGACGGTGCCGGGGTCCGACGGGGCGCTGCCGGATGATCCGGCCGAGATCAAGCGCATCGCGCGCACCATCGGCTACCCGGTCATCATCAAGGCCGCCGGGGGTGGCGGCGGGCGCGGCATGCGCGTCGTGCACACCGAAGCGGCGCTGCTGCACGCCGTGCAGACCACCAAGCGCGAGGCCGGGGCTGCGTTTGGCAACCCCGAGGTGTACATGGAGAAATTTCTCCAGAACCCTCGGCACATCGAGATCCAGGTGCTGGCCGACCAGCATCGCAACGCGGTCTACCTGTTCGAGCGCGACTGCTCGATGCAGCGCCGCCATCAGAAGGTCATCGAGGAAGCGCCGGCCCCCGGCATCCCACGCCGGCTCGTCGAGCGCATCGGCGAGCGCTGCGCCGCGGCGTGCAAGAAGATCGGCTACCGCGGCGCAGGCACGTTCGAGTTTCTCTACGAGAACGGTGAGTTCTACTTCATCGAGATGAACACGCGCGTGCAGGTGGAGCACCCGGTGACCGAGATGGTCACGGGGGTTGACATCGTGCGCCAGCAGATTCTGATCGCCGCCGGCGAAAAGCTGCCCTTCACCCAACGGCAGCTGCAGCTGCGCGGGCACGCGATCGAGTGCCGCATCAACGCCGAGGATCCGTACAAGTTCACGCCGTCGCCCGGGCGCATCACCGCCTGGCACGCGCCGGGCGGGCCGGGCGTGCGGGTGGACTCGCACATATACACCGGCTACACCGTGCCGCCGAACTACGACTCGATGATCGGCAAGATCATCGTGCACGGCGACACGCGCGAGCAGGCGCTGGCGCGCATGCGCGGGGCGCTGGCGGAGGTGGTGGTCGAGGGCATCAAGACCAACGTGCCGCTGCACCGCGAGCTGATGGTGGACGCCAACTTCGAGGCCGGCGGCACCAACATCCATTACCTCGAGAACTGGCTGGCGCAGCGTGAGCGCGGTTGATTCCCCCTCCAGCGCGGCGCGCTGGTACGAGCTGGTGCTGCACGTGCCCGAGGCGCGGGTGGACGACGTCAGTGACGCGCTGGAGGCGCTGGAGGCGCTCAGCGTCTCGGTCGAGGACGCCGACGCGCACACGCCGGCCGAGCAGGCGCTGTTCGGCGAACCGGGGCTGCCCGCGCCCGCGGCGGGCTGGCAGCGCTCGCGGGTGGTCGCGCTGTTCGATACCGAGGCACAGGCGCGCGAGGCCGCCGCGCTGCTCGCGCCGCAGGATTTTTTTGCGGATTGCGAGGTCGTGGGCGTGCGACCGGTGGCGGATACGGACTGGGTGCGCCTGACGCAGTCGCAGTTCGATCCGGTGCCGATCACGCCGGACTTCTGGATCGTGCCGAGCTGGCACGAACCGCCCGCGGCGGCGCGCACCGTCATCCGGCTCGATCCGGGGCTGGCGTTCGGCACCGGCACACACCCGACCACGCGCATGTGTCTGCGCTGGATCGCCACGCATGATGTGGCGCAGCGGCGCGTGCTCGACTACGGGTGCGGTTCGGGCATCCTCGCGATCGCCGCGGCCAAGTTCGGTGCCACGCCGGTCGACGCGGTGGACATCGACCCCGCCGCCGTCGAATCGACGCGGCTCAACGCCGCGGCCAACGGCGTCGCGCTGGCGGCGGGCTTGCCCGAGCACGCGCGAGGGGCCTACGACGTCGTGCTGGCCAACATTCTGGCGACGCCGCTGAAGGTGCTGGCCCCGCTGCTGTGCGCGCACGTCGCGCCGGGCGGGCATCTGGTCTTGGCCGGCATCCTGGAGCGCCAGGCCGACGAACTGCGCGAGGCTTATGCCCCGTGGCTCGCGCTGCAGGTGCACGACGCCGAGGACGGCTGGATTCTGATGACGGCGTGGCGCGCTTGATCGTGCCCGCATAATCGCGGGCATGAGTTTCATCACCCGCTGTTCGGCTTGTGGCACGGCCTTCAAGGTCGTGGCGGATCAGCTCAAGATTGCCGATGGCTGGGTGCGCTGCGGCCACTGCCAGCAGGTATTCGACGCGACGCAGGATTTGCAGCCCATGCCTGCGCGCGTGCCGGCGGCCGCGATGGCGGTTGCATCGGCCCCCGAGAGCCTTGAGCCAACGCCGGCTGTGCCGGTGCCGTCCATACCCCCGATCAGCGACCCGTGGCCCGTCGCCCCTCCTGAGCCGCCAGCGGCGTCGATGACCGCGGCGGTGCCGCAGACGGAAGCAGCCCTGCCACCGTTTCCGGCATTGATCCGGGATGACACCGCGGCGGGCAGTGGAGGGCTGTCGGCCGCACCGGTGGAGGCGGCTTCGCTGTCGCCGGTTGCGGCGGATGTCGCCTCGTCGACGGAGAAGGTCTCGCCGCCAGGCATCGGGCGCGGCGCGGACGTCTCGACACCCCGAGAAACCGAGTCTGGCGCACCAAGGCCCGGAGGGGAGCCAGAGAGCCCAGTGTCTGCCGAGTGCCATCCGCCAGCGACGGGTTCGCTGGCGGATGGCGAGCCTCGTTCAGCCGATGCGGAATCCCCATCCAACGCGGCACGGCCAGCCCCGGCCGTGGAGCCGTCCTTTGTTCGACAGGCGCGCCGCCGCGCGTTCTGGCGGCGCCCGCTGGTACGGGCGGCGCTGGCGCTGGTGGCGCTGGGGTTGACGGTGTTGCTGGCCGCGCAGGCGGCGTGGCATTGGCGCGACACCTGGGCCGCGCAATATCCGTGGTCGCGGCCGTGGTTGCAGGCGTTTTGTGTCCGAACAGGGTGTACCGTGGCCTTGCCCCGTCGGCCAGCGGACGTCGTCATCGAGGGGTCGGTGTTGCTGCGCCGCGCGCCCGATCGCTACAGCTTTCACCTCGTCGTGCGCAACCGCACCGATGTCGAGGTGGCGGCCCCCGCCTTGGAGCTGACCCTGACCGATGCCAACGGTGCCGTGTTGGCTCGGCGTGTTTGGATGCCGGATGCGTGGCCGCAACCCACTGATCGGCTGACACCCGGCGCGGAATGGCCGCTGCAGTTCGAGCTGGCGTTTGACCACCCGCACGCAGCCCGCATGACGGGCTATCAAGCGGAATTGTTTTATCCCTGAGCTCGGGGCAGTAACGACTGCCCGTACGGCAAAGCGGGGAGCTGCAGGTGGCTGGCCAAGGTTTGGCCCAGGTCCGCAAAGCTCGTGCGCACCCCGGCACCGTGGCTGCCCCAGGCAGCCCAGCTGGGGCAGTGGAGCAGGGCAGGAACGTACTCTCGCGTGTGGTCGCTGCCGGCAGCGGTCGGATCGCAGCCGTGGTCGGCGCTGATGGCCAACAGATCGTCTGGGCGCAGGTGCGCCAGCAAGCGCGGCAGCCACGCGTCAAATCGCTCTAGTGCCCGTGCGTAACCGGCCACGTCGCGCCGGTGGCCGTAGAGCATGTCGAAGTCGACGAGGTTGGCCATCACCAGCCCACCGTCCGGACAGCGGTGCAGCGCCTCCAGTGTGGCGTCGCACAGCGCCTCATTGCCGTCGGCTTTGATCTCTTCGCCCGTGTGGCGGTGCGCAAAAATGTCGCCGATTTTGCCCACCGAGAGGGTGGCGCGGCCTGCTTGGTGTAGGCGATCCAACAGGGTGTCACCCGGTGGGGGGGTGGTGAAATCCTTGCGGTTGCCGGTGCGTCGGTAAGTTCCGCCGCTGCCAGTAAAGGGCCGCGCGATCACGCGGGCGATGTTGATTTCGTCAAAAATTGGTTTGGCCAGTGCGCAAATGTCCCACAAGCGCTGCAGCCCGAAATGCTCCTCGTGCGCAGCCACTTGGAAGACGCTGTCGGCGCTGGTGTAGCAAATGGGCCAGCCGCTGCGGACATGTTCGTCGCCGAGGCGCTGGATGATTTCCGTTCCGCTGGCGTGGCAGTTGCCCAGCGTGCCGGCCAAGCCGGCCGCTTCGCACCAGCGCCGCATCAACGCCTCCGGAAAGACGCTTTGTCCGTCGGGCACAGGCGCAAAGTAGCCCCAGTCGAAGGGGACGGGGCAGCCCAACATCTCCCAGTGACCACTGGGGGTATCCTTGCCGGCGCTGCGTTCGGCGCAGGCGGCCCACAGCGTGCCCGGGCGCAGCGCCGGGGGGGACTGTATGCCTGCGGGCCAGCGGCCGGTGGCGGCGTGGGCGGCGTGTGCCAGTCCCAGCTCCAAGAGGTGGGGAATGACCAGAGGAGCTCCCTGTGCGGCGGCGCAAGCGGCGATGTGACCGAAGGTGTCGGCGTCTGCGTCGCCAAAACGCGCGGCGTCAGGCGCGGCACCGATGCCGAAGGAGTCGAGGACGAGGACGATGGCGCGTGGCATGGATGCCTGCTCCTTGGTGGCTCAGAGGGTTGCCTCGATGTGGTGCTCGATCAGCACAGGGCTGTCCACCGGGGGGTGGTCCCCGATCGTGATCAAGTTTTGCAAACGGGTCACCGCACGTGCGGCGGTGTCGGCATCGGCCGCGTGTACCCAGGCCAGCGGCTCTCCAGCGGTCACGGCCGTACCGGGGGGGGCGATGTCGGTCAACCCGACGCGGTGGTCGATGGGGTCGCTGGCGCGACGCCGCCCACCGCCGAGTTCAATGACGACGACCCCGATTTCGCGTGTGGCGTGTCGCTGTACCCAACCCGCGCGCGCCGCAGGCACCGGCGCGCGCACGGGCGCGGCGGCCAAGTGGCGCTCGGGAGCTTCGAGCAAGTCCTTGGGACCGCCCAGAGCATGCACCATCCGGGCAAAACGCTCCACCGCCGCGCCGCTGTCGAGCGTCTGTTGCAGCCGCGTGCGCGCGTGCGCCTCGTCACTGGCCAAGCCACCAAGGACCAGCATGTCGGCACCCAGCGCCAGAGTGACCTCCAACAGGCGGGGGTCGCGCCGCCGGCCGGCGAGAAAGTCGATGGCTTCGCGCATTTCCACCGCGTTGCCCGCGCTGTGGCCTAACACGCGGTTCATGTCGGTGATCCATGCCCTTGTCGGCAAGCCCGCGCCTTGTGCCACCGCCACCAGCGAGGCGGCCAATTCGCGCGCGCTGCTCAGATCCGGGCAAAAGGCCCCGTTGCCCACCTTCACGTCCATCGACAGGCCCTGCAGCCCCGCAGCCAGCTTCTTCGACAGGATGCTGGCCGTGATCAGCGGCACGGACTCGACCGTTGCGGTGACGTCGCGGATAGCGTAGAGCCGACGGTCGGCGGGGGCCAGATCGGCCGTCTGCCCGATGATTGCGCAACCCACCGATGCCACCACGCGCCGCAAGGTGTCCAGGTCCGGGGCGGTGCGATAGCCCGGGATGCTGTCGAATTTGTCGAGTGTTCCCCCCGTGTGTCCCAGGCCGCGGCCGGAGATCATGGGCACGAACCCACCGCAAGCCGCCACCATCGGGGCCAGCATCAGGCTGACCTTGTCGCCCACGCCACCGCTGGAGTGTTTGTCCAGTACCGGCCCCCCCAGCGCCTGCGCGTCCCACTGCAAGACCGTGCCGCTGTCGCGCATGGCCTGGGTCAACACGATCCGCTCTTCCATGGTCATGCCACGGAAGAAGATCGCCATGGCCAGGGCAGCTGCCTGCCCCTCGCTCCAGTCCCCGCTGACAAGGCCGCGGACAAAGTGGCGGATCTCTTCGGCAGCGAGTGTGTTGCCGTCGCGTTTGCGACGAATGATTTCTTGAGCCAGCATGTTGGGATCAGTAAGCGGGATCGACAGAGGAGGGTGGTGTGTTCGGGGCAGTGTCCACAAGCTGCGCGACGGCGTCTTGCCACAGCGCCGAGGCACCGATGCGCCAGCGCTGCGGCGTGAGTGCCGAGGGGCCCAGCAGTTCGTGCGCGGCTTGCACGTAGGGTCGCACATCGGCTACGCGTCGCAGCCCCCCCGACGGTTTGCAGCCTGCCCGATTGCGCATCGTGGGGTGGTGGGCGATGCTGCGCAGCAACACGCGTGCCGCTTCGAGCGTGGCCCCGCGGGCGATCTTGCCCGTGCTCGTCTTGAGCCAATCGACTCCCTCATCCAGCGCCAGGTGGCACGCGGTTTGAAGCGCGTGCATCCCGTCGGGGACGTCGGGAAAGGCACCGGACTCCAGGATGAGCTTGAGGCCCAACCCCTCGCTGGCGCGCCGCACCGCGCGCAGCCAATCGCGCATGTGGCCCCTGTCGCCTGCGAGCCAGGCTCGATAGGGCAGCACCACGTCCACTTCCTGACCACCGTCGTCAGCGATGCTGGCGATGGTGTGCAACACCTGCGCCAGCGGCTCTTGTCCGCTGGGAAAGTTTGCCACCGCCGCTACCCGCACCGCGGGCGGCAGCTGACGCCGCGCTTCGGCGACAAAACGCGGCCACACACACACCGCTGCAGCCGCCGGCACCCGCACATCGGGCCTGTGGGGAACCTCACCCTGCGCCCGGCGGCACAGGCTCACCACATCATCGGCGCTGCAGGACTCGCCCAACTCGGTCAAGTCCAAGCAGCGCAGCACCAATGCCGCCAACTCGCGGTCGTCGTTTTGCCAAGCCAAGCTGTGATTCATCAAAGGGGTTCCTTCAGAGCAATAGATGGCGCACGATGTGGCACAACACCTCGCAGGCCCGTTGGCTGGCCGCCTGCGCTTGCGCGAGCGTGTGGTCGTGGCTGAGGTTTTCGTCCGACAGCCCCGCCCCCATGTTGGTGATGAGCGACAGGGCCAACACCCGCATGCCCGCGTGCCGCGCGATCAGCGTTTCGGGCACGGTGCTCATGCCCACTGCGTCGCCGCCCAGCCGTTGCGCGAGGCGGATTTCGGCAGGTGTTTCAAACTGCGGGCCCACGAACCACACGTACACCCCCTCGTGCAGTGTGTGCCCGGCTGCCTGCGCCAGCTGCCGCGCCTGGGTACGCAGGTCGGCGTCATAGGCATTGACCATACTGACGAACCGCTCGTTGCCGGCCTCACCGATGAGCGGTGAGCGCTGTGGCAGGTTGATGTGATCACTCAACGCCATCAAGCTGCCGGGCGGCAAGTCGGCGCGCAAGCTGCCCGCGGCGTTGGTTTGTACCAACACCTCGCAACCCCAGGCGCGCAGCACCCGCAGGGGCAATTTCATGGCCGAGGGGTCGCCCGTTTCGTACGTGTGTTTGCGCCCGGTCAGAACGGCGACCTCGTGGGGGCCCAGCCGCCCCACCAGCACATCCGCTGCGTGACCGGCCACACTGGGTTGCGGAAAGCCCGGCAGCTGCGCGTAGGGGATGCGGTGCGGCTGCTCGATATGCGCCGTCACACCCCCCCATCCGGAGCCCAGCAGCATGGCCACGCGCGGGCGCGCGGTGGGCAGATGGTGACGCAGCGTGTGCAGTGCGGATTGCAGTTCGGGGTCGGAAAGCCACTGAGGATTCATGATGAAGATGAAGCGGCGGTTTGGAGGTGATCGGGGCCAAAGCTCAGGGGCAGCAATTGCCCCAATGTGCGCACAACCTGCACGCCGTGCTCGGGGTGTGCGATCAAAATGGGCGTGTCGTCTGCCGCAAACTCGCGCAACCGTTGTCGGCATCCCCCACAGGGCGTGACCCATTGGGGCGCGGCCCCCAGCACGAGGGCGGCCCGAATGCGGCGTGCGCCCGTGGCCACCAACGCGGCAATGGCGTTGGCCTCAGCGCACTGCCCCTGGGGGTAGGCGGCGTTTTCCACGTTGCAGCCCACGTGAATGACCCCGCGCTCGTCCAGCAACGCCGCACCCACGGCAAAGCCGGAGTAGGGCGCGTATGCGTGTTGACGCACGCGCCGCGCGGCCTGCCACAGCGCCTGTTCGGTGGCGGCATCGAGGCCGGGCATAGACGTCGGGTTCATGCGCGTTCCTTCGTATAAGGGATGCCCAGAGCACGTGGGGCGACAGCGCGGCCCATGAAGCCGGCCAGCAGCAAAACGGTCAGCAAATAGGGCAACGCTTGGATGGCCTGCACGGGCATTTCGCCGATGCCGGGCAAGGGATGGCCTTGCAGGCGGATGGCCACCGCGTCCAAAAAGCCAAACAGCAAACACGCCGCGAGTGCGGGCCAGGGGCGCCACTGACCGAAAATGAGCGCCGCCAATGCCATGAAGCCTCGGCCTGCGCTCATATGGGGCACGAACGAGGCGCTTTGGTCGAGTACCAAATAGGCACCGGCCAAGCCGCACAACACGCCTCCCAGCGCCAGCGCGGTGTAGCGCAGCCGCTGTACCGAAATGCCCGCGGCCTCCACCATGGCGGGGTTTTCCCCCACCGCGCGCAACCGCAGGCCAAAGCGGGTGCGCCACACGAGCCAGCTGACCACGGGAACCCACACGAGCGCCGCGTACACCAGGACGCTGTGGTCCAGTAGCCCCAGGGACAACACAGGGCCCACCAGCGGCCAAGCCCGGACGGTCTCCAGCGCCGACGACGGCAGCCACGCGCCCAGGCGCACCGCATCCGGCACCGGCGGGGTTTGGCCTCCCTGCGCAAACCAGGCGGCACCGAGCACCGCCGTCAAGCCTGCCGCGATGATGTTGAGCGCCACGCCCGATACCACTTGATTGCCCGGGTGCGTCACGCAGGCGTAGCCGTGGATGCTCGCCAGTATCACCGCGACGCCGATGGCCGCCAGCAGCGCCAGTGGCAGCGAGGCCGTCAGGACCGCCGTGGTGGCGGCGGCAAATGCCGCAGCCAACATCTTGCCCTCCAGCCCGATGTCGACGACACCGCTGCGCTCGGACAGCAGCCCCGCCATCGCGCACAAGATCAAAGGGGTCGACACGCGCAGGGTCGACCCCAGCACCGAGCCCCAAAACACCTCATCCATGGCCATGCTCCTTCGGCTGGGCGGGCCGCCATGCCAGCGCACGGGCCAGCGGCTTGGCCAGCACCACACTCATGGCACCTGAGAACAGCACAATAAAGCCTTGCAGCGCCACCACCATATCGCGTGTGAAGCCGGGGATTTCGAACGCGACCTCGGCACCGCCCTGGAACAGCGCGCCGAAGAGCAAACTCGCCAGCACCACCCCCAGCGGGTGATTGCGCCCCATCAACGCCACGGCAATCCCGGTGAAGCCGGCCCCTGCGACGAAGTCCAGCATCAGCCGTCCGCTGACGCCGGCGATCTCGTTCATCCCCACCATGCCGGCCAGTGCGCCCGCCATCCCCATCGCCAGCAGAATGTAGCGCGCAGGGGTGACACCGGCATACGCGGCGGCACCGGGGCTGGCTCCCACCACCCGCAGGCGGTATCCTGCGCGGGTGTGCCACAAAAACACGTAAACACCGACCGCCGCCAGCGCCGCGAGCAACACACTCAAGTTCAGGGGCGAGGAAGCCCACTCGATCCCCATCGCCTGCAACACTTCGTGCACGCGCGGCAACCGCGCCGAGTCCGCAAAGTCGGCGCTTTCCACTGCCATCGAACCCGGCACCTTGAGCCAGTTCACCAGCAAGTACACGAGCAGGGTGGAGGCCAGAAAATTGAACATGATCGTGGTGATGACGATGTGGCTGCCCCGGTAGGCCTGCAGCCATGCGGGCACCAATGCCCACGCCATGCCAAAGAGCATCGCGGCCAATCCCATCAGCGGCAACATCACCCAGGCGGGCAGGCTCGGAGCCAGCCACAGCGCCACAAGGCCCGCGCCCAATCCCCCCAGAATCGCCTGGCCTTCACCGCCGATGTTGAACAGACCCGCGTGAAAGGCCACCGCCACCGCCAGTCCCGTAAAGACGAACGTGGTGGCGTAGTAAAGGGTGTAGCTGATACCGCGCTGACTGCCAAACGCGCCGTGCAGCAGCACGCGAATGACATCTGCCGGATTCTGGCCAATGAGCCACACCACCAATCCCGCGACGCCCAGCGCCAATGCCAAATTGGCCAACGGCAGCAGCGTCCACTCCGCCCAGCGCGGCAGCGTCGGCGCGCTCATGCGGCACCTCCGCCGACCGCCACGGTCTGTCCGGCCATGAGCAGGCCCAGCCGCGTTTCATCGCACGCCTCGATGGGCAACTCGCCGACGATGCTTCCGTGGTTCATGACCAACACCCGATCCGCCAAGGCCAGGATTTCGTCCAACTCGCTCGAGACCAGCAAAATGGCGCAGCCCGCATCGCGCAACGCACGGATTTGCCCGTGGATGAATTCGATGGCACCGATGTCGACGCCGCGTGTGGGTTGACCGATGAGCAAAATGGCGGGCTGCTGGGCCAGCTCACGCGCCAGGACTTGTTTTTGTTGATTGCCGCCGGAAAAGAGCCCGCAGCGCAGGTGGATGTTGCGCGGCCGCACGTCAAAGCGCTCCATCCGCTGCGCCGTGTCGTGTTGCAGCGCGCGGCGCCGCAACCACCCCCAACGGCTGTAGCGTGGCCAAGCCTCGTAGCCCAGTGCCATCGATTCCCACGCGGCAAACGGCATGACCATGCCCCGGGCGTAGCGATCCTCGGGTACGTGGGCCACGCCCAGTTGCCGCGCGGTGGTTGGGTCGAGCCAGCGCTGCGGCGAAAAAGTACGCGCCCCTATCGTGAGCGAGCCGTTTTGGGGTTTGAGCAGCCCGCTGAGCACGTCCAGCAACTCGCTTTGCCCGTTGCCGGCCACCCCTGCGACACCGACGATTTCGCCCGCATGCAAGCGCAGGCTTACTTGGCGCAGCCGCGGCACTCCCAGGCTGTCGGTCACGTGCAGGTCTTGTGCCACCAGCCGAACCTGGGCCGCGTCAGCTTGCGGGGGTGAGGCCTCGACGCGACCGAGATGAACGCTGCGCCCGACCATGGCCTGTGCCAGGCGCTGCATGTCCACTTCGGCGATGCGGGCGTGCAGCACAACTTGCCCGGCGCGCATGACGGTGACGTCATCGCACAGCGCCAGCACCTCCTTGAGCTTGTGCGTGATGATGAGGATCGTGGTGCCCTGGGCCCGCAGACGCCGCAACACCGCAAAGAGCTGCTCGGTCTCTTGTGGGGTGAGCACGGCAGTCGGTTCGTCCAGCACCAGAATGCGCGCCCCTCGGTAGAGTGCTTTGAGAATCTCCAGCCGCTGGCGGTCGCCAACACTGAGGTCGCCCACCGCCGCGTCGAGCGGCACGTGCAGGCCACTGTCGCGCATGAGCATTTGCAGCCGCTGCCGCGCGTTGTGGCGTGCTGTGCGCAAATCAAAATGCCCCTCGCTGCCCAACAGCACGTTGTCCAGCGCGCTGAGCGTGTCCACCAGCATGAAATGCTGGTGCACCATGCCCACGCCGGCGGCGATGGCATCGTGCGTGCTGCCGATGGGGACTTCGCGCCCGTGCAGCCGGATGCAGCCGACGTCGGCATGGTAAAACCCGTACAGAATGGACATCAGCGTGCTTTTGCCCGCGCCGTTTTCGCCAACCAAGCCATGGATGGTGCCGCGGCGCACGCGCAGCGTCACCCCCTGATTGGCCATGACGGAGCCGAAGCGCTTGTGGATGTCGATCATCTCCACCGCCCACTCGGGGGGCGGGGCGGCCGGGGCGTCAAGAACATGCATGGCGGGTGCAGGGGTCAAGCGGTTGGGGCGGGGGCGGTGGAGGCACGCACGATCAACCGGGGCGTGCGCGTCCATCGGGCATTGGGAGCGTCGGGGTGCGACAGGCGGTGCAGCAGGCGTTGAACCGCCCACTCGCCTACCTGTGGCAGCGATTCTCCCACCGTGGTCAGCGGAGGGTGCGTAAACGCACCCCATTCGATACCGTCGATGCCGACGACCGAACAATCTTGCGGCACGCGCAGACCGGCTTCGGCCAGGGCCCGCATGGCCCCGATTGCCATGGCGTCGTTGCAGGCCAGCACCGCTGTGGGATGCCAGCGCTGCAGCAGCGCCTGGGTGGCCCGGTAGCCACCGGCGACACTGAAGTCGCTCTCCTCCACGGCGGCCGCTTCGGCTGTGAGGCCCGCCGCCTGCAAGGCTTGCCGCCAGCCGACGACCCGCTGCTGCGCCACCGGCATGATCAGCGGGCCGCTCAAACACGCGATGCGGCGATGACCCAGGGCCAGCAGGTGCGAGGTGGCTTCCTGCGCGCAGGCAACGGCGTCGGCGCACAACGCCTCACTGGCCAGCGGGCCGGGCTCGTCGTCGATGAAGACCACCGGCAGCTGACGCCGCCCCAGCGCGGCGCGCAGCCGCTGCAGCAGTCGCTGGTGCTCGAACAAGCCGGCCACCACCAGCAGCCCATCCAGATGGCGGCCCAACAGGCTCTCGATCGCGGGGGCGTCGGGCAAGCGCCGCGGATGGGTGTTGGCCAGCACCACACTGTAGCCGGCGGCGGCAGCGGCCCGCTCGGCCCCCAACGTCAGCTCCGCGCAGAACGGGTCGCTCACGTCGGGCACGAGCATCCCAATGACGCGGCTGGGCGCGCCGCGCAGCGCCCGCGCTGCGGCACTGGGCACATAACCACAAGCCTCGACGGCGCGCAACACGCGCTCCCGCGTGGCCGGGTGCACCTTGCGCGTGCCATTGAGCACGTGCGAAACCGTGGTGAACGACACCCCTGCCAGCGTCGCTACGTCCTTGATCGATGGCATTGCGATCCTGCGCGCCACGCCCCAAACACGCCGTGCCGCCTCAACGGCAGGCGTTGTTGGCCATGTAGTCGATGACTTTGATCTTGCCCGACAGGATGGCAGCGCGCGCCTCCTCGACCGCCTTGCGCATGTCGGGTGTCACCAATTTCTGGTTGTGCTCATCGATGGCCACGTCCACGCCGCCCTCGGCCAGCCCGAGCACGGTGGTGCCGGGGCTGTGGTTTTTGGCGACGTTGTAGACCGCCACGTCCACGCGTTTGACCATCGAGGTCAGCATCGTGCCCGGGTGCAGGTGGTTTTGGTTGCTGTCGACGCCGATGGCGAGTTTGCCCGCGTCCTTGGCCGCTTGATAAACGCCCAGACCCGTGGCACCGGCGGCGGCGAACACCACGTCCACACCGCGCGCGAACTGCGCCTTGGCCAGCTCACCGCCGCGCACCGGGTCGTTCCAGGCCGCCCCGGTCGTGCCGGTCATGTTGGCGATCACTTCCGCCTTCGGGTTGACGTATTTGACGCCCTGTTCGTAGCCGCAAAGGAATTTGCGAATGAGCGGGATGTCCATGCCGCCGATGAAGCCGACCTTGCCGCTGCGGCTGGCTTTGGCGGCCATCACGCCTGCGAGAAAACTGCCCTCGTGCTCCTTGAACACCACGGACTGCACGTTGGGCAGGTTGACCACCGAGTCAATGATGGCGAATTTCTGCTTGGGGAACTCCTTGGCCACTTTCTCGATGCCCGAGGCTTGGCCAAAGCCGATGCCAATCACGGGGCTGGCACCGCGCTCGGCCATGCGGCGAATGGCCTGTTCGCGCTGCGTTTCGTTGGCGATTTCGAACTCCAGGTAGTTCTTGCCGGTTTCCTTCTTCCAACGCTCCAGGCCCACATAGGCGGCTTGGTTGAACGAGCGGTCGAATTTGCCACCCATGTCGAACACGACGGCAGGTTGCGCCCAAGCGGTCAGTGTGGCGGTGGTGAGCAGCGCAGCCAAGGTGGTGCGGGCTTGGCGAACGAGGTTCATGTTGCGTTTCTCCGGTTGGGGGGTGCAGGGCCAAGCAAGCGCGCGCGGTCGACAGGGATGGACAGCTGTGGCCAGTCGCGGCAAAATGCCGCGCCGACGACCGGACGCAAACGTTTGCTAGGGCGCGATGGTATCCAATACCCGTGCCGCTGACGAGGCCGGGTAAACCCTTAGGAGTCAACGGATTGACAACTGCAGCGACCCCAGTGTGGGACTGGCGCGCCTTGCCCAAAGCCAGTCTGCACGAGCATTTGGACGGCGGCTTGCGCCCCTCGACGCTCATCGAGTTGGCCCGCGCACGCGGTATGCGTTTGCCACATGAGGAGCCGCGCGCCCTGGCGCAATGGATGGCGGACAACGCCAACTCCGGCAGCCTGGTACGCTATCTGGAGGGCTTTGCACTGACTGTGCAAGCGATGGCGACGGCGTCGGCGTGTGAGCGCGTCGCGCGTGAGCTGGTGCAGGATATGCGCGCGGACGGCTGTGTGTTGGGCGAGGTGCGGTTTGCGCCGCAGTTGTTCGAGCCGTGGGGGCTGGCAGCCGAGGCTGCGGTAGAAGCGGTGCTCGAGGGACTGCGCGGTGGTGGCTTGCCGTGCGGCCTCATCGTGTGCGCCATGCGCCAAGATCCCCCCGAGCGAACCCTGCGTGCGGCGCAAGTGGCCGCGCGGTATCGAGACCAAGGGGTGGTGGGATTCGACTTGGCCGGGCCCGAGTTGGGCTATCCGCCGAGCTTGCACGCCGAGGCACTGCGCTGCGCGCAAGCGGCTGGCTTGGCACTGACGTTGCACGCGGGCGAAGCCGACGCTGGCTGGCGGGTATTGCAAGCCGCTGCCTACGGCGCACAGCGGGTGGGGCACGGCGTGCGCATCACCGATGACGCGGCTTGGATGGAGGAGGCCAAGCGGCTTGGCGTGCACTTCGAGGTGTGTCCATCGAGCAACGTCCACACCGGGGCAGCGCCCAGCGTCGCCGAGCACCCTGTTCGCGCCATGTGGGCGGCGGGGCTGCACGTTTCGATCTCACCGGACAACCGCCTGATGTCGGCGACGACGCTCAGCGACGAACTGCGTTTGTTGCACGAACAGGCGGGTCTGTCGGTGCGCGACTTGGCCCACATGCAGCGCTGTGCGATCGAGGCTTCGTTCCTGCCCGAGTCCAGCCGCCGGACGGCGCTGGAGCAGTGGCAGGTTTGGGCGCAGGCACACGGGCTGCTGTGACCAAGGGTTCGCCCAAGGGTTGGCGAATGGCGTGCGCCGCCCTCAGGGACGCGGGCCGGTGGGGAAGGGCCACGCGGCCTTCGGGGTCAGGCGCGTCTCGGCGCTGGGCGCGGCGGCGGCCTTTTCCTGCTTGGTTTTGGCGGGTTTGGCGCTCTTCGCTTTGGTGCCTTTTTCTTTTTCCGCCTTGGCGGGCTTGGCGGCTTTGTCAGCCTTCGCCGGCGCGCCCGCCTTTTTCACTTTCTCGGCCTTCTCCACTTTGACCGATTTTTCCGCTTGGGCCGCCTTCTCGGCTTTCGCGGGCTTGTCGGCTTTTCCACTCTTGTCGGCCTTGGCCGCCGGCTTGGCTTTGGCCGGTTTGGCCTTGTCGGCAGGCTTGTCCGCCCCCGCGCTCGAGGTGGCTTTCGCGGCTTTCGCCGGCTTATCGGCTGCGGCGGCGGTGCCCTTGGCCGGCTTTGCCGCCGCCGACGCGGCAGGCTTGGCCTTGGCCTTCGCTGCGGGCGCGGCCGGGGTGGCCTTCGCGGCGGTGTCAGCCGCAGCCGGTTTGGCCTTGGTCACGGCGGCGGTGGCTTTGGCCGTCTTGGGGGCCTTGGTCGCGGTGGTGGAGGCGGGCGCCGGTGCAGCGGTCTTCTTCGCCGCGGCCTTGGCCGGGGCGGCGGGCGCGGGAGCGGCAGCCGGGGCGGCTGCCGTCTTCGCTGCGGTGCTGCGACGCTTGGCCGCTGCGGTGGCCGGGGCTGCCGCGGTGGCCGCAGCGCTGGCCGGCTTCGCCGTCGTCTTGGTTGCCGCAGCCTTCGCCGGGGCCTTCTTCACCGAGGCGGGTGCGGCCGCGTCTGTTTTCGGGGTGGCCGGCTTGGCTGCCGCCTTTGCAGCGGTGGCGGCCTTCTTGGGCTTGGCGGCGGTGGCGGCCGCGGCGGTGGCCTTCTTTCCAGTTGCCATGGGGGGTCTCCTGCTCTTGGGGGTTGGCGGGGTTGGAAAACGGCGAAACCGCGCGGGGCGCACCCGCGGCCCGGCGTCCGGGGATCAGTCCCAGGACAGCGCGCCGCCCGACTGGTACTCGATCACGCGGGTTTCGAAGAAATTGCGCTCCTTCTTGAGGTCGATCATTTCGCTCATCCACGGGAAGGGGTTTTCCTCGTTCGGGAAGAGTGGATCCAGCCCGATCTGCGTCGCGCGCCGGTTGGCGATGTAGCGCAGGTAACCCTTGAACATGCTGGCGTTCAAGCCCAGCACGCCGCGCGGCATCGTGTCTTCGGCGTAGCGGTACTCCAGATCGACGGCCTTGAGGAACAGCTCCTTGATCTCGGCCTTGAACTGCGGCGTCCACAGGTGCGGGTTTTCCAGCTTGAGCTGGTTGATCATGTCGATGCCGAAATTGCAGTGCATCGACTCGTCGCGCAGGATGTACTGGTACTGCTCCGCGGCGCCGGTCATCTTGTTCTGGCGGCCCAGCGCCAGAATCTGTGTGAAGCCGACGTAGAAGAACAGCCCCTCCATCAGGCAGGCGAAGACGATCAGCGACTTCAGCAGCGTCTGGTCCGCCTCCGGCGTGCCGGTGCGGAAATCCGGGTCCATGATCGCGTCGATGAACGGGATCAGGAACTCGTCCTTGTCGCGGATCGACGGGATTTCGTGGTAGGCGTTGAAGATCTCGCCTTCATCGAGCCCCAGCGATTCGACGATGTATTGATAAGCGTGTGTGTGGATGGCTTCCTCGAACGCCTGGCGCAGCAGGAATTGGCGGCACTCGGGCGCCGTGATATGGCGGTAAGTGCCCAACACGATGTTGTTGGCCGCGAGCGAGTCGGCCGTGACGAAGAAGCCCAGGTTGCGCTTGATGATGCGGCGCTCGTCCTCGGTCAGGCCGTTGGGGTCCTTCCACAGCGCGATGTCGCGCGACATGTTGATTTCCTGCGGCATCCAGTGGTTGGCGCAGGTGGCGAGGTATTTTTCCCACGCCCATTTGTATTTGAACGGCACCAGCTGGTTGACGTCGGTCTGGCCGTTGATGATGCGCTTGTCGGCGACGTTGACGCGGCGAAAACTCGCGGCCTGCGCGCGCACCGACTGGGTGGCGGCACCGGCCGTAGCGGCGGCGCTGGCGGGAGGGGTGCCAGAAGGGGCGTTGTGAGCGGCGCCGAGGGAGGGCGCATCACCCAGCCCCGCCGTCGGGGGCATCACACCGGCCAGTGGCGACACCGGCTGCAGCGCCGGCTCGGGTCGGGCCGCGGGGCGTGCCGGTTGCGGGGCGACGGTGGGGGTTTGGTCTTCCCAAATCAACATGGTGTGATCCGATCGATGAAATTATTGAAATATGACGACGAATTGACAAGGGCCGGCGGTCGCGGCGGGGGCGATGGGGCGCGGGCTGTTGCGCGCCGGCATCACCCCGCGGATCCGGGTGCCGCCGGCGCGGGTCACTGACAGGCCTCGCAGCCGGGGTCGTCGATCGCGCAGAATTTGATGTCGGTGGCGGGCTCGGCCGCGGCCACCGCCCCCAGGCCGGCCGTGCCCCCGGCGGTGGGCACGGCGTTGAGCGCGCCGCTGCGCACGGTGGCCTTCTCGGCGTGCGTGGCGCCGGTGGTGCGCAGGTAGTAGGTGGTCTTGAGGCCGCGGATCCACGCCAGCTTGTAGGTTTCGTCGAGCTTCTTGCCCGACGCGCCGGCCATGTAGATGTTGAGGCTTTGCGCCTGGTCGATCCACTTCTGGCGGCGCGCGGCGGCCTCGACCAGCCAGCGCGGCTCGATTTCGAACGCCGTGCGGTACAGCTCCTTGAGCTCCAGCGGCACGCGGTCGATCGGCCACAGCGACCCGTCGAAGTGCTTGAGGTCCATGATCATCACCTCGTCCCACAGGCCCAGGCGCTTGAGGTCCTTGACCAGGTAGTGGTTGATCACGGTGAACTCACCGGAGAGGTTGGACTTGACCGACAGGTTGCCGAAGCACGGCTCGATCGACGCGTCCACACCGATGATGTTGGAGATGGTGGCGGTGGGCGCAATGGCGATGCAGTTGGAGTTGCGCATGCCGTCGCGCGCGATCTTCGCGCGCAGCGCGTCCCAGTCCAGCGTGCGCGAGCGGTCCACCTCGACGTAGCCGCCGCGCTCCTGCGCCAGCAGGTCGATGCTGTCGGGCGGCAGGATGCCGCGATCCCACAGCGACCCCTTGTAGCTGGAGTAGCGCCCGCGCTCCACCGCGAGGTCGCTGCTGGCCCAGTACGCGTAGTAACACACCGCCTCCATCGAGCGGTCGGCGAACTCGACCGCCGCCTCCGACGCGTAGGGGATGCGCAGCTCGTACAGCGCGTCCTGGAAGCCCATGATGCCCAGCCCCACCGGCCGGTGGCGCAGGTTGGCGTCGCGCGCCTTCTTGACCGCGTAGTAGTTGATGTCGATCACGTTGTCGAGCATGCGCATCGCGGTGGCGATGGTGCGCTTGAGCTTGTCGTGGTCGAGCTCCTTGCCGTTGGGCCCGTCCTTGAGGTGCTGCACCAGGTTGACCGAGCCGAGGTTACACACCGCGGTTTCGGTGTCGCTGGTGTTGAGCGTGATCTCGGTGCACAGGTTGGACGAGTGCACGACGCCGACGTGCTGCTGCGGGCTGCGGATGTTGCACGGGTCCTTGAACGTGATCCACGGGTGCCCGGTCTCGAACAGCATGGTCAGCATCTTGCGCCACAGGTCGACGGCGCGCACCTGCTTGCACGGCTGGATTTCGCCACGGGCGGCTTTTTCTTCATAGGCCACGTACGCCTCTTCGAAATCGCGGCCGAACTTGTCGTGCAGGTCCGGCACGCTCGACGGCGAAAACAGCGTCCACATGCCGTCTTCCATCACGCGCTTCATGAACAGGTCCGGAATCCAGTTGGCCGTGTTCATGTCGTGCGTGCGGCGGCGGTCGTCGCCGGTGTTCTTGCGCAGCTCCAGGAACTCCTCGATGTCCAGGTGCCACGTCTCCAGATAGCAGCACACGGCGCCCTTGCGCTTGCCGCCCTGGTTGACGGCCACCGCGGTGTCGTTAACGACCTTCAGGAACGGCACGACGCCCTGCGACTCGCCGTTGGTGCCCTTGATGTGGCTGCCCAGCGCGCGCACGCGCGTCCAGTCATTGCCCAGGCCGCCGGCGAACTTGGACAGCAGGGCGTTTTCCTTGATCGCGTCGTAGATGCCCTCCAGGTCGTCCGGCACGGTGGTGAGGTAGCAGCTCGAGAGCTGCGAGCGCAGCGTGCCGCTGTTGAACAGGGTGGGCGTGGACGACATGAAGTCGAACGAGGACAGGACCTCGTAGAACTCGATGGCGCGCGCCTCACGGTCGATCTCGTTGAGGGCCAGGCCCATCGCCACGCGCATGAAGAAAGCCTGCGGCAGCTCGATGCGGCGCTTGCGCACGTGCAGGAAATAGCGGTCGTACAGGGTTTGCAGCCCGAGGTAGTCGAACTGCAGGTCGCGCTCGGGCTTGAGCGCCGCGGCCAACTGCGCCAGGTCGAAGGTCAGCAGCTCGGGGTTGAGCAGTTCGGCCTCGACCCCCTTCTTGATGAAGGCGGGGAAGTATTCGGCGTAGCGCGTGTGCATCTGCGCGTGCGTGACCTCCTCGCCCAGCACCTCCTTGTAGATGGTGTGCAGCAGCAGCCGCGCGGTGGCGTAGGTGTAGTCGGGGTCGGTCTCGATCTTGGTGCGCGCGGCCAGGATCGCCGCCTTGTGCACTTCCTCCATCGGCACGCCGTCGTAGAGGTTACGCAGCGTCTCGGCCACGATCGGCTCGGCTTTGACGTCCGGCCCCAGCCCCTCGACGGCGGAGTGGATCAGCGCCTGCAGGCGTTCCAGATCGAGCGGGCGGCGCTCGCCGCCGTCGACGACGTGCAGCACCGGCTGCGCGGGCTGCGCCTGTTCCTGCGCCGCCCGGGCGGCGCGCTCCTGCGCGCGGCGCTCGCGGTAGAGCACGTAGGCGCGCGCGACCTCGTGGTGGCCGCCGCGCATCAGGCCCAGCTCGACCTGGTCCTGCACGTCCTCGATGTGGAAGGTCCCGCCGCCCGGGCGCGAGCGCATCAGCGCCCGCACGACCGCCTGGGTCAGCTGCTCGACCGTCTCGCGCACGCTGGCCGACGCCGCCCCCTGCGGCCCGTGCACGGCCAGGAAGGCTTTCATCATCGCCACGGCGATTTTGTTGGGCTCGAACGGCACGACGGCGCCGTTGCGGCGGATGATCTGGTAGTGGGGCAGCGTGGTGCTGCTGGCCGCGCGCGCGACGTCGGCCGCGGGGGTGCCGTGGGCAGGCGACGAGGGGGAAGTGAGCGTGGTCTGCATGGGTCCTCGCGTAAATGGACGAGAAAAGGATGACCCGACTTAGGACACTAGATATAGTGTCCAACGGGTTCGAAAAACGCTAGCGGTAGTGTAGCGCGAGCCGGTGGCCGTGTGCGTCACCGCGCCACAAAAATTCTTTCTATGCCGTGGGCGCGCCGCGATTGCCTCGGGTTTTCCCGCGGGGTGGCGGCGTTGTTGGGCGTTGTCGCTCCGGCACGGGCTTGTCTTGAGCCTCCTGCTTCGCTTTTGTCAGAGGCCCAGAACACTGCGGGGGGCACGGAACTTCTTCGTGCCGGATCGATAGGGGGCCGGGACGGGGCCCGACGGCCGCGACGCGGACGCGGGCACGCGCGGCTGACCCGTGTCAGAACGGGCGGGTCCGGGTGCGGTCTTCAGGTCGCGCGGGTGTCGGTCGCCGCCGCGGTGCTGGCGAGCCCTTCGGCGGGCCAGCCGGTCAGTGCCGCCAGCCGCGCCCAGTCGAAGCCGGGGCCGGGGTCGCGCTTGCGCCCCGGGGCGATGTGTTCGTGGCCGGCGATGTCGGTGAGCGTCGGGAAGCGCGCGCGCAGCTCGCCGCACAGCCGTGCCAGCGTCGCGTACTGAACGTCCTCGAAGCGGTCGCCTTCGAGTCCTTCGAGTTCGATCCCGATCGAAAAGTCGTTGCAATTCGGGCGGTCCCGCCACGCGGAGACACCCGCGTGCCACGCCCGCCGCTCGCAGGCGACGAACTGCACCAGCGCCCCGTCGCGCCGGATGAGGAAGTGTGCCGAGACCTCGAGGCCGCGGATCTGCTGGAAATACGGATGGGTGTCCCAGTCCAGCGTGTGGGTGAAGAGCTGCTCGATGTACGGGCCGCCGTACTCGCCGGGCGGCAGGCTGATCGAGTGCACGACGATCAGGTCCAGCGTCGCCCCCTCCGGCCGGGGGCCGTGGTGGGGTGAGGGCACCCGGCGCGCCCACGGGAGCCAAGTGCCGGCAGGCTGGGCGCTGTGTTCGGGGGATGTGCCGGGGACAGGGCCGGCGTCGCGGGGGGCGTCAGTACGTGGCGCAGCGCCGGGGTCGCAGGCCGTGCCACCGGTAGCGGATAGGGTACCGGGGTGGGCGTGCGGCGCGGGTGAGGCGTGGGGCATGGCGTCAGCGCACCAGCTGATTGAGCTGGATGATCGGCAGCATCACCGACAGCACGATCAGCAGCACGATTGCCCCCATCGCGACGATGAGGGCGGGTTCCAGCAGCGTGGCCAGCCGCAGCGTGCGGCGTTGTACGTCGGCGGCGAGCTGTTGCGCCGCCCGCTGCAGCATCACGCTGAGCTGGCCGGTTTGTTCGCCCAGCCGGGCAAAGGCGATCAGTGGCCCGGCAAACGCGCGGCGTGTGGCCAGCGCCGCCGCCAGGGGTGCCCCTTCGCGCACGAGGGCGAGCACCTCCAGCGCGTCGGCGCGCAGCGCGTGGTTGCGCAACGTCCCCGCGGCCGTCTGCAGCGCCCGCAGCAGCGGTACACCCGCGCCGGTCAGCAGCGCGAGCGTGCCCGCGAAGCGCGCCACGTCGTACTGGCGGCTGAGCCGCCCCACGACGGGCACGCCCAGCCACGCGCGATCCAGCCGCTGCCGCAGCGCCGGCGTGCGCCGGGCACCGGCGATGGCACCCGCGCCCAGCGCCGCGAGCACCGGCAGTGTCCAGCCCCAGTCGCGCAGCCACTGGCTGACGCGCAGCATGACGACGGTCAACAGCGGCAGCGCACGCCGTCCGCTGCTGAACGCCTGCGCCACCTGCGGCACGACGCTGGTCATCAGGAACACCACGATGGCGAGCGCAAACACGGTGACGATGGCCGGATACAGCACCGCCGAGAGGACCCGCTGGCGCAGCGCATCGCTGGCCTCGAGTTCGTCGGCGAGCCGCTCGAGTACGGCACCCAGCCGGCCACTGGCTTCCCCCGCCGCGACCACCGCGCGGTAGCTGTCGTCGAAGGTGCGCGGGTGCGCCGCCAGCGCCGTGGCCAGCGCACTCCCCGCGTTGACCTCGGCGCGCAGTTGGGTGAGCAGTTCGCGCTCGCGCGGGGTCTCGGCCTCGTCCGCCAGCGTGGCCAGCGCCCGCTCCAGCGGCAGCCCGCCCGCGACCAGCGACGCGAGCTGGCGCGTCCACGACGCGAGCCGCGTGCGGTTCAGGGCGCGGCGCTCCCCAGCCGCCGCGCCATCGGCCGCGCCCGCCTCGGTGACGCCGATCGGTGCCAGCCCCTGCGCGCGCAGCCGGGCGCGCGCGGCACGGGCCGAGTCGGCGTCGATCTGGCCGCGCCGGCGGTTGCCGCGTTCGTCGAGCGCCTCGTAACGGTAGACGGCCACGCCTTGACATCCCCGGGATCAATCGCGCGTGACGCGCCACACTTCCTCGGCGGTCGTGACGCCCTGCGCGACCAGCGCGTCGCCCGCCTGGCGCAGCGGCACCATGCCGAGCGCCTGGGCGCGTTCGCGCAGCGCCGCTTCCGCCGCGCCGGCGTGGATGAGCGCGCGCACCGCATCGTCCACCGGCATCAGCTCGAAGAGGCCCGTGCGGCCCTGGTAGCCGCTCGCGCCACACGCCTCGCAGCCGGCGCCGCGGCACGCCGGACAGATCTTGCGCACCAGGCGCTGTGCGAGCACGCCGAGCAGCGAACTCGACAGCAGAAACGGCTCCACCCCCATGTCCACGAGGCGCGTGACGGCGCTCGGGGCGTCGTTGGTGTGCAGCGTCGCCAGCACCAGGTGGCCGGTCAGCGACGCCTGGATCGCGATCTGCGCGGTTTCGCGGTCGCGGATCTCGCCGATCATGATGACGTCCGGGTCCTGGCGCAGGATCGCGCGCAGCGCCTTCGCAAACGTCAGGTCGATCTTGGGGTTGACCTGCGTCTGGCCGATGCCCGGCAGTTCGTACTCGATCGGGTCTTCGACCGTCATGATGTTGAGCCGCTGCGCGTCCAGGCGCGACAGCGCCGCGTAGAGCGTCGTGGTCTTGCCCGAGCCGGTGGGCCCTGTGACGAGCACGATGCCGTGGGGCTGGTGGATCAGCTGCTCGAAGCGCTGCAGCGTCTCGCCCTGCATGCCGACGGCTTCGAGGCTGAGCACCCCCTCGGACTTGTCCAGCAGCCGCAGCACCGCCCGCTCGCCGTGGGCGCTGGGCAGCGTCGAGACACGCACGTCCACCGCGCGTCCGCCCAGCCGCAGGCCGATGCGGCCGTCCTGCGGCAGGCGCTTCTCGGCGATATCGAGTTCGGCCATGATCTTCAGGCGCGAGATGAGCGCCGCGTGCAGCGCGCGGTTGGGCTGCACGACCTCGCGCAGCGTGCCGTCGATGCGAAAGCGCACGCTCGAGTGGCGCTCGTACGGCTCGATGTGGATGTCGCTGGCGCGCTCGCGCACCGCCTGCGTCAGCAGCGCGTTGAGCATGCGGATGATGGGGGCGTCGTCGGCGGACTCGAGCAGGTCCTCGATCTGCGGCAGCTCCTGCATCAGACGGGAGAGGTCGGCGACGTTTTCCACCTCGCTGACGATGGCGGCAGCGGTCGCATCGCCCCCGGACGCGTAGGCGGCCTGCAGGCGCTGCTCGAACTCGTCCGCGCTGACCCAGACCAGCGCGCACAGGCCGTGGCGTCGCTGGACTTCCCCTATGGCACTGTAGCGCCCGGTGCGCTCGTCCCCCTGCGCGGCGCGGGCGTAGAGCCACGCCTCGCCCCGGTCGACGTGCAGCAGCACGCCGTGCTGGCGCGCGTAAGCATAGGGCAGGGGATGGGGGCCGCTCATCGGTGGTGCCTGTCAACGCGTGGTCGTGGCGGGTTGGTCTGTGTTCGGCCCCGCGGGGGAGGCGGGCGACGCACCGGGTACCGTCGTCGGCGGTGGCGCGATGTGCGCGGGTATTTCCGCTGGCGCGTTCGGCGTGGGGGTGGCGGGTGATGGGGCCGATCCTGTACCGCCTGCGGGTGACGACAACGGCGGCAACACAGGTGCGGTGTTGACCGGATGCACGCTGCTCGGGGCCGGTTGCGCGTCGCGCTGCACCGCGCGCATCCACTCGTAGCGGTCGACGGCCAGGGCATCGGTTTGCCGCGCGTCGCGCACGACGACGGGGCGCAGGAAGACCATCAGGTTGGTTTTTTTTCGACTGCGCTTTTCGCTGCGAAAGAGCTGACCGAGGACGGGGACGTCGCCGAGGCCCGGCACCTTGTCCTCGTTGCCGCCGAACTCATCCTGCAGCAGGCCACCGAGCACGACGATGCCGCCGTCCTCGACCAGCACCGTCGATTCGATCGAGCGCTTGTTGGTGATGAGGCCGGTGGGGGAGTTGATGGAGCTGGGCAGCACCGAGCTCACTTCCTGGAAGATTTGCAGCTTGACGGTGCCCTGCTCGTTGATCTGGGGCTTGACGCGCAGCGTCAGGCCCACGTCCTTGCGCTCGATGGTCTGGAACGGGTTGACCGCGCCCTGGTTGGTATTGTTGGCGGTGTACTGGCCGGTGACGAAAGGCACGTTCTGGCCGATGACGATCTTCGCTTCCTCGTTGTCGAGCGTCAGCAGATTGGGGGTCGAGAGGATGTTGGCGTTGCCCGTGCTCTGCAGAAAATGGGCCAGCGCGCCGAGGTAGTAGCGACCGTTGAAGCGCGGTGCCAGGGCGACATTGAGGCCGCCGCCGAGCGAGCCCAGGGCTTGGGCGGCTTGCGTACCACCGGCGGCGAGCCCCGCCGTGACACCGAGGATGTTGGCACCCGCCACGCTGGAGTTGGTGCCGATGACGCCCAGCGTGCCACTGCCCTGCTGGCCCAGCACCCCCTGCCACTGGATGCCGATTTCGGACACTTTGTCCGCGTTGACCTCGGCGATGAGGCTCTCGACGTAGACTTGGGCGCGGCGGACGTCGAGCTGGTCGATGACCTGGCGCAACTGGCGGTATAGCGGCTCCGGGGCGGTGATGATGAGCGCGTTGCTGGCCGGATCGGCCTGCACGATCCCGCCGGTGCTGATGGCGTCCCCACCGGCGGAAGCAGCACCAGTGGGGGGGGTGGCGGCGGTGTTCGTGGCGGGGGTGCTGGTGCCCAATCGCGCAGGGGGGCTGCCGGCCCCCGCGGCCGTCGTCGGTCCCGCGGCGGGGCCCGCGTCGGCCGCGAGCGCCGCGCGCAGCGTCGCCGCCAGCCGCACCGCATCGGCGTTGCGCAGGTACACCACCCGCACATTCGCGGCGGCGCTGCCGGCCGTGGGCCGGTCCAGTTTCTCGACCAGGGCACGCACGAGCGCGAGCCGGGCTGGGTTGGCGGCGCGCACCAGGATCGCGTTGCTGCGCGGCTCGGCCAACACGGTGGTGCGCGGTCCGCCAACCGCGGCCGGCGCGGGTGCGGTGCCGGCGTTGACGGGTCGTGCCACCACGCTCGCCTCGCCGTCGAGGAGCTGCTGCAACAGCGGCACGATGTCGCTGGCCACGGCGTGCCGCAGCGGCAGGATCTCCAGGTCGGTGCCGCCCACGGTGTCCAGCGCCGCGATGATGCGCGCCAGTCGGCGCAGGTTGTCGGCGTAGTCGGTGATGACGAGCGCGTTGTTGCCGGGGTTGACGGTGATCGGGTTGTTGGGGCTGATCAGCGGGCGCAGCACCGGCAGCAGCGTGTTGGCGTTTTCATGCTGGAGCCGGAAAATCTGCGTGACCAGTTGCCCATCGCGCGGGGTCTGCTCCTCGGTCAACACGGGACCGCCCAGCAGCTTGGCTTCGGCTTCGGGCACGATCTTGTAGATGCCCTGCGACTCCACGAGTGCAAAACCGCGCAACCGCAGCTCGGCCCCGAACTGCGACAGCGCGGCCTGCGGGCCGACCGGGTTTTCGGTGACCAGCGTCATCGTGCCTTTGACCCGCGGGTCGACGACGATGTGGCGGCCGCTGGCCAGCGCGATCGCCCGCGCCACCGATTCAATTTCCGCCTCCTGAAAGTTCAGCGTGACCGGTTGCCCGGGACGCACCGCGGGCGCAGGGGGCTGCGCGGCAGCGGGTGGCACGACAGCGGCGAGCCCGGCCGCGAGCGTCAGCGCGGCCAGCGGCCGCAGGGTCAAACGAGGGTATCGCGCGTGCATCGGCATCATCCGATTTTGAGGTGGGCGCGGTCGCCGTCGCGCCGGCCCAGCAGGTTCAACAGATTCGACAGCGCTTCCAGCCGCTGCGGTGTGGCCTGCGCCAACCCCTGGAAGCGAAACCGCCCTCGCTCCCAGCCGCCGCTGCCTTCGAGTCGCAGATCGCCCGACAGTGTCGAGAGCGTCAGCGTGGGGCCGCCGGCGGGCGTCCACGCGCCTTCGAGCCGGTAGCTGCCCAGCGGCCGCACGGTGGCCACGGTCGACGACAGGTCGGTGACCCGCGCTGTCCAGCGGAGCCCGTCGTTTGCCGGATCGGCGGTTGCGGTGCCGAGCGGCCAGCGCACCGGCGCGACCTCCACCGCCACCGTGCCCTGCAGGCCGAGCGTGTTCCACGGCGACCCCAGCGCCGACAGCCAGGCGAGATCTGCGGTCAGCCGCTGGGCATCCGTCGTGACCATCCACCCCGTGTCGGAGCGTGTCAGCCGCCACACCCACGGCGAGGTGGCGCAGCACGGCAGCGTCAGCGTGACGGTCACCGCGGGCCGGGGGGTGGCCGTCCAACCCCAATCCCACGCCAGCCCGCCGGGCAGCCGCAACACGCCCCCGTCGCCGGTCAGGATCACGTCGGCTCGGCCCCGCCAGACCGTACCCTGGGTGTACTGGAGTTGTACGCGCCCCTGGGTGGTGTGGTCGACCACGACGGCCCACCAGCGTGCGGGCGCGAACACGACGCTGCCCACGCCCGCGCCCAGCGCGGCCGCGACCAGCGGAACGCGCCAGCCCTTAGCCATCGCGCGCGGCTCCCGACGAGGCGGTCACCGACCCCTGCCACCGGCCGCTGGCCGGATCCCGCGTCCACTGCGCGCGCACGACCGACAGGCCCAGCGTGGTGCGCAGCTCGACCAGCCACACCGCCAGGTCCTCGGCGCGCGCCCCTTCGAACACGATGTCCCAGCCGCCTTCGGCCGCCGCGACCCGGACCTGCGGACCCAGCCAGCGGCGGCTGGTGGTCAGCAAGGCCTCGCGCGCCTGCTCGGGCGTCGCCGGCAGCAGGGCGGCATCCGGCGCCTGACGCCAGCGGGCGAGGGCCGCCGCGTCGCGCTGCAGGGCCGCGACCGCCTCGCGCTGCTGCGCCAGGCGCGCAGGACCGTCGCGCCACTGACGCCACGCCGGTCCCCACACCCCGTACCAGCCGGCCAGCGCGATGCCACCCGCCAAGGCGACGACGACAGCGCGGCGCCACGCCGCTGGCCACGCGCGCCAGCGGGCTTGCCAGTCGGCGCCGAGGCGGGCGAGCGGTGACGCCGTCATCGCCCCCCCTCCCGCGCGGGCGTGAGGGTCCACTGACCGGGCAGGCCGGGGCGGGCGACCAGCCCGTGGGGGGCGATCGCGGCGGCCAGGCGATCGGCGCCGAGCCCGGGGTCGGTGTCGATGCGGACGCCGGCATCGTCTGCCTGCAGGGCGCGCAGCGGCGGCAGCCCGTCCGCGCTGCCCCAGGCGTGCAGCACGCGCTCCAGCAGCGCGGGTGGCACGTCACCGGCACGGGCCCGCTCGCGTGCGAGCGCCTGTTGCACCTGCCGCACCGGGTCCAGCAAGACCGGCGTGTCCGGCAGCGCCTGCCGCGCGGTGTGCAGCAGGGCTGCGCGCAACGCCTGTTCCTGCTGGCGTTGCTGCCACGCCAGCGCGGGCAGCGCCACCAGCGGCAGCGCGACCGAAGCCGCGAGGCCCCAGCGCGCCGCGCGCCACTCCGGCCGGTACCAGACGGCGCGCACGGCCGACTGCAGCCGGTGCCACCCCACGCCGCCGACACGCGCGGCGAGGTCGAATTGCGCCAGGTTCCAGCCCTGTGCCAGCGTGTGCAGCCAGACGTGCCCCGCCGGCACCACCTGCCACGGCCAATCCGGCAGGTGACGTTGCGCCTCCTGGATCGTCGTGGCGTCCGCCCAGGCCGACGGGGGCGAATCGTCCCCCGCCAACGCGTCCGCCATCCCACCCGGCATCCCCCCCGGCATCAAGCGCTGGGTGAGGACGCCGTGCGGGCCGGCGAGCGTCAGGTGCGGGATCTCGTCGATCGCATGCGCCCACGCCAGTTCCTGCGGTTGCGGGGCCACCTCGGGCACGATGGCCTGCACCGCCCAGCCCTGCTGCAGCAGCGGCGCGAGCGCGGATTCGAGCGCCTCACGGTGACAGACGGCGACCCAGACCTCGCCGGCCTCGCGACGGCGGCGGGCCGCGGGTTCCAGCGCCACGTGCAGCGCCGCGGGGTCGTCGAGCACCGCGTCTTCCAGCAGCCCCGCGATGACGGCCGCGCTGCGGGCGGCACGGCCGGCGGGCAGCCGCACGCGGTGCCACGACACAGCCTGCAGCGGCCACACGAGCACGCACCCTTCGGCGGGGGAGAGGGCGTCCAGCTCGGTCCGCCCGACGATACCGCTGGCGTCGATGGTCTGTCCGTCGGTGCTGCGCGCCCAGCGCCAGTGCGAGAGGTCGGCGCCGCGAGCGCCATGGCTCGCATCGCTGGCGACGGCAAACTGGGGGCAAAGCAGCAGCATCGGTGGGGCCGTGAACGCGACGGGCGGCATCTTACCCGTTCCCTGCCGGGGGACGGTCGGCGGAAACAGGACGCTGCTGGCGCCACAGCACGTTCACGCGCGTGCCGTCGCGGGCCAGCAGCGCGCGCTGCTCCACCGTCAGGGCATCCAACCGCACCCGGCCGGTCACGAGAAAGTAATGGCTGCTCACGTCCAGCCGCGTGACGTCCACCGCGAGGTCGGGGCGTGCCAGCGCGGCGACGAACGCCTGTGGCGTGGCGTAGTGGCGTTGCGCGCGCTGCTCCACCACCCGTTGCGCCGTCGCGGCGTCCAGTCCGGGGATGGCCGCCTGCAGTACGACGGCGGGTGCCGTGTTGACGTTGAGCGGGGTGGCGGTTGGCAGCCATACCGTCCATGGCTCCAGGGCCGCGAGGGTCGGCTCCGACAGACCCAGCGCGCGCAGGTCCCCTAACCGTTGCGGCGGCAGCGGCCGCGCCGTGCCCGGCTCGGCGGCTTTCGACCACGCCTGCACCAGCGCCTCGGCGACGCGCTGCAGCTCCTGCGGGGGCAAGCCGAGCTGTTGAAAGAGCCGCTCGAAGCGGGCGAACTCCGCCGGGACGATCCGGGGCCGCTCCCCCACGACCTCGATCAGGTTGCGCCAGTTGAGCCGCCCCTGGGCGTCCTCGATGCGGCCGGACAACCACGCCGACGGGGTGTCGTCTTCCTCTGCGGTGCGCTCCAGAAAGGCGGCGAGCCGCGTGGGTTGCAGCGGCACGGCCCACGGTTCGCCCAAGTGGTCGACGCTGCTGGCGCGGCCGTCCTCGCGCACGATGAGCCGCGCCCAGTCCAGCGCGCCGGTCAGCAGCCAGCCCGCCTGCGCGCGTTCGCGCTCCGTGCGCTCGATGGCCCACGCCTGCCACTGCCGCCAGTAGGCGGTGGCCGCCAACGTCGTGACCAGGCCGACGGTCAGCAGCGCCACCAGCAGCGCCGCGCCGCGCTGGCGATGGGCGGCGGCCCTCATCGCTTGCCCCCCGCGATCCGGGGCGCTACCCAGTCCACCTGGACGGGGCCGCCCAGTGCCGTGCCCGCCGCGGGTTGCAACACCAGCCGCACCGCCGGCGGCGGGGGGCCGTCGTCGGGGGGGCGCCAGCCCCCGTCGCGCCATACTTGCAGCGTCCAGCCCTCGATCGGCACCGTGCGCACCCCGTCGCTGCCCAGGCGTGACAGGGCCGTGGCCCAAGCGATCCCCAGCGCCGCGTGGTCGCGCACGGGCGCCGAGACCCACCGCGTCCAGCGGCGCTGCCCGCTGGCGTCCACCGCGGGTCCCCAGGCCACCACCTGCCACCCCGGGGGCGCATCGCCACCGTCCGGCGTGCGCCGCACCCAGCGCACCCCCACGTCGCTGGCCGACCAGCGGGGAAGGTCGCCCTCCCCGCCGGGCGTGTCCCCGGTGACGCTCGCGTCCCAGTCGGCTTGCCACTGGGCCAACGCCGTTTGCCAGCCCAGCAGCGCCTGCGACGTGCGCTCCACCCCCTCGCGGGTGCTCAGCAGGGCTTCGGTGCCGCGCCAGCCCATGGCCGCCAGCAGGGCCAGCACGGCCAGCGCCACCAGCAGCTCGACCAGCGTGAAACCGTGGCCAACGTGTCGACGCATCAGTGCCGCCCCACGATCGTCGTGGTGCGCAGCAGCGTCTCATCCGGCCGATCGGCCAGCGCCACGCGCACCTGCAGGCGTCGAAAGCTCGGGTTGGGCGTGGTGCCGGTGTCGAGCACGACCGTGAAGCGCTGTCCGCCCTGCGCACACGCCTCGGTCCGGATACCCGGCGCCGGATAGACCGGATCCAGCCGCACCGCCACCAGGGCGTTCTCGGCACAACGTTGCGCCAACCACTGCAGCGTCTGGCGCTCCGCGAGCCGCGTCAGCGCCGCGCTGGCCTGGCTCCCGGCGGCCAGCGCCACCGCCATGACCGCGAGCGCCGCCAGCACTTCGACCAGCGTGAAGCCCGCCGATCGCCGTCGCGCCCACCGCCCGCGCGTGTCCATGCCCCGGTCTTTCATTCGATCGTCACCGGCGACCACCCGTCGGAATGCAGCACCCGCCGGGCCTGGCCCAAGGTGAGCTCCAGCCGCAGCGGTGTCCCCAGCGCTTCCGGCCCCAGGGTGATGGGCGCGTCGCTGCGCGCCTGGATGTGGGGAGCGAGCCACGCGTGTTCGCGGGCCAGTCCCGTGTCGTCGTCCGGCAGACCCTCGAACGCGTATCCGTTGGGGCGCAACCGCAGCCGCACGGGTGTGGCCGTCGCGCGGGCCAGCGTGCGTGCGACCTCGATCTGTGTCTGCAGCCGCTGCGCCTGCTCGTCCAGCCGATCCGCGTCGGTGTCGCGCAACGACCACGCGACGCCCACGCTCGCCACGCCGATGATGGTGATCACCACCAGCAGCTCCAACAGCGTGAAGCCGCGTGCCGCAGGCGGGCGGCTACTGCCAGCTGCCGATGTCGGCATCGTTGCCTTCGCCGCCGGGCTGGCCGTCGGCCCCCAGCGAAAAGACGTCGACGGCGCCGTAGGTGCCGGGATTGAGGTACTGGTACGGGCGGCCCCACGGGTCGTTGGGCAGTTTTTCGAGGTACGGCCGCCAGTTCGGTGGTACCGGCTCCTGCGTCGGGCGCTGCACCAGCGCCTGCAGGCCCTGTTGCTGCGTGGGGAAACGCTGGTTGTCGAGCCGGTAGAGCTTCAGCGCCTGCATCAGGTTGGCCACATCGGACCGCGCGGCCGTCACGCGCGACTCGTCCGCCCGGTCGATGACGTTGGGGACGATCAGCGCGGCCAGCACGCCGATGATGACCAGGATCACCATCAGCTCGATCAGCGTGAAGGCGCGCTGCGCGCGGAAGCGCGGGGCGGCCGAAGCGTTGAACCGCGATGGGAGGGCGGCCACGGCAGCGGAAGAGGGAGGTGGGGCAGGCATGGCGCGTTGCATGCACCAATGATACGCAAGCAGGGGCGTCACCCGTCCAGGGGCGAACGGGTGCAGGGGTGTCACGATTTTTTCATCGATCGGGCCTAACGTGTCGCGGCGTTTACTCCGTCATTTCCTCACGGCATAGGAGTCGCCATGTCTGCCATCGACCGCATCCCCTTACACCATCACGACGAGACGTCCGACAACACGTCAGACAACACCACGTTCGAGTCCATCCTCGCGGCGCGCCTGAGTCGGCGTTCGCTGTTGCGCGGCGGTGTCGGTACCGCGGCGACGGCCGTGCTTGGCGGCTTGACGCTCACCGCGTGCGGTGGCGGCGACGACGATGTGCCACTGCTGGGTTTTCAGGCCGTTCCCAAATCGCTGGCCGACCGGTTCACCGTTCCCGGCGGCTATAGCGCGCAGGTGCTCATCGCGATGGGGGACCCGCTCTTCAGCGGGGTTCCGGCGTTCCGCAACGACGGCACCGACACCGACTTCGATCGCCGCTGCGGCGAGTGGCACGACGGGATGGAATATTTCGGCCTTTCCGCCAGTGGCCAGCGCGACGACCGCAGCACGACCCGCGCGCTGCTGGGGATCAACCACGAGTGGGTCACCCAGACGTTCCTGCATCCCAACGGTCCCAGTCCGGCACCCCGGCCCGACGCCGAGGTGCTCAAGGAGATGCATGCCATGGGCGTGACCATCGTCGAGATCGCCAAGGGCACGAACGGGCGTTTTGCCTACGTCCAGGGTTCGCCGTTCAACCGCCGCATCACTACCGAAACGCCGATCGAAATCGCTGGGCCCGCGCGGGGTCATGCGTTGCTGCGCACGAAGTATTCCCCGGACGGCACGCGCACGCGGGGTACCGTCAACAACTGCGGCACCGGCAAGACGCCGTGGGGCACGCTGCTGACCGGTGAGGAGAACTGGGCAGCTTTCTTCGCCCGGGATGCCGGCGACAACGAGCGCCGCAGCGCCAACGAGAACGTGGCGTTTGCCCGCTATGGCAAGGGCGTGACCGCGGAGCGGGGTTCGCCCCACGTGTACCAATGGGATACCGCCCAGAGCGGCGATGAGCGCTTTACCCGCTGGAACACCAGCGTGCGCGGGGCCACGGCCACGGACGACTACCGCAACGAGTTTTTCGGCCAGGGCTACGTCACCGAAATCGACCCCTACAACGCGACGGCGGTGATCAAAAAACGCACGACCCTGGGTCGCATGGCGCACGAGGGCGCTGCCGTACGCGCGGAAGCCGGTAAGAAGGTCGCCGTCTACATGGGCGACGACGCGCGAAACGAGTACATCTACAAGTTCGTGTCCACGCAAACGTGGGATCCGGCAGATGCCAACCGCTCCGATCGCATCGCCGTCGGGGACAAATACCTGGACAGCGGTAAGCTCTACGCGGCCAAGTTCCACGCCGACGGAACCGGGACGTGGGTGGAGCTGAGCCTCGCCAACCCGGCCGTGGCCAACTACACCACGTACCGCTTTGCCGATGATGGCGATGTGTTGATCCACGCGCGCATCGCCGCCGATGCCGCGGGCGCGACCAAGATGGACCGCCCGGAGTGGGGCAACGTGAACCCGAAAACTGGCGAGCTCTACATCACGCTGACCAACAACAGCAACCGCCGCGTCAACCCGACCAGCTCGTCCCACGTGGCGGTCGACCCGGCCAACCCGCGTGCGTACGCCGATCTGCGCGGCGGCACGACCACGCTTCAGGGCAACGTCAACGGCCACATCCTGCGCATCCGGGACGCAGACCCCGCGGCGACGGCCTTTACGTGGGACGTGTTCCTGTTCGGTGCAGAGTCCGATGCGTCGCCGACGCTGGTCAATCTCTCGGGTTTGACCGACGATCAGGACTTTTCGAGCCCAGACGGTCTGGTGTTTTCGCAGGTGACGGGCCTGTGCTGGATTCAGACCGACGACGGGGCAATGGTCGACGAGAGCAACTGCATGATGCTCGCGGCCGTTCCAGGACGCGTGGGCGACGGCGGGCCGGTGACGCTGGACTACGGCACGACGCGGGTGACGACCTACATGGGCCGCAAGCCCAGTGCCAATACGCTCAAGCGCTTCCTCGTCGGTCCGAAGGATCAGGAAATCACGGGCTTGTGCGAAACACCCGATGGCAAAGTGATTTTCGTCAACGTCCAGCACCCGGGCGAGGAGACCGATCCTGCCGCGATCGGCGATCCGACCCGCTATACCAGCCATTGGCCCGGCAATGAGGGCTACGGCGCGGGCGGCGCCTTGGCACGGCCCCGCTCGGCCACGGTGATGATCACCAAAAACGACGGCAGTGTCATCGGCACCTGACGCCGGATCGGGCGCGGGAATCGGTGATACTTGCGTTCATGCGTGAATGGCGCCGTTCTCCCACTACCCCGACGTCCGCCCGTGCGCCGTTGGCACGCGCCGCCCGGTGGGCGGGCGTGATCGTGTGGATGCTCGCCGGCTTGCAGGCAGCGTACTGGGGCTGGCAAGGCTGGGGAAGGGCCGCCCCGTCCCAGCCGCAGCCGCTGCCGCCCGCGTCCGCGCCGGTGATCGACGCGCAGCGCGTGGCGCGCGCGCTCGGGGGGGGCGAACCGGCGGGTACGGTCGCGGAACCGTCCTCCCCCGCGCCGGGAGCGGGTCCGTGGCGGTTGGTGGGTGTGGTGGCCGGCCGCGACGGGGCCGGGTCTGCCGTGCTCGCGCGCGACGGGCAGCCGCCGCGCGTCGTCCGGCAAGGGACCGCCTTGCCCGATGGCTGGCGCGTGGCGCGCGTGGAGCGCGATGCGGTAATGCTGGTGCCCGCCGGGGGCGGCGAGGCCGTGACCTTGCGCCTGCCAGCGAAGGCGGACGCAGCATTAGCGCAGCGGTGAGTGTCCGCTTGGGGCCGACGTTGCGCGGTAGCGGGTTTTCCCTCGCGCTGTCTCATTCGCGAGATGGACGCGGTTTATGAGCGGGCCACACCGTTAGATGCACCACTGGATGCAATCCTCGCTGCCAGCGAGGGCGGGTGCCGCCCAACCGATATACCGTTCTCGGCGGCGCTCGACACTCAGCGCAAAAATAACCGACACACCGGGTTGTCGGTCTCGTCCACGTAGGGGTAGCCGAGTTCCTGCAGGAAGTGCTGGAACGCGCGCTCGTCCTTGGGCGGGACTTGTAGACCGACGAGGATGCGGCCGTAGTCGGCGCCCTGGTTGCGGTAGTGGAACAGGCTGATGTTCCAGCTGGGCCGCATGAGGGTGAGGAATTTCAGCAGCGCCCCGGGCCGTTCGGGGAAGATGAAGCGCAGCAGCCGCTCGTCCTGCGCCAGCGGCGAGTGGCCGCCGACCATGTGGCGGATGTGCTCCTGCGCCAGGTCGTCGTGCGTCAGGTCCAGCGTCGGAAAGCCGTGTTTTTCGAAAGCAGCGGCGATCTTGCCGCTCTCGCCACGGCCGTGGGTGGTCAAGCCGACGAAGACGTGCGCCTGTTTCGGGTCGTGGATGCGGTAGTTGAATTCGGTGACGTTGCGCGGACCGCCCGGCAGCGTTCCGATCGCCTGCAGGAAGCGCAGGAAGCTGCCGCGCTCCTCGGGGATGGTGACGGCAAACAGCGCCTCGCGCTCCTCGCCGACCTCGGCGCGCTCGGCGACGAAGCGCAGCCGGTCGAAATTCATGTTGGCCCCGCACAGGATGGCGGCGTAGGTCTCGCCGCGCGTCTTGTGCTCGGCGACGTATTTCTTGATCGCGGCCACCGCCATCGCGCCGGCCGGCTCGACGATGCTGCGCGTGTCGACGAACACGTCCTTGATGGCGGCGCAGACTTCGTCGGTGTCGACGGTGACGAAGCCATCGACCAGCTCGCGCGTGACGCGAAAGGTCTCCTCGCCGACGAGCTTGACCGCGGTGCCGTCGGAAAACAACCCCACGTCGGCGAGCTGCACGCGCTCGCCCGCCTGCACAGAGCGCAACATCGCGTCGGAGTCGCGCATCTGCACGCCGATGATGCGCACCTCCGGCCGCACGGCCTTGAAGTAGTTGGCGATGCCGGCGATCAGCCCGCCGCCGCCGATGGCGACGAACACCGCGTCGAGCCGCTGCGAGCCCAGGCCCTGGAGCTGGCGCAGCATCTCCATCGCGATCGTCCCTTGGCCGGCGATGACGTCCGGGTCGTCGAAGGGGTGCACGAAGGTCAGGCCCTGTTGCTGCGCCAACGCCTGCGCGTGCTGGGCCGCGTCGGAGTAGCTGTCGCCGTGCAACACGACCTCGCCACCGAGCGCGCGCACGGCGTCGACCTTGACCTGCGGCGTGGTCGTGGGCATGACGATGACCGCACGGGCCCCCAGCTTGTGCGCACCCAGCGCCACGCCCTGCGCGTGGTTGCCGGCCGAGGCGCAGATGACCCCGCGCTGCAGCTGCTCGGGCGCCAGGTGGGCGAGCTTGTTGTACGCCCCGCGCAGCTTGAAGCTGAACACGGGCTGCTGGTCCTCGCGCTTGAGCAGCACCTTGTTGTGCAGGCGGCGGCTGAGGTTGCGCGCCGGCTCCAGCGCCGTCTCGCGCGCGACGTCGTACACGCGGGCAGTGAGAATTTTTTTCAGGTAGTCGGCCGGGGTGAGGGCGGCGGCCGGGGGCGACGCGGGCGGTTGGGCGGGGCGGGTGGGGCTCATGGATGACCAGTCAAAATCCTTTGAATGATACGACCCGCGGCACCCGCCCCGCGTCGGCCGCGCGGGCGAGCCAAAAAAAAGCCCAGGCGCGATGCCTGGGCTTGGAACCACCCATAGAGGGCAGAGGAGACAACCGGTCGACGCTGCCATGATGCCCCGGTGACTGGGCCCAGTGACCAGAGGCGATGGCCGCGTACAATGGTTCGTATTATACAGCGCTTATATTGCAGTGCAACATGCGGCGTGGGGCCGCGTGTCGTTTGGGAGACGATTCGATGGAATGCACGGTGACGTGGACCGGCCCGGTCGGGGCCGGGTCCAACATGGGGTTCGTGGCGGCGACCGGCAGCGGCCACGTGGTGGCGATGGACGGTGCGGTCGACCCGGCCAAGCCCGAGACGAGCGGTGCGAACCTGGCGCCCCGGCCGATGGAGCTGGTGCTCGCGGGCACGGGGGGGTGCACGTCGTTCGACGTGGTGATGATCCTCAAGCGCGGCCGGCACGACATCCGCGGCTGCCAGGTCAAGCTCAGCGCCACGCGCGCCGAGACCGAACCGAAGGTGTTTACGTCCATCCACATGCACTTCGTCGTGCACGGCAAGGGCATTCCGGCCGCGGCGGTCGAGCGCGCCATTCAGCTCAGCCACGAGAAATACTGCTCGGCCAGCATCATGCTGGGCAAGACGGCGCAGATCACGACCAGCTATGAGCTGGTCGAGGTCGATTGAGTGACACCGGGACGGTGGTACGGTACCGGCGTTGCTGCCAAATCGATATCGACCCGCGTTGTGCCGGAGGATGACGATACGGTGGTGGGGTTGGCATTGCGCGGCGACAGAAGGGATCGTCCGCGATGGCTTTCCGCTCGCGGCGTGCCCAGTGACCGGACGCTGCCCAGTGCCCGGTGTACGTGGCGGACTGCCGCCGCGCGCGCCCGGCGGCGCGGTTCTGCCGGGGGACGCGCTGCTCAAATGCGGTGCGCCACGGTCGTCATCACCTTGGCGGCAGCGCGCATCGCCCACTTGACGGGGGTGGGCAGTTCCACCCCGCCTGCGTGCTGCGCGTCGCGCGCGTGGCGGATTTCGTCTTCCTTCATTTGCGCGACGATGGCGCGCGAGGGGTGGTCGCGCGTCGGCAGGCGCTCCAGATGGCCGTCGAGGTGCGCTTCGACCTGGCGTTCGGTTTCGACGACGAAGCCCAGACTCACCCCGCGCCCGGCGAGCCCGGCGGCGAGCCCGATGCCCAGCGCCCCCGCGTACCACAGCGGGCACAGCAGGGAGCGGCGGTCGCCCAGCTCGTCGAGCCGCTGCTGGCACCATGCCAGGTGGTCGGTCTCGTCCTGCGCGGCGGCTTCCAGGTGGCGCGCGGTGCGCTCGCGCTCCGCCGCGCTGCCGGGCCCGAGGCGCGCGGCCAGCGCCTGACCGGTGTAGAGCGCCTGCGCGCAGATCTCCCCGACGTGGTTGACGCGCATCAGCGCGCCGGCGAGCCGCCGCTCGCCCTCGGTCATCTGGGCGGCTTCTGCCTGCCGCTCGGGTGGCACGGTGGGGGTGGGGCGGGCTGCCCGGTGCGGGGCGAACAGCGTGCGCAGCGCGTTGTCGGCGGTGATCAGCAGGGCATCGACGGCGGTGGTCATGGCGCGCATGGTAGTGGGGGGATCACGGGGCGGGTTTGATCTCGGTCACGAAGTAGGTGCCGCCCGCCTTTTCGGCGCGGAAGCGCACGCGCGCGCCGGGCTGCAGGCCCTGCAGCAGGGCGGCGTCGCGCACCTGGAAGACCATGGTCATCGGCGGCATGTCCAGGTCCGGAATGTCGCCGTGGCGCAGCGTGATCTTGCGTGCGGCGGCGTCGATGCGGCGCACCTCGCCTTCGGCCCAGCGGTCGGCGCTGGGCGCGGCGGCCGGCGCTTGTGTGCGGTGGTAGCTCGCCCACACGCGCGTGCTGCCGTCGCGCTGCACGAGCAGCACGTCGTACGGGTCGCGCCGCCCGCCGTATTCGGGGCCGTCCATGCCGGGGCTGCCCACCGGCATGCGCGGCACCGAAAGACCCAGCGCCACCGGGCGCTCACGCAGCAGGCGCTGAATGTCGGTGGCGGGAACGTGCCCTTCGATGACGTAGCCGCCCACGCGCGCCGTGTGGCACGAGCCCAGCGCCAGCGGCATGCCCAAGCGCTGCCGCATGCCGGTGTTGCCGGTGTCGAAGGCCTGCACGCGAAAGCCGTGGCTTTCCAGGTGCCGGATCCAGTCGTTGCAGCAACCGCAGTTCGGGTCCTTCCACACTTCCACGAGGGGAGCCGCCTGTGCCCACGCGGGGGTCGCCGCCAGCGTGGCGGCCCCCGCAGCGCCCCACAACCATGCGCGTCGGTTCATCATCGCGTCCTCTCCTTGTCCGTCCCGGCCGCGGGTTCCACCCGGATGTGGCCCACCATGCCGGCCTCGAAGTGCCCGGGGATCAGGCAGGCGAACTGGAAGTCCCCCGCCCGGTTGAAGTGCCACACGATCTCGCCGCGCTGGCCCGGCGGGACGTGCGCCATATAGGGCTCGTCATGTTCCATGTCCGGGTGCCTTTTCATGAGTTCGGCGTGGGCGGCGAGTTCCTCCGGGGTGCCGATGACGATTTCGTGCATGACCCGCCCGCGGTTGACGGCGCGCAGGCGCACGGTCTCGCCCTCGCGCACGGTCAGGCGGTCGGGCGTGAAGCGCATGTCGTCCGTCATGCGGATTTCGATGGTGCGGCGCACGCGTCGTGGGTCGCCAGCGATGCCCCAGGGCTTTTGCTCCGGCGGCAGCGCGGCGGCAGCGTGCCCGCCGTGCCCGCTGCCGTGTCCCGCGCCGTGGTGGGCGCTGCCGTGGGCGCGCGCGCTCAGCGGCCAAGCCCCCAATGAGGTCAGCGGGGCCAGTGGGGCCAGCGCGACGAGCCACGCCAGGCGGCGGCGTTCAGTGGTGATGGCCATGGTGTCCTCCGTGGGGTTTGCGCGCGTCGAACGGCGCGCGGGGGGCGGCGTGCGTGCCATGCGCGGGCGCCGGGGATGCGGGGGCCGTGTGCGCACCGTGGGCTGACGCGGGCGGTGTGGGGGCGGATGGGGCGGCCGGGGCCTGATCGGCCGCAACGGGGTACGCCTGCGTCCCCGGCGGCTGGCGGTACCAGCCCGGGTCGCGGTAGTCGCCCGGGGGCTGGTCGTGGCGCACCTTGAGCGTCGTGAACATACCGCCCATCTCGATCGGGCCGTAGGGGCCGGTGCCGGTCATCATCGGGAAGGTATTGTCCGGCAGCGGCATTTCCATCTCGCCCATGTCGGCCATGCCGCGCTCGCCCATCACCATGTAGTCCGGCACGACGCGCTGGATGCGCTGCACCAGGCCACGGTGGTCCACGCCGATCATCGTCGGCACGCCGTGCCCCATCGCACCCATCGTGTGGTGGCTCTTGTGGCAGTGCATCGCCCAGTCGCCTTCCTCGTCGGCGATAAATTCGAGCTGCCGCATCTGCCCCACCGCGATATCGGCGGTGACTTCCATCCAGCGCGACTCGGGGCGCGTCGGGCCGCCGTCGGTGCCGGTGACCTCGAACTCGATGCCGTGGATGTGGATGGGGTGGTTGGTCATCGTCAGGTTGCCGATGCGCACGCGCACCCGCTCACCGAGGCGTGCCACCAGCGGGTCGATGCCGGGGAAGACGCGGCTGTTCCACGCCCAGATGTTGAAGTCGAGCATGGTGTTGACGTTGGGTGTGCGCGCCCCGGGCGTGACGTCGAAGGCGTTGAGCAGGAAGCAGTAGTCGCGGTCCACGTCGGCGATCCACGGGTGGCGGTCCTTGGGGTGCGTGACCCAGAAGCCCATCATGCCCATGGCCATCTGCACCATCTCGTCGGCGTGCGGGTGGTACATGAAGGTGCCGGGGCGGCGCGCGACGAATTCGTAGACGAAGGTCTTGCCCGGCGGGATCTGCGGCTGGTTGAGACCCCCCACCCCGTCCATGCCGTTGGGCAGGCGCTGGCCGTGCCAGTGGATGGTGGTGTGCTCCGGCAGCCGGTTGGTGACGTAGATGCGTACACGGTCGCCCTCGACCACCTCGAGGGTGGGGCCGGGGCTGCTGCCGTTGTAGCCCCAGAGGTTGACGGCAAAGCCGGGCGCAAACTCGCGCACCACCGGTTCGGCCACGAGGTGGAATTCCTTGACGCCGTCCTTGAGGCGGAACGGCAGCGTCCAGCCGTTGAGCGTGACGACCGGGCGGTACGGCCGCCCCGCGCCGGTGACACCGGGCGGCGTCCAGGGGCCGGCGGTGTCCGGGGTGGTGCGGATGACCGGTTCGGGCAGGCCGGCGAGCGCGTGGCGCCCGACGGCGGCGCTGGCCACCGCGGCGGTGCCCGCCAGGGCCTGGGCAAAGAAGCGTCGGCGTTGCATGGTCAGTGTCCTTTCGCGGCTGTGTCGGGGGCATCGGGGGTGGCGCTGGCGGTGCGGCCGCGGTACGGCAGGCCCGCGAGCACGGTCTGCAGGTCCAGCCAGGCCAGCCACGCGTCGCGCTCGGCGGCGACGGTGGCTTCCTGCGCGGCCAGGCGCTCCCGCGCGGCGGCGAGCAGCTCCCACGTGCCCACCAGCATGCCGTTGTAGCGCAGCAGGGTTTCCTCCTCCAGCCGTTGCGCGGCGGGCAGGCGAACGGTGCGCTGCAGCTGTGCCTGCTGTGCGGCGTGACGGGCGGCGGCCAAGGCGAGCGTCAGGTCGCCGTCGAGCTGGCGCTGCAGGCGCTCGAACGCCTGCTGGGCGTGCAGCGCGGCTTCCCACCCGTGTGGCCAGCGCGGCTGCGTCGGATCGAGTCGCGGGGCGAGCGGTGCGCCGCGCGCGACGGCGGCGTCGACGGCGCGCTGCAGCGCCTCCCATGCACCGGGGGGCAGCGCCGCGCGCGCGCGTTCCGCCTCGGCCTGAACCGCTGGCCACTGCGGGTGGTGGGCCCGCTGCTGGGCCGCGAGCGTCGGCCGTGCCTCGTCACCGGGTAACGGGGGCAGCGCGGGCAAGGCCCGTGGCAGGTGGTCCGAGACGGCCTCGGGTGCCGCGGCACCGCCGACGGTCTGCCACAGCCGCACCAGGGCCTGCCGTTCGGCGAGCCGCGCCTGTTCCAGCGCCGCGGCGGTGGCGTGCGCGACGGTGGCTTCGCGCAACGCGCGCTCGGCGCTGAAGTTGCCCACGCGCTGCATGCGCGCGGCCAGTTCCGCGCCGCTTTCGGCAGCGTGGTGGCCCTCTTCGCGCAGACGGCGCTGCGCGCGGGCGGCGATGGCCTCGATCCATGCAGCCTGCGCCTGCAGCACCGCCTCGGCGGCGGCCTGTTCGCGTTGCAGGCGTTCGACCACCCCTAGTCCCGGGGGGATCAGCAGGTCCGCGCGCTGGCGCAGCGCCAGCCGGCGGATGTCGTCCAGCGTCCACTGGGAAGCGGTCGCCGTCGCAGGAGTAGATGACGCGTCCGGCGCGGACGGCGGCAGGTGGGCGCGTTCCCAGCGCACGATGTCGGCGTGACCGCGCGGGAAGGCACCGACCGCCTCGTTGGCGGCGCGCCACGCAGCGGCCGCGTCAGCGGCAGCGTCGGGGTGGGTCGATGGCACCGACGCAGGGGCCGGGGGGGCGGCGGGTGCCGCAGGGGGGTGGTCGTGGGTGGCTTGCGCCAGCGCGGCGGTGGCGAGCGCACCCAGCGCCCACGGCACGGCGCCGCGCCAGCGAAGGGAAACGAAGGGCATGGCGATCTCCGGAAAGACGGGGAGGATCGACGCGCGCGGCGGGTGCCGCCGGTGCGCGTCACCGGATACGGGGGGCTTTCAGGCGATCGGGGGTTTGAGCAGGGGGCGCGGGGCGGGGTCGGCCGGTGCGCGCCATTGCGTGACATCCCATGCGTACGGCACGGGGTGCGGTGGCAGCACCCAAGTGGTGGTTTGCAACGGCGGGTTGTGGTACAGGTCGCACACCGTGCAGGCGGCATGGCCCGTGAAGCCCCCGGGGGTGGCGTCGTGGCGCGGTGCGCCCGCGGCGGTATCGACGGGCAACGGTGTCACCGCGAGCCCGCTGCCGTGATCGGTGGGGGCAGGGTGAGAAGCGGAGTGGACCGGCGGCAACGCTGCCGCGACACCATCGACGGGGGACACGGGATGCGCGCCATGCGATCCGTGCGACGCGACCGACCCGTGCGCGCACGCTCCGGTGGCGTCGTGCGCCGCGTGGGGGTGCCCCGGATGCCCGGGGCCCGTCGGCCCGCCATGCGCCGCCGCGGCCAGCGCCGGCGTGACCGCCATGCGCCAGGCCATGGCGTCCGCGGCCCACAGCCGCCAGGGCAGCAGGGCGAGCAGGCACCAGACGAGCACGCGACGCATGGAGGGATGATAGCGGGGCGGTGCCGTCCCTGCAGCGGCCCGGGGTGGAAGCGGCCGGATCCTGACGTGACCGCCGAGGCGGACAACGCCCTGCACGGGACCGCCGCCACGGGACCGCCGCCACCGTTCAGGCGGGCGCCAGTCCACGCGGGCGCCGTGGCGTGGGCCGCAGCGCCAGCGTCGCGAGCGCCCCGGCCACGAACACCGCGCCGAGCCACGGCAGGTGCGCCAACCCGATCACCGGGATGGCGGCACCGCCGATCGCCGAGCCCAGCGCCGTGCCGATGTACACCATCGAGGCATTGAGGCTCAGCAGCAGCGGCGCCTGCGCAAACGCCAGTTCCGCCAACCGCGACTGTTGCGGGGTCATCAGGCCGAAGCCGCATGTCGTCCAGATCGCGAACACGGCGGTGGTGACCAGGGGGTGCCCCGCCGTGAGGGGTGCCGACACCATCGCCACCAGCAGGCAGCCGAGGAACAGTACCAGCGTGCGGCGGGGGCCGAGCCGATCGGCCGCCCACCCGCCGGCCAGCGTGCCCACGACGCCCGCGGCGCCGGTGGTGGCCAGCAGCGCACTCAGCTGCGGTGGCGTGAGCGGATTGAGCGCCAGCTGTACCGGCCCCATGTACGCCGTGACGACGAAGATCCCGGTGAAGTACAGAAGCGTCAGCGCCAGCGCGACCACGACATCGCGCCGCCGCAGCAGCGCGCCGATGCCGCCGAGGGGTGTGCCGCCCGGCTCCATCCCCGCGCGCAGCCGGCGGTGCAGCAGCCAGCCGATCAGCAGCGCGGCCACGCCGACGCTCAGCAGCGGCCAGCGCCATCCCCACTGCAGCCCGACCCACGCGCCGTAGGGCATCCCGAGCACGTAGCTCAGGCTCATGCCGAGAAACGTGCGCGACAGCGCCCGACCGCGCTGCTCGGGGGTGGCGAGCTGCACCGCGAGGCCCGCCGCCACGGGCGTGAACACCGCCCCGGCGCCCATCAGCACCCGGCCGGCCATCAGCACCGCGAGGGAGGGGGCCGCGGCGCTGAGCAGCGTGCCGCCGGCGAACAGCCCCAGCGCCAGCCGCATCACCGCGGCCCGGCGCCAGCGCGCCGTCAGCGCCAGCAGCAGCGGCGCCAGCACCGCGTTGGCCAGCGCGTACACGGTCATCGTCTGGCCGGCTGCGCTGACGCTCACCCCCAGTCCCTCGGCCACCGGACCGAGGTAGCCGGTCATCCCGAACGCGCCGGTGCCGATGACGAAATTGCACGCGGCAAACAGCCACAGCCACCCGGGCAGCGGGGCGGCGGCAGCCGCGTCGGGGCCGGTGGGGCTGGACCCACCGGGCGCGGGCGGCGTGGGGGAAGCCGGGGCGGACATGGGGCGCCATGGTACGGGGTTGCGGGGATGAACGCGGACGCGTGGGCGACGCCGTGGCCGTGGGGCCTGGTCTCGTGGGGGACAGGTCCCCGCTTGGCGGGGGAGCCGCGCGCTGTCTATGCTGTGGCGTGAAGCAGGGCCCCGCCAGACCCGTCAGGACACGCGAGGGCCCGCGAACATCGACAGCAGAGGAGACGACCCGATGAGCCACGTCCCGTCCGAACCCCGCGCGCGCACCGCCGGGGACGACCGGCCCCACGCCCGCGTCTGGCCCGCGCGCGTGCCCCGCGCGATCCACCCGCCGCAGACCTCGCTGTGGTTCAACCTGGAGGTCAGCGCGCGCCGCTACCCGCACAAGCCTGCGACCGTCTTCTTCGACCGCGTCACGACGTACCCGGAGCTGCTGCACCAGGCGGAGCGCATCGCCGCCTGGCTCGCCGCGTGTGGCGTACAGCGCGGCGACCGCGTCATCCTCTTCCTGCAGAACTGCCCGCAGTTCATCGCGGCGTACTACGGCATCCTGCGCGCCAACGCGGTCGTGGTGCCGGTCAACCCGATGAACAAGGCCGACGAGCTGGGCCACTACATCACCGACCCGCAGGCGCGTGTGGCCATCGCCGCCGCGGACCTGGCGCCGGCTTTGTGCGCCGCCGACGCCGCGCTGCCGTCCGGACAGCGGCTGCACCACCTGCTGGTGCTGCACTACCGCGATGCGATGCCGGACGACGCCTTCGACGGCGACGCGGTGCCGGTGGCGTGGCGCGATTGGCTGGGCACGCGCCATCCGCTGCCGACCCTGACCGAGGGGCGGGTGGCGGACTGGGCGGAGGCGATGGCCTGCACCGCACCGCTGCCGCCGCACGTCGTGGGGCCGGACGACCTGGCCGTGCTGCCCTACACCAGCGGCACGACGGGGCTGCCCAAGGGCTGCATGCACCCGCACCGCACGCTGATGCACAACGCGGTGGCCGCTGCGGTGTGGACCAACGGCACCGCGGAAAACGTCGGGCTGCTGGTGGTGCCGATGTTCCACATCACCGGCATGGTGGCCGGCATGCACACCAGCGTTTATCTGGGGGCGACGTCGGTGATCATGCCGCGCTGGGATCGCGATCTGGCGGGGCGGCTGATCTCGCGCTGGAAGGTGACGCACTGGACCAACATCCCGACGATGGTGATCGACCTGCTGGCGAGCCCGCACTTCGACCGCTACGACCTCTCCAGCCTGATCTTCATCGGCGGCGGCGGCGCGGCGATGCCCGCGGCGGTGGCGCAGCGTCTGTACGACCAGTTCGGCCTGCGCTATGTCGAGGGTTATGGCCTGACCGAGACCGCGGCGCCGTCACACCACAACCCCCCCGACGCGCCGAAGGCCCAGTGCCTGGGCGTGCCCTTCATCGGCTGCGACGCGCGTATCGTCGACCCCGAGACGCTGCAGGAGCTGCCGGTGGGCGAGGCGGGCGAAATCGTGGTCAGCGGCCCGATGGTGTTCGACGGCTACTGGCAGCGGCCGGAGGCGACGGCGGCGGTGTTTTTCGAGCGTGACGGGCGGCGGTACTTCCGCACCGGCGACCTGGGCCGCAGGGACGAGGAGGGCTATTTCTTCATCACCGATCGCCTCAAGCGCATGATCAACGCCAGCGGCTTCAAAGTCTGGCCGGCGGAGGTGGAGGCGCTGATGTTCCGCCACCCGGCGATCGCCGAGGCGTGCGTCATCGGTGTGCCCGACGCCTACCGCGGCGAGACGGTCAAGGCCGTCGTCGTGCTGCGGCAGCAAGCGCGCGGCACCGTCAGCGAAGCGGACATCATCGCCTGGTGCCACGAGCACATGGCGGCGTACAAGGCCCCGCGCATCGTCGAGTTTGTCGATGCGCTGCCCAAGAGCGGCAGCGGCAAGGTGATGTGGCGGCTGCTGCAGGAACAGGCGCGCGCCGCCGCCTCCGCGCCGGTGGGCGCGTGACGTGCCAGAATCGCCGCCATCGCCACGGAGGAGACGAGCGATGTTTCGCGCCCTGCTGATCGACAAGACCGAAGCCGGCTATGGCTGCACGCTGGCCGAACTGCCCGACGAGCGCCTGCCCGCGGGCGAGGTGACCGTGCGCGTCTCGCACTCGACGCTGAACTACAAGGACGCGCTGGCCATCACCGGCCGCTCGCCGGTGGTGCGGCAGTTTCCGATGGTGCCCGGCATCGACCTCGCGGGCACGGTGGAGGCGAGCGACGACCCGCGCTTTGCCCCCGGCGACGCGGTGCTGCTCAACGGCTGGGGGGTGGGCGAGGTGCACTGGGGCGGTCTGGCGCAGCGCGCGCGCCTGAAGGCCGACTGGCTGCTGCCGCTGCCGGCCGGCCTGTCGGCGGCGGAGGCGATGGCCATCGGTACCGCCGGCTATACCGCGATGCTGTGCGTGGTGGCGCTGGAGGCGCACTGGCAGGCGCAGGGGGTGACGCCCGGCGCGGGCGACGTGCTCGTCACCGGCGCCGCGGGGGGCGTGGGCAGCGTGGCCGTGGCGCTGCTGGCACGCGCCGGACACCGGGTGGTGGCGTCGACCGGTCGCCCACACGAGGCCGACTACCTGCGCGCGCTGGGCGCGGCCGAGGTGATCGACCGCACGACCCTGTCGGCGCCGGGCAAGCCGCTGCAGAAGGAACGCTGGATCGGCGCCGTCGACGCGGTGGGCAGCCACACGCTCGCCAACGCCTGTGCCAGCACGCGCTACGGCGGGGCCGTGGCGGCGTGCGGGCTGGCGCAGGGGATGGACTTTCCGGCGACGGTGGCGCCGTTCATCCTGCGCGGGGTGACGCTGTACGGCATCGACAGCGTGATGGCACCGATGGCGCGCCGGCGCGTCGCGTGGCAGCGGCTGGCCGCCGAGCTGGATCGCGGGCTGCTCGCGCGCATGACGCGCACGATCGGGCTGGCCGAGGCGATCGCCGCCGCGGACGACGTGCTGGCCGGCCGCGTGCGCGGGCGGCTGGTGGTGGACGTCAACGCGTGACGCTGTCGTCGCCCGGCCGGGCGCGCTCGGGCGCGGGCACGATGTTCCGGTAGGCGTGCCACGTGGCGTGGCCGAGCACCGGCCCGACCACGAGCAGCCCGAGGAACGCCGGCAGCATCGCCAGCACGCACAGCCCGGTGATCAGCGCCCCCCACAGCAACATCACGCCCGGGTTTTGCAGGCAGGCGCGAAAGCTCGTCAGCGCCGCCGAGACGGCATCGGTCTGCCGGTCCAGGATCATCGGGATCGAAATCGCGCTGCTGACGAAGATCAGCCCGGCGAAGATCGCGCCGACGACGACATAGGTGATCAGGAACTCGACGTTGTCCAGGCTGATCAGCGCGGCGAGCATGTTTTCGCTGGAGGGCATGGTGTTCATCGTCACCGCGAACACCACGAGCGACGCGCGCCCCCACAGCATTTCCAGGATCAGCAGCACACCGGCGAAGATCGCCATCGTGGACAGCGTCGGCCGCCAGCTCGTCAGCGACGCGCGCAGCGAGGGCGTGCGGCCCTCCTCCAGCGCGCGGCTGGCGTCGTACAGCCCCAGCGCCAGGAACGGCCCCATCAGCAGAAAACCCGCCGACAGCGCGAGCACGTACGCGGGGGCGTGCAGGAAGGCCTGCCACAGCGCCTGCCCCATGAGCGCGAAGCACGCGCCGTAGAAGAGGCCGATGCGCGGGCAGCACCGGAAGTCGCGCCAGCCGGCCGCCAGCCACTGGAACGGCGCGGCCGGCGTCAGATCGGCCAGCGGCAGCGAGAACACCGACTCGCGTTCGGGGCTGGCCGGCGTGTCGTGGTGCGGGGGGCTCGCATCGGGGTGGGTGGTGGCCATCGGTCTCCTCCGGGTTTCGCCGTTTGATTTTTGTCAATCACGACAAGTAAAGCACAACCCCTCGGGGGATGGGCCTAGCGTTTACCCTGAGCCGCACCGGCAAGGCGGCTACACTCGCGGCACCATGACCACGCCCTTCGTGCCCCCCGCCGTTGCTGCCGCCGCGCTCGCCCCGACCCTGATCCGCCAGGGCTACGCCGTGCTGGATGCGGCGGCGGTGCGCGACTGGCTCGGACTGGGCGCGGATGCGCTGGCGGCGCTGAACCCGGCGTGGGACGACCTGCCGCTGGACGAATACCTGAAGGACGGGGGGCGTTACCGCCGCCGCCGGCACGGCTGCTTCATCGTCGAGGGGGACCGCATCGCGCCCGTGCCCCCGCGCGCGCACTACCAGCCGCTGGAGTACAACGCGCTGCACGGCGGCATGCGGCGCTGGTTTGCGCCGCTGACGGACGCGCTGCTGGCACAGCCGGCGTGGCCGCGGCTGCTGCAACGCACGGCGGCGGCCGCGTCGGCCTTGCGCGGCGCGCAGCCGTGGTACGTGGAGGCGCATCCTTTCCGCATCGACACCACCGGCGGCATCGGCCGCCCGACGCCCGAAGGAGCGCACCGCGACGGCGTCGACCTGGTGGCCGTGTTTCTGGTCGGCCGCCACTGCATCAAGGGCGGGGAGAGCCGCGTTTTCGAAGCCGACGGCCCCAACGGCCAGCGCTTTACGCTGACCGAGCCGTGGTCGGCGCTGTTGCTGGACGACACGCGCGTGATCCACGAGACGACGCCGATCCAGCCCGTCGCGCCGGGCGAGCCGGGCTGGCGCGACACGCTGGTGCTGACGTGCCGCGCCGGGGGGTTCCTCGGCGATTGAGCGCGGTCGCGCTCACTGCGTTACTGCGGCGTGAAGCCGCTGTCGCGGATGATGCGCGCCCACACCTCGGTGTAGGCGCGCTCGCGCTGGGCGAGCTGTTCGCCCGTCATGTGGCCCACGGTCAAGCCCATCGCGCTCAGGCGCTCTCGCACGGCGGGCTGTGCGACCACCTTGGCCAGCGCGGCGCTGATCTGCTCCAGCGTCGCTTTCGGCGTGCCCGCGGGGGCGAACAGCCCGTAGTACGGCACCTCCTCGAAGCCCGAGACGTCCAGCTCGGCCAGCGTCGGCACGTCCGGCAACAGGGCCTGGCGCTGCCGGCCCATCACGGCCACCACGTGCAGCTTGCCGGCCTTGTGGTTTTCAATGAAGTCCGGCACGGACCCGACGCCGGCCGGGATCTGGTTGCCCAGCATGTCGGCCATCATCGGCGCGCTGCCGCGGTAGGGCACGGCGACCAGGTCCAGCCGCTCCCGCTTGGCCAGCGCCTGCACGAGGAACTGCGGGACCGACGCCGGCGCCGGAATGCCGATCGCGGCGCGTCCGCCCTGTTGCCGCACCCAGGCGATGAAATCGCGGTAGCCCCTGGCGGGCGTGCCGCCCGAGACGGCCAGCGCGTTGACGAACGTGGCGAACCCCGCCACCGCGACAAAGTCCTTCGCCGGCTCGAAGCCGGGGTTGCGCATCACCTGCGGCAGGATGGAGATGGTGTGGTCGTGCGTCAGGAACAGCGTGCTGCCGTCCGCCGCCGCAGCCTTGAGGGCCTGCGCCGCGAGCTGCCCGCCCGCGCCGGCGCGGTTTTCCACGATCACGGGCACGCCCAACGCGTCGCGCAGCGGCTCGGCCAGCAGGCGGGCGATCGCGTCCGTCCCGCCCCCGGGCGGAAAGCCCACCAGGATCTTGACGGTGCGGCCCTCAGCCAGCGCGGGCCACGGGGCCGCCACGGCGGCAGCGCAGGCGAGGCCGGCGGTGAGCCAACGACGGCGGGAGGACGATGCGACGGTCATGCGGCTTGCTCCAACGGGGATGGCGGTGAACACGCGGCCGGCCGGTGCGCGGCCGCCCCCGTGATCTTACGCGCGTCGCGGCGGGGTGGCGCAGCCGGCTGGGGTCATGCGCTCCAACGGGCCAGCACCCGTTGCGGACCGTACGTTGTGGTGTCGCCGACAAATCCCCGTCGCCAAGGCGGCTGCACCATAATCGCAGCCCCGCCATGTGGATCGACACGCACTGCCACCTCGACGCGCCGGAGTTTGCCGCCGACGTCGCCCGTGTGCGCGCCGAGGCCCGCGCGCGCGGGGTCGTCTGTTGCGTGCTGCCCGCCGTGCAGGTGCGCGATTTTGTGGCCGTGCGCGCGCTCGCCCACGACGGGGGCGACGCGTACGCGCTGGGCATCCACCCGCTCTACGTCCCGCAGGCGGACGACGGCGACCTGGCGCGGCTGGAGGAGGCGCTGGCGCGCTGGCACGACGACCCGCGGCTGGTGGCGGTGGGCGAAATCGGGCTGGATTTTTTCGTCCCCGCGCTGTGCACCGACGCGATGCGCGAGCGCCAGCAGCGCTTTTACCGCGCGCAGCTGCGGCTGGCGCAGCGCCACGGCCTGCCGGTGATCCTGCACGTGCGCCGCTCGGCCGATGCGCTGTTGGCGGGCCTGCGCGCGCAGGCGGCCGCGGGCCGCTCCGTCCCCGGCGGCATCGCCCACGCGTTCAGCGGCAGCCGCCAGCAGGCGCAGGCTTTTCTCGACCTCGGGTTTCGCCTGGGGTTTGGCGGGGCGGCCACGTTCGAGACCGCGCGGCGGCTGCGAGCGCTGGCGGCCGAGCTGCCCCTGTCGGCGCTGGTGCTGGAAACGGACGCGCCCGACATCCCGCCGCAGTGGCTGTACGTGACCGCGGCCGAGCGCGCCGCGGGGCACCCGCAGGGGCGCAACACACCAGCGGAGCTGCCACGCATCGGGGCCGAGATCGCGGGCCTGCGCGGTCTGACGGACGAGGCACTCGCAAGGGCCACCTGGGTCAACGCGTGCGCGGCGCTGCCGCGGCTTGGCGCCTTGCTCGGGCCGGTGACGGTGGAGGAGGCGGCAGCATGAACGCGCCGCCGCGGCTGCGCGGCCTGCCCCCGGTACTTGCGCCAACGACCCGGCTGGTGGTGCTGGGCAGTTTTCCGGGTGTCGCGTCGCTGCAGGCGGGGCAATACTACGCCCACCCGCGCAACCAGTTCTGGGCCATTCTGGGCGCCCTGTGGGCGTTGCCGCTGGCCGACTGGCCGTATGCCCGGCGGCTGCAGGCGCTGCACGCCCACGGTGTCGGCTTGTGGGACGTGTACGCCGAGTGCGAGCGCGAGGGCAGCCTCGACAGCGCCATCCGCGCACCACAGCTCAACGATCTGGCCAGCCTGCGCCGGCAGTGCCCGGCGTTGTGCGCGATCGCCCACAACGGCGGCGAGAGCTGGCGCCATGCGCGCCTGACCCGCGCGCTCGGGGTGCCGGTGGAGCGGCTGCCATCGAGCAGCCCGGCCAACGCGAGCTGGACACTGGCGCGCAAGACCGCCGCGTGGGGCGCCGTCTTGGCCCGCCACGGTGTTCCGATGCGCGTGCCCGTCGTGACGCAGGGCATTGACGGTGCAGGAGCCGTGCCAAGATGACCCCTGCGCGTCCGCGTGCCCCGCGTTCCACCGTCGCGCCGGTGTCGGCGGTGGCGTTGCCGCCCGTGACCGTGTCCGAGGAAGGCAAGCTGCGCCATCTGCACCTGGGCACGCCGTGGATCCAGGGCAGCATGCGCGTGGACCGACCGGATGACCTGGCGCTGGAGTACGTGCAGCGCATGATGGCGTGGCTGCTGTTCGTCGGGCCCGAGACGGTGCCCACGCGCCGAGCGCTGCAGTTGGGCCTTGGGGCGGGAGCGATCACCAAGTTCTGCCACCGCCGCCTGGGCATGGACACGACCGCGGTGGAGCTCAACCCGCAGGTCGTGGCGGCGTGCCGCGCCTGGTTCCGGCTGCCCGCCGACGGGCCGCGGCTGCGCGTGGTCGTGGGCGACGCGGCGCACTGGGTGCACCACCCGCCGTGGGTGGGCACGGTGGACGCGCTGGCCGTCGACCTGTACGACCACGACGCCGGCGCGCCGGTGCTCGACAGTGCCGAGTTCTACGCCGCGTGCCGCCGGTTGCTGACGGCGGACGGCTGTGTGAGTGTCAACCTGTTTGGCCGCCGCGCGAGTTTCGCGCGCTCGCTGCAGGCGCTGGAGCAAGCGTTTGGCCGCGCGGCGCTGTGGGTGTTCAAGCCGACGCGCGAGGGCAACACCGTCGTGCTGGCGCAGCGCACGCCGTCGCGTCCGCCGCGCGAGGTGCTGCAGGTGCATGCGGAGGTGATCCGCGCGCGTTGGGGGCTGCCGGCGCTGCACTGGCTGCGCAGCCTGCAGCCGTTGGAGGCGGTATGAACACGGGGCACGCCAGCGTCTGCGCCGCCCGGCGCCGCACGGGCTGGCTGCTCGCCGTCGGCGGGGCGGTGGCCTTCAGCGGCAAGGCCATCATCGTCAAGCTTGCTTACCGCTACGGCGTGGACGCGGTCACGCTCATCATGTACCGCATGCTCTTTGCGCTGCCGCTGTTCCTGGCGATGCTGTGGTGGGCCACGCACCGCGCCCGCGAGCCCGTGGCCCCGCTGACGTGGCGCGACCGGCTCGGGATCGTGTGGCTGGGGTTCACGGGTTACTACGCGGCGAGTTTTCTGGATTTCTGGGGGCTGCAGTACATCAGCGCGAGTCTGGAGCGGCTCATCCTGTACCTGAACCCGACGTTGGTGCTGCTGCTGGGCTGGCTGCTGTACGGGCGGGCGGTCACCGCGCGGCAGGCGGGCGCGATGGCGCTGAGCTACGCCGGGGTGCTGCTGGTCTTCGGGCACGAGGTGCGCTTCGACGGCTGGAACACCGCCATCGGCGCCGGCCTGGTGCTGGCCAGCGCGGTGAGCTATGCGATCTACCTCGTCTACAGCGGCCAGATGGTGCGGCGCCTGGGTTCGCTGCGGCTGGTGGGCTGGGCCACCACGGTGGCGTGTTTGCTGTGCCTGCTGCAGTTCGTGCTGCTGCGGCCGCTGGCGGCCGCGGTGGTGGCTCCGGAGGTGATCGCGTTGTCGGTCGTCAACGCCGTGCTGTGCACCGCGGCGCCGGTGGTGATGGTGATGATGGCCATCGAGCGCATCGGCTCGGCCATGACCGCGCAGGCGGGGATGGTGGGGCCGCTGTCGACGATCGCGCTGGGCGTCGTGGTGCTGGGCGAGCCGCTCAACGCGTGGATCGTCGCCGGCACCGCGCTCGTGCTCGGCGGCGTGCTGTGGGTCAGCCGCTCGCCAGCCTGACGCAGTTGCGTCCCTCGCGCTTGGCCTGGTAGAGCGCCGCGTCGGCGCGCCCGAACGCCTGCGCGATGCGCTCATCGGCGGTTGGCTCGATCACCGCGATGCCCACGCTCACCGTCACGGGGCCGTCGGGGGTGCGCACCTGGGCCTCGATGCGCTGGCGGATGTCCTCCGCCTTGCGCACGGCACAGGCCGCGCCGCAGCCCGGCAGCAGCGCGACGAACTCCTCGCCACCGTAGCGGGCGACCATGTCGTTGACGCGCAGCGCCTGCGACAGCGCCTGCGCCACCTGTGCCAGGATGCGGTCGCCGAACGCGTGCCCGTGGCGGTCGTTGACGCGTTTGAAGTGGTCGATGTCCACCACCAGCACCGATAGCGGCTTGCCGTCCCGGCGCGCGCGTTCCAGATAACGCTCGCCGGCCTGGTCGTAGGTGTGGCGGTTGGGAATGTGCGTGACCGGGTCGGTCAGCGCCATCGCCTGCAGCAGGCGCTCGCGCTCCTGCAGCTGCTGATACATCCGCCGCATGAAGACGAGGTTGTACACGCGGGCGAGCAGCTCCACGTCCGGCGCCGGCTTGACGACATAGTCGTTGACGCCGAGGCGGTAGAGCTCGTTCTTGCGCGCCGTGTCGTGAAAACCGGTGAGCACGATGACCGGCCGCAGCACGAAGTCCTCGGCCTTGCGCCGCAGCTGGCGGATCAGGCCGATGCCGCTCTGTGCCCCCAGCAGCACCAGATCGACCAGGTACACCTCGTGGTCGTGCTGGCGCATCAGCTCGCGTGCCGCCTCGACGCTGCTGGCCACGTCCACCAGGTAGCCGCGGCGCTGCAGCATCGCGGCGAGGTGCTGCTGCTGCGCGGGCGAGTCTTCCACCAGCAGCACCCGGGCGCCCACCACCGCGTCCGTGTGCGACGCAAGGAAGTAGCGCAGGAAGTTTTCCAGCTGCTCCGGGTCGTCGCGGGTGAAGACGTCGGTGACCCCGGCGCGGAACGCGTCGTCGAGGCGCTCGGCCGACACACTGGCGCTGATCAGGATGATCGGCGCCGCCTCACTCAGCAACGGCCGCAGCCGCTGCGACAGCGCGATGCCGTCACCGTCCGGCAGCACCCACGCCGTGATGACGAGGTCGAACGCCGTCTCGCGCGCCCGCGCCAGCGCCTCCTCGACCGACCCGACCCGTGTGACCACGAGCCCGAAGCGCTGCAGCGTCGTCATCAGCAGCGCTGACGACGCACCGCCCGGGTCGACGAGGAGGGTGTGCATCATTCTGACGGAGTGCATCACCACATGTTCAGCGGGAAATGTGCCCCGCGCTACTTGGCCAATTCCGCCTGTGTGGCAGCATCGAGTTGTCCACTTTGAGGCAGTCCTCGGCTGGCTTGGAACGACCGAAGCGCTTGGCGCGTCCTGTTACCCATTTTTCCGTCCGGGGTGCCTACGTCGTAACCGAGTTGGGCCAACTTGCGCTGCGCATCCAGCAGCGACATTCCGCTGCTGGGCGTGGTCCGCGATGTGTTCGAAGACGAGGGCTCCGCCGCAGGCGCGCCGTCTACCTGCAAGCGCCCCCCTGTGCCCAGACCGCGATCCCCCATCGACTGCGCGGTATAGTTGCGCAGGGCTTGGATCATCTGGTTGTACGCGTTGACGAAAGCCGCGACGATCACCTTGCCTTGGGGGGTGTTGGAATAACCACCCATGCCCGCCCCCAGTCCTCCGCCGACGGCAAAGCCGCCGAGGGAAAAGTCCGTGTTGGAGGAACTGCCTTCTGCTGCCGACACCTGTACACCCGAGCGGTTGTCGGTCAGCAAGAGCACCGTCGACGCCTCGTTCCTTCGTAGGCCGCCGGCGATCAAGCCTGCCCAGCCACCGATGGCGGCACCGATGTTTTGCGTGCCTTTCTGGTCGAAGATGATTTCGGGCGTGATGGAGTAGTCCGCAGCGACCATCTGGCCCTTGCCAAAGTTACTACCCTGACGCAACTCACCGCTTTGCTGGAGTTGCCGTTCTGTGTTCATGTTATTCATTGCTCGCCCGCGCTCGACGACGATGAAGCAGTTGCTTTGCTGAACCAGCAACCGCAGCACGGGGATGGTGGAACCCAGCTTGTACTCTCGCAACGTCAAAAACCACGGTGATTCCTGATTTTCGACCAACGCGACCGTGCCGAACGGGCGGTCGCAACGTTCGATCTGACTGTTTGCGTTTTGTGCACTGGCTCCGCCTGCAGCGCCGGTGACGGCCGTCTTGGCACCGTCATCGCCGATTTTCGGGGCGGTTGCCACGCACCCCGCCAACCCCATGGCCAGCACCGCAGCCGTTCCTAAGACTTGCAATCGCATCCACAGACTCCTTTATCCGCGCATATGATGTCACCGTGACATGGGGTGACAGGGCGAAGACGCTGCCCATTCCCCCTCCCGTCCCCATCCGCTGGCGGCGGCGGGGTCAGCGTTCATCATACCCAACTGCTTGGGGTGTCACCGTGGATTTTGGTATCGCCAACAAATGGGCGCTGGTGTGCGGCGCCAGCCGCGGGTTGGGCTGGGGCTGCGCGCGGGCGCTCGCGCTGGAGGGCGTCAACGTCATCATGGCCGCGCGGCGGGCCGATGTGCTGGAGGCGGCGGCGGCGCGCCTGCGCGCCGAGCTGCCCGCGGGCGCGACCAACCGGATCCTGACGGTGGTCGCCGACGTGACGACCGAGGCCGGGCGCGCGGCGCTCTTTGCCGTGCCGGGCGGGCCCGGGCGGGCGGTCGACATCCTCGTGACCAACGCCGGCGGGCCGCCGCCGGGCGACTTCCGTCAGTGGGACCGTGCCGCGTGGCTGCGCGCGATCGACGCCAACATGCTCACCCCCATCGAACTCATCAAGGCCACCGTCGACGGCATGGCCGAGCGCGGCTTTGGGCGCATCGTCAACATCACCTCCAGTGCGGTCAAAGCGCCCATCGATATCCTCGGCTTGAGTAACGGCGCGCGCAGCGGCCTGACCGGCTTCGTCGCGGGCCTGGCGCGCAGCGGGCTGGCCGCGCGCGGCGTCACGATCAACAACCTGCTGCCGGGCAAATTCGACACCGACCGCCTGCGCGCGACGCTGCAGGCCGCGGCTGACCGATCGGGCCAGCCGCTGGAAGCGGTCGAAGCCGCGCAGCGCCAACAAATCCCCGCACGGCGCTTCGGCACGCCGGAGGAGTTCGGCGCAATCTGCGCCTTCCTGTGCAGCGTGCACGCGGGTTACCTCACCGGCCAGAATATCCTGGCCGATGGCGGGTTGTATCCGGGGACGTTTTGATTGGGGTGACGCCGATATTGCTTCAACCTCGTCGGCCAGTCAGGCGAGCCGGTATGCCGATCTGGCAACGCGCCCCCTACGTGTCGTGGCCGCTCGGGGTGCGCGATTCGCGCGTGCGCACGGATATCGTGATACCGACCATGCCGGCATCAAAGCGCCAGCACACCGATCGGCTCCGCATCGGTGTGGGATGATGGATACCCACGTCGGGCTGTGCACACTGCTCGTTGTCAACCGCGCCGCCCGAGGGCGATGGGTTATCACCCCCGCCGCGACGACACGACGATCCCCGCCACGATCAGCGCGAACGCCAGCGCGTGGTAGCCCTGCGGCGTCTCGCCCAGCAGCGTGGACGACATCACGGCCGCAAACAGCGGTGTCAGGTTGGTGAAGAAGCCGGCGACGGTCGGGCCGGCGCGCTGCACGCCCGCGCCCCAGCACCGGTAGGCGATGATCGAGGGGCCCACCGCGACGAACACCAGCACTGCGGCCAATTCCCAGCTCCAGTGGATGGTGGTTGGCATCCCGGCGGGCGGCGCCACCGTGAGCCACACCCACTCACCGGCCGTCAGCGCGCCGGCGCTCAACAGCCCGAAAACCGTCTGCGCGAGCAGAAACGCCGCCCAGTCGTGGCGGATCTCCGGCGATTCGTCGCGCCGCGTCAGCAGCCAGCTGTAGCAGGCCCAGGTGAACGCGGCGGCCAGCATCCACGCGTCGCCCGGGACGAAGCGCAGGCGCAGCAGGTTGTCCCACTGGCCCTGCGACAGCACGACGAGCACGCCACTCAGCGACAACGCCGCGCCGGCCAGTTGGCGTGGCTGTACCGGCGCGCCAAAGAAAACCCGCCCGACCAGCATCATCCACACCGGCATGCTGGACGCCACCAGTGTGACGTTGAGCGCGGTGGAAGTGTGCAGCGCCAGGTACTGCAGCATGTTGTAGCCCGCCACCGCCAGCAGCCCGAGCAGCGTGAAGCGGCGCCACTGCCGCCACAACGGGCTGTCGCGCCGCACGACCCACGACGCCAGCGGCAGCAGCAGCAGCGCCGCGATCACCCAGCGCAGCAGGTTGAACGTGATCGGGGGAATCCAGTCCGCCGCCAGTCGGCCGACCACGGCGTTGCCCGCCCACAGCAGCGGCGGGATGGTCAGGAACACGACGGTCGACGGGGTCAGGGACGCAGCGGCATCGCGGGACATGCCCCCGACTGTACCCGAGCCGGTGCGGGGCTGCTGACGGGCGCGACAGCGTGGCCCGCCGACCCGTGGCACCATCTCGACCCGTTGCGGCTTCCACCATGAAGCCTGCTATCGATTCCGCACGCAAACGTGTCGTGTTTCCCCGCAGCGCTCCATGGATGAAAGCGGGGGACGCAAGACCAAATCGTGCCGGAGTGACAGACCCCACAGACCCACCGACATGCTTTTGCAGGAGACCACGCCATGACCCACAGCCGCGCCGTGCAGATCGACGCCTTCGGCGGCCCCGAGGTGCTGCGCCTCGTCGACGTGACCGTTGGCGATCCCGGTCCGGGCGAGGTGCGCATCCGCCACCACGCGATCGGCCTCAATTTCATCGACGTGTACCACCGCACGGGGCTATACCCGCTGGCGCTGCCGGCGCGGCTGGGGATGGAAGGGGCGGGTGTCGTCGAGGCGGTCGGGGACGGCGTGACCCACCTCGCGGTGGGCGACCGCGTCGCCTACGCGGCGCAGCCGCCCGGCAGCTACTGCGACGTGCGTGTGATGCCAGCGATGAACGTGTGCCGTCTGCCCGACGCAATCTCGTTCGAGGAGGGCGCGGCAATGATGCTCAAGGGGCTGACCGCGCAGTACCTGCTCAAGCATTGCCGGCCCGTGGAGGGCCTGCAGCCCGGCGACTATGTGCTCTTTCACGCGGCGGCGGGCGGGGTGGGGCTGATCGCCTGCCAGTGGGCACGCGCGCTGGGCCTGCGGCTGATCGGCACCGCGGGCACGGATGAAAAATGTGCGCTGGCGCACGCCAACGGCGCCGAGCACTGCATCAACTACCGCCGCGAGAACTTCGTCGAGCGCGTCAAGGCGATCACGGGCGGCCAGGGTGTCAAGGTCGTGTACGACTCGGTGGGCAAGGACACGTGGGAGGGGTCGCTGGACTGCCTTGCGCCGTTCGGGCTGATGGTCTCGTTCGGCAACGCGAGCGGGCCCGTGCCGCCGTTTGCGCCAGGTATCCTCGGGCCCAAGGGATCGCTGTACGTGACGCGCCAGACGCTCTTTACCCACATCACCAGCCGCGAGCGCACGCAGGCGATGGCGGACGACCTGTTCGCGGTCGTCACCGGTGGGCAGGTGAAGATCCACGTCGAGCAGCGTTTCGCGCTGGCCGACGTGCAGGCGGCGCACCGCGCGCTGGAGGCGCGGCAGACAACCGGCTCGACCGTGTTGCTGCCGTGACAGAGAAGTAGTGGGCGGAGGCGAAATGCCGTTTACACCGTTTCACGTGGGATTGGGAGTGGCGGCCAAGGGTATGGCCCCTCGGTATGTCTCGTTGCAGGTGTTTGCCCTGACGCAAGTGCTCATGGACACCGAGCCTGCTGTGCGCATGGCGCTGGGCCACGCCGAGGTGCACGGATGGAGCCACACGCTGTGGGGGGCACTGCTCGTCGCCGCCGGGGCCTGCGCCGTCTGGCGCGGGATCGAGGGTCGGCGCTGGTATCGGTGGACGGTGGAGCGTGTGACGGCTCGTGTCGTCGCGACGAGCGCGCTGCTGGGGGCGCTGTCCCACGTTGCGATCGATGCGCTGATCCATACGGACATGGTGGACGTGCGTACCCAATGGGGTGGGCCGGTGGTGCCCCCTTGGTCCCATAGGGAAGCGGAGATCGCGTGCCTGAGCGCCTTTCTGTTGGGTGGCGTGCTGTTGTTTGCGCGCGGGGGGCACCGCGCTGCCGTGCTGTGGGGCAGGCGAGTAGTGCAGAATTTGTGCGCGCCCCCTGCATGGGGGCGGCGCGTTTCCTCGCGCGAGTAGTCGTACGCCCTGACGATACCTCGGGTCGAGCTCGATGCGCTCGCAGACGGGCGGCCGCTCCACCGCGTTGTCCGCCATCGACCAACGCCCCGACCTAGGGCGGAAGGTGTGCGGCGGCTGCGGTGTACGGGTCGCTTGCGCCGGTTGGCTCAGCGGCTGCGGCGCAACCGCGGCGGTTTTCGAGGATGAGCCCTACCTCGCCGATGGCGGTGTCGGCCAGATCGAATGCGGGAAATAACCCCCTGAGGCTAGCGACTCCAAGCGCACGTAGCGCCTCTGGATGGCGTATTCGTTGTTTTGCTTCATCAGCAGCGCCGCCAGCGGGCACCGGATCGCCGCCAGCATCGGGAACTTCTGCCACGGTTGATCGGCCACGCCCCACCACCGCTGGCCAGGCAGCTGCGCGAGTGCCGCCCTATCGTTGATCATCGGTTCTATCCTCCATTAGGTTGATAGCTTTGCAACCCCAACCTTACTACCGGAGAAACCGATGCCTCCCCAACACAGGGCTCTGCGATACCACGCGTCTGTACCTCCCGGAACGCGAACGGGCGCGGGCGGCAGCGCTCTCGCCGCAGACGTCGCGCATCAGCCTTCGCGGGGCAGTCGAACCACCATTGATGGTGGGTTGCTCGCATCGCCCTGCAGCTTCCATTCATACGCGCCGAACAGCCCGAAGAAGCTGGGCGTGCCCGTAGCGTTGTGGCTCACGACCTCCACGCCACGCTCTACCTAGATGCGCAGGGTTCCATCAAAGCGATAGCCAATTCGTTTGGCCTCGTCCACCTCTTTTGGGGTCGCGGTTTTGGCGAATATTTTGATGGTGCCGTCTTTTTGCGGTACGACAGAAATGAGCGGGCTGTATTGGGACGGGAAGAGCAGCGCGCGACCAGCGGGTGTTTTCGCGTTGAACTCCACCTCATAGCGCCCTTCGCCCAAGTACTTAATTTCCTTAACGCCGGGTTCCTTGCGGTACATCTCGGCCGCATCTTTGAGCATCTTTTCGTCTTTGCTTGCGAGTTTGCCTCCAAGTTTTCTTTCCTTGCTTTCCTGAATCGCTGCGAGCGCTAGAAAATCAACCATCGTCCCTTTGTAGTGCATGCTATGGGAGCCGTCTTTCTTGACGTCGATCGTGGCGACAAAGTTTTCCGGCAGCAGACATCCGGACAGCGAAAGTGCCGAGACAATCGTTATAAGAATAAAAAGCAGACGGTTCATATTCTCGTTGTCTTGCTTAAAGAGCGCTCCCACATTGTATTTCAGTGAAACGCAAAAGGACAGATTCGAAAAACTTCGTTTGCCGGACTATCAGTTAAAACCAATTCGCTTCGCCGCCGACAGCACCTGCACGACGGCGCGCGTCGCCTGCGAAAACGCCGTCCCCGGCGCAATCGCATCTTCTGCCTCTCGGTAGCGCCGCTGGTTGATCTGCTCGCCCACGTCGGCGGCGACTTGGTGGAAGTGTTTGTGCCGCTCGATGAGTTCGGCAAAGCGAGGCTGGCCGCCAAAACGCTGCTGGCCTTCGCCATAGATCCACTTACCCAACGCGCAGCAGTCATCGCGCCGCAGCGTTTGCACATCGACCGTTGCGCGGTTTTCGATCGCGTCGCGCAGCTTGACCTTCCATTGCCGGTGCGCGTCGATGATGCTGTCCACGTCCAGCCCCTGAACGGCGCTGGGGTAGTGGCTGTGGCCGCCGGAGAGCCGGAACTCGTCGACGAGCGCGGCCATGCGCAGCGCCGCATCGCGCTGCGACGTCGCGGCCGTGGCGGTTTCTTCCGCGAGCGCTGCGTTTTGCTGCGTGTTGCGGTCCAGCTCCTGCACGGCTTCGCCGATCTGGCGCACGCCCTGTTGCTGCTCACGCGCGGCATTGGCGACCTCCTCCATCAGCGCGCGGTTGCGCTCCGCTGAGGCCACGATGTCGCGCATGACATCGCCCACGCCGCGCACGACATCGACCCCCTGGGCGACTTCCTCCACCGTGCGCTCGATCAGGTCTTTGATCTCCTTGGCGGCTTGGCCGCTACGCTGCGCGAGCGAGCGTACTTCGCCGGCCACCACGGCAAAACCGCGCCCGGCTTCGCCGGCTCGTGCCGCTTCCACGGCAGCATTGAGCGCGAGGATGTTGGTCTGGAAGGCGATGCCGTCGATGACGCTGGTGATGTCGCGGATGCGCGCCGACGACTCTTCGAGCCGTCGCATCGTCTCGACGACGCGCTCGACGATTTGCCCGCCGCGCTCGGCCGAGGCCGCGTTGCTTTGCGCAAGCTGCGCGGCCTGCGCCACGAGGTCGGCCGTGTGCGCACTGGTCGAGGATGTTTGCTCCAAGGCGGCGGAGGACTCTTCCAGCGCAGCGGCGGACGATTCAGCCCGCGCTGCAACATCGCGCGCACCCTGCTCGATTTCGATGGCGGAGTGCACCACTTCGTTGCTGGCGTGGCGCACCGCGCGGATGATGTCGGTCAGCGCCGCTTGCAACAGAGCGAGTTCACGCTGGAGGCTGCCGAGCGCATCATCAGCCGATGGCGTGATGGTCTGCCGCAGGTCGCCCATGCTGAGCGTGAGCATGTCGCGACGGATCTGGCGCGCGCGTTGCGCCATCACACGCATGGTCCACGCAATACCGCCTGCGACACCCGCCAATGTCACGATGTCCACCGCCCAGCGCCATGGAGCGACGCTGCCAGAGCCCGCCCAGGCGATGGCATCGCTGAGCAAAGGCAACGCACCCAACACGGCCGCGCCGACGCACCCCACCGTCAAACTGCCACCCGACAGTCGCGGCTGTGTTGCATCAGCAGCGGTGGCATTGCGTGTGGTCACCACCATCGCAGACTTGGACATGTGCTGTCTCCTGATCGTCTCGCCAACTTGTCAACCACCCACAGGGCGGTTGGCGCCTTTTTCTCACGTCCAAGCATACCGCAGCACCGCGATAGAGCGCCCCGTTTTTGGTCTGCGCCGGTCTGGGGCGTTCATGGTGTTGACGGCTTGGCGAGATCGGTATCGTCACCGGCTGCGGCGCACCCGCAGCAGTTCGTCGAGGATCAGTCCCGCCGAGCCGATCGTGATCGCGGTGTCCGCGACGTTGAACGCCGGGAAATGCCCGCCCGGAAACAGCGGCGCCAGCCAGCGGAAGTGGAAGTCCAGCATGTCCACGACGTAGCCGTGCACCAGCCGGTCGATGACGTTGCCGATGGCGCCGCCCAGCAGGCACGACAGTGAGAACGCAAACAGCCGCTGGCTGCTGTGCGCGCGCAGCAGCCAGACGATGAACACCGCCGCCCCCACCCCTACCGCGGTGAAGAACCAGCGCTGCCAGCCGCCCGCGTGGGCCAGAAACGAAAACGCCGCCCCGGTGTTGTGCACGCGCACGATGTTGAAAAACGACGTGATCGGGGTGACGTCGCCAAGTCGGTAGAACGCCAGGATCAGCCATTTGGTGATCTGATCCGCCAGCACGATGCAAAATGCCAACCCGAGCCAGGTCAGCATCCCCTTGGAAGACCCCTTGGCCATTGGTGCGCAGCGTCAGGCGGCGTGCCGGGTTTCGCCGGCGCCGTACAGGTTGCTCGTGCAGCGGCCGCACAGGTGCGGGTGCGCCGGGTCGTGGCCCACGTCCGCGCGCCAGTGCCAGCAGCGCGCGCACTTGGGGTGCGGCGACGGCGTGACCGCGACGGCCAGCGCATTGCCCGCGGCCAGTGTCAGCGCCGAGACGATGAACACGAACCTGGCGTCGTCGCCCAGGCTGGCCAGCAGCGCGTGGTCCTCCGGCGGCAGCGTCAGCGTCACCTGCGCCTGCAGCGAGGGGCCGATGCGGCCCGCGGCGCGCTCGTCCTCGATCGCCTTGTTGACCGCGTCGCGGATGGCGAGGATGCGCGCCCATTTGGCGAGCAGCGCCTCGTCCGGCGTGGCGAGCGGCAGATAGGTCTCGGTGAAGATGCTGGGGCTGTGCCCGATCAGCGCCCACGCCTCTTCGGCAGTGAAGGACAGGAACGGCGCGATCCAGCGCAGCATCGCGTGCGTGATCTGGTGCAGCGCGGTCTGGGCGCTGCGCCGCGCCAGGCTCTTGGGCGCGGTGGTGTAGAGCCGGTCCTTGAGCACGTCCAGGTAGAACGCGCCCAGGTCCTCGGAGCAGAACACCTGTACCTTGGCGACCACCGGGTGGAACTCGTAGTCGTGGTAGTGGGCCAGGATCTCGGCCTGCAGTTGCGCGGTGCGCGCGAGCGCCCAGCGGTCGATCTCCAGCAGCTGTTCGGGCGGCACGGCATCCTGCGCGGGGTCGAAGTCGCTGATGTTGGCCAGCAGAAAGCGCAGCGTGTTGCGCATGCGGCGGTAGCTGTCGACCACGCGCGCGAGGATCTTGTCGTCGATGCCCAGGTCGCCCGAGTAGTCGGTGGCGGCCACCCACAGCCGGATGATCTCGGCGCCGAGCTTGTCGCTCACCTCCTGCGGCGCGACGACGTTGCCGAGCGACTTGCTCATCTTGCGACCTTGGCCGTCCACGGTGAAGCCGTGGGTGAGCAATCCGCGGTAGGGCGCGCGGCCGTACATCGCGCACGCGGTCAGCAGCGACGAGTGGAACCAGCCGCGGTGCTGGTCGTGGCCTTCCAGGTAGAGGTCGGCTTCCGGCCCGCTGTCGTGGCCCGCACCCGCATGGCTGCCCTTGAGCACGGTGGTGTGCGTGGTGCCGGAGTCGAACCAGACCTCGAGGATGTCGGTGCTCTTGGTGTAGCGCGCGGGGTCGGCGGGGTCACCGATGCGCTGCAGGATCTCGGCGACGCTGAGTTTGCTCCACGCCTCGATGCCGCCGGCCTCGACCACCTCGGCGGCCAGATCGACGATCTCGGGTGTTCGGGGGTGCGGCTCGCCGCTGTCGACGTCGAGGAGGAACGGCAGCGGCACGCCCCACGAGCGCTGGCGGCTGATGCACCAGTCGGGCCGGTGCGCGATCATGTCGCGCAGGCGCGCGCGGCCACTCTCCGGATAGAACCGGGTGTGCTCGATCGCCTCCAGCGCCATCTCGCGCAGCGAGCGCGGGGCCGGGTCGGTGGCGAAGATGCCGCGCGTGGCCTCGGTGGGCGCGTCCATGCGGATGAACCACTGGGCGGCGGCGCGGTAGATGACCGGGGTCTTGTGCCGCCAGCAGTGGGGGTAGCTGTGTGTGATGGCGTGTGTCGCGAACAGCCGGTCGGCGTCGCGCAGCGTGTCGATGATGACCGGCGCCGCCTTCCAGATGGATTGCCCCCCGAAGAGGGGCAGATCGGCCGCGTACACCCCGTTGCCCTGCACGGGGTTGAGGATGTCGGCCAGCGCCAGCCCGTGCGCGGTGCACGAGTGGAAGTCCTCCACGCCGTAGGCGGGGGCCGAATGCACGATACCGGTGCCGTCCTCGGCGGTGGCGTAGTCGGCCAGGTACACCGGCGAGAGCCTGTCATACCCCGGGTGCACGTGCGCCAGCGGGTGGCGGAAGGCGATGCGATCCAGCACGCGGCCCGGCGCCACCGCCAACACCTCGCCGGTCAGCCCATAGCGCTGCAGGCACGATTCGACCAGCGCCTCGGCCAGGATCAGCAGCCCGCGCGGGGTGTCCACCAACGCGTAGGGCAGTTCGGGGTTGACGTTGAGCGCCTGGTTGGCGGGGATGGTCCACGCGGTGGTGGTCCAGATGACGGCGTAGATGGGGCGCTGCGCCAGTGACACCAGATCGGCATGTGGCAGCGGGCTGGCACTGGCGAAGGCCAGCAGCAGCCGCTGCGGTTCGGCGCAGAGGAAGCCCACGTCCAGCGTCTGGCTGCCCTTGTCGGCGTACTCGATTTCGAACTCGGCCAGCGACGAGCCGCAGTCGAAGCACCAGTACACGGGTTTCAGGCCCCGGTAGACGAAGCCGCGCTCCATCACGCGCTTGAACGCGCGGATTTCCTCGGCCTCGTTCTTGAAATCCATCGTGCGGTAGGGGCGCTCCCAGTCACCCAGCACGCCCAACCGCTTGAAGTCGGCCATCTGCTGCGCGATCTGCTCGGTGGCAAAGGCGCGCGCCCTGGCCTGCATCTCGTCGCGCGAAAGGCCGCGGCCGTGCAGCTTTTCGATGGCGTTTTCGATCGGCAGGCCGTGGCAGTCCCACCCGGGCACGTACTGCGCGTCGAAGCCGGCAAGCTGCCGCGCCTTGACGATCATGTCCTTGAGCACCTTGTTGACCGCGTGCCCAATGTGGATGCGCCCGTTGGCGTACGGCGGGCCGTCGTGCAGGATGAACTTCGGCGCCCCGGCGCGCGCCTCGCGCAGGCGGCGGTAGATGCCTTGTTCCTCCCACTGCCGCACCCAGCCCGGCTCGCGTTGCGGCAGGTTGCCGCGCATCGGAAACGGCGTGTCCGGCAGGTTGAGCGTGTGGCTGTAGTCGGGGGCCGGGGCGGAATCGCGGCGATCGGTCATGATGGGCGGGCGGGGGTGGGGCCGTGCGCGGCAAACCAGGCGCGGGCGTCGGCGCAGTCCTGGGCGATACCCGCCGACAGGGCGGCCAGACTGTCGTACCGGCGCTCGTCGTGCAGCTTGTGCAGCAGCTCGACGCGGATGATTCTACCGTAGGCCTCTCCGGGCACCGGGGCGCGCGCGAGTGCCTGGCGCACGCGCTCGGGCCACTCGAGGCAGTGGGTTTCGAGCAGCACGCGCCCGCCGTTGACGTCGTCGGGGTCGAGCGACGGCCGCACGCCCAGGTTGGCCACACCGGGCAACGGTGGCGCCTGCGGCGACGGGTCCAGCCCGTACACCTGCACGACGAAGATGCCGCTGGCGGCGGGCTTCCAGTGGTCGAAGCGCAGGTTGAGCGTGCGAAAGCCATCGCCGAGACCCGCGGCCGTTTCGCCCAGGGCGCGGCCCAGCTTGCGCCCGTGCACGACGTGGCCGCTGATCGCGTACGGGCGCCCGAGCAGCGCCGCGGCGCGCGCCATGTCGCCCGCGGCCAGCGCCTCGCGCACCGCGGAGCTGGACACGCGCCCGCCGTGGACCTCGTAGCTGAGCATGCGCGCCACGTCGAAGCCGCGTGCCTCGCCCGCGGCGTCCAGCAGCGCGTAGTCGCCGCGGCGCTGCGCGCCGAAGCGAAAGTCATCGCCGACGAGCACATAACGCGCGTTCAGCGCCCCAATCAGCACGTCGTCGATGAACGCCTCGGCCGACAGCGCCGCGAGCGTCTCGTCGAAGGGCAGGATCACGCATTCGTCGATACCGCAGCGGCGCAGCTCCGCCAGCTTGTCGCGCAGCGTGGCAATGCGCGCCGGCGCCAGCTCCGGGCGGCGGTGCCGCGCGGCGAAGAAGTCCCGCGGGTGCGGCTCGAACGTCACGGCGCACGCGGGCACGCCGCGGTGACGCGCCTCGTTGATCAGCAGCGCCAGCATCGCCTGATGGCCGCGGTGCACGCCGTCGAAATTGCCGATCGTCAGCGCCCGCGGCTGGGCGGGTCGCCGGCGCAGGTTGTGCAGGCCGTAGGTGATGTGCATGGTCGACGCGGGGGTGTCATGCGAATGTCGTGGAAGCGCGGTACTATGACACAGCTATGCGGGTGCTCAAGCTCACGGCTCAGGGCCTGCCCCAGGCGTGGTTGACGCTGGAGGAGGCGGTGCTGCACTACGCCGCCGGCGACGTGCGCTGGGTGGCGGGGGCCCACATCGCCACGTTTCGCGGCGGCCACAACGCGCGCACCGGGCTGCAGTCGGTGGTGGAAATCCACTCCATCATCGGCACACGCGGGCACATGGTCATCAACCCCTTCGATATCGTTCCCACGCTGTCCAACGCCAAGCTGTTCGCGCGCGACCGGCAGCTGTGCGCGTACTGCGGCGACCGCTTCGACGAGGGCGAACTGACGCGCGAGCACGTCGTGCCACTGGCGCAGGGCGGGCGCGACCATTGGATGAACGTCGTGACGGCGTGCCGCGCCTGCAACCACCGCAAGGGCAACCGCACGCCGGAGCAGGCGCACATGCCGCTGCTGTACGCGCCCTACGTGCCGAGCCTGTGGGAGGACTTCATCCTGCGCAACCGCCGCATCCTGGCGGACCAGATGGAGTTTCTGATGGCGCACCTGCCGCGCCACTCGCGGCTGCACGCCTGACGGTCGGGGTTTACCCTCGACGGGCCGTGACGGCCCGCGGCCGGGCCGCGCGACGCGCTACGATGGGCGCGAAGCCGGCCGCCGGCCGGCCCTCGTGCACAGGAGCCCGGCATGACCCGTCCCGACGTTACGCCGCCCCCGGCTGGCGGGCACCGCTGGCGCTTCTTTCGTGCCGGTGGGGTCGACCAGGCGCGCCTCGAATCGGCGGACGACCTGCGCGCGCTCGACACCCTCGACCCCAAGCTGTGGGCGGCGCTCGCCTGCCCGACGGCAGGGCTGGCGATCGAGCCGCGGACATTGGCCGCGCTCGACACCGACGGCGACGGCCGCGTGCGGCTGCCCGAGGTACGCGCGGCCGTGCGTTGGGTGTGCGAGCGGCTGCGCGACCCGGGGCTGATCCTGACGCTGGGTGACGCGCTGCCCCTGGCGGCGCTGGCCGACGACGACGAGGGCGTTGCGTTGCGGCAGGCGGCGCGCGAGTTGTTGGCGCGGGTCGGGCGGCCCGACGCCGACGTCCTGACGTTGGCCGACATGGCCGATCCCGCACAGGTCTTTCCGCCGCAGCGCCCGAACGGTGACGGGGTGGTGCCGGTGGCGCTGGCCGGCGACGACGCGCTGGCGGCGTGGATCGAACGCATCGCCGCCGCGCGCGGTGCCGTCGCGGACCGCAGCGGCGAGCCCGGCCTCGACGAGGTGACGCTCGATGCGATCGAATGCGATGTCGCGGCGGTGCGGGCGTGGCGCGCCGCGCAGCCGCCGGGTGATGCCGCGGCGATGGCCGCCGCGCTGCGCGCGGTCGATGCCGTCGCCGCCAAGGTCGAGGACCACTACACGCGCTGCCGGCTCGCGGGGTTCGACGCGCGCGCGGCGGCCACACTGGACTGGTCCCCGGAGCCGCTGCAGGCGCTGGGCGAGCGGCTGTTGGACGCGGCCGACGACGCGCTGGCGGTGCTGCCGCTGGCGCACGTGCAGCCCGAGCCGACGGTGCCGCTGGAGCCGGCGCGGGTCAACCCGGCGTGGGCGGCGGCGATCGCCACGCTGCGCGACGCCGCCGTGCTGCCGTTGCTCGGGCCGCGCGAGGCACTGCACGCCGACGACTGGCAGGCCCTGCGCGCGCGGCTCGCGGCGTGGCGCGCGTGGGAGGCGCAGCGCCCCGACACGCCGGTGGCCGAATGGGACGCCGCGTGGCTGGACGCGTGGGAAGGGGAGGCGGTCGCGGCGCGGCTGCGCGCGCTCATCGCACATGACCGCGAGGCGGAACCGCTCGCGCAGCGGCTCGCATCGCTGCAGCGCCTGCTGCACTGGCGCCGCGACCTCGGCACGCTGCTGCGCAACGTCGTCAATTTCGCCGATTTCTACGGCGGGGCACAGCCCGCGGCGTTTCAGGCCGGCACGCTCTACATCGACCAGCGCGAATGCCACCTGTGCCTGCCGGTGGCGGACGCTGCCGCGCACGCCCAGCTGGCCGCGTACAGCGGGTTGTACTTGCTGTACTGCCACTGCGAGCGGGCGGGCGAGGCCCCGATGACCATCGTCGCCGCGCTGACCGCAGGCGACGTGCCGGACTTCATGGTCCCCGGCCGCAACGGCGTCTTCGTCGACCGCATGGGGCGTGACTGGAGTGCGCGCGTGGTGCGCGTCGTGGACAACCCGATCAGCGTGCGCGAGGCGTTCTGGGCCCCGTACAAGCGCATCGCCCGCCTCGTGGGCGAGCAGGTGCGCAAACTCGCCGCGGCGCGCGAGCAGGCCGTGCAGGCCCAGGCCGCGCAGCGGGTGGCCGACGGCGCGGACGCGGTGCAGCAGGGGGCGGGCGCCAAACCCGCCGGCCAGCAGGCGTTCGACATCGCCCGGTTCGCGGGCATCTTCGCCGCGATCGGGCTGGCGCTGGGGGCGATCGGCACCGCGTTGGCGGCCGTGGTCACGGGGTTTCTGCAGCTGGCGTGGTGGCAGATGCCGCTGGTCGTCCTCGGGCTGATGGTGCTGATTTCCGGGCCGTCGGTGCTGCTGGCGTGGTTCAAGCTGCGCCAGCGCAACATCGGCCCGCTGCTCGACGCCAACGGCTGGGCGGTCAACATCCGCGCGCGCATCGGCATCCCGTTCGGCAAGCGGCTGACCGCGGTCGCGGTGCTGCCGGCCGGCGCGCAGCGCAGCGCCGACCCCGACGCGTCCGCGTCCGGGGGGTGGGCGTGGTGGCTGCTGCTGGTGGCGGTGGCCGCAGCCGTCGCGTGGTGGCTGTGGCGCACGATCGGCGTGGGCGGCTGACGCTCAGCGGCGCAGCATCCAGCGCAGCAGCCGGGTGACGAACGGCCCGTAGGGCGGTCGTACCCAGCGGTCGAACACCGCACCCACGAGCGGATGCTGCAGGTACACGCCCTTGCGGTGCGAAAAGCGCTCGAACCCGTGGCGCCCGTGGTAGGCCCCGATGCCGCTCGCGCCCACGCCGCCGAAGGGCAGCGCGTGCTGCGGCTGGTGCAGCATGCAGTCGTTGACGGTGACGCCGCCGCTGGTGGTGGCCTGCAGCACGTGCTCGATCGCCCGCGCGTCGCGCTCAAACAGGTACAGCGCCAGCGGCCGCGGCCCGGCGTTGACGTGGGCGATCGCCTGCTCCAGCGAGTCGTAGGGCAGCACCGGCAGCAGCGGGCCGAAGATCTCCTCGCGCATCAGCGCGCAGTCCGCCGGTGGGTCCAGCACGGCCACCGGCCCCATCGCTCGCACGTCGGGTTGCGCGGCGGTGTCCATCAGCGGCACCAGCGTGGCGCCGTTGTCCGCGGCCTCGCGTGCCAGGCGCTGCATCCGCTCCCATGCGGCGGACGAGACCAGCGCCGTATAGTCCGGATCGGCCGCGCCGCGCGGCCAGCGCCGGCGCACGCTGTCGCGTAACGCGGCGACGAACGCGTCGCGCCGCTCGCGCGGCACGAGGCAGTAGTCCGGCGCAATACACGTCTGGCCTGCGTTCCAGCCCTTGGCGGTGGCGATACGGTCCGCCGCCTGCGCCAGATCGGCGCCCGGCCCCACGATCGCGGGCGACTTGCCGCCGAGCTCCAGCGTCACCGGCGTGAGCTGGGCGGCCGCGGCCTGCATCACCAGCCGCCCGACGCGCGTCGAGCCGGTGAAGAGCAGGTGGTCGAGCGGCAGCCCCGCCAGCGCCGCCGCGACGTCCGCCCCGCCGGTGACGACGCACACCTCCTCCGGCGCGAACACCTCGCCCAGCACCCGCTGCAGCAGCGCGGCCGTGTGCGGGGCCAGCTCCGACGGTTTGAGCAGCACGTGGTTGCCCGCCGCCAGTGCGTTGGCCAGCGGCGACAGCGTGAGCTGCAGCGGGTAGTTCCACGCGCCGATGATGCCCACCACCCCGAGCGGCTGCGGCACGATGCGCGCGCGCGCCGGCCAGAACAGCGGGTTGACGGGCACGCGCTGCGGACGCATCCAGCGTGCCACATGGCGTCGCAGATAACGGATCTCATCGGCCAGCGGCCCCAGCTCCAGCAGCCGCGTCTCGGTGGCGCTGCGGCGGCCGAAGTCGGCGTCGATGGCGCGCACCCACTCGTCCTCGTGGTCGAGCACGGCCCGCAGCAGCCGCGCCAGCGCGTCGCGGCGCTGTGCCGCGGTGCTCGGCGCACGGGCGGCGAAGGCCCGCCGCATGCGCTCGAGCTGCGCGCGCAGCACGGTGGTGGTGTCCTCGGGCGGCAGGGCCGCCAAATCGGTGCGGAAAGCGTTCATCGCGTACGGGGAACGGGGAGCGTCATCGCGGGCGGGGCGCGGGCGTCAGTATGCCGCGATCGGCTCGCCGATGGCGTCCCAGCGTTGGGCGGCGACCGGCGCGATGCGTTGCATCGCCCGCTCGGCCAGCGCGGTGATCGTCAGGCTCGGGTTGACGCCGAGGTTGGCGCCGATCACCGACCCGTCGACGAGGTAGAGGTTGTGCTGTCCGAACGCGCGTTGCCAGCGGTCGCAGACCCCGTCGCGCGGGGTCGCGGCCATCACGGCGCCGCCCAGGCAGTGCGCCGTCATCGGGATGTGGAACAGCACCTCCGGCAGTGACGCCATCGGCACGCCCCCGGTGGCCGCTGCGGCCCGGCGCGCGAAGTCTTCCGCCACCGGGATGCGGTGCGGCAGCGGGGCGCCGCGGCTGCGCAGCCGGTACTGAAACGGCCACCACCACGGCCGCCGCCACTCGAGCGTGAGCGTGCCGTCCAGCGTCTGCATGCACAGCAGGATCATCGACTCGCGCGCCCAGCCGCGCGGCCGCAGCAGCCGTACCGTGGCGCCCGGCGCCGTCAGCAGCCCGCGCAGCAGCGCGCCCGCCCAGCCGAGTCGTGAGCCGTCGCGGCCCATGACGGTGGACAGCAGCGCCATCGCGTCCGAGCCGGCGGGGTAGCGCGTGGCCTCGACGGTGGTGTAGGCGTCCAGCCGGATCGCCGAGCCGATGGCCACGCCGCGCGAGAGGTCCTCGGTACACCCCGGCCAGCGCACGCCGATCAGCGACTCGGCGTTGGTGCGCACGTGGTGCCCGAGCGCCGACGACAGGTGCGGCAGATCGCCGCGCCGGCGCGCCTCCATCAGCAACGCCTGTGTCCCGAGCGAACCCGCGGCGCAGACGACGGCGCGCGCGGTCCAGCGCACAGCCCGCTTGCGCCCGTCCGACGAACAGACGGCGTGCACCGTGTAGCCGTGGCGGCCCGTGGTGTCGGCCCGTCCGTCGGGCGCGGGCAGCGGGACGATGCGCGTGACGCGCGTCTGCGCGTGCAGGACCGCGCCGCGCCGCTGCGCCAGGTGCAGGTAGTTGCGATCCAGCGTATTTTTGGCGCCGACCCGGCAGCCGACCATGCAGCCGCCGCAACCCGTGCACGACCGCCGCGGTGGGCCCTCACCGCCAAAGTAGGGGTCGGGGTGGTCGCAATCCCCGGGGGCGCTCTCGTCCCCGAAAAACACCCCCACGCGCGTCAGGTGCCAGGTGTCGGCGACGCCGGTGGCGGCCGCCATCGCCCGCAGGCGCTCGTCCGCCGCCGCCGGGCGCTGGTTGACGGTGACGCCGAGCATCCGTTCGGCCTCGGCGTAGTGGGCAGGCATGACCCGATCCCACGCGTCGAGGCCGGCCCAGCTGCCCTGCCGCCAGACAGACTCCGGCGGCACCAGCAGCGTGTTGGCGTAGGTGATCGATCCGCCGCCCACCGCGTTGCCGTGCAGCACCACGACGTGCCGGAAAAACCGCAGCGAGAAAAACCCCCGCCAGCCCAGCTCGGGCCGCCACAGCCAGCGCCCGAAGTCCCAGTTGGTGGCAGGTAGATCCTGCGGGCGCCAGTGGCGGCCCTGCTCCAGCACCGTGACGCGGTAGCCCTTTTCCGCGAGCCGCAGCGCGGCCACGCTGCCGCCAAAGCCGGAGCCGATGACGAGGAAGTCGGTGTCGTACGCGCGGTCGCTCATCAAGCCCGATCGTGGCTTGGACGCAGTAACGCCGGTATCGGGTTGTCCCCGATACCGGCGTTCGATCTGTCGTGGCCGCGACGCGTCGGCGGGGTCGTCGTGGCCGTCCGCGCGTTCAAACCGCGACGCCCGCCTCGTCGGTCATACGCGCCGCCACCTCGCCCAGATGGTGCAGCGTGTCGCCAAAGGTGAGCTCCAGTTGCGTCAGCGTCTTGAAGCAGTGGCTGATGAGGCACTCGTCGGTGACGCCGATGCCGCCGTGCAGCTGTACCGCCTGCTGCCCGACGAAGCGCATCGACTGGCCGAGCTGCACCTTGGCGCGCGCCAGCGCCGCGCGCCGTACCGCCTCGGGTTCACCGAGCTTGAGGGTCGCGTAATAGCTCATGCTGCGCGCCAGCTCCAGCGCCATCTTCATGTCGGCAAGCCGGTGCCGCAGCGCCTGGAAGCTGCCGATGGGTACGCCAAACTGCCGCCGCGTCTGCAGGTAGTCACGCGTGAGCCCGAACGCCCGGTCCATCACGCCCACCGCCTGCGCCGCCACGAGCGCGATGCCGACGTCCACCGCCCACGCCAGCGCCGCCTCGCCGTCGCGCGTCACGAGCCGCGCCGGGGCATCGTCGAACACCACGTCGGCGGCGCGGCTGCCGTCCTGCGTCGGATAGCCGCTGGCGCTGACGCCCGGCGCGCCCGCCTCGACCAGCAGCATCGCCAGCGTGCCATCGACGCGCGCCGGCACCAGCCATGCGTCGGCCCGGTCGCCCGCCGGCACGACGACCTTGCGGCCGCGCACGCGCCAGCCGTCGCCCACCGCGGTGGCGGCGGTGTCACAGACGTCGAGCCGGTGGCGGCTGCGGCGCTCCACGTGCGCCAGCACCAGCCGCGCCCCGCTCGCCAGCCGCGGCAGCCACGCCTGCTGCAACGCCGCGTCCGCGTGGCGCTGCAACACCGCGCTGGCAATGAAACTGTGTGCCAGCGGCTCCAGCACCAGGCCGTGGCCGAGCGCCTCCATCACCACCATCGCCTCCACGGCGCCCAGCCCCGCGCCGCCGTGCACCTCCGGCACCGTCAGGCCCGTGAGCCCCAGCTCGACGAGTTCACGCCACGCGCCCTCGTCAAAGCCACCCGCGTCGATGATCGCGCGGCGGCGCTCCACGTCGTAGCCCTTGTCGGCCCAGCGCTGCACCGCATCGCGCAGCTGGACCTGTTCGTCGGTGAAATCGAAATCCATGGCCCTGTCCTCACCCGTTGTCGTCGTGCGTCAGCCGAGCAGCGTCTGCGCGACGATGTTGCGCTGCACCTCGTTGCTGCCGCCGTAGATGGTCGTCTTGCGCATGTTGAAGTAGCTTGGAGCCAGCGGAGCGAGCGCATCGTCGCTGTCGGGTGGGGTGAGCGTGTGCAGCGCCGCCTCGCGGTAGGGCAGGGCCATCGGCCCCGCGACCAACATCATCAGCTCGGTCAGGCGCTGCTGGATCTCGCTGCCGCGGATCTTGAGCAGCGCGGCGATCTCGAGCGCCGGTTTGCCGCTCTTCTCGGCGGCCAGCACGCGCAGCACCAGCATCTCCAGCGCGACGATGTCCACCTCCAGCAGCGCGATTTGGTCGCGCACGCGCGCGTCGTCCCACACGCCTTCGGCCTGCGCCAGGCGCTTCAGGCGCTTGAGCTCGCGCTTGGCGCGGTTGACGTCGGCGATGTTGGCGCGCTCGTGCGACAGCAGGTATTTGGCGTAGGTCCAGCCCTTGTTTTCCTCGCCGATCAGGTTGTCGACGGGCACGCGCACGTCGTCGAACCACACCTCGTTGACCTCGTACTCGCCGTCGAGCAGCCGGATCGGGCGTACCGTCACGCCGGGCGACTTCATGTCGATCAGCAGGAAGCTGATGCCCGTCTGCGGCTTGCCCTCGTGACTCGTGCGCACCAGACAGAAGATCCAGTCGGCGTGCTGGGCCAGCGTCGTCCAGGTTTTTTGTCCGTTGACGACATAGTGGTCGCCGACCCGTTCCGCGCGGGTGCGCAGGCTTGCCAGGTCGGAGCCGGCACCGGGTTCGCTGTAGCCTTGGCACCACCACACCTCGCCGCTGGCGATGCCCGGCAAAAAGCGCTGCTGCTGCTCGGGCGTGCCGAATGCCATGATGACCGGCGCCACCATCACCGGGCCGAACGGCAGGATCGGGGGCGCGCCGGCCTCGGCCAGCGCCTCGTCGAAGAGGTGCTGCTGCACCACCGTCCAGCCCGGGCCGCCAAAGGCGCGCGGCCAGCGGTAGGCGAGCCACCCCTGTCGCCCCAGCGTGCGCGCCCAGCCCTGGATGTCATCTTTGCTCAGGCGCAGCCCGGCGTGCACCTTGGCGGCCAGCGCCGGGTCCAGATGCGCGGCGATCCACGCGCGCACCTCGTCACGAAACGCCCGCTCCTCGGGCGTAAAGGCCAGATCCATGCATCGTCTCCTTCGCGGTCGAGGCGACATTCAAGCACGGTCGTTCGGTGCGGCGCTGTCGGCGGCGTGACAGCCCGGGGTGACGCGCCGCTACACTGTCGGGCCATGCACGTCCGCGACCCTGCCGTCCTTCGTCCGCTGGTGATCCTGATCTCGGGCACCGGCTCCAACATGCAGGCCATCGTGCGCGCCGCCGCGCGCGGGCGCTGGCGCGAGCGCTACGGCGCGGCGGTCGCGGCCGTGATCAGCAACCGGCCCGACGCCAAGGGCCTCGCGTGGGCGGCGCAGGAGGGCATCGCCACCGCGGTGGTGGATCACACCGCCTACCCCAGCCGCGAGGCGTTCGACGCAGCGCTCGCGGCGGCGATCGACCAGCACGACCCGCAGGGCCGCGGTCTGGTCGTCCTCGCCGGGTTCATGCGCATCCTCACCGCCGGCTTCGTGCAGCGCTACGAAGGGCGCATCTTGAACATCCACCCGTCGTTGCTGCCGGCGTTTCCGGGGCTGCACACGCACCGCCGCGCGATCGAGGCGGGCTGCCGCTTCGCTGGCGCCACGGTGCACCGCGTCACGGCGGAGCTGGACCACGGTGAATACCTGGAACAGGCCGTCGTGCCCATCCTGCCGGGCGATACGCCCGAGACGCTGGCGGCCCGCGTGCTCACGCAGGAGCACCTGATTTACCCGCGGGCGATCGAGCGACTGCTCGCCGCGGCGTGCGCTGCAGAGGGCTAGGGCATCAATCGTTCGTCGGGCACCATGGCGTCGCGCTCCGTATCGCTGCGCATCCGGTGGCTGTCGTGGCTGCTGGTGTGCGCCACCGCCTGGGCGGCGGTGGGCAGCATGTGGGCGCGCGCGGAGATGGCGGCGCAAGGCTTCGGGGTGGAGTCGGGCTGGCTCTGCCGCGCTGTGGACGAAGCAAACGCCGATACCTCCCGTGGTGCTTCCGGCGAGCATGCGGCACAGATGCTGACGTGCGCATGGTGCGTGGTGTCGGCGTTGGCGTGGTTGCTGGCCCCAGCGGCAAGCGCGGCCGTGGAGCGAGCGCGGCGCGACGAATTGCCGCACGACCCGGGGTCCATCGCGGGGCAAGCCACGTCTTGGCAGCGCCCCTACTCCCGTGCTCCGCCGAGGGGGTAAACGCTCACCGTGCAGGGTCTCCCTTGATCCTGGCGGTGGGGCTGTGGCGTGAGCGCGGGTCTCGCCCGCACTCACGCCGCGTGATTCTTCCCGTGTCGTTCTTCATTCTCGTTGGCAGAGTGGCCGCGGCCAGCGGCCGCTGGCGGCCACGGCGCGCATGCGCGCGCCCAGGCGTGCACGCCAGCAGCGGCGGGTGTGGCAGCGCGCCAATCGGCCGTGGCCCTCGCAAAACACAAGGAAAGCGTGAGGTATGTCTAAAGTTGCTTTCGATGCCCGAGGCAGTCATGTCGCGGCGGGCTGGTCGGTGTGGCTGGTGCGGCGCTTGCACACGTGGATCGGTGTGGCCGTCGCCCCGTTTTTGTTGGTCGCCGCCGTGACGGGGTTGTGGTATGTGTGGACCCCTCAGATCGAGGCTTGGTATTACCGCGATTGGCTGCGCGTGGCCCCAGCCGCTGCCGCCCACGTGCCGCTACAGCAGCAGGTGGTCGCGGCGACAGCGTATGCGCGGCCGGAATGGCGGCTCGTGGCGGTGCGTCCGGCGTTGGAGCCGCAGGCGAGCACGCGCGTGCTCTTTAGCGCGCCGGGGTTGGGAGAGGGTGAGCGTTGGGCGATATTTGTCAACCCGGCGACGGCCGACGTGCTGGGTGCCGCCGTGGTGTACGGCACCAGCGGTGCGCTGCCGCTGCGCTCGGTGAGCAGCTTGCTGCACCGCCAGTTGCTGGCGGGCGAGACCGGGCGCGCCTACAGCGAGCTGGCCGCATCGTGGCTGTGGGTCGCGGCGCTGGGGGGCATGTATCTGTGGTGGCGGCAGCGCCGAACGGCAACCGCGCCGTCGGTGCGCGTGCGCCACGTGCGCTGGGGGCTGGCCTTACTGCTGGGGTTGCTGTTTTTGTCTGCTTCCGGCTTGACGTGGTCCCGCTGGGCGGGGGACAACATCGGCCAGTGGCGGCGCGCGCTGGGGTGGGGAACCCCCCAATTGCCGCTACAGCTGCCCGAGGTCGCTCCCGCGGTGCAACCCGTGGCGACGTGGGACTCGGTTTGGGCGGCCGCACAGGCCGCTGGCATCGACGCTCAACGCGTGGAAATCCGCCTCCCTCCTGCTGCCGACAAGGCGTGGTCGGTGGTGGAGGTCGACCGGCGTTGGCCCACGCAGGTGGATGCGGTGGCCATCGATCCGCGCACGCTCGAGGTGGTGCATGTGTTGCGGTTTGCCGATTTTCCACTGGCGGCCAAGCTGACACGCTGGGCCGTGGATCTGCACATGGGCGTGATGTTCGGTTGGCCCAACCAATTGGCGCTGACGGTGGTGGGGCTGGGATTGTTGTTATTGATGGGATGGGGCTGGCGCATGTGGTGGCGTCGGCGAAGCCGCTTTTGGGATGAGCCCACCGTGTGGCACGCTTGGCGACGCGCGCCGTGGCGGGCGCGTGTGGTGGTACTGGCGGTGTGCGTGCTGCTGGGGTGGGCGCTGCCGGTGCTGGGGGTGTCTTTGGCCCTCATGGCATTAGCCGATGCGGTGGTGCCGTGGTGGCGCGCCCGCCAGCGCCGCGCGGCCACAACGTCGGTCTCTGGCTCCGTCTGATGCACGGCGTTGATCCCGCCGCATAAGGGGTCAACGCAGCGCGTACACCGCCGCGCCTGCGGCCACCAGCGCGACGGTGGCCCAGCCGATGCGGTCGATGTGGCGGCGCAGTTGCGCCTGCATGCGCGCGCCACCCCAGCGCATCAGCGCCGCCACCAGAAAGAAGCGCGCCCCCCGCCCGACCAGTGAGGCGGCGGTGAACGGCAGCAGCGGCATCGCCAGCGTCCCGGCGGCGATCGTGAATACCTTGTACGGGATGGGCGAGAATCCGGCGATGAAGATGGCCAACACGCCCCACTCACCAAACCACGCCACTGCCTGCTGGTACGCGGCCCAGTAGTGGCTGGCGCGCAGCCACGGCTCGACGCTGGCGAACGCCAGCCACCCGATGGCGTAGCCGAGCAGCCCGCCCGCCACCGACGTCCACGTCGTCAGCCACGCCAGCGCCCAGGCGCGCTCCGGCCGCGCCAGCGCCATCGGCGCGAGCATCACGTCCGGCGGCACTGGGAAGAACGACGACTCGGCGAAACTCAGCGCCCCCAGATAGCGCGGCGCGTGCCGGTGCTGCGCCCAGCGCAGCGCCCGGTCGTAAAGCGGCTCGAACAGTTTCATCGCGATTCTCGGGGGGGGCGGTTTGATCAGGTTGCACGCCGCGTCATGCGCCGTGGAACACCAGTCCGGCGTGCTCGCGCATCGTGTGAAAGCGAATCTTGGGCCAGTTGCCCTCCACCGCGCGCAGCGTTGCCGCGTGGTCCAGCAGGATCGCCGGGGCGTCCACCGCGTCCCAGGCCATGCGGTGTACGTTGGCGTCGATGAAGCGCTTCAGTTCCGCCTCGCCGCCGTTTTCCGGCGGGCAGGTGACCCAGCGCACCACGTGGTAGGGGCTGCCGCTGATGCGTGCCTTGACGCCGTACTCCGTCTCCAGCCGGTGCTGCACCACCTCGAACTGCAGCTGCCCCACGGCCCCCAGCAGCAGGACCGAGCCCACCATCGGCCGGAAGACCTGGATCGCGCCTTCCTCGCCCAGCTGCTGCAGGCCGGCCTTGAGCTGCTTGGTGCGCAAGGGGTCGGCCACCTCGACGCTGCGGATGATTTCCGGCGCGAAAAACGGCAAGCCTGTGAACTGTAGGGCCTCGCCCTCGGTCAGCGTGTCGCCCAGTTGCAGCAGGCCGTGGTTCGGGATACCGATGATGTCGCCCGCGTAGGCTTCTTCCAGCAGCTCGCGCCGCTGCGAGAGGAACGACACCACGGTGTTGGGCTTAATTTCCTTGCCGGTGCGGGTGATGCGCAGCTTCATGCCGCGCTCGAAGCGGCCGCTGGCCACGCGCACGAAGGCGATGCGGTCGCGGTGCGCCGGGTCCATGTTGGCCTGGATCTTGAACACCACGCCGCTGAACTTGGGTTCGGTCGGCTCGACCGTGCGCTGCAGCGCGGGCTTCGGCCCCGGCGGGGGGGCGAGCTCGACCAGGGCGTCGAGCACTTCCTTGACGCCGAAATTGTTGATCGCCGAGCCGAAGAACATCGGTGTCTGCGTCCCGGCCAAAAACGCCGCGTGGTCGAACGGCGGTGTGGCCCCCTCCACCAGCTCCAGTTCGTCGCGCGCCTGCTGCCACTCCAGCCCGAAGCGCTCGGCGATCGCCGGGTTGTCGCGCCCGAGCAGGATCTCCTCGTTCCCGCCGCGGCGGTCCTCGCCCGGCGCAAAGACGCGCATCTGGTCCGCGCGCCGGTCCCACACGCCGTGGAACAGCTTGCCCATACCGATCGGCCAGGTGAACGGCACCACCGTCATCCCGAGTTCGCGCTCGATCTCGTCGAGCAAATCGAGCGGTGCCTTGACCTCGCGGTCCATCTTGTTGATGAAGGTGAGGATCGGCGTGTTGCGCGCCCGGCACACCTGCAGCAGCCGCCGCGTCTGCGGCTCGACGCCGTTGCCTGCGTCGATGACCATCAGCGCCGCATCCACGGCGGTCAGCACGCGGTAGGTGTCTTCCGAGAAGTCCTGGTGGCCCGGCGTGTCGAGCAGGTTGATCACGCAGTCGCGGTACTCCATCTGCATGACCGAGCTGGCCACCGAGATGCCGCGCTGCTTTTCGATCTCCATCCAGTCGCTGGTGGCGTGGCGCGCGGCCTTGCGCGCCTTGACGCTGCCGGCAATATGGATCGCACCGGAAAAGAGCAGCAGCTTTTCGGTGAGCGTCGTTTTGCCCGCGTCGGGGTGGGAGATGATGGCAAAAGTGCGCCGGCGGCGCACTTCGGTAGCGATGTCTGGCATGGGGCGCGATTATCCCGTACCGTCGTGCGGTGTTCGTTTTGATACGGGCCGATGCGTACCGCAACGGACGCCCCGCCCGTGCGTGCACACGGGCGGGGGAGGTCGGGGCTCGCCGCCCATCGGCCCCTGCGCGGTAGCCGCGATGAGCGGCTGCCCCCCCTATTGCTCCGGCACGGTTTTATCCAGAGTCCCCAGCTTTCTTCACAAGCACAGAACGCTGCGGGGGCGGCAAAACTTCTTCGTGCCGGATCAATAGGCGTGGATGCCCATCGTCCAATGGGCTCGGCGACAATCCCGCCATGGCCCGTCTCGATCGCCCCGTTCCCCGCTCCGCCGCCGCGGTGTCGCCGCTGGCCGTGACCGCCGATGTGTTGCAGGAGACGCTGCACTTTCGCCAGCCGCCCGATACGCTGCTGGCGCGCACGCTGCGGGGGCCGCAGCGCTTTGGCCCGCGCCTGCGCGAGGCGATCGGGGACGCGCTCTTTGCGGCGCTGCGCGACCTGCCGCGCTGGCACTGGCTGGCCGCGCAGCGGCTCGGGCAGACGCTCACCGGCGAGCCGGACATCGCGCGCTGCCGTGCGGACCGCGCGTGGTGCGAGGCGGTCGTGCGGCTCGCGTGGCCCGCGGCGGCGCTGCCCGTCCTGGCCGAGCGCGACCCCGCCGCGGCCGAGGCGGTGGCCGTGTGGCAGGCGCAGGCCGCCACGGTGGACCTGTCGTGCGCCCCGCTGACGGTGCAGTGGGGGGGGCCGTCGTGGCTGATCGATCGCTGGCGCGCCGCAGTCGGGGACGAGGTGGCCGAACTCGCGGCCGCCCTGCGGCGACCGGCGCCCCTGGACTTGCGCGTCAACGCGCTGCGGGCCAAGCGCGACGCGGTGCTCGCGGAGTTGCAGGGCGCGGGCCTGCCGGCGGTGCCGACGGCGCACGCGCCGTGGGGTATTCGGCTGCCGCAGCGCACACCATTGCAGGGGCTGGAGGCGTTCAGGCGCGGCGCGATCGAGGTGCAGGACGAGGGCTCGCAACTGATCGCGGCGCTGGTCGGTGCGCGCCGCGGGGAAACCATCGTGGACTTCTGCGCCGGTGCCGGCGGCAAGACGCTCGCGCTGGGTGCCGACATGCGCGACAGCGGCCGGCTGTACGCCTTCGACACGGCGGCCCGGCGGCTGGAGACCCTGCCCGAGCGTGCCCGGCGCGCCGGTCTGACGCAGGTGCAGCCGATGGTGCTCGTCGGGGAAGACGACCCTCGGCTCGCGCGGCTGGCGGGCAAGATCGACCGCGTGCTGGTCGATGCGCCATGCAGTGGGCTGGGAACGCTGCGCCGCCACCCGGAGCTGATGTGGCGCCACACCCCCGCGACGGTGGCCGACATGGCGGTGTTGCAGCAGCGCATCCTGCGCGCGGCGGCACGCCTCGTGCGCCCGGGCGGGCGGCTGGTGTACGCGACGTGCAGCCTGCTCGCCGAGGAAAACGAAGCCGTCGCCTCTGCTTTCGACGTGGCGATGGGCGACTTGTTTGAGCCGCTCGACGCGGCGGTGTTGCTGGCCGACGCCCGGGTCCGTGACCCCGAGACCTTGGTGGAACGGGGCTATCTGCGGCTGTGGCCGCATCGGCACGGCACGGACGGTTTCTTCGCGGCCGCGTGGCGTCGGCGCTGACCCTCTTGCCAGGTTTCACCCTGACCTGGCCTCGGCATCGACTTTTCACTGGTGCGAGTGGCGGGACTCGAACCCGCACGACCTTGCGGCCTCAGGATTTTAAGTCCTGTATGTCTACCGATTCCATCACACTCGCGTGGCGCGCGACGCCGAGCGGTGGATTCTAGTCGTGTGTTCGCGACGCCCGGCGATGGCACCTTGTGGCCGCTGGTTACACCCGCCTCTCAGGCCGCTGCCGTCCCCGCGAGGCGCCGGATGCGTTCCAGTGTCTCCGCCAGCGTGGCGCGGGCAACGGCCATGTCGTAATCCGCCTGCAGACCCATCCAAAACTCCGGGCTGTTGCCGAAATAAGCGGCCAAACGCAAGGCGGTATCCGCGGTGACGGCCCTGCGCTCGCGCACGATGTCGTGGATGCGCGTAGCCGGCACGCCCAACGCGAGCGCGAGTGCGTGGGCGCTCAGCCCCATAGGCTGCAAAAACTCTTCCCGCAGCACCTCACCGGGGTGGATGGGGCGCATGCCGGGACGTATCGTGTCCATGTCGGCTCCTGTCAGTGATAGTCCACGATTTCGACGTCATGGGCGTCCGTGCCGTCGTACCGGAAGCAGAGACGCCACTGGTCATTGATGCGGATGCTGAACTGCCCAGCGCGGTCTCCCTTCAAAGCTTCCAGCCGGTTGTTGGGGGGTATTCGCAGGTCGTCGAGTCGCGTCGACCGGTGCAGCATCGCCAGCTTGCGTTCCGCCTCCGTCCGGATGTTGGCGAATCGTGCCGATCCCTTCCCCTCGAAGAGGGCTTGCGTCTCTTTGCAACGAAACGACCGGATCACCGGCGCATTTTATACCGCGTGGCGTTATACGTGTCACGGTACGGTGGGGTGGCCAGGCACCGATCGGCGGTTCATCCGGTGCCGCGACCCCCCGGTCGGACCCCCCGGTCGTACAATGCGCCTTTTGACAGGTACAGGCGGCCACCATGAGCCAAGACAATCCTCCGTTCGAGATCCACGTGCACGGGGACGTGCCGTTGCGCGAGGACGTGGACTACGCCCAGATCCAGGAGGCGCTGCGGCCGCTGTGGCGCTACGTGGGGGCGCGCTCGCTCGTCGACGCCGCGGCCAGCGCGTACGAGGAGGAGCCCGGCATCCGCTTCGACCCGCGCGAGCACGTGCTGCAGATGTGCTGGACGATCGAGGGCGACGACGACTTTCGCCTCGCGATCGAAGAGGCCTGCATGGGCCTCAACGAAATCGCCGCCAGCGGCGCGGCGATCGAAGTCTCGTTTTACGACCTGGAGTTCGACGAGGACGAAGCGCCGCCGGACACCGAGGCGCGCGACGACTTCCTGATGTGCTTTGTCGGACCGACCCCGGCGGCGATCATGCAGGTGCAACGCGACCTGCTCGTGCAGGACGTGACGCAGCTGATGGAGCGCCACTTCGACCCGTCGGAGCTCGGGGGCGTGGTGCAGGCGATCGACCAGCTGTTTGCCAACCGCTTCGACGCGATGGTCAACTCGCTGCAGCTCGGCCGCCCGCCGCGCGGCACGGGGTCGGGCGGCGGTCACGGCGGGCCGCGCAAGCCGCGCCACCTGCACTGACGCGCGCCTCCGCCGACGCGCGCCTCCGCCGACCTCCGAGGCGGGGAGGCGGCCCCCGGTGCGACAGAGGCCGTTTCAGAGGCCGATTCGAGGGGCCACCGTAACGCCGGCTGTGCGAGCGATGGGTGGCGCACGCCCACCCGCATGTTGATCCGGCACGAAAGCGTTTTGTGGCCCCGCCCCGCGCCCCGCTCGTGCGATGGACGCGGGCGACGCAAAACAAAATCGTGCCGGCGCCAAAGCGGGGAGCCGCTCAGGCGGCCGTCACCGCAATGCCTTTGAATTCGCCGCTGGCGATGCGCTGGCGCCACTCGGCCGGGCCGGTTTCGTGCACGCTGGTGCCGTTGGCGTCGACCGCGACGGTGACCGGCATGTCGCGCACCTCGAACTCGTAGATGGCTTCCATCCCGAGATCTTCGAAGGCGACCACGCGCGCGGAGCGGATCGCCTTGGCCACCAAATAAGCCGCGCCGCCCACCGCCATCAGGTAGGCGCTGCGGTTGTCGCGGATCGCCTCGATCGCCACCGGTCCGCGTTCGGACTTGCCGATCATCGCGATCAGCCCGGTTTTTTCCAGCATCATGCGCGTGAACTTGTCCATGCGCGTGGCGGTCGTCGGCCCCGCGGGGCCCACCACCTCGTCGCGCACCGGATCGACCGGGCCGACGTAGTAGATGACACGGTTCGTGAAGTCCACGGGCAGCTTTTCGCCCCGGGCGAGCATGTCCTGGATGCGCTTGTGTGCCGCGTCGCGGCCCGTGAGCATCTTGCCGTTGAGCAGGAGCTTTTGCCCCACTTTCCAGGTGGCGACTTCCTCCTTGGTCAGCGTGTCGAGGTTGACGCGCGTGGCGCTCTGGGTATCCGGCGTCCACGTGACGGCGGGCCAGTCCTCCACGCGCGGCGGCTCCAGCCGCGCGGGCCCGCTGCCATCCAGGTGAAAATGCACGTGCCGCGTGGCCGCGCAGTTGGGGATCATCGCCACCGGCAGCGACGCCGCGTGCGTCGGGTAGTCCAGGATCTTGACGTCCACGACCGTGGTCAGCCCGCCGAGCCCCTGTGCGCCGATGCCCAGCGCGTTGACCTTCTCGTACAGCTCCAGCCGCAGCGCCTCGACGCTGGTGAGCGGCGCGCCCGCGCGCTTCTTGTCGATCAACTCGTGGATGTCCACCGGCGCCATCAGCGCCTCTTTGGCCAGCAGCATGGCTTTTTCCGGCGTGCCGCCGATGCCGATGCCCAAAATCCCCGGCGGGCACCAGCCCGCACCCATCGTGGGCACGGTCTTCAGCACCCAGTCCACGATGGAGTCGGACGGGTTGAGCATCACCATCTTCGACTTGTTTTCCGAGCCGCCGCCCTTGGCCGCGCAAATGACTTCGATGCCATCGCCGGGCACGATTTCGTAGTGCACCACGGCCGGGGTGTTGTCGCGGGTATTGCGGCGCGCACCGGCCGGGTCGGCCAGCACCGAGGCCCGCAGCGGGTTGTCGGGGTGGGTGTAGGCGCGTCGCACGCCCTCGTTGACCATCTCCTGCACGCTCATCGTGGCGTCGGGCCAGGTCACGTTCATGCCCACTTTCAAAAACACCACGGCGATGCCGGTGTCCTGACAGATCGGGCGGTGCCCCTCGGCGCTCAGGCGCGAGTTGGTCAGAATCTGCGCGATGGCATCCTTGGCCGCCGGGCTTTGTTCGCGCTCGTAGGCCCGGCCCAGTGCCTGGATGTAGTCCACCGGGTGGTAGTAGCTGATGTACTGAAACGCGTCGGCAATCGACTGGATCAGGTCTTCCTGGCGAATGGCGGTCATGGTCGAAACTCCGGGGAGGGCGGGCGTTGGACGGTGCTCAGTGAGGGTCGTCGTCCGCAGGGTGATGGATCAGGCGCTCCGTCAATGCGACGGCCAACGCGCTCAACAAGAAGATGCCGTGGATGACGGTTTGCCACAGCAGCACCTTCTCGGTATAGTTGGCCGCATTGATGAAGGTTTTGAGCAAGTGAATGGAGCTGATGCCGATGATGGCGGTGGCCAGCTTGACCTTGAGCACACCGGCGTTGACGTGGTTGAGCCACTCGGGCTGGTCCGGGTGGCCTTCCAGCCGCAGACGGCTGACGAAGGTCTCGTAGCCGCCGACGATGACCATGATGAGCAGGTTGCTGATCATGACCACGTCGATCAACGCCAGCACCACCAGCATGATGATGGTCTCGTTGAGGCCCTCCAGCGGCTTGTCGGCGACATAGCCGATGCTGGTGACGAGCTTGTCGAGCGCCGCCGTGTTGCCGAACGCCGCCTCGATCAGGTGCACCAGCTCCACCCAGAAGTGGTAGACGTACACCGCTTGCGCGACGATCAGACCGATGTACAGTGGCAGTTGCAGCCAGCGGCTGGCGAAGATCAGTTTCGGCAGCGGCGGGATCGGCTTCGGGATCGGGTTCATGCGTGCGCGGTTGGCGTCGGTCCAAGGCGCGCCAATTGTAGTGGCGCGTCGCCGAACCGGCCCGTAAGAACCTCGTCAGAGACCCGCTGCACAGTCGCTGGCTGTCGTCATCGCGAATCCCTATCGTCCTGAGGAGACCCCGACATGGCTGAAACATCCGCTGCCATCAGTTCGATGCTGGTGGAAAACCGCGTTTTCGAGCCCCATCCGGCGCTGGTGGCGCAGGCGCGCGTGTCCGGCATGGACGCCTACCGCGCCCTGTGCGCCGAGGCCGAGGCCGACTTCGAAGGCTTCTGGGCGCGCCGGGCGCGCGAACTGCTGCACTGGCACAAGCCGTTCACGCAGGTGCTGGATGAGTCGAACAAGCCGTTTTACAAGTGGTTCCAGGACGGCGAGCTCAACGCGTCGTACAACTGCCTGGACCGCCACATGGGGACCCCGGTCGAGAACAAGACCGCGATCATCTTCGAGGCCGACGACGGGGCCGTCACGCGGGTCACGTACAAGGAGGTGCTCGCGCGCGTGAGCCGTTTCGCCAACGCGCTCAAGTCGCTCGGTGTGAAAAAGGGTGACCGCGTCGTCATCTACATGCCGATGACGATCGAGGGCATCGTCGCGATGCAGGCGTGCGCGCGCATCGGGGCCACGCACAGCGTGGTGTTCGGGGGCTTTTCCGCCGGCGCGCTCAAGGACCGCATCCAGGACGCCGGCGCGGTGGCCGTCATCACCGCCAACTTCCAGATGCGCGGCGGCAAGGAGCTGCCGCTCAAATCCATCGTCGACGAGGCGATCGGCATGGGCGGCTGCGAGTCGGTGCGCCACGTCGTCGTCTTCCAGCGCACGGCCACGGCGTGCAACATGGTCGCCGGGCGCGACGTGTGGATGCACGAGCTGCTCGCGGGCCAGAGCGACGAGTGCCCGCCCGAGGTCGTCGGCGCCGAGCACCCGCTCTTCATCCTCTATACCTCCGGCTCGACCGGCAAGCCCAAGGGCGTGCAGCACAGCACCGGCGGCTACCTGCTGTGGGCCAAGCAGACGATGCTGTGGACCTTCGACCTGAAGGACAGCGACGTCTTCTGGTGCACGGCCGACATCGGCTGGATCACGGGCCACACGTATGTCGCCTACGGGCCGCTGGCGGCCGGGGCCACGCAGATCGTCTTCGAGGGCGTGCCGACCTACCCGAACGCCGGGCGTTTCTGGCAGATGATCGAGCGCCACGGCTGCACCATCTTCTACACGGCGCCGACCGCAATCCGCTCGCTCATCAAGGCCAGCGACACCGACGAGAAGGTGCACCCGAAGAACTGGAACCTCTCGACGCTGCGCATCCTCGGTTCGGTGGGCGAGCCGATCAACCCCGAGGCGTGGATGTGGTACTACAAGCACGTCGGTGGCGAGCGCTGCCCGATCGTCGACACCTTCTGGCAGACCGAGACCGGCGGCCACATGATCACGCCGCTGCCGGGCGCGACACCGCTGGTGCCGGGCTCGTGCACGCTGCCGCTGCCGGGCATTTTCGCGGCGATCGTCGACGAGCAGGGCAACGACATGCCCAACGGGCAGGGTGGCATCCTGGTCGTCAAGAAGCCGTGGCCGTCGATGATCCGCACCATCTGGGGCGATCCCGAGCGCTTCAAGAAGAGCTACTTCCCTGAAGAGCTCAAGGGTTACTACCTGGCCGGTGACGGCGCCGTGCGCTCCGAGGACCGCGGCTACTTCCGCATCACGGGCCGCATCGACGACGTGCTCAACGTCTCGGGTCACCGCATGGGCACGATGGAGATCGAGTCGGCGCTCGTCGCCAAGACCGACCTCGTCGCCGAGGCCGCGGTCGTGGGCCGCCCGGACGACCTGACCGGCGAGGCGATCGTCGCCTTCGTCGTGCTCAAGCGCCCGCTGCCGCAGGGCGAGGAGGCCAAGCAGATCGCCAACGAGCTGCGCAACTGGGTGGCCAAGGAAATCGGGCCGATCGCCAAGCCCAAGGACATCCGTTTCGGCGAAAACCTGCCCAAGACGCGTTCGGGCAAGATCATGCGCCGGCTGCTGCGTGCGATCGCCAGGGGCGAGGCCATCACCCAGGACGTCTCGACGCTCGAGAACCCGCACATCCTCGAGCAACTGGCGCGCAACAACTGACGCGTGTGTCCGGCCTCCGGGCGCATCAAAAAGAAGCCCGCCGGTCGGCGGGCTTCTTTCTTTGTTGGCCGCGCGATCCGCGCGCGGCCCGGGCGGGCGGGGATGTCCCCCGCCGTCGGCCTCACTTCAGGCTCAGCACCCAGGCGGCCAGCTTCTTCGCTTCCGCCTCGTTGACCTGCGGGTTGGCCGGCATCGGCACCGCGCCCCACACGCCCGCACCGCCCTTCTGGATCTTGTTGGCGAGCATGTCGGCGGCCTTGGCGTCGCCGGCGTACTTCTTGGCGATGTCCTTGTAGGCGGGGCCCACGAGCTTCTTGTCCACCGCGTGGCAGGCCATGCAGTTCTTGGCCTTGGCCAGAGCTTCGTCGGCCATCGCGGGGCCGGCGACGGCGGCGGTGGCGGCCAGGATGAGCAGTGCGCGTTTCATGGTGTCGAGTCCTCTGTGCGTTGGTGGTGACGGGATCCGGTAGAACCGTGCGACGATTCTAGCGAGGCCGTCGCTCGCGCGTCGCGGGCGTTTACAGCTTGTTGCAATCGATACCATAACATATGGGTTGGATTGCGGGGTCATCCGGTGGCGGTGTGCCGGGCCGGGTGAGTGGGCCGAATCGAGGGTGGAGCATGGCGTTTCTCGTAGTGGGTTTGGGGTTGCTGATTCTCAAATGGGCCGGGATCGAGCCGGTGGCGTCGCTTGCCTGGGGCTGGGTACTGGCACCGTTCGCGCTGGCGGCGCTGTGGTGGTCGTGGGCGGACTGGTCGGGCTACACGCAGCGCCGCGCGATGCGTCGCGAGGAGGCGCGCAAGGCCGCGCGCGAGGCCAAAGCGCGCCAGCGGCTGCGTCCCGGCAGCCCACCCCGGTAACGGGGCGGGTGGCACAATAGCAGCGACGCGCGGCGGCCCCCGCCGTGGTGCGCGGCCGCGTCGATCCGATTCACGACCAGCGAGACACCATGCCCACGTACCGTTCCCGCACCACGACCCACGGCCGCAACATGGCCGGTGCGCGCGCCCTGTGGCGTGCCACCGGCATGAAGGACGGCGACTTCGACAAGCCCATCATCGCGGTGGCGAACTCGTTCACGCAGTTCGTGCCGGGCCACGTGCACCTGAAGGATCTGGGCCAGCTCGTCGCGCGCGAGATCGAGGCTGCCGGGGGCGTGGCCAAGGAGTTCAACACCATCGCCGTCGACGACGGCATCGCGATGGGGCACGACGGGATGCTCTATTCGCTGCCCAGCCGCGAGCTGATCGCCGACAGCGTCGAGTACATGGTCAACGCCCACTGTGCCGATGCGCTGGTGTGCATTTCCAACTGCGACAAGATCACGCCGGGCATGCTGATGGCGGCGCTGCGCCTGAACATCCCGGTGGTGTTCGTCTCGGGCGGTCCGATGGAGGCGGGCAAGGTGCGCCTCGCGGTGCCCGGCGAGCAGACGGTGCAGCTCAAGAAGCTCGACCTGGTCGACGCGATGGTGATGGCGGCCGACACGTCGGTCGACGACGCCACGGTGGCCGAGGTGGAGCGCTCCGCCTGTCCGACGTGCGGGTCGTGCTCGGGGATGTTCACCGCCAATTCGATGAACTGCCTGACGGAGGCGCTGGGGCTGTCGCTGCCGGGCAACGGCACGCTGCTGGCCACGCACGCGGACCGCGAGCAGCTCTTTCGCCGCGCCGGGCGCCTGATCGTCGAGTTGGCGCGCCGCTACTACGAAGAAGGCGACGAGCGCGTGCTGCCGCGCAGCATCGCCACCTTCCAGGCCTTCGAGAACGCGATGGCGCTCGACATCGCGATGGGCGGCTCGACCAACACCGTGCTGCACCTGCTCGCCGCGGCGCAGGAAGCGCAGGTGCCGTTTACGATGGCCGATATCGACCGCCTGTCGCGGCGCGTGCCGACGCTGTGCAAGGTCGCGCCCAACACCAACAAGTACCACATCGAGGACGTGCACCGCGCCGGTGGTGTGATGGGGATCCTCGGGGAGCTGGATCGCGCGGGCCTGCTGCACACGGGGACCTACACGGTGCACAGCCCGACGCTGGCCGACGCGCTCGCGCAATGGGACGTGGCGCGGCAGCCGTCGGAGGCGGTGCAGACCTTCTACCGCGCCGGGCCGGCCGGGATCCCGACCCAGACGCCGTTCAGCCAGGACACGCGCTGGCCGTCGCTCGACCTGGACCGCCGTGCGGGCTGCATCCGCAGCGTCGAGCACGCGTACTCCCGCGACGGGGGTTTGGCGGTGCTCTACGGCAACCTGGCGGTGGACGGCTGCATCGTCAAGACCGCCGGCATCGACGAGAGCATGTTCGAGGTCGATCCGCTGCGCGACACGACCAGCGTGCCGACCTCGGTGCTGCGCGTGTTCGAGGGGCCTGCGCGCGTCTTCGAGAGCCAGGACGCCGCGGTGGAGGCGATTCTCGGCGACCAGATCCGCCCGGGCGACGTGGTGGTCATCCGCTACGAGGGACCGCGCGGCGGCCCCGGCATGCAGGAGATGCTCTACCCGACGTCGTACCTGAAGTCCAAGGGACTGGGCAAGGTCTGCGCGCTGCTGACCGACGGGCGCTTCTCGGGCGGTACGTCGGGGCTGTCGATCGGGCACGTGTCGCCCGAAGCGGCGGCCGGGGGCACGATCGGCCTCGTGCGTGAGGGTGACCGCATCCGCATCGACGTCACGCGCCGCTCGATCGAACTGCTGGTCAGCGACGACGAGCTCGCGCGCCGCCGCCGTGAGCAGGACGCGCTGGGGTGGAAACCAGCCCAGCCGCGCGCGCGCAAGGTGTCGGCCGCGCTCAAGGCCTACGCGATGCTGGCGATGAGCGCCGACAAGGGCGCGGTGCGCGACCTGAGCAAGCTTGGCTGAGCGGCGGGGAACGTCAGTGGGAAACGGACGCTGTCGCCCGCTGCCGGGCCGTGTGGGCGCGCTGCAGCGCCTGCACCAGCACGTACACCTGCAGCATGTCGAGCTGCGGGTAGTGCTCGCGCAGCATGACGATCGCCTGGTGCACCATCGGCACGCCGCGGATGCCGTTGCGCGGGTCCAGATACGGCACGCACAGCCGGTAGGCGTCCTCGAAAATCTGGCGCAGGGTGTCGTCGCGTCGCCGCTCGCGGGTCGGCGGCCGGGAATCGGTCGGGGACATCGGGGCTCCTCCAGTGGCCGCCGGCAAGGGGGCCATGTCGGTGTCGATCGTACCGCAGCGGGCTTGCCGCCCACAACCGGCGCGGGTCGCGCGAAAGGCACGGCATGCTGATCCACCCGGGTTTCGACCCCGTCGCCGTGCGCATCGGGCCATTGGCCGTGCACTGGTACGGGCTGATGTACCTGCTCGGCTTTGCGCTGTTCGTGTGGTTGGGCCGGCGGCGGCTGCGGCATGAGCCCTACCGCACGCTGGGCTGGCAGCCGCGCGACGTCGAGGACATGCTGTTCTGGGGGGTGCTGGGCGTCATCGTCGGCGGGCGCCTCGGCTACGTGCTGTTTTACAAGCCGCTCGACTACCTCGCCCAGCCGTGGCAGATTTTCGCGGTCTGGCAGGGCGGCATGAGCTTTCACGGCGGGCTCGCCGGCGTGCTGATCGCGCTGGCCATCTGGGCGCGCCGCCAGCACCGGCCGTGGCTGCAGGTGATGGACTTCATCGCCCCGTGCGTGCCCACGGGGCTGGCGGCCGGGCGCATCGGCAACTTCATCAACGGTGAGCTGTGGGGGCGTGTGGCCAGCCCCGATCTGCCGTGGGCGATGGTCTTTCCGGCCGCCGGGCCGTTGCCGCGCCATCCGTCGCAGCTGTACCAGTTTGCGCTGGAGGGGCTGCTGCTGTTCGCGCTGCTGTGGGCCTATGCACGCACGCCGCGGCGCACCGGGGAGGTGTCGGCCGCGTTCCTGACCGGCTACGGCGTGCTGCGCTTTACCGCCGAGTTTTTCCGTGAGCCGGACGCGCACCTCGGGCTGCTGTCGCTGGGCCTGAGCATGGGCCAGTGGCTGAGCCTGCCGATGGTGGTGGCCGGGCTTGCGCTGTGGATCTGGGCCCGCCGCCGGGCGGAGGCGACATGACCGTGAACAACCTGTACGACGCGCTGCGCGCGGCGTTTCCCGCCGATCTCGACACCTGGGCCATCGAGACCGACGACGGCCTCGTCTACACCTGGCGCGACCTGGAGCGCGGCAGCGCGATGATCGCCAACCTGCTGCAGCGGCTGGACCTGCCCGCCGGGTCGCGCGTCGTCGCGCAGGTGGACAAGTCGGTCGAGGCGTTGATGCTGTACCTGGCGACGCTGCGCGCGGGCCTGGTGTACGTGCCGCTCAACACCGCGTACCAGCCGGCGGAGGTCGCGTATTTCATCGGCGACGCTGAGCCGGCCGTGGTCGTGTGCACGCCGGATCGCTTTGGTTGGGTGAGCAAGCTGGGGTTTCGCGCCGGTGCGCGGGCCGTTTACACGCTCGGGGCGGACCGCAGCGGCACGTTGCTGGACCGCGCGGTGCACCAGCCGGACGTGCAGACCCCCGTGCCGGTCGGGCTGGGCGCGCTGGCGTCGATCATCTACACCAGCGGCACCACCGGGCGCAGCAAAGGCGCGATGCTCACGCATGGCAACCTGCTCGCCAACGCCGAGGTGCTGCGCACCTACTGGGGCTGGCGCGCGGACGACGTGCTGATCCACGTGCTGCCGATCTTTCACGTGCACGGGCTGTTCGTCGCGGTGCACGGCGCGCTGCTCAATGGCGGCCCGATGCTGTGGGCTGCGAAGTTCGACCCCCACACCGTGCTGCAGTGGCTGCCGCGCGCGACGGTTTTCATGGGCGTGCCGACGCTTTACACCCGGCTGCTCGCGGAACCGGCGCTGACGCCCGAGCGCTGCGCGCACATGCGGCTCTTCATCTCGGGGTCCGCGCCGCTGCTGATCGAGACCTTCCGCGCGTGGACCGTGCGTACCGGCCACACGATCCTGGAGCGCTACGGCATGAGCGAGACCATCATGCTGACCTCCAACCCCTACGGGCCTGACGCCCGCTACGGCGGGCAGGCCGAGCGCCGCGGCGGGACCGTCGGCTTTCCGCTGCCGGGGGTCGAGGTGCGCATCGCCGACGACGCCGACCGGGCGCTCTCCGCGGGCGAGGTGGGCGGCGTGCAGGTGCGCGGCCCGAGCGTTTTTCAAGGCTACTGGCGCATGCCGGAAAAGACCCGCGCCGAGTTCACCGCGGATGGGTGGTTCCGCACCGGCGACGTGGGCTTTTTCGACGAACGGGGGTACCTCACACTGGTGGGCCGCAGCAAGGACCTGATCATCAGCGGTGGCTACAACGTCTACCCCGCCGAGGTCGAGGGGGCGATCAACGAACTGCCGGGGGTGGCGGAAAGCGCCGTGATCGGTGTGCCCCACCCGGACTTTGGCGAGGTGGGGGTGGCGCTGGTGATCGCCCAGCCGGGGCAGCACCCGGACCCGGAGGCGATCCTGGCGGCGCTGCGCCAGCGGCTGGCCAACTACAAGATCCCCAAGCGCTGCTTCCTCGTCGACGAGCTGCCGCGCAACGCGATGGGCAAGGTGCAGAAAAACGTCCTGCGCGAGCGCTACCGGGACACGTTTGCCGCCGCCTGATGGGGGCAGCGGATGGATTTCGGCGCGGCACGGCTGCCCGCGTTAGTCCGCGCGCTCAACCCGTGCCGAGCCGGCCGGCCCCCTCAGCGCAGCACCAGCACCGGCGTGTGCGAGTGCGTGAGCACCTGCTGCGTCTCGCTGCCGAGCAGCAGGCGCTTGAGCCCGCGCCGGCCGTGCGAGGCCATCACGATCAGGTCGCACTTGTGGCGCTTGGCCGCGGCGATGATCGCCTCTGCGATCAGGTCGGACTTGACCGTGAGCGGCTTGACCTTGACCTGTCGCGCCTGCGCGCGGGTCTTGACCGCGTTGACGGTCTGGCGCGCCTCGTCCTCCCACTGCTTCTCGATCTGCCGCACCTCCGCGGCCGCGAGCGCCACGCCGCCCTCGAAGTAGGTTTGCGGGTAACGCGGCACCACCCGCAGCGCCACGAGTTCGGCGCCCGTCAGATCGGCCAAGGCGATGGCGTGGTCCACGGCACGGTCGGACAGTTCCGAGCCGTCGGTGGCGACCAGGATGCGCTGGTACATCGGGTTCTCCTTCGGATCTGAGACGCAGTCGTCGTCAGCCCGCGGTCTGGCGGGCACACGGGAATGGCACAGGCTAGCACGCTGGCGCCCAGCGGGTTTGATATTCGTCAATCCGTGGCCTTGGGGCTTCGGCTATCGTCGGGGCATGCCCGCGCCCGCGTCCGACCCCGTTGCCGACCCCGCTCCTGCCAGCGGCGGTGGTGCCTCGCCGTGGTCGGCGCATCGCGGGCCGCTGACGGTCGACGACGACTTCCGCGTGCTCGACGACCCGCTCGAGCAGCGTGATTTCACCCACCCCGTCGACGGCGACGGCACGGTGCAGGAATCGGTCCTGATGGTGCAGGGCATGTACTGCGCCGCCTGCGCCGATGCGGTGGAGTCGGCTTTGGTCGGGCGACCCGGGGTGCTGGACGCGCAGGTGCACGCGGCCACGCGGCGGCTGACGCTGCGCTGGGACCCGGCGCGCACGCGCCTGTCGGACCTCGCGCAGGCCGTCGGGCGGGTCGGTTACCGCCTGCTGCCGATGCAGCAGGCGCTGGGGGTCGAGCAGCGGGTGCGCGAGACGCGTCAGGCGCTGTGGCGCCTGTTCGTCGCCGGCTTTTGCATGATGCAGGTGATGATGTACACGTGGCCCGAGTACGTCACCGCGCCCGGCCAGATTCCCCCGGACATCTTGCAGCTGCTGCGTTGGGCGTCTTGGGTGCTGAGCGTGCCGGTGATGTTGTTTGCGAGCGGCCCGTTTTTTGCTGGCGCATGGCGCGACCTGCGCCAGCGCCGCATCGGGATGGACACGCCGGTGGCCATCGGCATCCTGGTCACCTTCGTCGCCAGCAGCCTGGCGACCTTCGAGCCCGACGGCCCGTGGGGGCAGGACATCTGGTTCGACTCGCTGACCATGTTCGTCTTTTTCCTGCTCGGCGGGCGCTACCTGGAGCTCAAGCTGCGCGACCGCACCGCCGGCGCGCTGGACGCGCTGATGAACCGCCTGCCGGAGCAGGTCGAGCGCGAGCGCGCGGACGGCGGCATCGAGCGCGTGTCGCTCAAGCGGCTGCAGGTCGGTGACGTGGTGCGCGTGCACGCCGGGCAGGCCTTCCCCGGCGACGGCACGGTGCTCAGCGACGCGGCCACCGTGGACGAGGCGCTGCTGACGGGCGAATCGCACCCGGTGACGCGCCGGCACGGCGAGGCGGTCGTCGCCGGCAGCCACAACCTGGGCGGGACGGTGCGCGTGCGGCTCGAGCGGCTGGGGCGCGACACGCGCTTTGCGCAGATCGTGGCGCTGATGGAGCAGGCCAGCACCGACCGGCCGCGCCTGGCGCGGTTGGCGGACCGCATCGCGGCCCCGTTCCTCACGCTGGTGCTGCTGGCGGCGGCGCTGTCGGCGTGGCTGTGGTGGTCGGTGGACCCGCACCGCGCGGTGGCCACCGCCGTCGCGGTGCTGATCGTCACCTGCCCGTGCGCGCTGTCGCTGGCCACGCCCGCGGCGATGCTCGCGGCCGCGGGGGCGCTCGCGCGGCGCGGGATCCTCACGCGGCGGCTGCAGGCCTTCGAGGCACTGGCCGGGGTGGACACCGTCGTGTTCGACAAGACCGGCACGCTCACGCAAGACCGCGTGGTGGTGCACGACGTGCGCGTGCGCGAGGGCTGGCGTGTGGAACAGGCGCTGCAGGCCGCCGCGCGGCTGGCCCGCGCGTCGCTGCACCCGGTCTCGCGCGCGATCGCGGCGCGCGCCGGCGAGGTGGGCGCCGCCCCGCTGGCGGTGCAGGAGGAACCCGGGCGTGGCCTGACCGCGCGCGACGAGGCCGGGTGCACGTGGCGGCTGGGGTCCGCGGCGCACTGCGGGCTGGACGAGGCGTCGCTGGTGCCTTCGGGCCGCGGCGTGGCCGACATGCCGTGCGCCTATCTCGCCGACGACGAGGGCTGGGTGGCCACCTTCGTGCTCGACGAGGGGGTGCGCGCGGACGCGCCGCAGGCGATCGCGCAACTGCGGGCGCTGGGGATCGAGGTGCGGCTGCTGTCGGGCGACCGGCCCGCCGCGGCGCGTCGCGTCGCGCTGCCGCTGGGCATCGAGACGGTCGTCGCCGGTGCCAGCCCGGAGCGCAAGCTGGAAGAGGTGACGCGCTGGCAGGCCGAAGGCCGGCGCATCGCGATGGTGGGCGACGGGCTCAACGACGGCCCGGTGCTCGCGCGCGCCGACGTGTCGTTTGCGCTGGGCCACGGGGCGCCGCTGACCCAGACACGCGCCGACTTCGTCGTGCAAAGCGCCCGCCTCACCGACATCGTCTTCGTCGTCGAGCGCGCGCGCGCCACGATGCGCGTCGTGCGACAAAACCTCGCCTGGGCCGCGGGCTACAACGCGCTGGCCGTGCCGTTCGCGCTGGCGGGCTGGATGCCCCCGTGGGCCGCGGGACTGGGCATGGCGGCGAGCTCGCTGCTCGTGATCGGCAATGCGATGCGGCTGGCGCGCGAGGCGGCGCCGGCGAACGTCCCGTCCCAAGCGCCGGCCCCCGCGCCTGCGCCCACCCCCGTCTGAAGCCATGGAAATCCTCTACCTCCTCATCCCGCTGTCGGTCGTCTTTGTGCTGCTCATCATCGGACTGTTCTGGTGGGCGCTGCAGTCGGGGCAGTTCGACAACGTCGAGCGCGAGGGCGAGCGCATCCTGCGCCACGATTGACCTATGTCAATGGCGCGATCGGGCCCCTGCCCGATACTGCGCCCGGGTGTTTTCACAACAGGAGTGTCCTATGACTGCAACCACTGCGGCCTCCCCCGGGGGGGTCTATAACGACAAGGTCGTGAGGCAGTTCGCGATCATGACCGTGGTGTGGGGGATCGTCGGCTTTCTGGTCGGCGTCATCATCGCCGCCCAGCTGGCGTGGCCCGAGCTGAACTTCGGCATCGAGTACCTGACGTACAGCCGCCTGCGGCCGCTGCACACGAACGCGGTCATCTTTGCGTTCGGCGGCTCGGCCCTCTTCGCCACGGCCTACTATGTGGTGCAGCGCACCTGCCAGACGAGCCTGTTCGCGCCGGCGCTGGCCTCGTTCACGTTCTGGGGCTGGCAGGCGGTCATCGTGCTCGCGGCCATCACCCTGCCGCTGGGCATCACCAGCGGCAAGGAATATGCCGAGCTGGAGTGGCCCATCGACCTCCTGATCGCCGTGGTGTGGGTGGCGTTTGCCATCGTGTTCTTCGGCACGATCGGCACGCGCAAGGTGCGCCACATCTACGTGGCCAACTGGTTCTACGGTGCGTTCATCATCGCGGTGGCGATGCTGCACATCGTCAACAGCGCGGCCATCCCGGTCAGCTTCTGGAAGTCCTACTCGGCCTACGCCGGCGTGCAGGACGCGATGGTGCAGTGGTGGTACGGCCACAACGCGGTGGGCTTCTTCCTGACCGCAGGCTTCCTGGGGATGATGTACTACTTCATCCCGAAGCAGGCCGAGCGTCCGGTGTACTCGTACCGGCTCTCCATCGTGCACTTCTGGGCGCTGATCTTCACCTACATGTGGGCCGGTCCGCACCACCTGCACTACACCGCGCTGCCGGACTGGGCGCAGTCGCTGGGCATGGTGTTCTCGCTGATCCTGCTGGCGCCGTCGTGGGGCGGCATGATCAACGGCATCATGACGCTGTCGGGCGCGTGGCACAAGCTGCGTGACGACCCGATCCTGCGCTTCCTGATCGTGTCGCTGTCGTTCTACGGCATGTCCACGTTCGAAGGGCCGATGATGTCGATCAAGACTGTCAACGCCCTGAGCCACTACACCGACTGGACCATCGGCCACGTGCACTCCGGCGCGCTGGGCTGGGTGGGGCTGGTGACGATGGGCTCGATGTACTACCTGATCCCGCGCCTGTTCGGTCAGACCAAGATGTACAGCGTCAAGGCGATCGAGCTGCACTTCTGGATTTCGACCATCGGCATCGTGCTCTACATCGCCGCGATGTGGATCGCCGGCGTGATGCAGGGCCTGATGTGGCGCGCCGTCAACCCCGACGGGTCGCTCACCTACACCTTCGTCGAATCGGTCAAGGCGACGTATCCGTTCTACGTGATCCGTCTGCTCGGTGGCCTGCTGTACCTGGGTGGCATGTTCGTGATGGCCTGGAACGTCTGGAAGACCGTCGCCCAGGGCAAGGCGACCCCGGTGGCCATCCCCGCGCCCGCGCACGCATGAGGAGCTGACCATGGCGAACGCACAACACAAGCCGTCCGGTCACGAGCGCATCGAGACCAACAACTTCCTGATGATCGTCCTCATCACCCTGGTGGTGGCGGTGGGCGGTCTGGTGGAAATCGTGCCGCTCTTTTTCCAGCACTCGACCACCAAGCCGATCGAGGGTGTCAAGCCCTATCCGGCGCTGCAGCTCGCCGGCCGTGACATCTACATCCGCGAGGGCTGCTACGTCTGCCACTCGCAGATGGTGCGGCCGTTCCACGCCGAGACGCTGCGCTATGGGCCGTACTCGGTCGCGGGCGAGTTCGTCTACGACCACCCGTTCCAGTGGGGCTCCAAGCGCACCGGGCCGGACCTGGCTCGCGTCGGCGGCCGCTATTCGGACGAGTGGCACCGCATCCACTTGATCAACCCGCGCGATCTGGTGCCGGAGTCCAACATGCCGGCCTACCCGTGGCTGGAGCGCCGCACGGTGGACGCCGAGTCGCTGCCGGCCAAGATGCAGGCGCTGCGCAAGCTGGGCGTGCCCTACACCGACGAGGAGATCGCCAAGGCGGTCGAGGAGGTCCAGGGCAAGACCGAGCTGGAGGCGCTGATCGCCTACCTGCAGGGGCTGGGCACCGCCCGTTCGTGGGACAAGCTCGCCAAGGAGCCCGCGCAGACCGCCGCGGCGCCGGCCGAGCCGTCGCCCGCCCCCACCACCACCCAGTGAGGAGCCCCGATCATGGACGTGAACGATTGGCGCGTCATCGTGACCGTGCTCAGCTTCATCACCTTCATTGGTATCTGGGTCTGGGCGTGGTCGAAGAAGAACCAGCAACGCTTCGAGGAAGCGGCCCGGCTGCCCTTCCAGAGCGAATGAGGTCCGGCAGGAGAACATCATGAGCGATTTCACGAGCGACTTCTGGCATCTCTACGTTGCCGGCATCACCTTCATCAGCATCCTGGCGTGCGCCTTCTTCCTGTGGGCCAGCGGCAAGACCAAGGTCGTGGCCGCGGCCGACAACACCACCGGCCACGTGTGGGACGGCGACCTGCGCGAGATGAACAACCCCCTGCCGCGCTGGTGGGTGTACCTGTTCATCATCACCGTGGTCTTTGCCCTGGTCTACGGGGCGATGTACCCGATGTTCGGCAAGGTGCAGGGCCAGCTGGGCTGGAGCTCGCACGGGCAGTGGGCCGCCGAGCGCGCCAAGGCGTTGTCGGCGGTGGAGCCGCTGTACGCGAAGTTCCAGGGCATGGACCCGAAGGACCTCGCCAAGGACCAGCAGGCGATGGCCGTCGGTGAGCGCCTGTACATGAACTACTGCGCGCAGTGCCACGGCTCGGACGCCCGCGGCAGCAAGGGCTTCCCGAACCTGACGGATGCGGACTGGCTGGGCGGCGACGGGCAGCCGGCGTATATCCACCAAACCATCGCGCAAGGGCGCCAAGGCATCATGCCGCCGATGGCCGCGGCCGTCGGCACCGCCGAGGACGTGCGCAACCTCGCGCACTACGTGCTGAGCCTCTCGGGCAGCCCGCACGACAGCGTGCGCGCCACGCAGGGCGCGGCGAAGTTTGCCGCTTGCGCGGCCTGCCACGGCGCGGACGGCAAGGGTATGCACGCGACCGGCGCGCCCAACCTGACCGACCAAGTCTGGCTGCACGGCTGGGGCGAGGAAGCCATCGTGCGCGCGATCGAAAAGGGCTTCAACAACGTGATGCCGGCGCAGAACGCGCTGCTGACCGATGCACAGATCCACGTGCTGACCGCCTACGTCTGGAAGCTCTCGAACCCGAACTGAGTCCGCGTTCGACCGCGTTTGCCTTAAATCAAGCGCCAACGAAACCGGTGGGGGTACGATACTTCCACCGGTTTTTTCTTCTCGTTTGCCGAGGTTGACATGAGCACCGCCAGCAAAGCCACCACCGTACCGTCGGACGACGAGGTCGAGATATCGCTCTACGCCGCGCGCAAGAAGATCTACCCCCGCTCCGTCACCGGGACCTTCGCGCGCTGGCGCTGGGTGTTCGTGTGGCTCACGCAGCTCGTCTTCTACGGGCTGCCGTGGCTGACGTGGAACGACCGCCAGGCGGTGCTGTTCGACCTAGAGGCGCGGCGCTTTTACATCTTCGGGTTGGTGCTGTACCCGCAGGATTTCATCTACCTGACCGGGATTCTCGTGGTGTCGGCGCTGGCGCTGTTCCTGTTCACGGCGATCGCGGGGCGGCTGTGGTGCGGCTACGCCTGTCCGCAGACGGTCTACACCGAGATCTACCTGTGGATGGAAAAGCTCTTCGAGGGCGACCGCTCGGCGCGCATGCGGCTCGACCAGGAGCCGTGGAGCCTGCGCAAGTTCGCCCGCAAAGGGGGCAAGCACGTGGCGTGGATCCTGTTCGGGCTGTGGACGGGTTTCACGTTCGCCGGCTACTTCACGCCGATCCGTGAGCTGGGTGCCGCGTTCATCGCGTGGAACCTGGGGCCGTGGCAGACGTTCTGGATTTTCTTCTACGGTTTTGCGACCTACGGCAATGCGGGCTTCATGCGTGAGCAGGTGTGCAAGTACATGTGCCCGTATGCGCGCTTCCAGAGCGCGATGTTCGACAAGGACACGATGATCGTGACCTACGACGCCGAGCGGGGCGAGCCGCGCGGGGCACGCAAGCGCTCGGCCGATCCGAAGGCGCTGGGGCTTGGGGACTGCATCGACTGCACGCTGTGCGTGCAGGTCTGTCCGACAGGGATCGACATCCGCAACGGTCTGCAGTACGAGTGCATCGGCTGCGGGGCCTGCGCCGACGTCTGTGACGAGGTGATGGAAAAGATGGGCTACCCCAAGGGGCTGGTCAAATACTCGACGCAAAACGGCATGGCCAACCGCTGGACGCGCGCGCAGATGATCCGCCGCGCGTTTCGGCCGCGGGTGCTCGTCTACAGCGCGATTTTGCTGGCCATCGTCACCGCGCTGGGCGTGAGCCTGTGGCTGCGCGTGCCGCTCAAGGTCGATGTGATCCGCGACCGCGGGGCGCTGGCGCGCATGGTCGAGATGGGCCGGATCGAAAACGTCTACCGTGTTCAATTCATGAACGCGTCGGAAGCCGAGCGCGAGCTGCAGGTCACCGTGGACGGTTTGCCGGGGGTGACGATCGCCTCCGAGCCGACGGTGCACCTGCGGCCGACCGAGGTGCGCTCGGTGCCGGTGCGCGTACAGGTGCCGCCGGGGCTGGAGCCGGGTTCGCACCCGATCGTGATGACCTTCCGCTCCGCCGATGGCGCCATCGAGGTGCGCGAAAAGACGACGTTCCTGATTCCGCGATGATGCCGCGTGCGGGTGACCCGGGTTCACCCGCATCCCTGTTTCTCCCTTCCGCCTTTACACTATGACGACGATGACTGCTGTACCCCCCACCCCATCGCCCGCGTCGCGGCCGTGGTACCGTGAGCCGTTCGTGTGGATGGTGATCGGTGGCCCGCTCGTGGTCGTGATCGCGTCGCTGATCACGGTCGCGATCGCGGTGCGCAACGCCGACACGGTGCTGCCGCGCGAGTCCGCGCCGGCGCGGGTGGCGGTGCCCAGCGATGGGTTGTCAGCCGAGGAGCGGCTGGCGGCGGAGAAGGCGCTGCTGCCCGCCAACCAGGGGCGCAACCATGCGGTCTCGCCCACTTTGCCCGAGAAAGACTGACGGCCCGCCGGGGCCGGGAGAGAGGAGACGTGACGATGCTGGCCCAACGGATACTGTGGATCGCCTGGCCCGCTTTTCTGATGGCGGCGCTGATGGAGATGGTGGTGTTCGCGTTCGTGGACCCCGCCGAGCTGCAATGGGCCGGTGAGCGGCTCGGCTGGTCGCGGCAGGCGGTGTACACGGTCACGTTCTTCGTCTTCTGGGCGTTGACCAGCGCGTCCAGCGCGCTGACGACGTTGCTGTCGATGTCGCCGTGGGAAATCAACCGCTGCCCGGTACCGCCCGACCAGCGGCCCGCCGACTGTGCGCGCAACGTCGCGGCGGTCGGCGACGGTGGCACGCCACGCTGTGGCGGCTGCACCTGAGGCGACGGCGCCGCGGCCGCGCCGCGTGGGGCTGACGCGGCCCCGTGAGCCTCACGCGTCCGTGTCGCCGTGGTTGACGATGCGCTGCAGCGCATCGGCGTCGAGGATGCGCACGTAGCGCTGTTTGACCTCGATGATGCCGTCCTCCTGAAAGCGCGAGAAGGTGCGGCTGACGGTCTCCAGCTTCATGCCGAGGTAGCTGCCGATTTCCTCGCGTGTCATGCGCAGCACCATCTCCGTCTTGGAGAACCCACGCGCGTGCAGGCGCTGCACCAGGTTGAGCAGGAAAGCCGCGAGACGCTCCTCGGCACGCATGCTGCCCAGCAGCAGCATCACGCCCTGGTCGCGCACGATCTCACGGCTCATGATGCGATGCAGGTGATGCTGCAGCGTGCTGAACTCGCGCGAGAGCTGTTCCAGCTTGTCGAACGGCAGCACGCACACCTCGGCGTCTTCCAACGCCACCGCGGAGCAGGAGTGCTTGTCCTGCACGATGCCATCGAGCCCCAGGATTTCGCCGGCCATCTGGAAGCCCGTGACCTGGTCGCGGCCGTCGACGGTGGTGATGCAGGTCTTGAAAAAACCGGAGCGCACCGCGTACAGCGAGGTGAACGGATCCCCCGCGGAAAACAGCGTGCCGCCGCGCCGCACCCGGCGGCGAAACGGGATGAGCTGCTCGAGCTGGGCCAGCTCCTCCGCACCGAGACCCACGGGAATGCAAAGCTCGCGCAGATTGCAGCTCGAACAGGCGACTTTGATGCTGTGCAGGTCCATCGGGGTGTGATCGCAGAGAAAGAGGGGGCCGCGGCCCAGTGGACCCGACCGGTTCGGGGGGCTCAAAATACGGTGTTTTCAATGATGATAACAACCCGGGGCCGCGGCACGCCGCCCGTCGGGGCCGAATGCCCCGTCGCCGGGTGGGGGCGTCGCATGTGCAGGGCGTTTGACCCACGTCAACGAGCCGGATGCCGTCCTGCGGCACAGTCCACCCTCACTGGAGTCTCTGTCCGTGAAACACGTCATCGATGAAGCCCTGCTGCGCCGGTTCGACATCCCCGGACCGCGCTACACGTCCTATCCGACGGCGGATCGGTTCGTCGAGGCGTTCACCGAGCGCGACTACATCCAGGCGCTCGAACAGCGCCGCGCGGGGTCGATGGCGCTGCCGCTGTCGGTGTACGTGCACATCCCGTTTTGTGAGTCGCTGTGCTACTACTGCGCGTGCAACAAGGTGGTGACCAAGCACCACAGCCGCGCGGCGGAGTATCTGCGCTACCTCACGCGCGAGCTGGAGCTACAGACCGGGTACGTCGGGCGAGGACACCGCGTCAGCCAGTTGCACCTGGGCGGCGGAACGCCGACGTTTCTCAGCGACGACGAGCTGGCCGACCTGATGGCGATGATCCGGCGCCACTTCGAGCTCGTGCCCGGGGGCGAATACTCGATCGAGGTCGATCCGCGCACGGTGACCGCCGAACGTTTGGCCCACTTGCAAAGGCTCGGCTTCAACCGCCTGAGCTTCGGGGTGCAGGATTTCGATCCCACCGTGCAAAAGACCGTGCACCGGGTGCAGCCGGCCGCGCAGGTGTTCGCGCTGGTGGCCGCGGCGCGCGAGCTGGGGTTCGAGTCGATCAACGTCGACCTCATTTACGGCCTGCCGCAGCAGACGCCGGAGTCGTTTCGCCACACGCTGGAGCAGGTCGAGCGCCTGCGCCCGGACCGCATCGCGGTCTATGCCTACGCGCACCTGCCGGCGCGCTTCAAGGCGCAGCGGCGCATCATCGCGGCGGAGCTGCCCAGCCCGGCCGATAAGCTCGCGATGCTGTCGCTGGCATTGGACCACCTGAGCGCGGCAGGGTACGTCTACATCGGGATGGATCACTTTGCGCTGCCCAACGATGCCTTGGCGGTGGCCAAGCGGCAGGGGCGGCTGCACCGCAATTTCCAGGGTTACAGCACGCAGCCGGACTGCGACCTGATCGCGCTCGGGGTGTCGGCGATCGGCCGCATCGGCGCCACCTACAGCCAGAACGCCAAGACGCTGGAGGAGTATTACGACGCGCTCAATCAGGGGCGGTTACCGATCGTGCGTGGGCTGGCGCTGACACGCGACGACCTGCTGCGCCGCAGCGTGATCATGGCGATCATGTGCCAGGGGCTGGTGGACTTCGAGTCGATCAACCTCGCCCACCTGATCGATTTCCGCAGCTATTTCGCGCGCGAGCTGGAGGAGCTGCGCGCGCTGCAGGCGGTGGGGCTGGTGCGCATCGACGATACGCACCTGGAGGTCACCCCGACGGGCTGGTACCTGGTGCGGGCGATCGCGATGGTGTTCGACCGCTACCTGCAGGTCGACCAGGACCGGGCGCGGTTTTCCAAGATCATCTGAACGGCCGCTCGCCCGCGGGGCGCGGGCGCCGTGTCGCTGGTAGGATGCGCGCATGTTGGCGTCGATGACGGTTTCGGCCCTGCTGATGGGGCTGGTCGGGGGGCCGCACTGCGTGGCGATGTGCGGGGCGGCCTGCGCGGGCATCGCCCGCGCGGCGGCGCCGCGCACGCGCCAGGCGCTGTGGACGTGGCAATTCAGCCGGCTGGCGGGCTATGCGCTGCTCGGGGCGCTGGCCGGGGGCACGGTGCAGGGGATGGGCTGGCTCGGGCAGCAGACCGCCGTGCTGCGGCCCGTGTGGACGATGATGCACGTGGCCGCCCTGCTGCTCGGGCTGGCGCTGGTGTGGCAGGCGCGCCAGCCGGCGTTTCTGGACGGCTGGGCGCAGGCCGTGTGGCGGCGGGCCCGCCCGGTGATGGCGCGGCTGGGCGCGCGGGCGCCAGTGGCGCTCGGACTCGGGTGGGCGCTGATGCCGTGCGGGCTGCTGTATTCGGCGCTGCTGGTGGCGTCGCTGTCGGCGTCGGCGCTGGACGGCGCCGTGATCATGGCGGCGTTTGCCGCCGGGACGATGGTGTCGCTGGCCGCGGGGCCGTGGTTGCTGCTGCGCCTGGCCGAAATGCGCTCGGGCGGCTGGGGGATTCGCCTCGCCGGCCTCGCGCTGGCGGCGACGTCCGGCTGGGCGCTGTGGATGGGGATCACCCAGCCGACGGGTCTGTGGTGCGCGTGACCGTGCGCCCCGGCAGGGTGGCGACGACGAGGCCGAGCAGCGCCAGCGCAAAGGCGATCCACTGCAGCGGGGTGAGCCGCTCGCCCATGAAGAGCACGCCGATGGCCGCGGCGCTGACGGGCAGCATCACCGTGAAGACCCCGGCGCGCGCGGCCGGCACGTGGCGCAGCCCCGTCATCCAAAGCCACACGGTCCACACGCTGGCCGCGAGTCCGTAAAACACCAGCAACCCCCACAGCGGCGCGCGCATCGTGCTCCAGTCGAACCCGACCGCGGCCCACAGTCCCAGCGGTGTCATCAGCGCCAGGCCCCACAGGTTGATGAGCGCGGCAATGCGCTGTGGTCCGACCCGGCCGGTCAGGCGCTTGCCGATGACGACATAGGCGGCTTCGCACACGACGGCGGCGAAGACGAGCGCGTTGCCCCATACGGCCAGCGGCAGCCCCAGCCATTGCCCGCCGGGCGCCGCGGCCCCACCGCCCGTGGCCTTGTCGAGCGAAAACAGCCCGATGCCGAGCGCCGCCAGTGCGATGGCGACGAGCGACCTGCCATCCAGCCGCTCGCGCAGGAAAAGCGCCGAGAGCAGCGCGACGACGGCGGGGATCGCCGCCATGATGACGCCCGCGGCGCTGGCGGTGGTCAGGCGCACGCCGTACAGCATGCACAGCGAGAAAAGAAAGTTGCCCAGCAGCGCCTGCAGAAACAACAGAGCGTTCGTGCGCCGGTCCAGCGGCGGCTCACCCGGCGGCCGGCGCGTCCAGTGCAGCATCGCCCCCGCGCCGATCAGGTAGCGCAGCCACGCCAGCAAAAAGACGGGCATGACGGCTACCAGCGGCTTGGAGAGCGCGACATAGCTGCCCACCAGCGCCATGCTGGCCGCCAGCGCCGCGTAGGCGCGCCAGGGCGTGTGGCGCGCGGCGGTCATCGGGGCGGCGGGGTGAGGATGGTCGGGCGCGCTTCGGGCAGGGTGTGCGGGTGGTCGCGGCTGTAGTGCAGGCCGCGGCTTTCCTTGCGCTGCTGCGCCGAGCGCACGATCAGGTCCGCCACCAGCACCAGGTTGCGCAGCTCCAGCAGGTCGCGGCTGACGTGGAAGCGCGAGTAGAACTCGTGGATTTCCGCCTGCAGCAGCGCGATGCGGTGCGCGGCGCGCTCCAGCCGCTTGTCGGTGCGCACGATGCCCACATAGTCCCACATGAAGCGGCGCAGCTCGTCCCAGTTGTGGCTGATGACGACCTGCTCGTCGGCGTCGATGACGCGGCTGGCGTCCCACGGCCGCACCGGGGGTGGGGCCTGTCGCGGCTGCGCGGCCATGTCGCGGGCGGCGGCGCGTGCGAAGACCAGGCATTCCAGCAGCGAGTTGCTGGCGAGCCGATTCGCCCCGTGCAGTCCGGTGTAGCTGGCCTCGCCGACGCAGTACAGCCCCGGCAGGTCGGTGCGCGCGCGCAGGTCCGTCACGACCCCGCCGCAGGTGTAGTGCGCCGCCGGCACCACCGGGATCGGCTCGCGCGTGATGTCGATGCCCAGCTCCGCGCAGCGCTTGAGGATGGTGGGAAAGTGCTCGTGCAAAAACGCCGCCGGCTGGTGCGAGATGTCGAGGTAGACGCACGGGATGCCGTGCTTCTTCATCTCGAAATCGATGGCGCGCGCGACGATGTCACGCGGGGCCAGCTCCGCGCGCGGGTCGTGGTCCGGCATGAAGCGGTGGTGGCCCAGGTGCGCGGGGAGTTTGAGGATGCCGCCTTCGCCGCGCACCGCCTCGCTGATCAGGAAGCTCTTGGCCTTGGGGTGATAGAGGCACGTCGGGTGGAACTGGATGAACTCCATGTTGCCGACACGGCAGCCCGCGCGCCACGCGGCGGCGATGCCGTCGCCGGTGGCGGTGTCCGGGTTGGAGGTGTAGAGGTACACCTTGCCAGCGCCGCCCGTGCACAGCACGGTGTGGGTCGCGGTGAAGGCCTCGACCTCGTCGGTGGCGACGTCGAGCACATAGGCGCCCAGCACGCGCCGCGGTGCCTCGCGCCGCACGGCGTGGCGGTCGCTCAGGATCAGGTCCACCAGCGCGTGCGTCTCGAAAATGTCGATGTTTGCCGCCGCCCGCACGCGGTCGATGAGCGTCTGCTGCACCGCGGCACCGGTGGCGTCGGCGGCGTGGACGATGCGGCGGTGGCTGTGGCCGCCCTCGCGCGTCAGGTGCAGCTCGCCGCCTTCCTGTGTGAACGGCGTGCCGAGCGCGCGCAGCCAGGCGATCGCCTCGGGGGCGTGCTCGACGGTGAAACGCGTCGCATCGGGGTCGCACAGGCCCGCGCCGGCGACCAAGGTGTCGTGGATGTGCTGCTCGAAGCTGTCGCCTTCTCCCAGCACGGCGGCGATGCCCCCCTGCGCCCAGGCGCTGGAGCCGTCGGCGAGCGCGCGTTTGGTGACGATGGCGATGCGCCAGTCGGTCGGCAGCAGCAGCGCGGTGGCGAGGCCCGCGAGGCCGCTGCCGATGATCAGCGCGTCGTAGGAACGGGGGGCAGGCGGCGGGGGTGGCGTGGCGGTCATGGGGATGGGTATGCGGGGCTCAGCAGGGCTGGTACGCCAGGCGGACGTAGATCGGCGCGAAGACCTCGGCCTGCGTCACCTCGATCAATTGTTCCTTGGCCAGCTCGAGCACCGCGATGAAGGTCACGACCGCGTGCACGACGCCGCGGCCCGGGTCGAACAACTCGGTGAACTCGACGAAGCGCCGGCCCTGCAGCGCGCGCAACACGCCGCTCATCACCTCGCGCACGGAGATTTCTTCGCGCGTGATGGTGTGGCGCTGCACCAGGCGCGCGCGGCGCAGGATGTCGCGCCAGGCGGCGCGCAGATCGTCGGGACTCACCTGTGGCAGGCGCGGGGCGAGCGACTGCTCGATGTGCACCTGCGCGCGCCAGAAGTCGCGCCCGCACTGCGGCAGCGCGTCGAGCGCGCGCGCGGCGAGCTTGATCTGCTCGTACTCCAACAGCCGGCGCACGAGCTCGGCGCGCGGGTCCTCGGGCTCCTCCCCATCGGCGGCCGGCGCCGGCGGCAGCAGCATGCGCGACTTGATCTCGATGAGCATCGCCGCCATCAGCAGGTACTCGGCGGCGAGCTCCAGGTTGCGTGCGCGCACCTGCTCGACGTAGCCGAGGTACTGGCGCGTGACCTCGGCCATCGGGATGTCGAGGATGTTGAAGTTTTGCCGCCGGATCAGGTAGAGCAGCAGGTCCAGCGGCCCCTCGAACGCCTCCAGAAAAACTTCCAGCGCGTCCGGCGGGATGTAGAGGTCCTGCGGCAGGGCGAACAGTGGCTCCCCGTACAGGCGCGCGATCGCCACCTGGTCCACGACCTGGGGCGAGGCATCCTCGACGGGCGGTGGCGGCAGCGCCTCGGCCGCGGCGGTGTTCACTGCAACGACGGCTCGGTCTGGTAGACGTAGGGTTTTTGCGGCACGCGCGCGGCCTGCGCCTGGCGCAGGAATTCACGGTCCTGCGGCCGGTCCCACAGCAGCGCCCGACCGGCGCGCTGCTCGGCCTCGAGGCTGGGCTTGCTGCGCTTGAGCGACTCGAGAAACTGGGTGGCGTCGGAGACGTAGTCAGGCAATCCGAGGAAGTTCATGGCAGCGATGGAGGGGTGGGATGCGATCCACCCGCCATTTTAGGGCGGCGGGTCATCGGGATAGCCTGCGTTGGGGTCGGCCGTCCAGCCCGCGAGCCGCGGCAGAAAACCCGCGCGCTCCATCAACGAGCGCGGCTGGTCGTGCAGGTGGTCGATCCACAGTCGCGCGCCGCGCCGCTCGATCGTTTCCAGCAGCGACGTGAGCGTATCCAGCCCTGTGGTGTCGAGCAGCAGCAGGTGCCGCGCGTCCAGCCGCACCATGTTACCGGGCTCGACCCGTTCGATGGCGGCCTCCAGGGCATCGAGCTTGGTGACCGCACCGAAGAAGAGCGAACCGTACAGGCGGGCACGGATTTCGCCGTTGCGCGACTGCACGTCCACGCGAAAGAGGCTGCTTTGTCGGCGCACGAACAACACCACCGCCAGCACCAACCCCAGCTCGACCGCCAGCGTCAGATCGAAGATGACGGTGACGAAGAAGGTGGACAGCAGCATCAGCCGGTAGTGCAGGCTGAAGCGCCGCATCTGCACGAATTCGCGCCACTCGCCCATGTTCCAGGCGACGAACAGCAAGATGCCGGCCAGCACCGCCAGCGGAATGTGGCGCGCCAGCGGCGCGGCCAGCAGCACGATCGCCGCGAGCGTGGCCGCGTGGACCATGCCAGCGACCCCGCTGGTGGCGCCGCTGCGGATGTTGGTGACCGTGCGCGCGATGGTACCGGTGGCGGGCATGCCACCGATCAGCGGCACGACCGCGTTGGCCACACCCTGGGCCATCAGCTCCTGGTTGGGGTCGTGCTTGCGGCCACCGGCCAACTGGTCGGCCACGCGCGCGCACAGCAGCGACTCGATCGCACCCAGCGCGGCGATGGTGAGCGTCGGCATGACGAGCTGACGCACCGTCTGCCAGCTCACGTCGGGCCACACGAAGCTGGACAACGTTTGCGGAATGCCCCCAAAGCGGCTGCCGATCGTCTCCACCGGCCATTCGAGCCACGCCGCCAGCGCACTCAGCGTCACCAACGCCACCACGGGCGCCGGCAGGCGCGAGGTGGCGCGCAGGGCCGACACCTGATCGAAGCCCTCTAGCCGCTGCCGGAAGGCCGAATCGACCGCCCACAGCCGGGGCCACACAAACAGTCCCACGACGCACAAACCCGCGAGCGCGATGGCATAGGGGTTGACCGTGTGCAGACTGCCCCAAACCGTGTGCACGATGCCAAAGAAGTCGGCGGGCATCTTCTCCACGCGCAGCCCCAGCGCGTCGCGCAGCTGCGATAGGCCGATGAGCACCGCAATCCCGTTGGTAAAGCCCGTCACGACGCTCACCGGCACGAAGCGCACCAGCGTGCCCAGACGAAACCAACCCATCACAAACAGCAGGATGCCGGCACAGAAGGTGCTGACGAGCAGGCCGCCGACGCCGTGCTGCTGCACGATGCCATAGACGATGACGATGAAGGCACCCGCCGGCCCGCCGATTTGTACCGAGGTGCCGCCCAGCGCTGCGATCAGGAAGCCCGCGACGATGGCCGTCCACAGGCCGGCCTGCGGTGGCAGGCCGCTGGCGATGGCAAACGCCATCGCGAGGGGCAGCGCGACCACACCGACCGTGAGGCCCGCGCCGATGTCCTTGGCCAGTCGCTCGCGCGAATAGGCACGCAAGTCGTCAAGCAGACGGGGATGGAAACGCGATAACGACGACAGATCCATGGGGCGCTCCGGGAAAAACGGGTAGGGGGCGGCAAGCGGCGGCCGGCCGTCCCGGAGGCCCACAGTGGTAGCGCCGCGTGATGAAGCGGCGTCGTGCGGTCAGGGCGTGCACGCGGACCATCGTGAGGTGCTACGGAGGATGAACCGACAGTGTACACCCGGCACGGGGTGGCGCGTCAGCGGATGCGCATCCCGGGCTGGGCACCGGGGTGCGGTTCGAGGATGAAGAGCCCGGGCTGCGCTTTCTCGTCGGCGTGACTGGCGGCGAGCACCATCCCTTCGCTGACGCCGAACTTCATCTTGCGTGGCGCGAGGTTGGCCACCAGCACGGTGAGCTTGCCCACCAGGTCCTCGGGCCGGTAGGCCGACGCGATGCCCGAGAAGACATTGCGGTGGCGGCCTTCGCCGACGTCGAGCGTCAGGCGCAGCAGCTTGGTGGACCCTTCCACCCGCTCGCAGGCGACGATGCGCGCCACGCGCAGATCGACCTTGGCGAAATCGTCGATCGTGATCGTGGGCGCGATCGGTTCGCCGCCGGGCGCTGTCCCTTCGGCGGTAGTATCCACGGCAGGGGTGGCCGCCGGGGCAGGGGCGGGCTCGAACAGCGCGTCGAGCGCCTTGGCCTCGACGCGCTGCATCAGGTGTTCGTAGGCGCCGATCCCATGGCCCGCGCCCAGCGGCTGGCGCGCGTTGTCGAAATCGAGCGGCGCGCAGCGCAGGAACGCTTCCACCCGTTCGGCGGTGGCGGGCAGCACGGGCTTGAGCATCGCGGTGAGCACACGGAAGGCCTCGATGCACGTGGTGCACACGTCGTGCAGCCGACCCGCCAGTTCCGGCTGCTTGGCCAGCTCCCACGGTTTGTTCTGGTCCACGTAGGCGTTGACGCGGTCGGCCAGCGCCATGACCTCGCGCACGGCCTTGCCGTACTCGCGCTCGGCCCACAGCTCGGCGACCGCGGGCACCGCGGTCTGCAGCGCATCGAGCAGCGCCTCGCCGTCCGGCGAGATGGCGCCCAGCCGTCCCTCGAAGCGCTTGGTGATGAAACCCGCGGCGCGCGACGCGATGTTGACGTACTTGCCGATGAGGTCGCTGTTGACGCGGGCGACGAAATCGTCCGGGTTGAAGTCCACGTCCTCCACGTGCGGGTTGAGCTTTGCCGCCAGGTAGTAGCGCAGCCACTCCGGGTTGAGCCCGAGGCGCAGGTAGCGCATCGGGTCGATGCCGGTGCCGCGGCTCTTGCTCATCTTTTCGCCGCTGACCGTGATGAAGCCGTGCACGAACACGTGCGTGGGCGTCTTGCGGCCGGAGAAATGCAGCATCGCCGGCCAGAACAGCGTGTGGAAGTAGGTGATGTCCTTGCCGATGAAGTGGATCTGCTCCACCGCCGGGTCGGCGATGAACTCTTCGAACGTTTGCGGGGTGCGCGACGGGGCGTGCCAGTGGTTCGCGGCCTGGCCCTTGTCGAAGTGGTTCTTCAGGCTTGCCAGATACCCGATCGGGGCGTCGAGCCAGACATAAAAGTACTTGCCCGGCGCGTCCGGAATCTCGATGCCGAAATACGGCGCGTCGCGGCTGATGTCCCAGTCCCCAAGGCCGCCCTGGCCGTTATCGTCCTTGGCGAACCACTCGCGGATTTTGTTGACCACCTCCGGCTGCAGCCGACCCGGCGCGCCGGTCCACTCCTCTAGAAACTGCACGCAGCGCGGGTCCGAGAGTTTGAAGAAATAGTGCTCGGACTGGCGCAGCTCGGGCTGCGCGCCCGACAGCGCCGAGTAGGGGTGGCGCAGCTCGGTGGGCGTGTAGACCGCGCCGCAGGCCTCGCACGAGTCGCCGTACTGATCCGGCGCGTCGCAGCGCGGGCACTGGCCCTTGATGTAGCGGTCCGGCAGGAACATGCCCTTGACCGGGTCGTAGAACTGTTCGATCGCGCGCACCTCGATCAGCCCAGCCGCTTTCAGCGCACGGTAGATGTCCTGCGCGAGCTGGTGGTTTTCCGGCGCGTCGGTGCTGTGCCAGTTGTCGAAGCGGATGTGAAAGCCGTCGAGGTACGCCGCCCGTCCCGCGGCGATGTCGGCGACGAACTGTTGCGGGGTTTTGCCCGCCTTCTCTGCGGCGATCATGATCGGCGCGCCGTGCGCGTCGTCGGCGCCGACGAAGTGCACCTCGTGTCCCTGCAGCCGCCGTGTGCGCACCCAGATATCGGCCTGGATGTACTCCATGATGTGGCCGATGTGGAAGTGGCCGTTGGCGTAGGGCAGGGCGGTGGTGACGAAGAAGCGGCGCTGGGGCATGGGAGCTGATCCGGTGGCGGCCCGTCGCGGGGCCCGGGGTGCGCCTCGGGGCGGCGCAAATCCGGGATTTTACTGAGGGCACTGTCCGCGCGGCGGCGGGGTATCGGTGTGTGAGCGGCTAGACTTCGGGCCACGGCCTGCGAGAGATGAAGGCCCAACCCAGCGCGTCCGGTCGTGACGTTTGGTTGTGATACCGGTCCAAACCACCCCGTGCACCGATCGTCGGTTTTTTGACCTCCACCCCGGATCAGGAGAGCCATTCCCCATGAGCGTCGACACCCAGGCCCTGCTGCAGGCGTTGCAGACCGTCGTCGATCCCCACACCGGCAAAGACTACGTTTCGACCAAGGCGATCAAGAACCTGCAGGTCACCGGCGCGGACGTGTCCTTCGACGTCGAGCTGGGCTATCCGGCCAAGAGTCAGCACCCCGCGCTGCGGCAGGCCCTCATCGCGGCCGCCAAGGGCGTGCCCGGGGTGGGCAACGTGTCGGTGCAGATCGTCACGAACATCGTTGCGCACGCCGTGCAGCGCGGCGTGCAGCTGCTGCCGCAGGTGAAGAACATCGTCGCGGTCGCCTCCGGCAAGGGCGGCGTGGGCAAGAGCACGACCACCGTCAACCTGGCGCTGGCGCTGGCGGCGGAGGGCGCGCGCGTCGGGATTCTGGACGCCGACATCTACGGGCCCAGCCAGCCGATGATGATGGGCATCGAGGGTCGCCCGCAGAGCGTCGATGGCCAGACCATGGAGCCGCTGGAGAACTACGGGCTGCAGGTGATGTCGATCGGCTTCCTCGTCGACAAGCACGAGGCGATGATCTGGCGCGGACCGATGGCCACGCAAGCGCTCGAACAATTGCTGCGCCAGACGAACTGGAAGGCGCTGGACTACCTGCTGGTGGACATGCCGCCGGGCACGGGCGATATCCAACTGACCCTTTCGCAGCGCGTGCCGCTCACCGGCGCGGTGATCGTGACGACGCCGCAGGACATCGCGCTGCTGGACGCGCGCAAGGGCATCACGATGTTCCAGAAGGTCGGCGTGCCGATCCTCGGCATCGTCGAGAACATGGCCGTGCACGTGTGCCCGAACTGCGGTCATGTCGAGCACATCTTCGGCGCCGACGGCGGCAAGCGCATGGCGGCCGAGCTGGGCGTGGCGTACCTGGGTGCCCTGCCGCTCAACCGCCAGATCCGCGAGCAGGCCGACGCCGGCCAGCCCACGGTGGTGGCCGACCCGGACGGCGAGATCGCCGCGCTGTACAAGGCGGTGGCGCGCCAGGTGGCCATCACCATCGCCGGCAAGGCCAAGGACTATTCGCGCAAGTTCCCGACCATCACGATCAGCCGGGATACCTGATGGGTTGGCTTGCAGCGCAGGCTCGTGGGGGCAGCGCTGATTGGATGAGGACGGTGCTCACCCGTGCGCGTCAGCGACAGTCCGGGGCGCACATCGTGGGCGAGTTGCGCTAGAGTCTGCTCCGTGCGCCACGTCCAGAGGTACGACATGGGTTTTGCATCCGAAGCGCCTGCGCGCACCCTGCTGACCGGCGTCGTCATGCGCCGCGAGCCGGTGGCGGGGCCGATGGCCCGCTGGCAGCCGTGGCGCTGGGTGCTGGCGGACGTGGTCGTGCTGCAAGGGCCGCCCGGCGTCGCCTGCGTGCAATGGCCGTCGGAGGTGCCGGCGGGCCCGCTGGCGCTGGAGCCCGCCAGCGGCGCGGCCTCTCCCGACGTGCACCACTGGGGGTTCCCGGGGTTTCCGGTCGTACTGCATCCGGAGGATGCCGAGGGGCTGTACCTGAACCTGACCTCGCCGCAGCCGTGTTTCTGGGTGATGTGGCGCGAGGGCGAATCCGAGGACGAACTGCCCGCACCGCAGATCGTGACGCTGAGCTACCACGATGCGGGCCGCTGGCTCGACGCGCAGGAACGCGTCGATCAGGTGCCGGCCCCGGCGGACGTGGTGCGCTGGATGGCGGCCTTCGTCGAACACCATTACCGCCCGGAGCCCAAACGCCGCGCGCGGCCGGCGAGCTTCCAGCCACTGACCGACCGCTTCGGGCAGCCCGCGCGCATCAGCACCGGCGAGCGCCGCCGTGGCCCGGCCGGCGATAGCACGGGGGACGGGGCATGAGCGAGGCGGAAGGCTTCTTCGCCCGCTGGTCGCGGCGCAAGGCGCAGGCGCGCGCCGGTGTGCCGTTGCCCGAGCCGGCGGGGGACGGGGTATCCTCGGATGTGGGGGCCTCTGCCGCCCCGGCGCCGGAGCCGACGACGCCCCCGGGGCGCCGGAACGATGCCGCGCCCGCGCAGACCGAGACGCCGGTAAACGTGACGCGGACCTCGGCGGTCGCGCCGGACGCGTCGGCGCCGCCCGAGCGCCCGCTGCCGACGCTGGAGGACGTGCAGCGCCTGACCCCCGACGCCGATTTCCGCCCCTTCGTCGACCGCCGTGTCGCACCGGAGGTGCGCAACGCCGCGCTGCGCAAGCTGTTTGCCGATCCGCACTTCAACGTGATGGACGGGCTGGACGTGTACATCGACGACTACTCCCGGCCCGACCCGCTGCCGACGGCGATGCTGCGCAATATGGTGGCGGCGCGCTTCATGAAACTCGTCGAGGAGGCCGAACCCACGGCGCCGGGCGCGCGCGCGACGCCCGCGGCCGACGGCGGAGCATCGCATCCGGCGGACGGGGACATGCGGAACCCTGCCGACCCGGTACCACCGCCGTCCGCTGCGCTGCACCTCGACGGCGAAGGCTCCGACAGCGGCAATGGCCCGGACGGCGCCGACGGCCCGGTGTCCGCCGCCGTGCACCGGCCGCCCCCGCAGGAGAACCCGACCCGATGACCACGCTCGTTTGCAACTGCAACCGCACCATGCCGCTGGATGGCGCGGCGCTGGCGCGCGCCCTGGGGGAGCCGATCGAGGTCTACACCGCGCTGTGCCGGCGCGAGGCGCCCGCGTTCCAGCGCGCCGCCCGTGCGCCGGAGTCCACGCTCACCGTCGCCTGTACGCAGGAGCGGCGGCTCTTTCTCGAACTGGCCGAGGCCACCGAGGGGGTGCCGAGCCCCGAGGAGCGGCCGATCCGCTTCGTCAACATCCGCGAAACCGGGGGCTGGTCGCGCGACGCCGCGCAGGTCACGCCGAAGATCGCGGCCCTGCTGGCGGCGGCGCGCCTGCCAGAGCCGGACCCCGTGCCGACGGTGCGCTACCACAGCCAGGGCCGGCTGCTCATCATCGGGCCGCTGGACGCCACCGAGGCGTTGGCCGACCGGCTGGGCGACGTCTGGGACGTGACGCTGCTCGCGCTCGGCGGCGCGGGCCGGCAGACGCGCGGCCACCCGGTGCTGGCCGGGCGGCTGACGGGCCTGACCGGCTGGCTCGGTGCGTTCGACGTGCAGTGGCAGGAGGACAACCCGATCGCGCTGGACCTGTGCACGCGCTGCAACGCCTGTATCACCGCCTGCCCCGAGGGGGCGATCGGGCTGGACTATCAGGTGGACCTGAGCCGCTGCCGCGCCCACCGCGACTGCGTGCGTGTGTGCGAGGCGCCCGGCGCCATCGACTTCCAGCGCGAGCCGCTGGCGCAGCGCGCCACGTTCGACGCCGTGCTGGACCTGCGGCCCACACCCGCATTCACGCAGCACGCGCTGCCGCAGGGCTATGTGCACCTGCCCCCGACGCTGGACGCGGAGCAGCGCCTGCAGCGGCTGTGGGGGTTGCGCGACCTGGTGGGCGAGTTCGAAAAGCCCAAATTCTTTCGCTATGAGCAGCGGCTGTGCGCGCACGGCCGCAACGAGCAGGTCGGCTGCCGGGCGTGCATCGATGTCTGCTCGGCCAGCGCCGTGCGCAGCGACGTCGAGCACAACCGCATCGTCGTCGAGCCCCACCTGTGCGTCGGCTGCGGGGCGTGCACCACGGTGTGCCCGAGCGGCGCGCTGGGCTATGCCTACCCCGACGCCGCGTACCAGGGGCGGGCCATCCGCACGTTGCTGTCGGCCTACCGCGCTGCCGGCGGGCGTGACGCGGCCCTGCTGCTGCACAGCCAGGGGGCGGGGCAGCGCCTGATCGAGGACTGGGGCCGCGCGGCCCGGCTGGACGCCGCCGTGCAGGGCCCGCCGGCGCGCGTGATCCCGTGGGCGCTGTGGCACACCGCCAGCGTCGGGCTCGAACTGTGGCTGTCGGCCATCGCCTATGGCGCGAGCCAGGTGTGGGTGCTGCTCACGGACGAGGAGGCCCCCCAGTACCGCACCGCGCTGCAGGAGCAGATGGCGGTGGCCGAGGCCATCCTGCAGGGGCTGGGCTACGCTGGGGAGCATTTTCGTTTGTTGTCGGCGCGCGATGCGCGCGACCTCGCAGCGCTCGACGCGGCGGCGCGCGTGCCGCCGGCCCAGGGGGTAGCGACGCCCGCGACCTTTGCCACCCAGCGCGACAAGCGTGCGACGCTGGAGCTGGCGCTGGATCACCTGATCGCGCAGGCGCCCGCGCCCGTGGGGGCGGAGATCGCGCTGCCCGCGGCCGGCGCGCCCCTCGGCACGCTGCAGATCGACACCGCCGCGTGCACGCTGTGCATGGCCTGCGTCGGGGCGTGCCCCGCGGGCGCGTTGCAGGACAACCCGACGGCCCCGCAGCTGCGCTTCATCGAAAAGAACTGCGTGCAGTGCGGCCTGTGCGTCAAGACCTGTCCGGAGCACGCGCTGCAGCGCCAGCCGCGCCTGTGGCTCGATCCGCAGCGCCGCGAGGCGCGCGTGCTGCACGAGCAGCCACCGTTTCACTGCATCCGCTGCGGCAAGCCCTTCGGCACCCTCAAAGGGGTGGAGACGATGTTGGCGCGGCTGTCGGCGCACCCGATGTTCCAGGGCGCGGCCGTCGAGCGGCTCAAGATGTGCGGCGACTGCCGTGTCATCGACATCCACACCAGCCGCGACGAAGTGCGCATCACCGATCTGTGAGTCCGAGGCGTCCCCCATGCACACCACGACCGTCGACCCGAACCACATCCCGGTGCGCCAGGCCCTGGACGAGGAAGTCGCGCGCGCCGAACTCTATGGCGTGCTGGCCACGCTGTACTACGCGCCGCCGGACGATGCGTTGCTGGCGCGCCTGCGCGCCGCGGTGACCGAGGCCCCGGTGGCCGGGGCGTTCCTCGAGGAGCCGTGGCGCGCGCTGGTCGCGCGGGCGCGCGAGGCGTCCGCCGACGCGATCCGCGACGAATACGAGGCGCTCTTCATCGGCGTGGGCCGGCCCGCGGTGCACCTCTACGCCTCGCACTACCTGAGCGGTTTTCTGAACGACAAGCCGCTGGCGGCGCTGCGCGACGACCTGGCCCGGCTGGGTCTGGCGCGCAGCGAGACCATGCCGGAAACCGAGGACCACATCGCCTACCTGTGCGAGGTGATGCGCTACCTGATCGCGGGCGACGACGCCGAGGTCTGCAACCTCACGCAGCAGCAGGCGTTTTTCGCGCGGCACCTGCACCCGTGGGTACCGGCGTTGTGCGACGCCATCGAGCGCGAGCCGCAGGCCCGTTTTTACGCGGCGCTGGCGGGCCTGACGCGGGCGTTCATCGCCGTGGAGGCGCAGGCGTTCGACATGCTCTGAGGCGCGGTGCTCAGGCCGGGGTCGCAGGCGCGTCCGCAGCGCTCTCGCGCGGTTCGGTGTAGAGGCGCACCGTGAATACCGCGCCACGGCCGTCGGCGCGGTTGTCGGCCTCGACGCGGCCGCCGTAGCGTTCCAGCAGGCTCTGGCTGATCCACAGCCCCAGCCCCGTGCCGTCGGGCTTGGTGGTGAAAAACGGTGCGAACAGGCGCTCGCGCGTGGCCGCGTCCAGCCCCGGCCCTTCGTCCTCGACGGCGAGCCACGCGCCGACGATCTGTCCGCCCTCCGCCCAGTCGCCGCTGCGGATCGTCAAGGTCCCGCCGTCCGGCGTCGCCTGGATGGCGTTGACCAGCAGGTTGATGACGACCTGCTGCAGCTCCTGCCGGTTGCACGCGACTGTAACGGTCGCGGCGTCGTGCCGTTGCACCGCGATGCGCCGCTGCTGCAACAGGTGCGCCACCAGCACCAGGCAGTCGTCCACGACAGCGGCGAGCGCCTGCGGCTCGACATAGCCGGCAAACTCCGTCGGGCGCGCGTACTGCAGCAGCCGCGTCACGATCAGGCGCATGCGCTCCACCTGTGTGTCGAGCAGGCGCAGCTCCGCCTGCACCGGCTGGGCCGCTTCCCCCAGCGTTTCGCGGATCAGGTCGAGGTTGCCCTGGATCACGGCGATGGGGTTGTTGATCTCGTGCGCAATGCTGGCCGTCAACTGGCCGATGGCGGCGAGCTTTTCGGATTGGATGAGCTGTTGTTGCGCCAGCCGCAGCGACGCGTGGCTCGCTTCCAGCTCGCGCGTGCGTTCGGCCACCTTGCGGTCCAGCGTCTCGCCCCAGGCACGCAGCCGCTGCGCGTTGTCCTGCACCACGTCGAGCAGGTGGTCCAGGTGCCGGGCGAGCTCGCCGAGCTCGTCGCGCGAGCGTAGCGGCCCGACGCGTGCGCGGGTGTCGCCGTCCTCGACGCGTTGCATCGTCGTGTGCATGCGCTCCACCGGCTCGAACAGCGTGCGCGCCCAGCGCAGCGACAGCGCCGCGGTGGCCGCCATCACGGCGACGAACAGCACGGCCGTGCCGGCCACCACGGCCAACCGCACCCAGCGCAGCGGCGCTTCCAGAAAACCCACATAAAGCATCCCTACGCGCCGCCCGTAGGCGTCCTGCAGCGGCTCGTAGGCGCTGACGTACCAGTCGCTGACGACGAAGGCGCGGTCCAGCCACGTGCGCCCCTCGCCCAGCACGGCGTCGCGCACCGCCTGCGACACGCGCGTACCGATGGCGCGGCGCTCGCCGAACAGCCGCACGTTGGTGCTGATGCGCACGTCATCCAGAAAGAGCGTGGCCGTGCCCTGGCTGCCAAAGGGCAGCGTGCCCTCCGGGTACACGATGCGGTTGATGTGGTCGATCAGGTCCAGGTTGTTGTTGAGCAGCAGCCCGCCGTGCAACACCAGCCCCGGCACCGGCGCGTCCGCCGGCAGCGCGACGCTCGCCAGCATCAGCAGCGCGCGCTCCTCGTGCGTGCGTGTGGTCGGGGCCGCGTTGCGCGTCGGCACGAGCGGGATGCCGGTTCGCTCCAGCAAGTGCGGCGCATGGGCTGCGAGTCGCTGCGGATCCCACACCACCAGCCGCGCGCCGCTGCCCTGGGTCTGCACGGGTTCCGCATCCGGGTCGTCGGCGCGCCGCAGCAGCAGGAAGTCCAACCCCAGCCGTTCGCGCTCGCTGTCCAGCCACGCTTGCAGCACCCGGTCGTCGGCGCGAGCGCCCGCCCGCGGGGGCGCGGCCGCGCGCGCGCGGCGCAGCGCCTCGTACAGCGCGTGCGACGACGCGACCCCGCGCGTGCCGGCACCGACCTCCAGCAGCACCTGCTCGAAATACCCGTGCGCCACCGCGAGGTCGGCGCGCACCTTGGTGCGCAGCAGCCGGTCGTAGGCAAACTCGGTCCACGCCGACAGCGCCAGCAACAGCAGCGGCAGCGCCACCACCATCGGCGCCAGCGCGATCGCCACCAGCTTGAGCCGCACCGAGCGGCCCAGCCTTTCGCGCCACGCCGCCAGGCCCCCGCTCATGTCCGCACGAGCCCTTGCGCCGCCCACTCGGCCATGCGCCGCTCCAGCGTACGCCGCGACACCCCGAGCAGCTGCGCCGCGCGGCCCTTGTCGCCGCCGACCGTGTCGAGCACCGCGAGGATGTGCCGCCGCTGCAGTGACTCCAGATCCAGCGGGACTGTCTCCTCGGGTGTCGCCCCGGCCGCACCCGCCCCCGCCCCTGGGGCGGCGGCTTCGGCACCCAGCGACGGATACAGCGCCGAGACGTTGACCTCGCCGAGGATCAGCGAGCGCTCGACCCAGTTGCGCAGCTCGCGCACGTTGCCGGGCCAGCGGTACTGCTGCAGCAGCGTCATCGCCTCCGGGCCCACCGCGATCGGCGGCACGCCCAGTGCCGGCGCCAGCACGCCGATGAAATGCGCCACCAGCGCCGGGATGTCCTCGGCGCGCTCGCGCAGCGGCGGCAGCGTCAGGTCCACCACCCGCAGCCGGTAGTACAGGTCGTCACGAAAGCGCCCGGCCGCCACCTCATCGGCCAGGCGCCGCCGGGTGGCCGCGACGATGCGCACGTCCACCGGCACCGCCTGCTGGCTGCCCACCGGGCGGATCAGGCGTTCCTCGATGACGCGCAACAGGCTCGCCTGCACCGGCAGCGGCAGGTCCGCCACCTCGTCCAGAAACAGCGTGCCGCCCTGGGCGTAGACGAACAGCCCGTCGCGCGCCGCGCGCCCGCCGTGGGCGTGGCCAAAGAGCTCGCGCGCGATGTCCTCGGCCGGCAGCGCGCCGCACGGCACCGGCACGAACGGCCCCTGCGCCCGGGGGCTGAGCGCGTGCAGCGCGCGCGCCACCAGCTCCTTGCCGGTGCCCGACTCCCCCTGCAGCAGCACGGTGCTGGGCATCGGGGCCAGGCGCTCGATCGCCGCGCGGATCTGCGCCGTCGCCGCCGAGTCCCCGATCAACGGCGTGCCCAGCGAGCGCGACGGCAGGGCGGCGCGGCGCAGCACGAAGTTCTCGCGCCGCAGGCGCGCGCGCTCGTGGCACTGGCGGATCGCGTTGAGGATTTGCGGCACGCGAAACGGCTTGAGGATGAAGTCCGACGCCCCCGCGCGCAGCGCATCGATCGCAGTGTCGAGCGACGCAAAGGCGGTGATCAGGATCACGTCGCCCTCGAACCCCTGGTGGCGCAGCGTCTGCAGCCACTGCACGCCGCTTTGCCCCGGCAGCGCGATGTCCAGGATCACGAGGTCGAAGCGCTCGGTGCGCATCCACTCGGCGCCTTCCTCGGCACTGCCGGCGCAGGCGACGAAGCGGCAGCGCGGCGCCAGCACCTTTACGAGGAAATTGCGCATGCCCGGTTCGTCGTCGACGATCAGGATGGCGCCTTGCGGCCAGCCATCGGCCGTCGCGGTGCCGCCCGTGGCAGGAGGGGAGGGGGGAATCGCCATATGCCCCCGATTGTATGAATCTTGACCAAATTGGTCGATTACTGTCTCCTTTGTGACATTCTGAAGCCGCATCATCGGCCGCGCGCCGTGCGACAAATTGTCGCAACGCGGTGCGGATGCGCACGACGAATTGTCGTGTCCGATGGCCGGGAAGGTGGCCGGATCCGCGGATCAAACGGGATGGCCACGGGATTTCCACGAACGTAGGCCAGCCGAAAACTCCGACCATTCGCAAATAGCGATGGAATGGTTATTGCTTGACATTCCCTCCATTGGCGGCCGGTGGGTCGGGGCCCGAATCGACGACGGGCCGCCGGCACGGCCAATCCGGTGGCGCCCGGTGGCAAATGGCGCGCAATCGCGCTACGCTGAAAACAAAAGTCGTTCGTCCACCCTGCCGAGGAGACCACCGTGGATCCCAAGCACACCCCCGTTTCAGGCGCGCGCCGCCGCTGGTTTGCCACCGCGGGCGGCGTCGGTGCGCTGGCCGCCGTCGCCAGCGTGTTGCCCACCCCGCCGGCCGTGTCCTCCCAGCCCGCCCCGCCCGCGCCGCCCAAGCCGCACCGCGGCGGCGGCTACCACCTCTCCGCCCACGTGGAGCAGTACTACCGCACCACCCGCGTCTGAGGAGTCGCGCCATGTTGCTGACCAAGGTTTCCCCCCACGCCCGCGGCACCCGCGCCGACGGTGCCATGGTCGACCGGCTGCGCCAGGGGCTGGCGCGGGCGCTGCCCACCGTCGACCGGCGCGCCTTCTTGCGCCGCTCCGGCCTCGGGCTCGGCGTCGGGCTGGCCGCCACACAGTTGTCGCTGGTGCAGCGCGCGCGCGCCGAGGCGCCGGCCGGCACCGGCGAAGGTCGCGGCAAGGTCGAGGTCAAGCGCACCGTCTGCACGCACTGCTCGGTCGGCTGCGCGATCGACGCCGTCGTCGAAAACGGCGTATGGGTGCGGCAGGAGCCGGTGTTCGACTCGCCGATCAACCTCGGCGCGCACTGCGCCAAGGGGGCGTCGATCCGCGAGCACGGGCACGGCGAGTACCGCCTGCGCTACCCGATGAAGCTGGTCAACGGCAAGTACCAGCGCATCTCGTGGGAGCAGGCGTTGGATGAGATCGCTGCGAAGATGAAGGCGCTGCGCGACGAAAGCGGCCCCGACGCGGTGTACTTCGTCGGCTCCTCCAAGCACAGCAACGAGCAGGCCTACCTGCTGCGCAAGTTCGTCAGCTTCTGGGGCACCAACAACTGCGACCACCAGGCGCGCATCTGCCACTCGACAACGGTCGCGGGCGTGGCCAACACCTGGGGCTACGGGGCGATGACCAACTCGTACAACGACATGCAGAACAGCAAGGTCGCGTTGTACATCGGCTCCAACGCCGCCGAGGCGCACCCCGTGTCGATGCTGCACATGCTCCACGCCAAGGAGCTGGGCTGCAAGATGATCGTCGTCGACCCGCGCTTCACCCGCACCGCGGCCAAGGCGGACGAGTACGTGCGCATCCGCTCTGGCACCGACATCCCGTTCCTGTTCGGGGTGCTCTACCACATCTTCAAGAACGGCTGGGAGGACAAGCAGTACATCCACGACCGTGTCTACGGGATGGACAAGGTGCGCGAGGAGGTGATGGCCAAGTGGACGCCGGACAAGGTCGAGGAGGCCTGCGGCGTCAAGGAGGAGCAGGTCTTCAAGGTCGCGAAGATGCTGCACGAAAACCGCCCCGGCACGATCGTGTGGTGCATGGGCCAGACGCAGCACACGATCGGCAACGCGATGGTGCGCGCATCGTGCATCCTGCAGCTCGCCCTGGGCAATATCGGCGTCAGCGGCGGCGGGGCCAACATCTTCCGCGGCCACGACAACGTGCAGGGCGCCACCGACGTGGGGCCGAACCCCGATTCGCTGCCCGGCTACTACGGCCTGGCGGAAGGGTCGTGGAAGCACTTCGCGGCGGTGTGGGGGGTGGACTTCGAGTGGATCAAGAGCCGCTATGCCGAGGGCATGATGACCAAGCCCGGCATCACGGTCTCGCGCTGGATCGACGGCGTGCTCGAAAAGAACGAGCTGATCGACCAGGGGCCCAACATCCGCGCGATGTTCTTCTGGGGCCATGCGCCCAACTCGCAGACCCGCGGGCTCGAGATGAAGCGGGCGATGGACAAGCTCGACCTGCTGGTCGTGATCGACCCGTACCCGTCGGCGACCGCGGCGATGGCGGCGATGCCCGGTGACCCGGCCGACCTCAACCCGAACCGCGCCGTGTACCTGCTGCCGGCAGCGACGCAGTTCGAAACGAGCGGCTCGTGCACCGCGTCCAACCGCTCGATCCAGTGGCGCGAGAAGGTCATCGAGCCGCTGTGGGAGAGCCGCACCGACCACATGATCATGTACCAGCTTGCGCAGCGGCTGGGCTTCGACAAAGAGCTGTGCAAGAACTATTCGTTCCAGAAGGTCAAGGGCATGGACGAGCCCGTGCCGGAGGACATCCTGCGCGAGATCAACCGCGGCGTGTGGACCATCGGCTACACGGGCCAAAGCCCCGAGCGGCTCAAGGCGCACATGCGCAACATGCACGCCTTCGACATCAAGACGCTGCGCTGCAAGGGCAAGGTCGTGGACAAGGAGACCGGCTACGACCTCACCGGTGACTATTTCGGCCTGCCGTGGCCGTGCTTTGGCAAGCCTGAACTGAAGCACCCGGGCTCGCCCAACCTGTATGACACGTCCAAGCACGTCATGGAGGGGGGCGGCAACTTCCGCGCCAACTTCGGTGTCGAGCGCGACGGCGTGAGCCTGTTGGCCGAGGACGGTTCGCACTCCAAGGGGGCCGAAATCACGACCGGTTACCCGGAGTTCGACCACATCCTGCTCAAGAAACTCGGCTGGTGGGACGAGCTGACCGAGGAGGAGAAAAAGCTCGCGGAAGGCAAGAACTGGAAGACCGACCTCTCCGGCGGCATCCAGCGCGTGGCCATGAAGCACGGCTGCCACCCGTTCGGCAACGCGAAGGCGCGGGCGGTGGTGTGGAACTTCCCCGACCCCATCCCGCAGCACCGCGAGCCGATCTACGGCAACCGGCCGGACCTCATCGCCAAGTACCCCACGCACGACGACCAGAAGACCCGCTGGCGCCTGCCGATCCTCTACAAGACGCTGCAGCAGAAGAATGTCGAGGACAAGCTGCACGAGAAATTCCCGCTCGTGATGACCTCCGGGCGACTGGTCGAGTACGAGGGCGGCGGCGAGGAGACGCGCTCCAACCCGTGGCTGGCCGAGCTGCAGCAGGAGATGTTCGTCGAAATCCACCCGGCGGCGGCCGCCCAGCGCGGCATCCGCAACGGCGACCGCGTCTGGGTTACCACCCCCACCGGCGCGCGCATCAACGTTCAGGCGCTGGTCACTGAGCGGGTGGCGCAGGACCACGTCTTCCTGCCGTTCCACTTCTCCGGCCGCTGGCAGGGCAAGGACATGCTGCCGTACTACCCGGAGGGGGCACATCCGATCGTGCGCGGCGAGGCGGTCAACACCGCCACCACCTACGGTTACGACATCGTGACCATGATGCAAGAGACCAAGACCACGATCTGCAACGTGGAACGCGCCTGAGGAGCAGACCATGGCCCGCATGAAGTTCATTTGTGACGCCGAGCGCTGCATCGAGTGCAACGGCTGCGTGACCGCGTGCAAGAACGAGCACGAGGTGCCCTGGGGCGTCAACCGCCGCCGCGTGGTCACGATCAACGACGGTGTGCCCGGTGAGAAGTCCATCTCGGTGGCGTGCATGCACTGCTCCGACGCGCCGTGCATGGCCGTGTGCCCGGTGCAGTGCTTCTACCGCACCGAAGAAGGCGTCGTCCTGCACGACAAGGACGTGTGCATCGGCTGCGGCTACTGCAGCTACGCGTGCCCGTTCGGCGCGCCGCAGTTCCCCGGCCAGGGGACGTTCGGCGTGCGCGGCAAGATGGACAAGTGCACGTTCTGCGCCGGCGGCCCCGAGGCCAACGGCAGCCAGGCCGAGTTCGAAAAATACGGCCGCAACCGCCTCGCCGAGGGCAAACTCCCGGCCTGCGCCGAGATGTGTTCCACGAAGGCGCTGCTGGCCGGCGACGGCGACGTCGTGGCCGACATCTTCCGCACCCGCGTGATCCAGCGCGGCAAGGGCGCGGAGGTCTGGGGCTGGGGCACGGCCTACGGCACGCAAGCGAAGGCGGGGGCTTGACCATGAAGACCGTACATCGTCTCACCACCACCGTCGGCGCGGTGGCGCTGGCCCTTTCGTTGGCCGCCTGCGGCGAAAAACCGCAGACCGCCACCGGCATCAAGTCCGACCAGCCGCCCTACACCGGCACCGGCGGCACGGCGTTTGCCGACCGCGGCTGGTCCGCCGGCGACAAAACCGCGTGGGCCCAGCACCTGCGCGTCCGCGCCCAGTACGGCCAGAACGAGTACAGCCGTCCCGCCAGCGCCACCCAATGACCGGGGGAGAGTCGCCATGAACGCCATGCACCCGAGAAGCGTCGCCGCCGGCTGGCGGGCCCTGCTGCTGGCGGCGTCGCTGGCGGCCACCGGGGTGGCCACGGCGCAGTCGGCGCCGGCCGCGCCGGCCGCGCCGGCCGCGCCCGCGGCGCAGACGCGCACGCTGGTCGACGCCGCCACCCAGCCCGGCTACGCCACCCAGTCCAACGCCGAACGCGCCCAGGTCCAGCCCGGCAACAACGCGCCGATGTGGCGGCAGGTCGGGCAGGGGGTGGAGGGCACGGTCAACTTCCCGTACCCGGAATACGGCGTGCTGATCCAGCCGACCGTGCAATACCCCGGCGCGGCGCGCACCAACGCCGGCGAGGCCTGGCGGCAGGTGCGCAACGGCATCATCCTGCCCTACGGTGGGGCGTTGGTGCTGATCGCGCTGCTGGCGGTGGTGATCTTCTATTACACCAACGGGCCGCTGAAGCTGCACGCGCCGCCCACGGGCCGCAAGATCGAGCGCTTCACGGCGTTCGAGCGCGCGGCGCACTGGGTGAACGCCGTCGCCTTCGTGCTGCTGGCGATCTCGGGTATCGTGATGGCGTTCGGGCAGTTTTTCCTGCGGCCCATCATCGGCAACACGCTGTTCGGCTGGCTGACCTACGCGCTGAAGAACGTGCACAACTTCGTCGGGCCGCTCTTTGCGGTGTCGCTCGTCATCGTCATCGTCACCTTCGCGCGCGACAACCTGCCGCGGCGCGAGGACTGGGCGTGGATCAAGCGCTTCGGCGGCCTGCTCAGCGACCAGGAGGTGCCGTCGCACCGCTTCAACGCCGGTGAGAAGGTCGTCTTCTGGGGCGGGGTGTTCCTGCTCGGGCTGATCGTCGTCGGCTCGGGTCTCGTGCTCGACAAGCTCGTGCCCGGCTTCGAGTACGTGCGCGGCAACATGCAGATCGCGCACATGATCCACGCCAGCGCCGCGGTGCTGATGATCGCGCTCTTCATCGGCCACATCTACATGGGCACGGTCGGCACCGAGGGGGCTTACGAGGCGATGAAGACCGGCTACGTCGACGAGACCTGGGCGCGCGAGCACCACGAGCTGTGGTACCGCGACATCCAGGCCGGCAAGATCCCGGCGCAGCGCAGCGCCGACGCCGCCCCGGCCCAGCCGGCCGATGCACGCGCCTGATTCCCGGAGGAGAACCCGCCATGTTCCCGTTGATCCCGAACCTGCGGTGGGCCACGGTGTCGGCGCTGGCGATCGCCGCCGCGACGGTGGCGCACGCCAAGCTGCCCACCCCGACCCTCACCGACGAGCAAAAGGCTGCCGCCGAGGTGGCCAAGGCCAAGGCCGCCCATCAGGCCAAGGTCGAGGCGTACCTGACGTGCAAGGCGGCCGAGCGCGCCGCGGCCAACTTCTTCAAGAACCGCCCGGACGCCCCCAAACCCGCCAACGCGCCGGCGTGTGTCGACCCGGGGCCGTTCGCCGCTCCGGCGGCACCCGGCGCGCCCGCAGCGCCCGCGACAGCCGGTGGGGCCGCCCCTGCGTCGGCGAAGAAGTCCTGACCGTCGTGTGGAGCCGCGTGCCATGTGGTTGAACGAACCGCTCGCCTTCGGTGCCGTGGGGGCCAGCGCGCCGACGCGGCCGCTGCCGCGGCTCAGTGCCGCGTCCGCGCCGCTGACGCGCGCGGTGGAGGTGGTGGACGAGTTCGGCCAGCGGCGCACGATCCGCATCCCGGCCGAGCGCGGGCTCACGGTATACGTCGACAAGCGCGAGCTGGTGACGCTGATGACGCTGGGTGCGCACCCGGAGTGGCTGGTGCTGGGCTACCTGCGCAACCAGCGGCTCATCGACGGCCCGCAGGACATCGAGTCGATCACCGTGGACTGGGACGTGGGTGCGGCGGCGGTGCGCACGCGCACGGGGCTCGTCGACGTGGAGGCGCGTACCGCGCAGCGCGTCGTCACCACCGGCTGCGGGCAGGGCAGCGTCTTCGGCAGCCTGATGGACGCGGTGGAACGCATTGCGCTGCCGCCCACCGCGCAGCTGCGCCAGTCGGAGCTCTACGGCATCCTGCGCGCGATCCGCGAACAGGACTCCACCTACAAACAGGCCGGATCGGTGCACGGCTGCGCGCTGTTTCGCGGCGAGGAACTGCTGCTCTTCGTCGAGGACGTGGGCCGCCACAACGCGGTCGACACCATCGCCGGCTGGATGTGGCTGCAGGGCGAGGACATCGCCCGCGGCGACGACAAGGTGTTCTACACCACCGGGCGCCTGACCAGCGAGATGATCATCAAGGCCGCGCAAATGGGCGTGCCCATCGTCGTCTCGCGCAGCGGCACCACGCAGATGGGTCTCGAGGTGGCGGAGCGCCTCGGGCTGTGCGCGATCGGCCGCGCCACCCACACGCGCTTTCTGTGCTACACGCACCCGCAGCGGCTGGTGTGGGATACTCCGCTTCCATGAGCGAAGCCGCCCTGCGACAAGTCCACGTCATCGATCACCCGCTGGTGCAGCACAAGCTGACGCTGATGCGTCGCAAGGACACCAGCACCAAGACCTTCCGGCAACTGATCCACGAACTCAGCGCGCTGCTCGCGTACGAGGTCACGCGCGACATGCCGATGCAGGAGGTCGAGGTCGAAACCCCGCTGGAAAAGACCACCGGCCGCGTGATCGACGGCAAAAAAACGGTGCTCGCCTCCATCCTGCGCGCGGGCAACGGGTTTCTCGACGGGATGCTGGAAGTGCTGCCCAGCGCGCGCGTCGGGCACATCGGCCTGTACCGCGACCCGCAGACGCTCAAGCCCGTCGAGTACTACTTCAAGATGCCCTCGGGCATGGAGGAGCGCGACGTCATCGTGCTCGACCCGATGCTGGCCACTGGCAATTCGGCGGTCGCCGCGGTCGACCTGCTCAAGCGCCTGACGCCGCGCTCGATCCGCTTCGTCTGCCTGGTCGCGTGCCCGGAGGGCATCGCCAATTTCCACGCCCACCATCCGGACGTGCCGATCTACACCCCCGCCGTGGACCGCGGCCTGAACGAGCACGGCTACATTGTGCCGGGCCTGGGGGACGCGGGCGACCGTATCTTCGGAACCAAGTGACGGCGCGGCCGGTCGTACCGGCGTGACGACCCCGACCGTTTCCTCCCCGGCCCACGCGGCGCCGTCGGCGTGGGCGCTCGGCTGGCGCGCGCTGTGGCGCGACTGGCGCGCCGGCGAGCTAACCGTGCTGGTGCTGGCCATCGCGCTGGCGGTGGCGGCGCTGACCGCCGTGGGCTTCTTCGCCGACCGGCTGGCCGCGGGGCTGCAGCGCGACGCGCGCCAGCTCCTCGGCGGCGACGTGGTGCTGCGCAGCGATCATGCGTTGCCGCCCGTTTACGAAGAGCAGGCCCGGGCGCTGGGGCTGGCGGTGACGCGCCACCTGACCTTTCCGACGATGGCGCGGGCCGACGACGCGCAGGGCGGCGAGGCGCGGCTCGTGTCGCTCAAGGCCGTCGCGGACGGCTACCCGCTGCGCGGCGAGCTGCGCACCGCCACCGACGTGGCCGACACCGTGGGGCAGGCCGGCCCGGGCGTGCCGCCGCCGGGCGAGGCGTGGGTCGATGCCGCGCTGCTGGAGGTGCTGGGGTTGCGCCTGGGCGATCCGCTGTGGCTCGGCGAGCGGTCGTTTCGCCTGACGCGCCTCATCGTGCTGGAGCCGGACCGCGGCGCTGGATTTCTCAACTTTGCGCCGCGCGTGCTGATCGCCGAGGCCGACCTCGCCGCCACCGGCCTGGTGCAGCCGGCCAGCCGCATCCAGTACCGGCTGGCCGTCGCGGGGGAGGAGTCGGCCGTGCGCCGCTTCGAGGCGTGGGCGGCGGAGCGGCTGGCCGACAGCGGCGAGCGCGGCGTGCAGATCGAGCGCTTCGAAAACGGCCGCCCGGAGCTGCAGCAGACGCTGCGCCGGGCGGAGCAGTTCCTGAGCCTGGTGGCGCTGCTCGCGGCGCTGCTGGCGGCGGTGGCGGTCGCGGTGGCGGCGCGCCAGTACGCGCTGCGCCACCTGGACGACTGCGCGCTGCTGCGCGTGCTGGGCCTGGCGCAGGGGACAATGGCACGCGCCTATCTCGTCACCTTCGGGCTGGCGGGTCTCGCAGCCGCGCTGTTGGGTACGTTGGTCGGCTACGCGGTGCATTTCGCGTTCGTCGGCTGGTTGGCCGCCCTCGTGCAGACCGACCTGCCCGCGCCCGGCTGGGGGCCGGTCGGGTTGGGGTTGGGGGTGGGGCTTGCGCTGATGGCGACGTTTGGTCTGCCGCCGGTGCTGCAGCTCGCGCGCGTGCCGCCGCTGCGCGTCATCCGCCGCGACGTGGGGCAGCCGCAGCCGATGACGCTGGCCGTCGTCGCCGCGGGCGTGGCCGGGTTCGCCGCGCTGTTGTTCCTGGCCAGTCGGGACGCCACGCTGGGCGCCATCGCGGTCGGCGGTTTCGCGGCAGCGGTGGGGCTGTTCGCGGCGGTGGCGTGGCTCGCGCTGCGCGCGCTGCGGGTACTGGTGTCGGAGGCGCGCGCGCCGCGCTGGCTGCTGCTGGCCACGCGGCAGCTCACCGCCCGGCCCGCGTATGCGGTCGTGCAGGTGGCGAGCCTCGCCGTCGGCCTGCTGGCGCTGGTGCTGCTGGTGCTGCTGCGCACGGATCTCATCGACAGCTGGCGCCGCGCCACGCCGCCCGACGCCCCCAACCGCTTCGTCATCAACATCCAGCCGGATCAGGCATCGGCGTTCCGCGACCATCTGGCGCGGGAAGGCGTCGCGCGCTACGACTGGTACCCGATGGTGCGCGGGCGGCTCGTCGCCATCAACGGCGCGCCGGTGCGGCCGGAGCAGTTCGCGGGCGACCGCGCGCAGCGGCTGGTGGAGCGGGAGTTCAATCTGTCCTACAGCGCCGAGCCGCCCCCGCACAACCCCATCGCCGCCGGGCGCTGGCAGCGGGAGGAGGCGGGCGCGATCAGCATCGAGACGGGACTGGCCGAGACGCTGGGCCTGCGCCTGGGCGATCGGCTGACGTTCGACATCGCGGGTGTGTCGCACGAGGCGCGCATCACCAGCCTGCGCAAGGTGGACTGGGCGTCGATGCACGTGAACTTTTTTGCGCTGTATCCGGTCGCGGCGATGCCGCCGGACGTGCCCTACACCTACATCGCCGCGTTTCGCGCCCCGGCGCGCGAGGGGTTCGATCGGGAACTGCTGCGGCTGTTTCCCAACGTCACCAACGTCGACACCAGCGCCGCGGTGGCGCAGGTGCAGCGCGTGCTGGGGCAGGTGATCCGCGCGGTGGAGGCGTTGTTTGCCTTTAGCCTGGCCGCGGGTGTCGTGGTGTTGCTGGCCACGGTGGGGGCCACGCGCGCGGAGCGCGAACGGGACTTTGCCGTGCTGCGCGCACTGGGCGCGCCGGCCGCGTTGCTGCGGCGCATGCAGCGCGCGGAACTGCTGGGCGTCGGGGCGCTGGCCGGGGCGCTGGCGGCCGCGGTGGCCGTCGCGGTGGGGTGGGCGCTGGCGCGCTACGTGTTCGACTTTGCGTGGCGCGTCTCGCCGTGGGTCCCGGTCGCGGGCACGGTCGCCGGGGCGGGGCTGGCGCTGCTGGCGGGCTGGTGGACGCTGCGCGGTGTGCTGCGCGCGCCAGTCGTCCAGACGCTGCGCCGGGCGGCGGAGTGAGGCCTTGCCGCACGGCGGAGTAGCGCGGCGTTCAGGCCCGGTGGTGGCCCCCGGCGCGCAGCAGCACGATCAGCGCGCCCGCACCGCCGTCGGCGGGCCGCGCCTGCACGAAGGCGAGCACCTCACTCTTTTGCACCAGCCAGCCGTGCACGCGCCCTTTGAGCACGGGGGTTTTGCCCGGGGAGCCGAGCCCCTTGCCGTGCACCACCCGCACGCAGCGCAGCCCCTGCCGGTGTGCCTCGCGCACAAAGGCGGCCAGCCGCTCGCGTGCCTCGTCGGTGCGCAGGCCGTGCAGGTCCAGTTCGGCCTGGATGCTCCACTCACCGCGCCGCAGCCGCCGTACCACGTCGGGGCCGAGACCTGGTCGCCGGTAGCTCAGGTGCTCGTCCGTGTGCAGCAGCGTCTCGGCATCGAACTCGTCGCTCAACGCCGAGCGCATGACCGCGCGCTCGTCCGCGTGGCGCTGCTGCGGCACGGGCCGCGGGCGCGGGGGACGGTTCTCGGCCCGGCCGTGCGGCGGCAGCGGCTGCACCGGCCCGACGGCGCGCGCAAACCAATCGCGTTCGCACCGCGCGCGCTCCTCGGCCTCGCGCCGCGCCGCCTCGGCGGCGGCGCGTTCGGCCGCCGCCTGCGCCGCGCGCTGTGCCATCACCTTCTGGATCTGCCGCAAGTCGGCCAGTGTCCGCACCTTCATCGCGGTGGCGATTGTCGCGCAGGCCACGGCGGTGTGTGGGCAGTGCGACCTTGGGATGCACGGGAGGCTCCATGCAGCCGGGGGCAGGGGGGATCGGCCGCGCTTCGTCGGGCACTCGGCGTCCGTTGCCAGAGGCTGGGCGATTCTGCGGCTCGGGCTTGGGGCTCAAACCAGCCCTCGCTCGGCCATCGACGTGCAGCCGCCCTTTGTCACGATAAAGTGGTCCAGCACCCGGATGTCCAGCAGTGCCAGCGCCGCCTTCAGGTTGCGCGTCAGCGCCTCGTCGGCGCGCGACGGCTCGGCCACGCCGCTGGGGTGGTTGTGTGCCAGGATCACGGCCGCCGCCCCGTGGTGCAGCGCGCGCAGCGCGACCTCGCGCGGATAGACGCTGGTCTGGTCCAGCGTGCCGCGAAAGAGTTCCTCCAGCGCGATCAGCCGGTGCTGGTTGTCCAGAAACAGCACGGCGAACACTTCGTGAGCGCGGTGCGCGAGCTGCAGCCGCAGCACGTCCGCCACCGCCGCGGGCGAGTCGAGCACCGGCCGCTCGCGCAGCCGCTCGGCCAGCGCGCGGCGCACCATTTCCGTGACCGCCAGCAGTTCGGCGCGCTTGGCCGGCCCCAGCCCCTTGACGCCGGCGAGCTGCGCAGGCGTGGCCTGCAGCAGCGCCCCCAGCCCGCCGAAGCGGTCGAGCAGCGCCTGCGCAAACGGCAGCACCGACTGCCCCTGCACCCCGGTGCGCAGCAGCAGCGCCAGCAGCTCCGCATCCGCCAGCGCCTGTGGCCCGCGCCGCAGCAGCTTCTCCCGCGGCCGGGCATCGCTTGGCAGTTCGCGCATCATGGTATCCCCCCTGTTGCCTACAATGCCGATTGTGGCGCAGCCACGCGGCCCTTTGCCACCCTGTCTTTCACCCTGCCTCGTTCGTTGCTCGCCTCCCCCTCGACCATACAGCGCACCGCTCATGACCCTCGTCCAACCCGGCTCCTTCCTCACGCTGCACTACCGGCTGTCCGGCCCGGACGGCGTCGCCTTCATCGACACCTTCGCGGCCCAGCCCGCGACGCTGTCGCTGGGGGCCGGCGAACTCTCCCCCGCGCTGGAGGAGCGCCTCATCGGCCTGCGCGAGGGCGAGCGCGCTGTGTTCGACCTGCCGGCCGGGGTGGCCTTTGGCGAGCGCCAGCCGCAGATGGTCCAGTGGGTGGCGCGCAAGCTGCTGGACGAGCTCGCCACGCCAGACCAGCGCTGGACGGTGGGGGACGTGGTGCAGTTCCCGACGCCCGACGGCACTGGAACGTATGCCGGCACGGTGCGCGACGTGCGCGAGGACGGCGCGGTCCTGTTCGACTTCAACCACCCGCTGGCGGGGCAGCCGGTGCGGTTCGAGGTCCACATCATCGGGGTGCTCTGACGTGACCGCGCCGGTACGGGAAGTGCTGCTCGCCGAACCGCGCGGCTTCTGCGCGGGGGTGGACCGGGCGATCGAAATCGTCGAGCGGGCGCTCGCGCGCTTCGGGGCACCCATCTACGTGCGGCACGAGATCGTGCACAACCGCCACGTCGTGGAGGACCTGCGCCGCCGCGGGGCCGTCTTTATCGAAGACCTGGCCGAGGTGCCGCCGGGGGCGGTGCTCATCTTCAGCGCGCACGGGGTGAGCCGCGCGGTGCAGGACGAGGCCGCGCGCCGCGGGTTTCGCGTCTTCGACGCCACCTGCCCGCTCGTGACCAAGGTGCACGTCGAGGTGGCCAAGCTGCGCCGCGAGGGTTACGAATTCATCCTCATCGGCCACGCCGGCCACCCGGAGGTGGAGGGCACGATGGGCCAGCTCGACGGCGGCATCCACCTCGTCGAAACGGTGGAGGACGTCGCCCGCGTACAGCCCAGCCAGACCGAGCGCATCGCCGTCGTCACGCAAACGACACTCAGCGTCGACGACACGGCCGAGATCCTGGCCGCGGTGCGTGCGCGCTTTCCCAACCTGCGCGAGCCCAAGCAACAAGACATCTGCTACGCCACGCAAAACCGCCAGGACGCGGTCAAGGCGCTGGCGCGGCAGGTGGACGTGGTCATCGTCGTCGGCAGCCCCACCAGCTCCAACACCAACCGGCTGCGCGAACTGGCCGAGCGGCTGGGCGTGCCCACCCACATGGTGGACGACGCGTCGGAGCTGCGCGACGAATGGTTCGCTCACGCACCGCGCGTCGGCGTCACGGCCGGTGCCTCCGCCCCAGAGGCGCTGGTGCAGGGCGTGGTGCAGCGTCTCAAAGCCTTGGGGGCCACCGCGGTGCGCCGCATGGACGGCCCGGTGGAGACGATGCGCTTTCCGCTGCCGAAAGGGCTCAAGTCAGCCGGCGCCTGACCCCATCACCAGCGGCGCGCCTTCGGCGTCGGTGATGTCCTCGTACACCCGCTGCATCGGCAGCCGCAGCCCGACGCTGGCCAGCTCGACCGTGTCGCCGGGGCCAAACGGGTGCAGCACCCACAGCCCGTCCGCACCGCGGCGAAACACATCGACACTCACCCGCTCGGGGTCGATCAGCACGTACTCCTGAAGCGACGCCATGCCGCGGTAGTACGCAAACTTGACGCCCCGGTCATACGCCGCCGTGCTGGGGGAGAGCACCTCCACCACCAGCACCGCCTCCTCCTTGATGTCCGATCGCTTGGCGTCGGCCGCGCTGCAGGTCACGAACACGTCGGGGTAGAAATACGCGTTGTCCGCGGCCTTCAGCTTCATGTCGGCGATGTACGTTCGGCACCCCGTGCCGCGCAGGTGATCGCGCAGCGCGCCGGCCACGTTCAAACTCACCGTCACGTGGGCGTCGCTCGCCCCGGCCATCGCAAAGACCTCGCCGCACACGTACTCGTGCTTGACCGGCTGATCGACCTCCCAGGCCAGGTAATCGGCGGGCGAAAAGCGGGGTTGCGGCAGGGCGGACATGCGGGGAATCTTACGCGAGTCCCGCGTGGCGGGGAAGCCTCTGTACCCAGCCATTGTCCCCACTTCGCGTCCCACGCCTTCGCCTTTTCAACGCCGGGGCACCCAACGCCGGGGCATCACACGGCGCGATAATCGTGCGCATGCAGCGCCGCAGGCTCCCCATCGGCATCCAGACCTTCCGCGAAATCCGCGAGGAGGGCTGCTACTACGTCGACAAGACGCCCTACGCCATCCGGCTCATCGAACAAGGCAAGCACTACTTCCTCTCCCGGCCCCGGCGCTTTGGCAAAAGCCTGTTTCTCGACACCTTGGCCGAACTCTTCGCGGGCAGCCGCTCGCTCTTTGAGGGGCTGTATGCCGAAGCCCACTGGGACTGGTCGGTGCGCTATCCGGTCATTCGCCTGAGCTTTGCCCGGGGGTGCCTCGAGAACCGGGAACAGCTCGAGCAGCGCATCCGCTGGCTGCTGCAGTACAACCGGACCCTGCTGGGCCTGACGTGTGACGCGTGTGAGGAGGTGTCGGACTGGTTTACCGCGCTCATCCACGCGGCCAATGAAAAATACGGTCAGCGCGCGGTGGTGCTCATCGACGAGTACGACAAGCCCATCCTGGACAACCTCGGCGACAAGGCGGTGGCCGCCGCGATGCGAGAGGGCTTGCGCAACTTGTACTCGGTCCTCAAAGACCAGGACGCGCACCTGCGCTTCGTGTTCTTAACCGGCGTGTCCAAATTCAGCAAGGTCTCCATCTTCTCGGGCCTGAACAACTTCAACGACATCACGCTCGATGCGCGCTACAGCGCGATATGCGGCTATACGGATGAGGACATCGACACCGTCTTCGCCCCGGAGTTGGAGGGGCTCGACCGCGAGGAAATCCGGCGCTGGTACAACGGCTATGGGTGGCTGGGCGAGCGGGTCTACAACCCGTTTGACGTCTTGCTACTCTTTGACAAACGCAGCTACCGCGCCTGGTGGTTCGAGACAGGAACACCCACTTTCCTCATCGAGCTGCTGGCCAAGCGGCACACCTTCACCCCACAGCTCGACGCCCTGGTGGCGGACGACCAGTTGCTCGGAGCCTTCGATGTCGAGTACATCGCGACCGAAGCCATCCTGTGGCAAACCGGCTATCTGACCATCGTCGATGTGGAAAGCGCCGGCGGTATCACCGAGTACCGGCTGGGCTATCCCAACCGGGAGGTGGAGAGCGCCTTCAACACGGCGCTGCTGCGCGCGTGGGTGCCGCAGGCACCGATGCCGCTGGCCTTGTACAAAAAATTCGCGGCGCTGGATTTTGACGCCCTCAAGACCCACTTCGAGAGCCTCTACGCCTCGATTCCCGCCGACTGGTACCGCAACAACCCGATCACCCAGTACGAAGGCTACTGGGCCAGTGTCTTCTACTCACACATCGCGAGCCTCGGCTTAGACCTCACACCCGAGGACGTCACCAACCAGGGGCGTATCGACCTGACGTTGAAGCTCGACGCCGCCATCGTCGTCATCGAGTTCAAGCGCATCGCGGGCAAAGAACCAACCGGCGAAGCCATCGCCCAACTGAAGGCCCGCGGCTACGCGGACAAATACCGCGCGGACGGTCGGCCCGTCTATCTGCTGGGCGTCGAGTTCAGTGCGGACGTGCGCAATATCGTGGGGTGGGATTGGGTTGCGGTGGGGTGAGGTTGGTTGCTACGCGTCGCCCTGCACCGATGTGTTGCGCGGATTCTCGAGAAAACTCCGGCAACGCGGACTGCGTTGGCAGCGGATGTCGATGAGCCACAGATCTCTATGCGTCTCACGCCTCAACAACGCCAAGCCATCGTCGACGCCTTCGCGGCGACTTTCGGCACCGGTGTCATCATGCTGTTTGGGAGCCGCACCGATGATCGGCAGCGCGGTGGTGACATCGACCTTTATGTCGTGGCGGACGGACCGCGCAGCCCGACGGATATGGCGAGGCAGCGAGTGGCGTTTCTTTCACAACTGAAGCGCCGTATTGGCGAACAAAAAATCGACGTGGTGCTGGCGGCGGAACCGCCGCGGCTCATCGACCGCCTGGCGCGCACGCAGGGGATTGTTCTATGCGAGAGGCATTGATCGCCCATTTGGCCGCCATCCGCCAGATGATGCGCGCAGCCGATCAGGATTATGCGGCTTTGCTGGCGCAACCCATCGACACCGCTTGGTTGCAGTCGTACGACCACCAGCGTATCGTCAACAGCTTTTTGTTCAATTACCTGAAGATTCAGGACAAGATGGGGGCCGAGCTCTTTCGGGCCCTGCTGCGCGAATGGCGCGAGCTCGACGACGACGCCATGCCCATGATCGACGTGCTCAACCGACTGGAGAAACTGGGCATCATTGACAGCGTTCAGACCTGGGATGAGCTGCGCGAGGTGCGCAACGCCATTACCCACGAGTACCCCGATGACGAAGCCTTGCGCCTGGCCAATATCCAGATGGCGCTCGATGGCTATCGGCACATGCAAGCGATCCTACACCGCATCGAGGAGCGGTTGTCAGGCAACGCAACAACCCTCCCGGGCACTGCTCCGTAAGTCCGCTCACATTCGTCGCCACGAGACACCATCGCCCATGCGCTGCTTCATCACCGGCACCGCCGGCTTCATCGGTTTTCACCTCGCGCGCCTGCTGCTGGAGGAGGGCCACACCGTCCACGGCTTTGACGGCCTGACCGACTACTACGACGTGCGGCTCAAACACCGTCGCCACGCCATGCTGCGCGAATACCCGGCCTTCACCGCCACCGAAGCGATGCTCGAAGACGCCGCGGCGCTCAACGCCGCCGCGCAGGCCGCGCAGCCCGATGTGATCATCCACCTCGCCGCCCAGGCCGGCGTGCGCTACAGCCTGCAAAACCCGCGCGCCTACATCGACGCCAACCTCGTGGGCACCTTCAACCTGCTGGAAGTGGCGAAGGTACTCAAACCTCGCCACCTGCTCATGGCCTCCACCAGCAGCGTCTATGGGGCCAACACCGACATGCCCTTTGCCGAGACGCAAAAGGCCGACACGCCGCTCACCCTCTACGCCGCCACCAAGAAGGCCAACGAAGCCATGGCGCACGCCTACGCGCACATCCACGGCGTGCCCACCACCCTGTTTCGGTTCTTCACCGTCTACGGCCCGTGGGGGCGGCCGGACATGGCGCTCTTCAAATTCACCCAAGGCATCCTGGAGGGCCGTCCCATCGAGATCTACAACCACGGCGACATGTACCGGGACTTCACTTATGTGGACGACCTCGTGCGCGCCATTAGGCTGCTCATCGACGCCGTGCCCCCGGCCCCCGAGGAGCGCACGCCCGAGCGCGGCTGGCAACCGATCGAGGGCGACACTTTGAGCCCCGCCGCGCCGTGGCGCGTCGTCAACATCGGTAACAGCCAACCGGTGCGGCTGCTCGACTTCGTCGAAGCCATTGAAGCCGCTCTGGGCAAACCCGCCATCCGCGAGTATCTGCCGATGCAAACCGGCGACGTCCCTGTCACCTGGGCCGACTGCTCGCTCCTTAAGCGCCTCACCGGCTACCAGCCCCAGACGCCGGTGCACGAGGGGGTCAGGGCGTTTGTGGGGTGGTATCAACGATACCATGGTGGTGAGATAGCCCCCTGAATCTCCGGACCCGTCCTATCGCTTATCTTTGAAGATAGGAGTAGGACTGTGAGTACGACCAGGCATACGGACACTGTTGAAGTCATCTTGAAAGACCAGCGCCGCAGGCGCTGGTCCCCTGCGGAGAAAGCCGCGCTGGTGCGGCGCACCTACGAGCCGGGCATGAGTGTGTCGCTGGTGGCGCGCCAGGAAGGTGTGGCTGCCAGCTTGCTGTTCCAGTGGAGAAAGCTCGATCGCCAAGGCGCCCTGACGGCCGTCAGGGCCGGGGAAGCAGTGGTTCCGGCCTCGGAACTGGCGGCTGCCCGAGCCGAGATCGCCAAGCTGCAGCGGGTGCTGGGCAAGAAGACCCTGGAGAACGAAATCCTCAAGGAGGCCGTGGAGTACGCCGCCGAAAAAAAGTGGATTGCGCGCTCGCCCTTGTTGCCCGGGGACGACCAATGAAGACGGTCTGCCGGGCGCTGGGCGTGGCGCGCTCGCATGTGCATGAGCGGCACCACCGCCGCGAGGACTGGCGCGATGCTCGCCAGGGGCGCACGCCAGCGGGCGATGCGCAGCTGCTGGCTGAGATCCGGGAGCAGATCGCCGATCTGCCCAGCTACGGGTATCGACGCGCCTGTGCCCTGGTCAACCGTCAGCGCAGCGCACAGGGCGGCACACGGGTCAACCCCAAACGGGTCTACCGCGTGATGGCCCAGGCCGGGCTGTTGCTGCCCAAGGCAGCCCGACGGCGCCATGGCAGCCGCAAGCACGAGGGTCGCGTTGCCGTGGGGCGCAGCGATATGCGCTGGTGCTCCGATGGGCTGCAGATCAAGTGCGACTCGGGGCAGACGGTGAGCGCCACGTTCACCAAAGATTGCTGCGACCGCGAAGTGATCGCCTGGCGGGCATGGGAGGGCAAAGGGCTGCCCGGTGAGCCGGTGCGCGAGATGTTGATCGAGGCGGTGGAAAAACGCTTTGGCTCGGTGGAGGCGCTGCCCCCTGATCACAGGCTGGAATTCCTCAGCGACAACGGCAGCGCCTACATCGCAGCCCAGACCCGAGCAGTGGCGCGTTCACTGGGCCTCAAGCCGATCAACACGCCGGTGTGCAGTCCGCAGAGCAACGGCATGGCCGAGAGCTTCGTCAACACGTTCAAGCGCGACTACGTGGCCCGCATGGACCTGAGCGATGCGGCCACCGTGCTGGCTCAGTTGCCAGCGGCATTCGAGCACTTCAACGAGGTGCATCCGCACTCGTCGTTGAAAATGCGTTCACCCAGAGAGTTCCGGCGGCATCAGGCCGCCCAGGCACGCCGCTCAACCATCAAGGACGCGGCGTTACGTTGCGAATAGGACGGGTCCGGGAATACGGGGGCAAGATCAGTGGGAAATAGACGCATCGCATACCGTATACCCAATTCGAAGCAGAACCATGAACCTTCTCGGGCGACGTATTGCTGTCATAGGTCTCGGTTATGTCGGCCTGCCGCTGGCTGTTGAGTTTGGTAAGCGCTACCCCGTTGTCGGCTTTGACATCAAGCCCGAGCGCATTGCCGAACTCCAGGCTGGTCGCGACAGCACCCGCGAGGTCGAGCCAGAGGATTTGGTGGCTGCTGTGCATTTGCGCTACAGCAGTGACCCGGCGGAGTTGCGCGACTGTCGCGTCTTCATCGTCACCGTGCCGACGCCCGTGGATCGCGTTAATCGCCCCGACTTCACCCCGCTCATCAGAGCAAGCGAGACGGTGGGGCGGGCGCTCAAGGCGGGTGACGTGGTGATCTACGAGTCGACCGTTTACCCCGGAGCCACCGAAGAGGTGTGCGTGCCGATCCTCGAGCGGGAAAGCAGACTCGTCTTCAACCGCGATTTCTACTGTGGCTACAGCCCCGAGCGGATCAACCCCGGCGACAAAGCGCATCGGCTCACCACGATCAAAAAAGTTACCAGCGGCTCTACCCCCGAGGTGGCCGACGCTGTCGATGCCCTCTACGCCAGTATCATCACCGCCGGCACCCACAAGGCCAGTTCCATCAAAGTCGCGGAGGCTGCCAAAGTCATCGAAAACACCCAGCGCGACCTCAACATCGCGCTGATGAACGAGCTGGCGATCCTCTTTGGCAAGCTGGGCATCGATACGCTGGAGGTGCTGGAAGCCGCGGGCACCAAGTGGAACTTCCTGCCTTTCCGCCCCGGCCTCGTCGGCGGCCACTGCATCGGGGTCGATCCCTACTACCTCACCCACAAGGCGCAGGAAGTCGGCTACCACCCGGAAGTCATCCTGGCTGGCCGGCGCATTAACGACCGCATGGGGCAATACGTCGCGGAACAGACCCTCAAGCTGATGGTTCGCCGTGGGATCAGTCCCATTGGAGCCAGAGTTTTGGTGATGGGGCTTGCGTTCAAAGAGAATTGTCCCGATCTGCGCAACACCCGCGTGGTTGATATTTTGGCGACGCTGCGCGACTATCGCGTGGAATGCGCCGTCTATGACCCGTGGGTTGATTCGGAAGAGGCCCGGCGGGAATATGCGATTGAGCTCATGAAAGAGCCACCCAAAGGAAGCTTCGATGCGGCGATATTGGCAGTGGCCCACCATCAATTTCAGATGCTGGGCGCAGAAGGTGTCCGAAGTTGGCTCAAGCCGAATGGGGTGATTTACGATGTCAAGGGGGTGTTGCCTGTTAACAGTGTTGATGGGCGGATATGAGCGCTAGGTGGTTCGCGCGCGACTCATGGTGTTGCGGATGGCAAGCATCTTCGCTCCGTAAGGTTGATGTATTTTGCCAATGCCCATGGGATGATAAAAATTCAAAAGCCTCGGATTTCAGTCTTGAGTCTTGACGCCCTGCATTTTTGCTTCCGGGAGCGGGAGTAACGGATGGTCTTTGCCCAAATTTCATTAGGAAAATTTCTAAAAAAGCGTCTGCACGGCTTGCGCAAGACCCCAATTCATCCGCAATGGCTCGTGTTTCTGAACGGGCATATGACGGTAGCAGGGATGTTGCAGAAATTAAGCGGGAGCGTTCTCGATATTGGTTGTGGCGACCGCTGGGTGGAAAGCAAACTGAACCACCGCTGCCATTACCTAGGCCTTGACTATCCTGGCACCGTAGCGTTGGGCTATCAGGGTAAGCCGGATCTTTTCGCGGACGGTCAGCGTCTACCTTTAAAAGATGCCTGCATGGACGCTATTGTCATGTTGGATGTTCTAGAGCATATACCTCAACCTGCAAAAGCGGTTGCAGAGGCGACACGCGTACTCAAGCCCGGTGGCACCCTTATTATCCAGGTACCGTTTCTTTATCCGCTCCATGACGAACCCTTTGATTTTCAGCGTTGGACAGAGCATGGCCTGAACGAACTCATTCAGGCTCACGGATTGACATGCCAGCAAATCGGGTACCATGGGGCCCCGATTGAAACGGCCGCTGCACTGGGTGCTATCGCCTTGGCCAAGGCCGTACTGGATGCTCTGAGAAACAAGCGCCTCAGCCTGTTGCTTGCCCCCTTGCTCATCAGCGCCATACCGCTACTCAATATCGCTGGCTGGTTACTGGCGAGACTCATGCCCAATAGTCGTCTCATGCCTCTTAGTTACATCATCTTGGCGAACAAACCTCTAGAGACCATTGCATAACTGGTGCATCCCTCAATGCTGTGCGTGACCTGGGTGATGTCCAATACGGGTAACGCAACAGCCGCTGCCGCAAGACCATGACCAGCGAGAGCTTCTGCCTGCTGGGCGCACGGCCCCTGATCGAAGACACGCCGACCTACAAGCTGCACCAGCTCATCGACTGGCAAGCCATCGGTGCGCAGCTCAAGGGCCTGTACCGGCGTGAGCTCACCCGCGGCGGCGGCCCCGAGCCGTACGCGCCGCTGGCGATGTTCAAGCTGATGCTGCTGGGCCAGTGGCATGGACTGTCGGATGCGGAACTGGAGCGGGCGCTCAAGGTGCGCATCGACTTCATGGTCTTCTGTGGCTTTGACCCCTCGGCTGGGGAGATGCCTGATGCCAGCACCATCTGTCGCTTTCGCAACCGGCTGGTACAAGCCAAGCTCGATCAGCGGCTGCTTGGGTGTATCAACCGCCAGCTCGAAGCCATCGGCGTCAAAGTCCAGGGCAGCACAGGGGCGATCGTGGACGCCACCATTATCGAGAGCGCGGCACGTCCGCGCGTGACCATCGACGTCAGTGAAGAGGAGCCCCACATGACCACCAGCGCCGATGCGGATGCGCGCTGGGTCAAGAAAGGCAAACAGTCTTACCACGGCTATCGCGGCTACGCCACCACGGACACCGAAGACGGCTATGTGCAGCACGTCGAAGTCCACCCGGCCAACGAGGCCGAAGTCAACAAACTGCCCGCTGTCATCGAAGCCCACATCGCCGCCACCGGCGCCACGCCCGACGGACTCCTGGCAGACAAGGGTTATGCCAGCGCTGCCAACCGACAGTATCTGCGTGAGCGCGGTATCACCGACTTCATCCAGCACAAGGCCACGCGAGGACATCCCCTCGATCCGGTGTTCAAGGCGCTCAACCGCTTGATCGGCGGCTTGCGCTTCAAGGTCGAGCAGAGCTTCGGGACGATGAAGCGGCGCTTCCATCTGGATCGTGCCCGGTACTTCGGGCGGGCGAAGGTGCAGGCGCAAATGTGCTGGGCGGCCATCGGCTTCAACCTGCTCAAGGCCCACCGCAAACTCATGCGACTGCAGGCTCATGGGGGCAGTGCGCCCGCGTGAGGGCAGAAGCGGGTGAAAAGCCCGCCAAAGCCCGCCCGAGGCGGGCGAAAAAGGGAGAAATGGCCCGCAGGCTGCTCAAAAAAGAGGCATCCAAGCGACGGAAACGAGAGGAAGCTCTCGCTGAGCGGGGTTGTGCAACGGTCTTTTCAACCTGCTCAAGGCCCACCGCAAACTCATGCGGCTGCAGACACAGGGGGCAAGTGCGCACGCGTGAGGCCAAAGGCGGGCGAAAAGCCCGCCAAAGCCCCGCCCGAGGCGGGCGAAAGAGGGAAAAACGGCCCGCAGGCTGCTCAAAAAAGAGGCAAACGAGCGACGGAAACGAGAGGAAGCTCCCGCTCGGCGGGGTTGTGCAACGGTCTCTGGGAGATATTGTACTTCAAAAGTCGGCCAAATAAATGAAAAATCAATGATTTATGAATAAATCAGGGGCGACTACTGCGGCTACAGCCCCGAGCGGATCAACCCCGGCGACAAAGCGCATCGGCTCACCACGATCAAAAAAGTTACCAGCGGCTCTACCCCCGAGGTGGCCGACGCTGTCGATGCCCTCTACGCCAGTATCATCACCGCCGGCACCCACAAGGCCAGTTCCATCAAAGTCGCGGAGGCTGCCAAAGTCATCGAAAACACCCAGCGCGACCTCAACATCGCGCTGATGAACGAGCTGGCGATCCTCTTTGGCAAGCTGGGCATCGATACGCTGGAGGTGCTGGAAGCCGCGGGCACCAAGTGGAACTTCCTGCCTTTCCGCCCCGGCCTCGTCGGCGGCCACTGCATCGGCGTCGACCCCTACTACCTCACCCACAAGGCGCAGGAAGTTGGCTATCACCCCGAGGTCATCCTGGCCGGACGGCGCATCAACGACCGCTTGAGCGCGTATGTGGCCGGGGACACAATCAAACTCATGATCCGCCGGGGACTCAACCCCGTTGGGGTCAAAATGATCGGCGCCCTATCGTTGGCTGGAACCGCTGGCGTAGAGCTAGCCTAGTACCCGTCGATAGCGCTCCAGGTACCGCGCTAAGAGCACTTGCTCGTCGAAGCACGCGGTGGCGCGCGCCCGCGCCGCCTCGCGCATCGACTGCCAAAGCGCCGGGTCATTCGCCAAGCGCTGCGCTGCCGAGACGAAGGCGTCTACCGCATCCACCGGGCAGAGGAGTCCCGTGACACCATCCTCGACCACTTCAGGCAGGGAGGAGGAGCGCGCGGCAATCACCGGCAGGCCGCAAGCCATCGCTTCGATAACGGTGAGCGGCAGTCCTTCCAGCCGACTGGGAAAGAGCAGCGCGTCGGCTTGCTGATAGCTTTGGCGTAGGCTCTTGGCGTCGAGCCGCCCCAGCGAGTGGCAGTTGCCCGGCAACGCGTAGCGCTTGTGACGGCCCGCTCGGTCGGTGGTGTAATAAAGCTCGAAGCCGGCGCCCAAGGCGGTCATGATAGGGGCGAGCAGATCAACCCCCTTAAGCGCACTCCAATTACCGACATAGAGGAGACGAAAGGGGTGGTAAGGTTGTGTGCGCGCGATCGGGGTAAAAAAATTCGTATCGATCCCGTTCGGGATGACCGAGATTTCTTCGATTCCAAAGGCGGCAGATGCTGCCTTCGCTGTATAGTGGCTGACTGCGACCACGCGTTGAGCGCGTATCAGCGCTGCGCGTTCGATGCCATGGACCCACCATCGATGATAAAGCCGCTGCACAGGGCGTTTGAAGGGGTCGAGCGCCGGGTCATGGACGCACGAATGCAGCGTACACACCACTGGCAGAGCGCGCGGCCAAAAACGCTGCGGCAGCCAGGAGTTGACGTGTGCCACCGTTGCCCACTCCGGCGGTTTTGGCACCGATACGCTCCACGGGGCGTATTCGGCGCGCAGCGGCAACCAGGTGATCTCAGCGCGGATGCCGCGCGCATTCAGCGCAGCGCACAGCCGTTCGGTAAAAATGTCGGCGCCACTACCAGCCCGGATTGCCGGAAACCATACGGCCAGATCGTGTGCCATCGCTCAACTCTGAAGTACGCTTCGAATTTGTTCCCCGAAACGCGTCCAGGCAAATCGTTGGGCGAATTCGCGGCAGCGCGTGGGGTCTGCAGGCTGCGCGAGGAGACGCAGCACGGCAGCCACAAACCCCTCCTGATCTCCAGGTGCCACCAGATGCCCAGAGATGCCATCGGCCACCGCGTCGGTGACCCCTCCCGTCGCGTAGGCGACAGTGGGCAGCCCATGAGCGGCCGCCTCTACTGCGACCATACCAAACCCTTCGGGGTCGTTTGGCAGGTTGCGGACCGGAAACACATGCACGTCGGCGCCGAAGTAGGCGTCGGTGAGCGCTTCTCCAAAAAGGCTACCCAGCCAGCGTACGTGGTTGGCTAAACCGATCGCTTCGGCAACGGCTAGGATACTCTGCGGGGTCTGCGCCTCAGCATAGAGTGCCTGCTTGGGGACATCGCCCACGATGAGCAACAGCGCGTCGGGACGTACCTGCACGATCCGCGGCAGCACCTCGCGCACAAATTCGCGCACCCCCTTGCGCGCGGTGAGCCGTCCGACCGAAAGGAGCACGGGGGCATCCGGCGGCAGCCCCCAACGTTGCCGGAAACGTGCCCTTGCATCGGGGTCGAATGTCGGCACGCTCACACCGGGATGAACGATGGTGATCCGCTCGGGCGGTACACCAACCGATTCCGCCAGTTGGGCGGTTGCGGTGCTGTTGGCAATAATCCGATCGGCACGGCGCAGTGCCGGCAACCACAGGGTGCGATAGATCGAGTGCGGCACGGAGACGTCCAGTCCATGCACATAGACCGCCGCGCGCGCGCCACAACTCCGCGCTGCTCCCAGCGCGAGCGGCGCGGTGAGCCCGCTGCCCGCCAGAATCCATTGCGGACGCAGGCGGCACGCTTCGCGCCCAGCGGCCAAGGAAGCCCCAGACAAAAAGCGCCACAAAGGCGCCAGCGCCACCTCGCGCACTTTTGTACCGGCAGGGGCGTAGCGGCTGGCACCTACAGGGGCCACGACGCTGAGCGCAAATCCCTTGGCCAGCTCGTCGGCGAGGTGGCAGTTGAGCCGTTCCATCCCACCCCAAAGCGGCGGGAAGTTGCGCGTGATCAGAAGGAGCCGACTCACCTCACCCCTCACGTTTATAAAGTAACGCGGTGATCTGCTCCGACACCAACCCAATCAGAAAGACGATCACGCTCGCGCTTATCAACAGTGCACTCATGTTGGTGAATCGCCCCTGCGTGAGATAGGTGTGGACGTACCACCCCATCCCCGCGGCAAAAAAACCGAGCGCCACCGGTCCGAAGAGTTTGAGCGGCGAATAGAGGGTGGCGATTTTGAAAATGATCAGCAGGAAGCGAACGCCGTCGCGCAGGGGGCGGATATGGCTCTTGCCGATCCGCTTATGGGCGGTTATCGGTAAATACGCTATCGGATACCCGCTTCGGAAAAAAGCCATCGTGACCGTGGTGGGGTACGAGAACCCGTTGGGCAGCAAATACAGGAACTCGCGGAATTTTTTCGCATTAACCGCACGAAAACCGGAGGTCAAATCCTCGATACGGTGGCCCGTCATGTAGGTGGCTACGCTGTTGTAGAGCCGGTTGGCGAGCCTTCGACCGATATTCGCTTGGGAGGCGCTCCCACGCGCACCGACGACCATATCGTAGCCCTCGTCGAGCTTGGAAAGGAGCCGCGGGATGTCGGCGGGCTCGTGTTGTCCATCGGCGTCCATGAAGATGAGGACATCGCCGGTGGCTGCGCGGGCACCGCTTTTGATGGCCGCACCGTTCCCGATTCCGTAGGGGTGGCGGATGACATGCGCGCCTGCCGCCTCTGCAACAGCCGCGGTATCGTCGGTCGAGCCATCGTCGACGACGATGACATCAGGAGACGACACGGCGGCGTAAATTCGTGGCAGTAAGGTTTTGAGACCGGCAGATTCATTGCGAGCCGGAAGAATGATCGTTATTCTCGAATTCATGGTACAGCAGAGGTGAGCTTTCCTTGGGCGCGAGCAAAAGCTTCTAATTCTTGAAGCCAATCGTCATAGGAGTTTTCTTTGAGGTCTCTGAACATCTGGAGGATGGCGGGATCATTGATTTTGCCTGCTCGTATGACATCTCGCATATATTCGATGGCTTGTTCCGGGTGTGTTGTGTAGTTATGAATAAAATATGCGATATTCAGATAGTCGCGCGCGGAAAAGGTGGTCCGGGAGGTCATCACCGTGATTGCTTCGGCGACGCGATCCGGATCAAGGCGGATCTGCGTTTGTCCGGTGCTGTTGCTGACAAGACTCCAAATGACTTGTTTCGTTCCGGGCGTTATGGTGACTGTTTTGAGCCGTTCCAGTAAACTCTCCCAGTCTGCAGGAGAAAGCGTGCCTTGTACTGCTTTATATATCACGACATTCGTCTGCGAGATTGCATCGTAACCCAATGCGTGACCAGTGGTGCAGGTGTCGATGGCTTTCTGGAGCATCGGATGATCGGGTTGCCCCATGCTCAACTCGTAATACCGGTTGCACAAGTCAATCCAAGCGCGGGCCGAACCGGGGGCGATGTTGACGTGATACTGCGCAAGCCTCATGCCGTCGCCCCATTGGTGCGCTCGATACACGGTGGCGGTGGCGGCTGTTAAAGTAATTACAGAAAGCGTCCCTCCAAGCGCAACAACACTCGATCGAGAGGATCTCTGGGAGGGTTGAAAAATAGCGCGCAATATGTCCGCGCCGACCAGGCAGAGACCAGCAAGCGGAAGGTGGTTGCGATGTTCGAAAACGAGCTCCAACGGAATGATGTTGGAGGTCAGCGCATGGCCGGCGAAAAACCACAACAGTCCGAGCGCACGCAGGGGGTGCTCATGGCGAACCTGCCAGGCATAATATAGTAACCAGAGAATACCAAGCAACGCCGGTAAAGTCGTGATTGGATCGATGAGGCTGCGCGAGATGGGGTAGTGGTCGTAATAAAAGGTAAGATGATTCGGGTGTGGAAAAATTATTTGCGACAGATATAGCCATAGAACCCGAGTCTGTGTGAGTAGACGCTCAATGGTATTGAAGTCACGGCCTGGGTAAGGGGTGGTGGTGCCAAAGTGAGGCAGCGCGACAGAGAAAAAAAGGAAAATGCTTGCGATTCCCAGTAGCAAATAGGTGTTGCGCCAGATTTTGGTTATTTGTGCGGACGTGGCTTTGAATTTGAGTAGAGTTAGCTCGATGATCGCGGTATAAACGGGGAGTAAAATTGCGTCCTCTTTCGATAAAAAGGCCAGCCCTGCCCATAAAATGGTGAGTAATAGGCTGCGTCGGCCGGAGTGCGCTGACGCTTGCGCGATGCGTGCGCTGAGATACGTGGAGATTGCCAGTAGGGTAAAGAGCGTCGATAGAATCTGCATGCGCTGGACGGCATACAGAACGGTGGATACGTGCAGTGGGTGCAGAGCCCAAAGGGCGGCCAGGCCGACGGCAATCCATCCCGTGGCTTCCTCGCGGTGCCAAACAAGGGTCAAAATTTGGCGCAATACCACCGCAAGGATAACGGCGCAGACCGCGTGCAGCGCGATGTTGGTAGTTTTGAAGACCTCGGGCTCAAGTCCTCCGCGCCAAATATCGAGCATAAAGGTGAGCATCGCAAGGGACCGGGTGCCACCCCCAGGCTGAAAACTGTAGATGGCGTATAGGACAGAGTTGAGGTCGCTTGGTTTGGCCAATAACAGGGCGCTGTTTTTTTGAATATTGGCGTTGTCGTCCAGAATAAAGCCGCCGGGCAGGCCGATCTGGTAAATAAAAAAAGTCGTGACACCTAAAATGAGTAATGCAATAAAGAATGATGGGGGTGCATCGTTTTGCGTTGAGCGTAAAATATTTTGCATGGCTAGAGGCGATGGCGTCGCGCAACGGCACGGCGCGATAAGCGGCTCTTGTGTGTGACGGTGTAAGTGTAAATGATTGCCTGCCGGGCAGCAACTCGTTGTTAGCGAAGGCGGCAGGGCCGCGAAGCGACTTGGCAAACGACTTCGCGGTGGAGGGCGGCGGCGCCGCGGATTGGAGGGGTAAACGTAATCGTCAAGTCGGCGTTGTAGTGCGCTGTGGTGGGATTAGCGGACGGGCCATCAGCGCAGGCAGACCGTTGGTATGGTGGCACGGACCGCTCGGCAGCCAGATCGGCCGCGACTGCTGCCATGTAGGCAGACGCCTCGTACAAACAGGCATCGTTGGCGCTACGTTGCAGATAGCCCTGATATAAAGGAAAAGCGATCATTGCCAGTATCGCAATGATCGCTAAGGCCACTGTGAGTTCAATGAGCGTGAAGCCTTTAAGTTGCGTATCGGTGTAACGCGTTGGCATCGGCGGCTTCACGCAAGGCGCTCATCACCGGAGACGGCAAGCCCCGGTAGCCGCACCGCAGCGCACGTCGCGACGCAGTCCGGCGGTACCGCGCGAGGGAGTTGTGAAGTCAATCGACGTGTTGTTAGCGTAGTTAGCACTCGTGGGAACGCTACTAATAGCGGTGCACGCAGACGGCGTGTAAGTGCCCGCAGCGACGTTGTTGGCCAAATTGGCAACCGCTGCGCCCATGTAGGCTTTGGCTTCACCCAAGCAGGCCGAGTTGGCCGAGCGTTGGGTGTAGTCGCGGTATTGCGGCAGCGCAATTGCCGCCAGAATGCCGATGATCGCGACGACGATCATCAGTTCGATGAGGGTAAAACCTTGTTGGATGCGTTTCATGCGTTTACTCCTTTGTTGGACAGTTTTGTGGCCCCTCCCTGAGGGGCACCAAGATATTAGCATGAAGCGTGCCAGGGCTTGCCATGATGACGGGGTTCTGGCGTTACCGTCGCATTTTGGCCACAGGGGCCCGTTTGCAAAAGCGCCGGAGACGCCGTCAACATCAAAAATTAACGTCAAAAGTTAATGTTCCGGCCGACGAGATCAAAGGGCGATGGCCTCCGCCAGAATCCGCTCGCGCATCGCGTCCGGGACGGTGGCGGCTTCCACCACGTCCACGCGGAAGGGCAGGTCACTCGCTTCCAACGCGTCCAGCAGTGCCAGGCGCTGCGCCCACGGCAGCGGGGATGGGTCCAGGATCAGCAGGTCCACGTCCGAGAACGGTCGCGCGCGGCCCGTGGCGCGGGAGCCAAAGACGGCCACCCGCGCGCCGGGGACGGTGGCGTCCAGCGCACGGCGCAGGGTGGCGCGCTGCGCGTCGGTGAGCTGCAGGGTCCGCGCGGCGGTCATGTGGGGTTGGCTGTCGGGTGATCGCCGTCGCCGATGGCGTCCGCCAAACGGTTGAGCAGGTCCCGCGCGTCACCGGCGAAGGTCTGGGCGACGTTGGCGATCGATTCGGCCTGCGTTTCGTCGTAACCGTGGCGGGTGCGGTTGCGCCAGTCGCGCCAGCGACGCCATGTCAGGGGGTCGGCGATCAGCCCAGCGTCGGCCGCTGCGCGCAGCAAGTCGTTGAAGGAGAGGTCCGCCACCAGCGGCGCAGCGATCGCGCGCTCCATCAGGACACGGCGCAGCAGCCGCACGGCGAGTTCGTAACTGAATTCGAAGGATTGGATGACCCCGGCGCGCAAGTGTGGCTTGCGGCCGGAGTCGTCCGGCTCCGCGTGCCAGTAGTGCAGTGCCCCATCCAGCGCGTCGAGCGCCTTGCGCAGCGGGGTGAGGTCGATCGGCGGCGGTGTCATGGCGGCTATCGTATCGGTTATCCGCCTGGGTGCAAGGTCGCTTGTCAACGCCGGTTTACGCCGCGCGTGCTGACCCCACTCCCAGCCGCTGCATCCCGTAGCGCCGTTTGGCCAGCGTCCAGCCGAGTCGGCGAAGGTTCACGCGCTATGCGTTGCGGGTACGCGAGGGGTTTGGCATCATGATGCACCATCATCACGATGATCAGAGGGGTGACAGTGCGAACGACCATCGATTTGGAGCCGGATGTGCTGGAAGCCGCCAAGGAGCTGGCCCGGCAGCAAAACACGGCGGTGGGCAAGGTGATTTCCCGCTTGGTACGCCAGGCCCTCACGGGTACGGCAACGGCGGCAGCGCCGCAGGGGGACGGCACGGCTGCTTCCGTGGCCGGATTCGTACCCTTCCCGGCCCGGGGAACGGTGGTCACGAATGCGCTGATCGACCGGCTACGTGACGCCGAGGGGGCGTGATGCGGGCGCTGTTAGACGTGAACGTCCTGATCGCGCTGCTCGATGCCGGACATGCCCATCATGCGCGGGCAACCGAGTGGCTGGCGGCGGAGCTTCACCATGGCTGGGCGTCGTGCCCGCTGACGCAAAACGGTTGCCTGCGCATCATGTCGCAGCCCGGATACCCGTCACCGTTGCCAGTGAGAGCGGTGGCCGAGCGGTTGGCCCAGGCGGCGGCGCATCCGTCGTGATCTTGCCCCCGTATTCCCGGACCCGTCCTATTCGCAACGTAACGCCGCGTCCTTGATGGTTGAGCGGCGTGCCTGGGCGGCCTGATGCCGCCGGAACTCTCTGGGTGAACGCATTTTCAACGACGAGTGCGGATGCACCTCGTTGAAGTGCTCGAATGCCGCTGGCAACTGAGCCAGCACGGTGGCCGCATCGCTCAGGTCCATGCGGGCCACGTAGTCGCGCTTGAACGTGTTGACGAAGCTCTCGGCCATGCCGTTGCTCTGCGGACTGCACACCGGCGTGTTGATCGGCTTGAGGCCCAGTGAACGCGCCACTGCTCGGGTCTGGGCTGCGATGTAGGCGCTGCCGTTGTCGCTGAGGAATTCCAGCCTGTGATCAGGGGGCAGCGCCTCCACCGAGCCAAAGCGTTTTTCCACCGCCTCGATCAACATCTCGCGCACCGGCTCACCGGGCAGCCCTTTGCCCTCCCATGCCCGCCAGGCGATCACTTCGCGGTCGCAGCAATCTTTGGTGAACGTGGCGCTCACCGTCTGCCCCGAGTCGCACTTGATCTGCAGCCCATCGGAGCACCAGCGCATATCGCTGCGCCCCACGGCAACGCGACCCTCGTGCTTGCGGCTGCCATGGCGCCGTCGGGCTGCCTTGGGCAGCAACAGCCCGGCCTGGGCCATCACGCGGTAGACCCGTTTGGGGTTGACCCGTGTGCCGCCCTGTGCGCTGCGCTGACGGTTGACCAGGGCACAGGCGCGTCGATACCCGTAGCTGGGCAGATCGGCGATCTGCTCCCGGATCTCAGCCAGCAGCTGCGCATCGCCCGCTGGCGTGCGCCCCTGGCGAGCATCGCGCCAGTCCTCGCGGCGGTGGTGCCGCTCATGCACATGCGAGCGCGCCACGCCCAGCGCCCGGCAGACCGTCTTCATTGGTCGTCCCCGGGCAACAAGGGCGAGCGCGCAATCCACTTTTTTTCGGCGGCGTACTCCACGGCTTCCTTGAGGATTTCGTTCTCCAGGGTCTTCTTGCCCAGCACCCGCTGGAGCTTGGCGATCTCGGCTCGAGCAGCGGCCAGTTCCGAGGCCGGCACAACCGCTTCCCCAGCCCTGACGGCCGTCAGGGCGCCTTGGCGATCGAGCTTTCTCCACTGAAACAGCAAGCTGGCAGCCACACCTTCCTGGCGCGCCACCAGCGACACGCTCATGCCCGGCTCGTAGGTGCGCCGCACCAGCGCGGCTTTCTCCGCAGCAGACCAGCGCCTGCGGCGCTGGTCTTTCAAGATGACTTCAACAGTGTCCGTATGCCTGGTCGTACTCACAGTCCTACTCCTATCCTCAACGATAAGCGATAGGACGGGTCCGGGGATTCAGGGGGCTATCTCACGTCGCACGCTTTCCTGCCGGATGACTACAGTTTGCTGGATGGGATGACCATTGACTGGAGCCGGGTGTTGGGGCACCGGCAAATCACGGATGCCTATCTGCTCGGGTTGGCGGTTCGCCACGGCTGTCGTTTCGTGACGTTTGATGCCCGGGTTCCGGTGGTAGTGATCCAGGGCGCTACGGATCGGCACGTGGTGACGCTGTAACGCTGTTGACGCCCCGGCCCTTACCCGCACCGGCGGCTCACCCCACCCGGAGCCGCTGCATCCAGTAGCGCAGTTTGGCCAGCGTCCAGCCGAGTTCGCGCGCGGTGCGGGATTGGTTCCAGCGGTTGCGCTGCAGCAGGGCTTCCAGCTGGGCACGGGGTAGAGGGGCGTCCGGTGGCTCGGTGGTGGCCGTGGTGTCGCCATCCGGCGCGGGGGCGGTGTCCGAGGGGGCTGCGCCCACCGTGATGGCGGCGGCCGCGCTTTCGGCGGAGACCCCCATGCCGTGGAGGGCGGAGGCCATGTGAGCGCCGGCCCCTGTGCGGTTGGGACTGGTTCCATGCGGGGCTGCGCTGGGTCCTGCGAGAGGCGGCGCGGCGTCGAACCCGGGCAGGGGGAAGGCGTCGGCGTCCAGCACCGCGCCGGGGTGCAGGGCGAGGGCGCGCTCCAGCAGATTTTCCAGCTCACGCACGTTGCCGGGGAAGGGGTACGCGCGCAGGCGGGCCAACGCCGCGTCGGTGAGGGCGGGGACGTGCGGCAGCCCGTCGCGCTGGGTGAGTTGCGCGAGCACCGCGGCGGCAATCGCCTCCAGGTCCTCCGGGTGCTCGCGCAGCGCCGGGGCGCGGATGGGGATGACGTTGAGCCGGTAGTACAGGTCGTGGCGGAACTGGCCGGTCTGCACGAGGCGCTCGAGGTCTTTGTGCGTGGCGCTGACGATGCGAACGTCCACCGGTTCCTCGGCGGTGGCACCGACGGGGCGCACGGCGCGTTCCTGCAGCGCGCGCAGCAGTTTGACCTGCATCGGCAGGGGCAGGTCCGACACTTCGTCGAGGAACAGGGTGCCGCCCGCGGCAGCCTGGAAGAGCCCCAGCTTGTCGCTGTGCGCGCCGGTGAAGGCACCGCGCCGGTGGCCAAAGAGTTCGCTCTCGAGCAGATCGGCGGGAATGGCACCGCAGTTGACCGCCACGAACGGCCCGCTGGCGCGGTGGCTGCAGGCGTGCAGCGCGCGGGCGATGAGCTCCTTGCCGGTGCCGGACTCGCCGGTGACGAGCACGGGGGCCATGGTGCGCGCGACGCGCAGGATGGTGGCGCGCACCGCCTGCATCGCGGGTGAGTCGCCGATGAGGCGCGCAAGCGCGGGCGGGAGAGGGACGCTCTCGGCGGGGGGCGCGCTCCACACGGTAGCGCCGCTGGCGGAGGACATGCGCCGCGGGGTCGCACCTGCAGCGGACGTTTCGGGTGGAAGGGCGATGGCCGAATCGGCACCGGGATCCGTCGCGGCGGGGTGGAGTAGCGGCGGCGTCGTGGTGGAGGGTGGCGGGGACGGTTGAGACCTTGCCGTGTGCGCTGCGGTGGATGCCGCGTGGGGCGACGAGGGGGAAGGTTGGATGGGGGAGCTGACGGAGCCTGCGCCCAAAGGGCTGTGGGCGGCTAAGTCCGGCCCCGGTGCGCCCGCTGCCAACGCGGCCGCCACGGCCTGCCGCAGCCGCGCGGGGGCGACGGGTTTGGTCAGGTAATCGAACGCGCCGGCCTTGAGCGCCTCGACCGCGTTGTCGGCGGAGCCGTAGGCGGTGATGACGATGGCGCGCTCGCTGCGGCCTTCGCGCGCGAGCGCTCGCAGCAGCTCCAGCCCTGTTCCGTCAGGCAGGCGCATGTCGGTGAGGACGACGGCGTAGCGCCGCTCGCGCAGCCGCGCGTGGGCCTGCGCGAGGTCCGGCACGGCTTCGGCGTCCACGCCGGCTTTGACCAGCGCGAGCGTGTAGAGCTGGCGCAGGTCGGGTTCGTCCTCGACGATGAGCAGCGGTGGGGGCGGGGAGGTCATCAGGTGGCTGCATTACGTATCCCCCACTGCTGCACGCAGCGCTTCGACAGCCGCCAGCAGCGGAGGGATTTCGGCGTGTATGGTGTGCCAGAAATCGCGAAGTTCGCGCGCTCACGCATAGATCGCCTCTGACTGCACGCGGTGTCGGATGGCTGGCTTGAGGGCGTCGGGGGTGCTCATGTCGACGGGTGACCCGAGTGCCTGTTGGAGGTGGTCACGCAACTGAAAATAGTTGCGCAGTGTGCGGTGCGCGGGGTCCAGTTCGACCAGCAGGTCGATGTCAGACGATGGCGTGGCGTCGCCGCGCGCCTGGCTGCCGAATAAGGCGATGGCGCGCACGCCAAAGCGTTCGGCCAGCAACGCGCGCTGGCGGCGCAGGGTGTCCAGGATGTCGTCCCGATCCATCGACTCGACCTCGTATCGCAACACGGCACCCAACATCGGGCGGTCAACAGCTGAGCGCTCTTACCTCGAACGCGTGCCCCCAGCGCCCGTCGCGCTGCGCGCGTGTGTACGTCAGCGACGCATGATAGCGCTGGCACAGCCCGTGCGCTTAGCCGTTGTCATCGCTTACCTGCCATCAGGCTGTTCTCAGCCGATCACGCAGCCGCTCGAGTCCCGCGCGCAGTGCGGGGAGGTCGCGCGCCACCACGGGCCAGATGAGGTCGATGTCCAGCGAGAGGTAGTCGTGGACCAGGACATTGCGGAAGCCGGAAATCGCTTTCCAGGGGATCTCCGGTGCGCACAGTCGCGAGGTTTCCGACACGCGCTGGCTCGACTCCGCCATGATTTGCAGGTTGCGGATGACGGCGTCCTGTATCAGGCGGGAGGCGCGAAAAGCGCTTTCGCCGTCGGCCGTGTAATCGGTGATCCGGTCGATGCACTCCAGCATGTGCATGACGTAAACGAGATCCGCCTCGCGTGTTGGTTTCATCGGGTGGCTTTCCGATCCCCCGCTACAGGGGGATCGCCTCCTGTAGGATGCGTTCACGCAACAGCGGATGCAGGGCGCGTACGGAGACCACATCGACTTTGCGGCCAAGAAGCTCCTGCGTCTCCATCAAAAACGCGCCGATGGCCAGCGCGGACGTACCGGGCAGGGGGTCGATGAGCAGGTCGACGTCGCTGTCGCTGGTGGCGTCACCTCGGGCCATCGAACCGAAGAGCTTGAGGGAGCGCACCCCGTGGCGCTGCGCGAGGGCTCGCAGCGCTTCGCGTTGGCGTTCGACGATCGGATCCATGACGGCTTTCCTGATGGCGTACGCGGCGTGGGGTGGCGCAGAATCACGACGACCGCGGGCAGGTGACCTCGAACGCATGCCCCCAGCGCCCGTCGCGCTGCGCGCGTGCGTACGTCAACGTCGCATGATAGCGCTGGCACAGTTCGCGCGACAGGTACAGGCCCAGGCCGCTGGAGCGGCTCTGGGACGTGGCGAAGGGCTCGAACAGGTGCGCGCGCACGGCGGCGGGGATTTCGGGCCCGTCGTTCCAGACGGTGAGGCGGACGTGGGCGCCGTCCCGCGTGGTTTCCACGCGCAGGCTGGCCGGCGCGGCGCTGGCGTGGCGGTCGGCGTTGTCCAGCAGGTTGACGAGCACGCGGCGCAGGTGTTCCGGGTCGAAGGCAATGCGGGCATCCGGCGCCCCGGCGCGGCGCAGCAGCCGCTCGCCCTGTGGGCGTTGGCGCAGCCAGTCGGCAAGGACCGCGTCCACCGTCGCATCGAGCGCGATGGCGGGGGACACCGTGTCCGGCGCTGGGGCGTGGGCGGCTTCGAGCACGTCGTTGACCGTGCGGTCGATGCGCCGCGCGTTTTGCTCGATGAGGGTGAGCAGCTGCCGCTGGGCCGGGGGCGCGTCGTCTTCGAGCAGCAGGGCACTCGCCTGGGCGATCGCGGCCAGCGGATTGCGGATTTCGTGCGCCACGGCGGCCGAGACGCGCCCCATCGCCGCGAGCCGCTCGGTGTGCAGGCGCTGCTCCAGCACCTGCAGGTCGTCCAGAAAGACCACGGCCGCGCCGAGCCGACCGTGTGTGGCGACCGGGTGGATGCGCAGCCGGACCCGGCGTTGCCCGCCGCCGGGCAGGGGCAGCGTCAGGTCCTGGGTGTGCGGCGCGGTGTCGTCATCATCGTCGGCGGTGGCCAGCGCGCCACGCACCCACCCGGCGAGCACGGGCCAGCCGGGGGTGTGGCGCAGCGCCGTCGGCGTTCCTGGGTTTGGGGCGGCGTCGTCCGGCACGCCGAGGATGCGCGCCGCTGCCGGGTTGGCCCACCAGAGGGCCGCGCGCGCGTCGGTGACGACGATGCCCTCCGTCAGGCCGCCGGCGATGTGGCGGTTGATGCGGGCGTGCAGGCGCGCCATGCGCTGGTGGCGCAGCGCCGCGGCGTGCTCGCCCACCAGGCGCGCCGCCAGGTGGTTGGCCAGCAGCGCGATGAGGAACAGCCCGCTGCCGCCCAGCGCGGCCTGGACCCAGGCGGCGGTGTCGGCCACGCCGCGCGCGTCCAGCCACGCCGCGCCGAGCAGCACGAGCGAGCCGGCCGCGGCGCTGCCCAGCGCGAGCAGGCGCGACCCGGCGACCGCGGCCAGCAGCACGGGCCAGACGAGCAGGGGCGTGACGTTGAGGCCGCTGGGCGCGATGAGCTGCAGCGCGGCGAACGCGGCGAGGTCGGCCCAGACGGTCAGCAGCCACTGCGGCGCCGCGGCATGGCCGGGCGCACGCGGGCGCGGCAGGGCCAGCGTGACGGCGGCGAGCCCCAGCCACACCGCCACCACCACCGGCACCCAGACCGGTGCCCCGCCGCGCCACCAGACCGTGGTCAAGAGCGCCAACAGTGCGCCCGCGACGAACACCCGCGCCGCCATCAGGTTGCGCCACAGGCGCGGCGACAAGGGGTCGTCTTCGGGGAGGCCGCCGCCGGGGTCGGCGTCGGCCTGCAGCGGGGCGTACCACGAGGGCGCGAAGATGGAGGCGCCCGCGGCGTTCGGGGCAGTATCAGCCTTCGGCGAGGCGGCGGTGTTCATCGCTGCAGTAGGGCCCAAGCGCGCCGCGCACCGCGTCGGCCGCGGGCAGGTGCACGCCGCAGTGGCGGCAGCGGACCATCGGGGCCGGCGCCGCCGCCTGGGCCGGGCCAGGCGGCGGGGCCGGGCGGGGGCGCTGCGCGCGGCGTTTCTCCAGCCGCTGCTGGCGCCACCAGAGGTAGCCCAGTACGACGACGGCGATGACGAGCAGCCACTTGACCATCGCGGAGAACCCTCAGACGCCGCGGCGCAGGATGACCTCGAGCACGAAGTGCGAGCCCACGTAACCCAGCAGCAGCAGGCCGCCGGCTGCATAGAGCATGCGCACCGCGAGCCGCCCGCGCCAGCCCCAGCGCCAGCGGCCCCACAGTAGCACCGCGAGCACCACCCACGACAGCGCGGTGAAGACCGTTTTGTGCGTGATCCAGCCAGCCGCGGGCCGCAGCAGCTCGGTGAAATACCACCCCGCCAGCAGCGTCAGCGTCAGCAGCGCAAACGCCCCCCAGACGAAGCGAAACGTCAACCGCTCCAGCGTCAGCAGCGGCAGCGCGGGGGCGGTGCCGCCGCGGCGGATGGTCTGCTCGGTGCGCTGCATCATCCACGCGTGCGCGACCGCCACCCCCAGCAGCCCATAGGAGGCAAAACCCAGCGCCCAGTGCAGCGGCAGCCAGGGGCTGGCCAGCGCGGGGTAGGCCGTTCCCGGAAAAAAGAGCGCCAGCAGCACCGCGGGCACACCCAGCCCCGCGAGCGTCCAGCGCGTCGCGAGCGCGGGGTACAGGCGCGTCTCCAGCGCGTAGACGGCGAGCACCAGCCACGCCGTGACCGACAGCGTGGGCGCGAAGCCAAAGCGCACCGGCGACGCGGAAAACGACGCGACCAGCGCCAGCCCGTGCAGCACGACGGTGGCCAGCGTCAATGCGGTCGTCGCGGAGCGCCGCAGCCGTGCGCCGGCCGCTGCCAGGCCCGCGTAGCCCGCCGCTGCGGCCAGCGCGGGCGCGACCATCCACCAAGGGCTCGCCGGTACAATCATCCGCTTAGTGTAACGAAGGCTCAGCCCCCCGATGGCCTCTGCCCTGACCGAAAAACTGTCGCGCCTGGTCAAAGAAATCCGCGGCCAGGCCCGCATCACCGAAGGCAACGTGCAGGACATGCTGCGCGAGGTGCGCATGGCGCTGCTCGAAGCCGACGTGGCGCTGCCGGTGGTGCGCGACTTCATCGCCCGCGTCAAGGAAAAGGCGCTGGGGCAGGAGGTCGTCGGGTCGCTCACGCCGGGCCAAGCGCTGGTGGGCATCATCCACCGCGAGCTCGCCGCGACGATGGGCGAGGGCGTGGCCGACGTGAACCTCGCGACGCAGCCGCCGGCGGTGATCCTGATGGCGGGCCTGCAGGGCGCGGGCAAGACGACGACCACGGCCAAGCTGGCCAAGTGGCTGATCGAGCGGCGCAAGAAGAAGGTGCTCACCGTCAGCGGCGACGTGTACCGGCCCGCCGCGATCGAGCAGCTCAAGACCGTCACGCGCCAGGCGGGGGCAGAGTGGTTCCCGAGCACGCCGGATCAGCGGCCGCTCGACATCGCGCGCGCGGCGCTGGATTACGCGCGTAAGCGCTACTTCGACGTGCTGATCGTCGACACGGCCGGGCGGCTCGCGATCGACGAGGCGATGATGCGCGAGATCCAGGCGCTGCACGCCGAGCTCAAGCCGGTCGAGACGCTGTTCGTCGTCGACGCGATGCAGGGCCAGGACGCGGTCAACACGGCCAAGGCCTTTGCCGAGGCGCTGCCGCTGACGGGCATCGTACTGACCAAGCTGGACGGTGACTCGCGCGGCGGCGCGGCGCTGTCGGTGCGCGCGGTCACCGGTGCGCCGATCAAGTTCGCGGGCGTGAGCGAAAAGATCGACGGGCTGGAACTGTTCGACACCGAACGGCACGCGGGGCGCGTGCTGGGCATGGGCGACATCGTCGCGCTGGTGGAGCAGGTCACGGCCGGCGTCGACCTGCAGCAGGCGCAGAAGCTCGCGGCCAAGGTCAAGAGCGGTGGCTTCGACCTGGAGGATTTTCTCGAGCAGATCCGCCAGATGAAGAAGATGGGGGGCTTGAGCACCCTGCTGGACAAGCTGCCGACGCAACTGGCCGCCAAGGCGGGCGAGGCCGACCTGCAGCGCGCCGAGAAGGACATTCGCCGTAAGGAAGGCATCATCTGCGCGATGACGCCGCAGGAGCGCCGCCACCCGGAGATCATCAAGGCCAGCCGCAAGCGCCGCATCGCCGCCGGTGCGGGCGTGCAGGTGCAGGAGGTCAACCGCCTGCTCAAGGAGTTCGAGCAGATGCAGGCGATGATGAAGAAGATGAAGGGCGGCGGCCTGATGAAGATGATGCGGCGGCTGGGCGGCATGAAGGGCCTGCCCGGACTGCTCGGGATGTGACGCCGCAGCTCCTGTGCGGGTCGGCACAGGGGCGATTGATCCAGCGCAAGCGCCACCGGCGCGGGTCGGCGTAGCATCGCGGCACTGTGTGGATGCTGGAAATCATGCTGAGCGCCGTGGCGCTGGCGGCCGCTTTGGTCGTGCGGCCGTGGCGGCTGCTGCGCGGGCCGCTGCTCGGGCCGGCGCTGGCGGCCTTGGTGCTGCTGCCGTGGTTTTGGCTGCTGCCGCAAAAACTGCCGGCCGGCATGGCGGTGCAGTTCTCCGGCGCGAGCCTGCTGGTGCTGATGCTGGGCTGGCCGCTGGCAGTGCCGGTGCTGGCGCTGGTGGCGCTGGCGGTGTGGGCGATCGGGGGCACGTCCGCCGAGGCCGTGCTGTCGCAATGGGTGTGGGTGGGCCTGGTGCCGGCGACGCTGGCGCTGGCGATCGGCGCGGCGCTGCGGCGCTGGCTGCCGCCCAACGTGTTCATCTACACGCTGGGTCGCGGGTTCCTGGGCACGGCGGTAGCGCTGTTCGCCTCCGGCGCGCTGTACGAGGGCATCCACCACCTGATGGGCGGCGTCACGCTGCACGAGGCGCTGGTGGCGCGCTGGCTGATGGCGTGGGGGGATGCGTTCCTGACCGGCTTGTTCGCCGCGGTATTCGTCGCCTTTGCGCCGCAGTGGCTGGCCACGTGGTCCGACGAGCGCTATCTGCGCCCGCCTGCGCGGTGAGCCGCACCCGCCCGCGGGTGTCGCACGGCGTGGATGGCTTGCCTACAATGGCCGCATGACCCGACCAGCCGATGCATGGACGCGACTCGACCCCCGGGATCGGGAGGCGCTGCGGCGGATTTTGCTGCCGCTGGTGCAGCGCCACGGGGCGGAAGTGTGGCTGTTTGGTTCCCGGGCGCGGGGCGATGCCCGCCGGGGATCGGACATCGACGTGGCGCTGGTGGCGCCGCAGCCGCTGCCGCGGGATGCGCTGGCGCGCGTGCGCGAGGCGCTGGAGGAGTCGCCCATTCCTTTCCGGGTGGATGTGGTCGATTACCGGTCGGCCTCCGAGCCGCTGCGCCGTGCGATCGACACCGAGGGGGAGGCGTGGAAGATCGGCTGACCCGGCGTCTGGACGTCGCGCGGCGTGCTTTGGTGTCGCTGCAGGCGTTGGCGCAGGAGCCGCCCTCGCCGATCATTCGCGACGCGTCGATCCAGCGGTTCGAATACACCTTCGAGGCGATCTGGAAAGCGGCGCAGGCCGTGCTTCGCGACCGCTTCGGAGTCGAGCTGGCGTCGCCCAAGCCCATCATCCGCGCATCGCTGGAAAACGGCCTGCTCGACGAGGAGGAGGCGCGGCTGGCCCTGGCGATGGTCGATCACCGCAACCTCACCGCGCACACGTACGACGAGGCGCTGGCTGACGAGATTTTTGCGGCGCTGCCGCGTTACCGGTCGTTGATGCAGGTCTGGCTGGAGCGGCTCGCGCGCTCGTAGGTCACGAAGGCGAACGGCAGGCCGTTGGCGCTGACGTGGGGCTCGCGCGCGGTTTCACGCCAGTTAGGCCCCAGCACCGGGGCGTGCGCGTCGCCGTCGAAGGCGCGGCCGATTTCCGTGACGACGGCGCGCTGCGCGAGTGGCTCGGCCTGTGCATACACCTGCGCGCCGCCGATGACCCAGACCTCTGCGGGCGGCTGGCCGTCCGCGCCGCGCAGCGCGCGGCAGTGGGCGAGTGCCTCGTCCAGGCTGCCCGCCGGCACCGCGCCCGCGTCGCGCAGCGCTGCAGCCGTGGCCGGGTCGCGCGTCAGCACCAGATTGACCCGCCCGGGCAGTGGCCGAAAGCGCGGCGGCAGCGACGCCCACGTGGTGCGGCCCATGATGACCGGACAGCCGTGCGTGAGGCGGCGGAAATGCGCCAGGTCTTCCGGCAGGTGCCAGGGCAGAGCAGGCACCCCGTCGCGGGTGCAGCCGATGACACCATTGGCGGCGCGGGCGAAGATCAGGTTGAGTCGCATGGCGGCGCGCAGCATACCGCAGCGTTCCCCCGGTGGGGGCCCCGTGCCCGACAATGGCGGCATGAACGCATGGTTCCAGCGGTTGGGGTTGCGCCTGCCCATCATCCAGGCGCCGATGGCGGGGGCGCAGGACAGCGCGCTCGCGCTGGCCGTCACCGCGGCGGGTGGGCTGGGGTCGCTGCCGGCGGCGACGCTGTCGGCGCCGGCCTTGCGGGCTGAGCTGGAGCGGCTGCGCGCTGCGGCCCAGGGGCCGTACGCGGTGAATTTTTTCTGTCACACGCCGCCGGCGCACGACCCGGCGCGTGAGGCGGCGCGTGAGGCGGCGTGGATGGCGCGGCTGGCGCCGCACTACCACGACGCAGGCCTGACCCCGCCCGACGGGCCGGCAGTGGCGGCGCGCGCCCCGTTCGACGCGGCGGTCGCCGAGCTGGTGGCGGCGTTTCGGCCGCCGGTGGTGAGTTTTCATTTCGGGCTGCCGGCGCCGGAGCTGCTCGCGTTCGTCAAGTCGTGGGGCGCGGTGGTCCTGTCGTCCGCCACGACGGTGGAGGAGGCGCGCTGGCTGGAGCGGCACGGGGCGGACGCCATCATCGCCCAGGGGCTTGAGGCGGGCGGACACCGCGGCATGTTCCTCAGCGACGACCTGAGCACGCAGGTGGGGACGATGGCTCTGCTGCCCCAGGTCGTGCGGGCGGTGCGCGTGCCGGTGATCGCCGCCGGCGGGATCGCGGATGCGCGCGGCGTGGCCGCGGCGCGCGCGCTGGGGGCGGCCGCGGTGCAGGTGGGGACGGCCTACCTGTTGTGCCCGGAGGCGACCCCGCACCCGCTGCACCGGGCGGCGTTGCAAAGTCCCGCCGCAGCGCACACGGCGCTGACCAACGTGTTCACGGGGCGGCCGGCGCGCGGCATCGTCAACCACGCGATGCGCGCGCTCGCCACTGGGCCGCTGGGGTGGTGCGCGGACGCACCGGCGTTCCCGCTGGCGGCGCACGGGATCGCGCCGTTGCGCGCGCACGCCGAGGCGGCCGGGCGCGATGACTGGACGCCGCTGTGGGCCGGTCAGGCTGCGCCGCTGTGCCGGCCGCAGCCCGCGGCCGCGCTGACGCAGGCGCTGGCCGTGGGCTGGCCCCCGTAAAATGAAGGGTTACCCCAACGCATTCGAACGACATGAGCCAAGCCGCCGACCGACCGATGTTTTCCGTGGCCGACATCCGGCGCACGTTTTTGGACTTCTTCGCCCAGCGCGGCCACACCGTGGTGCCGTCCAGCCCGCTGGTGCCCGCCAACGACCCGACGTTGATGTTCACCAACTCGGGCATGGTGCAGTTCAAGGACGTCTTTCTGGGCACCGACAAGCGGCCGTACGTGCGCGCGGCGTCGGTGCAGGCGTGCCTGCGCGCCGGGGGCAAGCACAACGACCTGGAAAACGTCGGCTACACCGCGCGGCACCACACGTTCTTCGAGATGCTGGGCAACTGGTCGTTTGGCGACTACTTCAAGCGCGAGTCGCTGAAGTGGGCGTGGGAGCTGCTGACCGACGTATTCCGGCTGCCGCCCGACCGCCTGTGGGCCACCGTCTATCACGAGGACGACGAGGCCTACGACATCTGGACCAAAGAGATCGGCCTGCCGCCCGAGCGCGTGGTGCGCATCGGCGACAACAAGGGCGGCAAGTACCAGAGTGACAACTTCTGGATGATGGCCGACACGGGGCCGTGCGGACCGTGCTCGGAAATCTTTTATGACCACGGGCCCGAGGTGCCCGGCGGCCCGCCCGGCAGCCCGGATGCGGACGGCGACCGCTACATCGAGATCTGGAACAACGTGTTCATGCAGTTCGACATGCAGCCGGACGGCTCGGTGCGGCCGCTGCCGGCGCCGTGCGTGGACACGGGCATGGGGCTGGAGCGCATCGCCGCCATTCTGCAGGGCGTGCACAGCAACTACGAGATCGACCTGTTCCAGGCGCTGATCCGCGCCGCCGCGCGCGAGACGGGGGCGACGGACCTGAACAGCCCGAGTCTGCGCGTGATCGCCGACCACATCCGCGCCACGGCGTTCCTCGTCGCCGACGGTGTCATCCCCAGCAATGAAGGACGCGGCTACGTGCAGCGGCGCATCATCCGCCGCGCGATCCGCCACGGCTACAAGCTCGGGCGCAAGGCCCCGTTCTTCCACAAGCTGGTGCCGGATCTGGTCGCGCAGATGGGCGAGGCGTACCCGCACCTCGCGGCCAACGCGCAGCGCGTGATGGATGTGCTGCGGGCGGAGGAGGAGCGCTTTTACGAGACGCTCGAGCACGGCATGGCGATTCTGGACGCGGCGCTGGCCGGTGGCCAGACGACGCTGCCGGGCGACGTGGCGTTCAAGCTGCACGACACCTACGGCTTTCCACTGGACCTGACGAACGACGTCTGCCGCGAGCGTGGCGTGGCGGTGGACGTGGCCGGGTTCGAATCGGCGATGCAGCAGCAGCGCGAGCAGGCGCGCGCCGCCGGCAAGTTCAAGATGGACCGCGTGCTCGATTACGCCGGGCCGGACAACCGCTTCGTCGGTTACGAGCATCTGCAGGCGCAGGCCAAGGTGGTGGCGCTCTACCACGAGGGCACGCCGGTGGCGGAACTGAAGGCCGGCCAGTCCGGCATCGTCGTGCTGGGCGAGACGCCGTTTTATGCCGAGAGCGGCGGTCAGGTGGGCGACAGCGGCGTGCTCGTGAGCGGCTCGGCGCGCTTCGAGGTGCTCGACACGCAGAAGATCAAGGCCCAGGTGCACGGGCACCACGGCGTTGTGGCGCAGGGCGTCATTGCCGTGGGTGACCACGTGACGGCGCAGGTGGACGGTGCGCGCCGCGTGGCGACGATGCGCAACCACTCCGCCACGCACCTGATGCACAAGGCGCTGCGCGAGGTGCTGGGCGAGCACGTGCAGCAAAAGGGATCGCTGGTGACGCCGGAGCGCACGCGCTTCGACTTTGCGCACAACGCGCCGCTGACGGCGGAGCAGATCCGTGCGGTGGAGGCGCGCGTCAACGCCGAAATCCTGGCCAACACCGACACGCAGGCGCGCGTGATGGCGCTGGAGGAGGCCAAGGCCGCCGGCGCGATGATGCTGTTTGGCGAGAAGTATGGCGAGACGGTGCGCGTGCTGGATATCGGCAGCAGCCGCGAACTCTGCGGTGGCACGCACGTGCGCCGCACCGGCGACATTGGGCTGTTCAAGATCGTCGCCGAAGGCGGCGTGGCGGCGGGGGTCCGGCGCGTGGAGGCCGTCACGGGCGAGGGGGCGCTGGCGTATCTGCAGGCGCTGGAGGCGCAGGTGCACGATGCCGCGGCGGCGCTGAAGGCGCCGGTGCCGGAGCTGGTGCCGCGCATCGCCCAGGCGCAGGAGCAGATCCGCGCGCTGGAAAAGGAAGTCGCCGCGCTCAAGGGCAAGCTCGCCTCGGCGCAGGGCGACGAGCTGGCCGCGCAGGCGGTGGACGTGCAGGGGATCAAAGTGCTGGCCGCGCGGCTGGACGGCGCCGACGCCAAGACGCTGCGCGAGACGGCGGACAAGCTCAAGGACAAGCTGGGCAGCGCCGTGGTGGTGCTCGCCAGCGTGGACGCCGGCAAGGTCCAGTTGTGCGCCGGGGTGACGGCCGATCTGGTGGCGCGCGGCCTCAAGGCCGGCGAGCTGGTCAACGCCGTGGCGCAGCCGCTCGGCGGCAAAGGCGGCGGCAAGCCCGACATGGCGATGGCCGGAGGCACCGACGCGGCCCGGCTGCCCGAGGCGCTGGCGGGCGTGCGCGACTGGGTGGCGGCGCGCGTCTGATGACGCGCCCCGGGCGCTGCCGGTTCCGGGGGGCGCTCCGGGCGGTGCGCAACGGTTGGCTGGCGCGTCACTCCCCGCCGGGGTAGAGGACGCGCCCGACCCGTTCGATGTGCTCGCGCAGCGCGGGGTTGTCGATGCGCTCCCAGGCGCACAGGTCCACTTGGTACGGCAGCGACGATTCGTCGAACCGCCGGTGCAGGCGGCTGAGGGTGTCCAGGTCGATGCCCTCGCCGAACAGCGCGACGTCGATATCCGATCCCGTGCGGTGCGTGCCCAGCGCCCGCGAGCCGAACAGGACGGCGCGGGTGACGCGCGGCTCGGTGGCCAGAATCGCGCGTAGCGTCGCCAGCGTGCGGGCCGACAGGCCAAACATGGTGTCAGGGGTCATCGTTCGGCGGCCAGGCGATGCTGCAACGCGACGAAGGCCGGGTAGAACCGCTGCACGACCGCCTCGGCGATCTCGCGGGCGATCGCTTCGTTGTAGGTGTGGCTGGAGAGGTTGCGCTTGTCGATCATGTCCATCCACACCTCGCCGTCGGTGATCAGGCCGCGCTTGAACGCCTCACGCACCGTGCTGCGCGAGCCGACCAGGCCCTGGATGCCCTCCATTTCCAGGTAGTCCTTCAGCACGTTCCACGCCAGTTCGTGCGTGAACTCGAAGCCCTGGATCAGCCCCTGTTCTTCCAGATCGCTCAGCGGCCGCTCGCGCCGTAGCGTCACGGCCCGGCGGAGCTGTTCAAGGGCACGTTCGAAGTTCTGAAAACGCTGCTTCCAACGGATATCGTGCGTCATCGCGGAGAACCCTGCGGGTGTCGTTGGCGGCATGGTAGCAGCGCCCTGACCCTAACGCAGGCGCCGGTACAGGGGCTGTTCGACCCAGCGGGCGAAGGCCCACGCCACCACGAGGCCCGCGACCCAGCCGGTGCCGGCCACCCCCCAGGCGTGTGCCGTCAGGTCCGGCCAGCGCGCCAGCGCCGCGTTGCCCGCCAGCACCAACGGGTAGTGGGTCAGGAATAGCGCATAGGAACGGTCGGCTCCGGCGGCCAGCAGGCGCAGCAGCAGCGGCGGCTGCGCTATTGGTGAGGCTGGCGCATGCTGGGTTGCCCACGCCGCCAGCAGCACGGCCACCGTCAGCGACAACGCGATGCGGTCGCGCCACTCGATGGCGAGCGCGGCCACGCCGATGGCCACGATGGCCGCGACCCATGCCGCCCGGTGGCCGCGGGTGGCCTGTGCCGCCAGCACACCCAGGCCATAGCTGCCGACGAAGTACAGGGCCCACGGATCCCACTCCGGCAGGCGGTTGACGTGCAGCAGCGAGGCACCCGCCAGACCGATCAGCAGGGCCAGCGCCATTCCGTGCCGCCGTTCGGGGCGGGTCAGCCGGGTGGCCAGCCAGGCCAGACCCGCCAGCAGCGCATGGAGCTGGAAGTCGATCGCTACATACCACGCGCCCGCCGCGATGGCCGGCACATCGACGACATCGTGCAGCAGCAGCGCGTGCGCCAGCCACGTGCCCACCGAGCCCGACGCGAGTTGGAGGTCGGGTGACAGCCAGCGATGCAGCACGGTGGCGGTGCCGGCCGCCAGGGCCAGCGCCACGAGAAACGGGGGCACCAGCCGCCGGTAGCGTTGACCCACGAGAGACAGAAAACGGCGGCCATCGACCGCCTGCACCAGCGTCCCGGCGGCCAGAAAGCCCCCGACGACCAGAAACACCTGCACCGCCTTGCGGGCGTGGTCGTACAGCCAGTCCGCGGTCGCCGGCGCCTGCGCCCACAACGCGTCCGACAGCGGGCCGTACGCCGACAGGTGATGCCACACGATCAGTTGCGCGGCCACGACCTTCAGCGCATCGACGAGGGGGTGGCGAACCGGCGTCATGCGATTCCCGCCGGGGTGAGGTGTAGCCCGCTCTCGAAGCGGCGCCGCTGTCCGGTGACGGGGTCGTCGAAGGAGATGGCGCGCGCCAGCAGCTGCAGCGGCTCGGCGTAGTCCTCCGGCTCATCCGGGCCGCGGCGCGTGACGGGGTAGAACTGGTCGCCGACGATGGGGATGCCCAGCGCCGCCATGTGCACGCGCAGCTGGTGGCGCTTGCCGGTGACGGGGCGCAGCCGGTAGCGCGCCAGCGCCCCATCGGCCCCCAGGCGCTCGATCGGCTCGATCCAGGTTTCGCTGTTCGGGGGCAGCCCCTCGTCGGCGCGGGCCTCGCGCATGCGGTAGAAGGCTGCTTCGTCCTCACGCAGGTGCGTGGTGCGGCGCACGGGCCAAGGCAGGTCGCCGCGCCACGGGGCGATGGCCTCGTAGACTTTCTCGACGCGGCGCTCGCGGAACAGCCGCTGGTACGCGTCGCGGTCTTGCGCGCGCACGCTGAAAACGACCAATCCAGCCGTTTCGCGGTCGATGCGGTGCAGCGGGCTGAGTTCCGGCAGGCCCAGCGCGCGCTTGAGGCGCACGAGCAGGGTTTCGCGCACATAGCGCCCGCCGGGCGTGACCGGCAGAAAGTGCGGCTTGTCCGCCACCAGCAGGTGCTCGTCGCGGAAGACGATGCTCTCGGCGAACGGCACCGGCGCCTCGTCGGCGAGCGTGCGCCAGTAGTACACGCGCTGGCCGTGCAGGTAGGGGGTGTGTTCGGTGAGGGCGCGGCCGTCGTCGTCGACGACCTCGCCGGCGCGCAGGCGAGCGCGCCATTCGTCACGGGTGATGCGGGGCAGCCGCTCGCTCAGGTAGTCCAGCAGCGTCGGCCACGGGCAGTGGCGCAGCCGCGGCAGCGCCACGCAACTGGGCGAGACGCCGTCGCGCATCGGGATCGCGGCGTTTTTGGGCAGCCGGGCCATCGCGGCGGCATCAAAACGGGGCGCGGCCGGGCACGCGCGCAACGATGCGCAGGTCCGGCCCCACGCGGCCGACGTCGTGGAAAACCAGTGGCCAGCCGTCCTCCAGCCGCGTCAGCGGCCCCAGTGTCGTCAGCCCCACGCCTTCGCCGAGCAGGCGCGGTGCCACATAGAGCAGCAGCTCGTCCACCAGCCCGGCGCGCCACCACGAGGCGTTGAGCTGGGCGCCGGCCTCGATGTGCAGCTCGTTGACCTCGCGTTCGGCCAGGTCGGCCAGCACGGCCGCCAGGTCCACTTTCGGCGCGCCCCCGGGGGTTTTCGGGGGGCCGGGGCGGTCGATCACGGTGACTCCGCGCGCCGCGAGGGCCGCACGACGCTCGGCCGTGGCGGCCGGGTCGCTGGCGGTGTAGACGAGCACCGTCCCCGGTGGCTGCAGGATGCGCGCGGCGGGGGAGATGTCCAGCCCGGAATCGAGCACGACGCGCAGGGGCTGCCACGCCGTGGGGACGAGTCGCACGTCCAGTCGCGGATCGTCGCTGCGCACGGTGCCGATGCCGGTGAGCAGCGCGCCGGCGCGGCGGCGCCATGCGTGGCCATCGGTGCGCGCGGCCTCACCGGTGATCCATTGGCTCACGCCGTTGGGCAAGGCGGTGATGCCGTCCAGCGACGCCGCGACTTTCATGCGCACCCAGGGGCGGCCGGTGCGCATGCGTTGCCAAAAGCCGATGTTGAGTTCGTGCGTGGCGCGCGCCACGGGGTGGTCGTCCGGCAACACCTCGACCGCGATGCCGGCGGCGCGCAGCCGTTCGACACCGCGGCCGGCCACGCGCGGGTTGGGGTCGATGGCGGCAATGACGACACGGGCCACGCCCGCGACAATGAGCGCGTCGCAGCACGGCGGCGTGCGCCCGTGGTGGCTGCACGGCTCCAGCGTGACGTACGCGGTGGCCCCGCGCACGTCGGCGCCCGCGGCCTGGGCGGCGCGCAGCGCCATCACCTCGGCGTGCGCGTCGCCCGCGGCTTGTGTGTGGCCCTCGAACCGGCGGCCGTCCGGGAGCACGAGCCGGCAGGCCACGCGCGGGTTGGGGTCGGACAGGCCCACCGCGCGCTCGGCGAGCGTGATCAGCCCGTCCCAGCCCGGCTCGACCCGCGTGTCAACCGTCATGGCGGCGCGTGAAGACGAGGTCCCAGACCCCGTGGCCCAGGCGCAGACCCCGCTGCTCGAATTTCGTCAGCGGCCGGTAGTCCGGGCGCTGGGCGTAGCCGCCCAGCGCGGGGTCGGTACTCGCATTGGCCAGCCGCCGTTCGGCCGACAGGACTTCCAACATCTGCTCGGCGTAGGGCTGCCAGTCGGTGGCGCAGTGCACATAGCCGCCGGGCTTGAGCCGGCTCGCCAGCAGCGCAACGAACGGGGGCTGGATCAGCCGGCGCTTGTGGTGGCGCTTTTTGTGCCAAGGATCCGGAAAAAAGATGTGCACCCCGTCGAGCGACGCCTCGGGCAGCATGTGCGTGAGCACCTCCACCGCGTCGTGCTGGACGATGCGGATGTTGGCGATGTCCTGCTCGCCGATGCGCTTGAGCAGCGCGCCGACGCCGGGCTCGTGCACCTCGCAGCACAGAAAGTTGTCGTGCGGGCGCAGGCGCGCGATGTGGGCCGTGGCCTCGCCCATGCCAAAGCCGATTTCCAGGATCAGCGGCGCGCGCCGGCCAAAGGCGGCGTCGGCGTCCAGCGGCGTCGGCGCATACGGCAGCACGAAGCGGGGGCCCAGCGCCTGCAGCGCTTTGGCCTGGCCGGTCGTGGTGCGGCCCGCGCGGCGCACGAAGCTGCGCACGGTTTTCGGGTGCGCGACGCCGGGGGGCGCGGCGGACGGCGCCACAGCGGCGGACGGTTGGGGGGTAACGGGGGTCGGATCGGTCACGGGCTGCATTGTAGAGAGCGGTCGCCGGTGGCTCGGGTCGCATGCCCTGTGTGTCGGGCTGGCCGCCTCGTTTGGGCGTTGGGGGCGCATGCGTCCGGACCGTGTAGGCAAGCGGTCGCGTCCCCTGCAGACCGACGAGGAAGTCTTACGAGGAAGACGAACGCGCCGTGCCGTCGGAGCGGCCCCCGCGGCGAGCACCCCGGTGGCCGATGGGTGGGCCGGATGGACCGTTCAGTGGGGTGGGGCAGGGTCGACCCAACGAGCCCGCCAGGCGGTGATCCAGCGACGCAGCGATGACGCCACATCACCCTCGGTTGGGGGGAGGTCCAACACCACCGCCGCCGCGGCCACCGCGGCCAGCGGATCGTCCAGCGCGAGCGGGCGCGCGCCGTTGCCCTTGGAGAGTTTTTCGCCGTCGTCGCCCCGTACGAGCGGGGTGTGCAGGTAGCGCGGTGTGGGCAGGCCCAGCGCGCGCTGCAGCACGATCTGGCGCGGGGTGTTGTCGGCCAGGTCTTCGCCGCGCACGATGTCGGTGATGCCTTGGGCGCCGTCGTCGACGACGACGGCGAGCTGGTACGCCCACCAGCCATCGGCGCGCTTGAGCACGAAGTCGCCCACCGCGGTTTCGACGTCCTGCGCCTGCGGACCCAGGCGCCGGTCGTGCCACACGAGCGGCACCGGCAGCCCAAGGTCCGCGATCACGCGCCCGACGTGCAGCCGCCACGCGCGCGCGGGCCGGCCGCGCAGGCCGCCGGCCTCCGGCCGGCAGGTGCCGGGGTAGGGGCGCTCGACGTGGCGTGTGCGCGGCACACCGCGGGCGGTCCAGGCGGCTTCGATGTCCTGCCGGGTGCAGGCGCACGGGTAGGCCCAGCCCGCATCGACCAGGCGCTGCAGCGCCGCCGCGTAGGCGTCGCCGCGTTGCGACTGCCACCACGGTGGCTCGTCGGGCGTCAGGCCGCAGGTGGCGAGCTGTGCGAGGATGCCCTCGCCCGCGCCCGGCACGCAGCGGGGGCGGTCCACGTCCTCGATGCGCACCAGCCACGTGCCCCCGTGGGCGCGGGCGTCCAGCCAGCTCGCCAGCGCGGCAACCAGCGAGCCCGCGTGCAGCAGCCCGGTCGGCGACGGCGCGAAGCGCCCGCGGTACACCGCGCCGACGTGTCCCATCAGCCCTCCGCGATGGCCAGGGCCAGCGCCAGCCCGGACAGGAAGGCGCTTTCGACCCGGTACCCCAGGCACCAGTCGCCGCACACGCCCAGCCCACTGCGGGAGTCCCAGAGGTACGGCTCGCCCAGTGCGCGCTGCGTCTGCGCGTAGCGCCAGCGGTGCGCGACGGCGTGGCCCGGTGTGGCGCGGATGCCGGTGATTTCGGCAAAGCCCTTGAGCAGTTTGCCGGTGATGCGCTCCGCGTCGTCCTCCAGGTGTTCCGCGGACCACGCGGGGCTGGCCTGGATCACCCAGCGCTCCAGCGGCTCGCGGCCCGGTTTGCTGGACTCGCGCGCCACCCAGGCGATGCGGTGGTGGTCGCTGCGCGCGGCGTGCCAGCGCGGCCCGAGGCCGTCGAGCCCCGGTTGTGCGGCCAGCGGCCACGCAGCCATCAGCGTCCAGCACGGTGCCATCACCACCTCGTCGCGCAGCCGCGCCTGCCAGTCGGCGGCGACGGCGCTCGCGTGCAGCAGCTCCGCCGCCTGCGGCGCGGGGATCGCGAGTAGCACGGCGTCGAAGCCGCCGTGGATGGGCGGCGTGTCGTCCGCGGCGTCGAGGTGCAGCGCCCACCGCGCCGGCGCGATCGGGTCGGGCGCGAGGCGCACCACCCGCGCGTTGGCGTGGCACTGCCCCACGCTGCCGTCGATCAGCGGCTGCGCCCACGCGTGAACGAGCGCGCTCATCCCCGGCGTGGCCACCCAGCGCGTCTCACGCGCCGGCGGGGCGGCGGCGACGTGCCGGCCCAGTTCGTCGAGCACGCGCACCAGCGACACGTTCCACGGCGCGATCGGCGCGCCGGTCGCCTGCAGGGCCAGCCGGAAGCGTTCGTCACGCACCGTGAAGAACTGCGCCCCGTGGTCGAACCCGCCAAACGCCGTGCGCCGCGTGGCCATGCGCCCACCGGCGCCACGGCTTTTTTCGAACACCGTGACCTCCCAGCCCGCCTGCGCCAGCGTGCGCGCGGCGGTGATGCCGGCGATCCCGGCGCCGACGACGGCGACGCGCCCCGGTTCCGCGGATCGGGGAGACGACACCGCCTTTGGCAGCGGCTGACGCGGGCGGCGGGGCGGGGTGGCGGGCGGACGGGATGCGGGGTGGCGGGGCATGGGTGGGATGTGAGCAGGGATGCGGCGGGCGCGATGGCGCCAATCTACCAGAGTGCGGGCGACCGCCGGGCCGGTCGCGCCCCCGGTTCGGCGGTGTCCGCGTCGACATCGCCCTTCGGTATCCGCGTTGCCTGCCGGGTCGGGCAGTGGCGTCGCGGGGTGACGCGCCGGCTCAGCCGCGCGGCGGCCGGCGCATCAGCAACGCCGCGCGCGTGACCGGGTCGGCCAGCCGCTGCAGCCACCACAGCAGCGCCGGGCCCACCGGCGTGGTCTGACCGCGCCGCGCGGCCGACGCACGCCAGGCGTAGGCGGTCTGCGCCACGCGCGGCGGTAGCGTCGTCTGGCGCACCACAAGGTGGCCGGCGTCCACGTACGGCTGGACCAGCGGCTGCGGCAGCCACCCGCAGCCCAGCCCGCGCAGCTGGGCGTCCAGCTTCATCGACATCGTCGGCACCGTCAGCACATCCTGCCCGGGCAGCAGCCCGAAGGTCAGGCCCCCGCGCGGCGCGGAGTCTGCCACCGCCACGATGCGGTGCGCGCGGATGAGCTGCGGCGTCAGCGGCTCCGGGGCATTGGCCAACGGATGGTGGGGCGCGACGACGAACCAGAACGCCACTTCGCCCAGCGGTTCGGTGCGCACGTCGCCGCCGGGGGAGCGGTCCAGCGTCACACCCAGCGCCAGGTCCGCCTGGCCGCTGAGCAGCGCCTCCAGCGTGCCCGACAGCGTCTCGCCGCGCAGGCGCAGCCGCGTCGGCGCACCGAGTGCATAAAACGCCTCGCACAGCTCCAGTAGCGTGCGCGTGTCGATGACGGCGTCGGCGGCGATGGTGAGCTCCGCCTCCCACCCGGTGGCGATGCGGCGGATGCGTTGCGCGACCGCGTCCCACTCGCGCAGCAGGTGTTCGCTGGCGCGCAGCAGCTCCTCCCCGGCCGGTGTCGGTTGCGCGCGGCGCGAGCGGCGGTCGAACAGCAGCACATCCAGCGCCTCTTCGATCTGCCGCACCCGGTAGGTGAGGGCGCTGGGCACGAGGCCGAGCTCGCGCGCGGCGGCGGCGAAGCTGCCACAGCGCGCGATCGTGGCCAGCAGCGCGAGCTGCTCCGGCCCCAGCGCGGCGCGGGGCACGTGCGCATCCGGCGGGTGGGTGGCGGTGGGGGCAGGGGCCATTGTGCAACGTTCAAAACGATTGAATGATGCCATCAAACGCCGTGCACCCGCGTCGGCGCACGCCGCCGTACAGTGCGGCCATCGAAACCACGCAGCGGAGTGCCGCATGATCGTCAAACGCGCCAGCGCCGAACGCGGCTACGCCGACCACGGTTGGCTGCGCACGCACCACTCGTTCTCGTTCGCGGGGTATTTCGACCCCCGCTACATGGGCTGGGGCAACCTGCGCGTGATCAATGAGGACGTCATCGCCCCCGGCACGGGCTTCGGCATGCACGGCCACCGGGACATGGAGATCGTCACCTACGTGCTGTCGGGGACGCTGGCGCACCGCGACAGCATGGGCAACAGCGCCACCATCGGCGCCGGCGAGGTCCAGCGCATGAGCGCCGGGCGCGGCGTGATGCACAGCGAATTCAGCCACGCCGGGGGGCCCACGCACCTGCTGCAGATCTGGATCGAGCCGCGCGAGCGCGGCATCGACCCGGGGTACGAGCAAAAAACCTTCGCCGCCGCCGCCAAGCGGGGCCGGCTGCTGCCGATTGCCGTGCCGCCGGAGCAGGCCGCGGCCCTCGGCACGGGCGCGGACGCCCCCGTGCGCATCCACGCGGATGCGGCGCTGTACGCCGGGCTGTTCGACGGTGCCGAGCGTGCCACCCATCCCTTGGCGCCCGGGCGGCTGGCCTATGTGCACGTGGTGCGCGGGCGGTTGCGCATCAATGGCATGGCGTTCGCGGGCGGCGATGCGGCGATGGTGGCCGACGAAGCCGCGCTGACCCTGTCCGATGGCGAAGACGCCGAAGTGCTGCTGTTCGACCTCGCGCGCTGACGTCGCCCGGCGGACGACCGTTTCCCTACGCCCCCGGCAGCGGGGGCCTTTCTGTCCCATCCTCCAACCCTGTTGCAAGGAGTCCAACCATGCCCGATATCGTCGTCGTTTACCACTCTGGCTACGGCCACACGCAGCGCATGGCGCAGGCAGTCGCCGAGGGCGCGCTCGCGCAGCTGATCGCCATCGACGCCGACGGCAACCTGCCCGAAGGCGGCTGGGAGCAGCTCGATGCGGCCGACGCCATCATCATGGGCAGCCCGACCTACATGGGCAGCGTGAGCTGGCAGTTCAAGAAGTTCGCCGACGCCTCCAGCAAGGCGTGGTTCGTCCAGAAATGGAAGGACAAGATCTTCGCCGGCTTCACCAACAGCGCGACGATGAACGGCGACAAGCTGTCGACGCTGCACTACCTGTTCACGCTCGCGATGCAGCACGGCGGCATCTGGGTGGGCACGGCGCTGATGCCCGCCAACACCAAGGCCGCGCAGCGCAACGACGTCAACTACGTCGGCTCGTTCGCGGGGGCGATGGCGACGTCGCCCGCCGACGCCGGCGCGCAGGAGATGCTGCCGGGCGACTTGGAGACCGCCCGCCGCTTCGGCCAGCGCGTGGCGGAAGTGACGGCGCGCTGGGTGCGCTGAGCCCGGCCCCGCGCGCCGCCGCGGGTGGGGCGGGCGCGGGTGCCTACAATCGCCCGCATGTTCGTCCACCTGCGCCTGCACACCGAGTTTTCCGTCGTCGATGGCACGACGCGCATCGACGATGCAGTCGAGCGCGCGGCCGACGATGGCCAGCCGGCGCTGGCGATCACCGACCTGAACAACCTCTTCGGCGGCGTCAAGTTCTACAAGGCGGCGCGGGCGGCGGGGGTCAAGCCGCTGCTTGGTGCCGAGGTGAACCTGGACGGCCTCGACGGCACCGCCCGGTCTGCGCCGACGGGGGCACCGGTCGCGTTGCCGACGCGCGTGCTGCTGCTGGTGCAAAACCACCGCGGTTACCTCAACCTGTGCGAGCTGCTCGCCCGGGCCTGGACCCGGGGTGTCGTGCGCGACCAGGCGTTCGTGCAATGGGCGTGGCTGCAGGAGCTGGCCGAAGGGCTGATCCTGCTGTCCGGCGCGGCGTCGGGTCCGGTGGGACAGGCCCTGCTCGCCGGTGACGAGGCGCGCGCCGCGGACGTCGCACTGCGGCTGGCGCAGGCCTTCCCGCACCGCTTCTACCTGGAGGTGCAGCGCGCCGGCCGGCCCGATGACGAGCGCCACGTGCAGGCGGTGGTGCCGCTGGCGGCGCGGCTCGGCCTGCCGGTGGTGGCGACGCACCCGATCCAGTTTCTGGCACCGGAGGATTTCGAGGCGCACGAGGCGCGCGTGTGCATCGCCGAGGGGGAAATCCTGGCCAACCCCAAGCGCGTGCGGCGCTTCACGCGCGAGCAGTATTTCAAATCCGGCGCCGAGATGGCGGCGCTCTTTGCCGACCTGCCCTCCGCACTGGCCAACACGGTCGAGATCGCGCGCCGCTGCAACCTCACGCTGACGTTGGGCAAACCGCGGCTGCCGGACTTTCCCATCCCGCTGGTGGACGGCCGCCAGCTCGACACCGAGGCGTATTTCCGCCACGTCTCGCTGCAGGGGTTGGAGGAGCGCCTTGCGCACCTGTACCCGGACGAGGCCGAGCGCGCCGCGCAGCGCCCGCGCTACGTGCAGCGGCTCGAATTCGAGCTGGACACCATCGTCAAGATGGGCTTTCCCGGCTACTTCCTGATCGTGTCGGACTTCATCCAGTGGGCCAAGACGCACGGCTGCCCGGTGGGGCCGGGGCGGGGGTCGGGGGCCGGGTCGCTCGTGGCGTACGCGCTCAAGATCACGGATCTGGACCCGCTGCGCTACAACCTGCTGTTCGAGCGCTTCCTCAACCCCGAGCGGGTGTCGATGCCGGACTTCGACATCGACTTCTGCCAGGAAAACCGCGACCGCGTCATCGAGTACGTCAAGACCAAGTACGGCAAGGACGCGGTCAGCCAGATCGCCACCTTCGGCACGATGGCCGCGCGCGCGGCCATCCGCGACGTGGGGCGGGTGCTGGATTTTGCCTACGGCTTTTGCGACGGGATTTCCAAGCTCGTGCCCAACAAGCCCGGCATGAGCGTGACGCTGCAGTACCCGCCCAACCCGAAGAAGGAGGGGGACAAAAACAACTACGCGCTGGAGATGGAGCCGCTGCTGGCCGAGCGCGTGCAGAAGGAAGAAGAGGTGCGTCAGCTGATCGAGCTGGCGCAAAAGCTCGAGGGCCTGACGCGCAACGTCGGCATGCACGCGGGTGGCGTGCTGATCGCGCCGGGGAAGTTGACCGACTTCTGTCCGCTGTACCAGCAGCCCGGCAGCGACGCGGCGGTGAGCCAGTACGACAAGGACGACGTCGAGGCCGTCGGGCTGGTCAAGTTCGACTTCCTCGGGCTGGCGACACTGACCATCCTGGAGCTGGCCAAGGCCTTCATCGTCGCGCGCCACCCGGACCAGCGCGACTTCGCCTTCGAGCGCATTCCGCTCGACGACCCGGACACCTACCGGCTGTTTCAGGAGGGGCGCACCGAGGCGGTGTTCCAGTTCGAATCGCGCGGCATGCAGGCGATGCTGCGTGACGCCAAGCCAACGCGACTGGAAGACCTCATCGCCTTGAACGCCCTGTACCGCCCGGGGCCGATGGACCTGATCCCGAGCTTCGTGGCGCGCAAGCACGGGCGCGAGCCGGTGGAGTATCCGCACCCGCTGGTGGAACCGGTGCTGGCCGAGACCTACGGCATCATGGTCTACCAGGAGCAGGTGATGCAGGTTGCGCAGGTGCTGGGCGGCTACACGCTGGGCGGTGCCGACCTCCTGCGCCGTGCGATGGGCAAGAAAAAGCCCGAGGAGATGGCCAAGCACCGCGAGATCTTCCGCGAGGGCGCGGCCAAGAACGGCATCGACCAGGCCAAGGCCGACGAAATCTTCGACCTGATGGAGAAGTTCGCGGGCTACGGCTTCAACAAATCGCACGCGGCCGCGTACTCGCTGCTGGCCTACCACACGGCGTGGCTCAAGGTCCACTACACGGCGGAGTTTTTCTGCGCCAACATGACCATCGAAATCGACGACACCGACAAGCTCAAGGTGCTCGTCGAGGACGCGCGCACGTTTGGCATCCGCTTCGAGCCGCCGGACATCAACCGCGGCACCTATCGGTTCGAGCCGATCGACGACCGCACCATCCGCTACGGGCTGGGGGCGGTCAAGGGCACGGGCCAGCAGGCCATCGAGGCCATCGTCGCGGCGCGCGAAGGGCGCGGCGTGGGACCCAGCGGCCACGTCGCCGGGCCGTTCGCGAGCCTATTCGACTTCTGCTCGCGCGTGGACCGCGCGCGCGTGAACAAACGCACCGTCGAGGCGCTGATCAAGGCCGGCGCGTTCGATACGTTGCACCGTGACCGCGCGGTGCTGCTGGCGTCGCTGGACCGCGCGTTCGAGTGGGCCGCGGCGCAGGAGGCCAACGCGCTGCAGGGCGGGCTGTTCGACGTGCTCGGCGACGGCGGCCACGGCGCATCGACCGAAACGCCGCCGCTGGTCGATGTGACGCCGTGGGGGGTGAAAGAGCGCCTGTCGCACGAGAAGGCGGCGCTCGGCTTCTATTTCTCCGGCCACCTGTTCGACGAGGCCGAGGCCGAGGTGCGGCGCTTCGCCAAGGTGCGGCTGGCGGATGTGGTCGACAGCCGCGAGCCCTTCCTCGTCGCGGGCATCGTGGGCGAGCTGCGCATCGTCAACGGCCAGCGTGGCAAGGTGGCGATTTTTGCGCTCGACGACAAGACCGCGGTGCTGGAAGCCACCGCCGACGAGGCGCTGATCCAGGCGCACCGCACGCTGCTCAAGGATGACGAGCTGGTCATCGCGCAGGTGCTGGCGCAGCCGGACCGCTTCTCGGGCGGCTTGCGCCTGAAGGTCCAGCAGTTGTGGGATTTGCCCACCGCGCGCTGCCGCTTCGGGCGCTACCTGCGCGTCGCGGTGCGGGAGACCCTCCCGGACATCGCCGCCGTGGTGCGCGATTTTCCGCCGCAGCGCGAGGTGACCGAGCACGGCGAGCTGCGGCGCGCGCTGCCGGTGCGGGTGGTGCTGCGGCGCCCGACGGCGCGCTGCGAGCTGCAATTGGGCGAGCGCGCCCACTTCTTTCCGACCGATGCGGCGCTGGCGCGCTGGATGGCCCAGGCCGACGAACGCCAAGCCGAGGTGATCTATGACTGACGAGCCGTCCACGTCCCCCTCGCCGGCATCGCCCATGCGGCAGCCGTACCGGCGGACGGAGTGGCGCACCGAGTGGCAGACGCTGCGCGAGCAGTGGCACGTGATGACCTTCTACGAGCGCTTCGAGCAGGTCGTCGCGATGGTGCTGTCGGCCATCATCGCCGTCATCATCGTGATCTCGCTGATCCAGCTGATGCAGCTCGTGTTCACGATGCTGCTGGTCGATGCGTTCAACCCGCTGGACCACGCGGTGTTCCAGACCGTGTTCGGCGCGATCATGACGCTGCTGATCGCGATGGAATTCAAGCACTCCATCATCAAGGTCGCGTTTCGCCACGAGAATATCATCCAGGTCAAGACCGTGCTGCTGATCGCGCTGCTGGCGCTGGCGCGCAAATTCGTCATCCTCGACCCTGGCATCGCGCCGGCGAAGGTGGCGGCGCTGGCCGGCGCGACGCTGGCGCTGGGCGTGACGTACTGGTTGTTGCGCGAGCGGGACGACCGGCTGCGTGCGAGCCGTGACGCGGCCGCTTCTGCCAACCCCCACCGGGACGGTGTCTGATGTTTCCTTCGACCACCCCTTATTCCACTCCCGACCGCTGGCTGCGGCGCCTGCACGTGTTGGGCCTGTGGCTGGCCGTGCTGCTGGTGCTGTGGTATGCGCTGCCGTGGCTACAGGCGCGCTGGGCCGCGCCGGCGGAGTCGGCACCGCGCACCGTCACGCCCCGCGGGGATCTGGCTGCCGATGAACAGGCCACCATCGAGTTGTTCGAGCGGGCGCGCGACTCCGTCGTGTTCATCAGCACCGCGCAGGTCGTGCGCGATGCGTGGACCCGCAACGTGTTTACCGTGCCGCGCGGTACCGGTTCCGGTTTCGTGTGGGACGAGGCAGGCCACATCGTCACCAACTTCCACGTCATCGAAGGCGCGTCGCAGGCGACGGTGCGGCTCGCCGACGGGCGCGACTACGCCGCGGCGCTGGTGGGCGCGTCGCCCGCGCACGATATCGCGGTGCTGCGTATTGGTGTGGGCTTCAAGCGGCCCCCGCCGGTGCCGATCGGCACCAGCCACGACCTGAAGGTCGGGCAGAAGGTGTTTGCGATCGGCAACCCGTTCGGGCTGGACTGGACGCTGACGACCGGGATCGTCTCGGCGCTGGACCGCTCGTTGCCCAACGAACGCGGCGGGCCCCCGATCGAGCACCTGATCCAGACCGACGCCGCGATCAACCCGGGCAACTCCGGTGGGCCGCTACTCGACTCGGCCGGGCGGCTCATCGGCATCAACACCGCGATCTACAGCCCCTCCGGCGCGTCGGCGGGTATCGGCTTTGCCGTGCCGGTGGACACGGTGATGCGCGTGGTGCCGCAGCTCATCGCCACCGGCCGCTACATCCGCCCGGCGCTGGGCATCGAGGCCGACGAGGGCGTGAACCAGCGCTTGACGGCGCTGACGGGGGCGGAAGGGGTGTTCGTGCTGCGGGTCCTGCCGGGTTCGGCGGCGCAAAAGGCCGGACTGGAGGGGGCGCGGCTGGGGCCGCAGGGCATCGAGCCGGGCGACGTCATCGTCGCGGTCGAGGGCAAGCCCGTGCGGTCGGTGCCGGAGTTGCTCGCGCGCCTGGATGACCACCGCGTCGGCGATACGGTGCGCGTGACGGTGCGGCGGGGCGATGTGACGCGCGAAGTCGCGGTGACGCTGCAGCCGGGCACATGAGCAGCTGAGCGCCCACGTCGGTTGCGCGGCCTCCGGTGCCGGGGCCAGACCCCGCTCTCGCGGGGCCGCATCGATCCGTTGTGCGCCCAAAGCGGCTGTGTCACTCCTGCGGCCGAAAGCCCAGAATCAGCGTCGGCGGCACACGGCCGTTCTCGTCACGCGGCAGGCGCGCGGTGCGCTCGATCGCGCGCAGCACCGCGTCGTCCCAGGCGCGGTGGCCGCTGGACTTGAGGAGGCGGCTGCTCAGGATCGTGCCGTCGGGCAGCGTGCGCACCTCCACCTCGGCGCGCGGGTTGCCGGGCACACTGTCGGCAAAGACGATGTTGGGCCGGATGTGCGCGACGAGCTTGCCGGCGTAGCTGGCCGAGGGGCCGGCGTCGCGCTCGGCCGTGCCGCGCGCGCCGGGGCCGCCGGTGGCATTGGCCTGACCGAGGATGCGCTCCAGATTCCGCTGGCGTTCCGCTTCCAACTGCGCGCGCTCCCGCTCGGCCCGCTCGCGGGCCGCCTTTTCCTGTGCGGCTTTGTCCCGTGCGGCTTGCTCCCGGGCCGCCTTGGCCGCCTGCTCGCGCTGGGCCTTTTCGCGCTCGGCACGCTCCCGTGCGGCTTTTTCCCGTTCCGCCTTTTCGCGTTGTGCCTTTTCCTGCACCGCGCGTTCTTCGGCCAGACGCCGGGCCTCCGCCTCGCGCCGGCGCTGCTCGTCCCGTTGCCGCTGCACGGCGATGTCCGCGTCGCGGCGGGCTGGCTCGGCCGCGGGGGGCGGCGCGGCGGGACGGGGCGCCGGTTCCGGCGGCGCGGGGGGCGGGGGCGGTGGCTCCTGCGCCCGAGGAGCGGCCACTTGGGGCAGGGTCGACCACAGTTCGGCCGAGGCCACGACCGTCGTTTCCCGCTGCCACGCCAGCCCCCATGCCAGTGCGAGCGCCAGCAGGCCATGCGCCAGCAGCGCCAGCGCCCACGGCACCCACCCCCCGCGATCGGCGGGGGGGCTCAGGTCGAGGTCGTCCGCGGTGGCCTGCATGGCGGTGGTGTCAGCGTCGTGTGGCGTCGGCCTGCACGGCCAGCCCGACGCGCGCCACGCCCGCGCGCTGGAGCGCGTCCATCACCTGCATCACCTGCTCGTACGCGACCCGCTTGTCGCCGCTGATGATGACGGGCACGGCGTCGGGCGGCGTGCTGCCGTCACCGGCCTGCAGGGCTTTGACGCGCGTGGGCAGCTCCGCGAGGGCGACGGGATCGTCTCCAGTGCCCGAGCGCGCGCTGTCGCGCAGCCGCAGCCGACCGTCGCGTTCGATGATCACCTGCACGAACCGCTCCGGCTGGCGCGCGGCCTGACCGACGCTGGGCAGCTCCACCTGGCTCGGCACGATCAGCGGTGCCGTCACCATGAAGATGATCAGCAGCACCAGCATCACGTCGATGAACGGCACCATGTTGATCTCGGTGATCGCGCGGCGGCCGCGGTGGCGGGGGGCGAGGGCGGGCATGCGGCAGGACTGCGAGGGGCGGTGGTGGGCGGATCGCGGACGGTCAGTGGCCCGCGGGCGTGGCACCGGCGTGGCGGTGCAGGATGTTGGAGAACTCCTCGATGAAGGTTTCGAGCCGGTTGGCCATGCGGTCGATATCGTGCGCGAAGCGGTTGTACGCCACCACCGCGGGGATGGCGGCGAAGAGGCCGATCGCGGTGGCCACGAGCGCCTCGGCGATCGCCGGCGCCACGGTCGCCAGCGTCACTTGGGTCAACGCCGCCAGCCCGGTGAACGCGTGCATGATGCCCCAGACGGTTCCGAACAAGCCGACGTAGGGCGAGACCGACCCGACCGACCCGAGGAACGACAGGTTGACCTCCAGCGCGTCCAGTTCGCGTTGGTAGGCCGCGCGCATCGCGCGCCGCGCCCCGTCGAGCAGCGCGTCCGGCTGCGTGATGCGGCGCTCGCGCAGCTTCTGGAACTCGCGCATGCCGCTGGCAAAGATGCGCTCCATCGGGCTGCCTTCGCGCGCGTTGCGCGTCGCGACGACGTAGAGGTCCTGCAGGCTGCCGCCGGACCAGAAGTCGCGCTCGAACGCGTCGGTCAGGCGCCGCACGCGCTTGAGCGCGAAGACCTTGCGAAAAATCGCCGCCCAGCTCATGATGGACACGCCGATGAGCAGCAGCACCACCGCCTGGACCACCCAGGAGGCGTTGAGCATCAGTTCGACGACGGAGAAGGTGTGGGTCATGGGTGCAGATCCCGGTCGGTGGGCGCGGGCCGTGTCGCGCGCAGGCGCTGCGCGAGCGCGGCGGGCAGGCGTGCCGGTCGCAGCGTCGCTGCCTCGACCCAGCCGATGCGCACCGTGCCCTCACACAGCAGGGTGGGCGCATCGGCCACGCGCCACGCCTGCTGGTGCAGTGTCACCGAAGCGCGGCCGAGTTCCCGCACCGTGGTGTGCACCTCCAGCCGGTCGTCCAGCCGCGCCGGTTGCAGGTAGCGTACCTCCGCCGCGCTGACGACGAACATGCCGCCGGTTTGCTCGCGCAGCGTGTGCTGCTCCAGCCCGAGCCCGCGCAGCCACTCGGTGCGCGCGCGCTCGAAAAACTTCAGGTAGTTCGCGTAATAGACGATGCCGCCCGCGTCGGTGTCTTCCCAGTAGACGCGTATCGGCCAGGTGTGGCGCGGGGCGGATGCGTCAGCCGCGGCGGGCGGGGTCACGGGCCACCTCCTCGCCGCGCACCTGTGGTGCGAGCCGGTTGAGCACGCCATTGACGAACTTGTGGCCGTCGGTACCGCCGAACGCTTTGGCCAGCTCGATGCACTCGTTGATGACGACGCGCCACGGGACGTCCGGGCAGTGCAGGAACTCGTAGGCACCGATCCACAGGACGGCGTGCTCGATCGGTGACAGCTCCGCGAGCGGCCGATCGAGCAGCGGCGCCAGCCGCGCGTCGAGCTCGGCGCTTTCCGCGATACAGCCATGGAGCAGCGCGTCGTAGTGCGCGCTGTCGGCCTTGTGGAAGCCGCTCAGGTCGCGGGTAAATGCGTCGATGTCCTGCGCGGCGTTGCGGCCGACCAGGTGCTGGTACAGCCCCTGCAGGGCGAACTCGCGCGCCCGGGTGCGGGCGGATTTTTCCGAACTTTTGGTCATGGGCGTTATTGTCCCAGACCGCGCGGGCTTCGGATTGTGCGGCTTCGAAGCGCAGGAGAGCGCGTCATCTCGCCCCGAGCGGGTGCCAGGGGTCAGTCGTCCCCGTAGCGCTGCAGCAGCCGCGCCATCTCCACGGCCACGCGGGCCGCGTCGCGCGCCTTCTCCTCCTGCCGCGCCACCGCCTGCGAGAGGTTCTCCACGGTCAGAATGGCGTTGGCGATCGGGATGTGGTGGTCCAGCGCGACGCGGGTGATGCCCGCGGCCGACTCATTGCACACCAGCTCGAAGTGGTAGGTCTCGCCGCGGATCACGCAGCCCAGCGCGACCAGCGCATCGAAGCGGCCGCTCTCCGCCATCGCCTGCAGCGCCAGCGGCACCTCCAGTGCCCCCGGTACCTGCTCCAGCGCCACGTCCGCGTCCGCCACGCCCAGCGCCTGCAGTTCTGCGCGGCACGCCGCCGCGAGCGCATCGGTGATACCCTGGTTGAAGCGCGCCTGCACGATGCCGATGCGCAGCCCCCGGCCGTCCAGCGCCGGTCCCTCGCCCTTGTGGGCTCCCATCATGATGTCGATCCTTCCATCGTTGCGGGGCTGAGAAACCCCACGACCTCCAGCCCATAGCCGGTCATGCTCGGCATGCGGCGCGGCGGGCCCAGCAGCTGCATGCGGTGCACCCCGCAGTCGCGCAGGATCTGCGCGCCCACGCCGTACGTGCGCAGGTCCATGCGCCCGCGCTCGGGCGCCTGCGACGCGCGCGCCGTGCCCTCGAACTGCGCGAGCAACTGCTCGCCCGACTCGCCGGCGTTGAGCAGCACGGCCACCCCGCACCCCGTCTGCTGCAGGTGGCGCAGCGCCGCTTCCAGGCTCCACGAGTGCATGCGCCGGCCCACCTCGAGCGCGTCCAGCACGGACAGGGGCTCGTGTACCCGGACCGGCACCACCGCATCGGCCGCCCAGGTGCCGACGACCAGCGCGAGGTGCACCCCGCCGCTGGTGCGGTCGCGGTATGCGTGCGCGGTGAACGGGCCGAACGCGGTGGACAGCGGCCGGCTCGCGACGCGCTGCACCAGGCTTTCGGTGCGGCTGCGGTACTCGATCAGGTCGGCGATCGTGCCGATCTTGAGCCCGTGGCGCGCGGCGAAGCGCTGCAAATCCGGCAGCCGCGCCATCGTGCCATCGTCGTTCATGATCTCGCAAATCACCGCCGCCGGCGTGCAGCCCGCCATCGCCGCCAGGTCGCAGCCCGCCTCCGTGTGGCCGGCGCGCATCAGCACGCCGCCGTCCACCGCCTGCAGCGGAAAGACGTGGCCGGGCTGCACCAGATCGTCGGGCTTGGCGTCGGGCGCGACGGCGACGCGGATCGTGTGCGCGCGGTCGGCGGCCGAGATGCCGGTGGTGACGCCTTCCGCCGCCTCGATCGAGACGGTGAAGGCCGTGCCCATCTTCGTGCCATTGCGCGGCACCATCGGCGGCAGGCGCAACTGCTCGCAACGCTCGCGCGTCAGCGTCAGGCAGATCAGCCCGCGGCCGTACTTGGCCATGAAATTGATCGCCTCGGGCGTGACGTGGTCGGCCGCGAGGACGAGGTCGCCCTCGTTTTCGCGGTCCTCCTCGTCCACGAGGATGACCATGCGGCCGGCGCGCAGCTCGGCGACGATGATCTCGACGGGGGAAATCGGGGCCACGGCGTCGGCCGCGGCGGGGGAGGGGGCGGTGCTCATCGTGGACTATCCCGGGGGAGGCGGCGACCCCCGTGCGCGCGGGGCGCGACGGGGGTCAGCGGTCGGCCGTCGGCGCGGCCGCGAGCGACAGCATGCGCTCGACGTAACGCGCAATCATATCCACCTCGAGGTTCACCCGGGCGCCGACGCCGAGCATCCCCAGCGCCGTGTGTTGCATCGTGTGCGGGATCAGGTTGATGCTGACCTCGCAGCCGTCCGTGCGGTCCTCGACCGCGTTGACCGTGAGGCTGACGCCATTGACCGTGATCGAGCCCTTGTACGCGAGATACCGGGCCAGCGCCGGCGGTGCCAGCACGCGCAGGTTCCACGATTCGCCCACCGGCGCGAGCCGCGTGACCGTGCCGACGCCGTCCACGTGGCCGCTGACGATGTGCCCGCCGAGCCGATCCTGAGGGCGCATCGCCTTCTCCAGGTTCACGGGGCCGGGGCGGTCCAGCCCCGCGGTGCGTGCCAGCGACTCGGCCGAGACGTCCACCGTGAACGCACCGACCGGCACGTCGAGCGTGGTCACGGTCATGCACGCCCCGTTGATCGCGATGCTGTCCCCTGGCGACACGTCGTTCAAGTAGCCCGCAGGCGCGTCCACCGTGAGGCGAACGCCGTGGCGTTCGTCCGCGCCGAGCGCGGCAACCGCGGTGATCTGGCCAATGGCCGTAACGATGCCGGTAAACATACCGCCATCGTACCCGAGGCCGGACCGGCTTTTCGGGCTACTGTCGCCAACAGTCCTGCACGTTGCCCCGGCTGACGCCTCGGTTACCCAAATGATCGATGGTCATCGTGCCACACCGATCGTTGGCCTGAATGCCTTGCGGAACGCCTCGTATGGTGTAGGTGGTGGCGGTGGGCTGATTGGCCGCAAATTGGTAGGTGTAGAACGGGGCCGTTTCGTTCACGCAAGCCAGCTGCGGCAGGGCGATATTGGCGTACGTCATGCGCAACGTCCGCTCCCGCTCCATGAACTGGGACAACTCGAGCAGGCACGCCTGGGCGGATGTGCGTCGGCCCGTGCGTACGTGCTCGGTGTAGTTGGGATAGGCGATGCTCGCCAACACCCCAATGATCACCACGACGATCATGATCTCGATGAGCGTAACCCCTTGCTGTCGGTGGATCGACATGATGTGTGTGCTCCGTGTGGGTGTGTCGATGGGGTTCATTGAACGACTTCGCGCCAAGCGGTTCGGCAGCTGAAGTTCGCGACGCGGGTGCGCTCACCACTGGCGTTGATCTGCGTGGCCAGCGCCGTGCAGCTGCCCGCGCGCAGCCGCTCGGGCGGATTGTTTCCGCCGCCCCCAATGGGTCCGCCATTGTTGGGATCGAGCTGGTCGGCGGGGACACTCATTGCAGCATCCGAGCCCAGCACATTCCCCGTCGCCGTGCTGTTGACGAAACGGGGTTGTCCGCCAATCGTGACCGTATCGTTGTCGAAATTTTTATCGCGATTGACGTCCACGTACCCGAAGTCCAGGTTCACGCCCCAGAACGGGTCGATGCGGTTTGCGTATCCACGCAGGCTGGGGATGCAGGGGTCGGTGCTGGGAATGAGGGAGCGGGCCTCCAGAACCATTTTTTGACTGTAGACGATCTCGGGTTGTACGACGAAGCGCTCGCCAACTTGGGTGTTGAAATCGATGACCCATCCCTTGTAGGTGGGCCCAATCTGGCTTTGCTGTTGAGGGGTCAAGGGGTTGCCAAAAACCCGTACATCCACACCGTTGTAGGTGGTGTCCACGGGCGAGGGTCGGCTGACCAACTGGGCCCGGGTGAGTGGTGTGACCGCCGCTCCATCGTCGACGATGGCATAGAGGCTTTGCACTTGTGTGTTGGACGGATCCGTGGCCTGGAAGTACGACCCGGTGCCGAAGAAGACGAACAACTTGCCCGCCAGCGCATTGCCCACGCTGGGGGGCGCGTAGGCCCAAGTGGGTGCCGCGGTGATGGGTTGCGCCAGGCCGCCTGTTCCGGGGGCGACGGCGGTAAAGAGCGGCAATGGCTGCGCAGTGGTACCGAGCGCCACCTTCCAGTTACTGGAGTTGTCCGACGACAGGTCGAACTTCCACAGATTGCCTCTGAGATCGCCAGCGTAGACCGTGTCTACCAAACCGTCGTTGTTCTTGTCGAGCGCGGTCGGTGTGCTCAGGCCGTTGGCCACGCCGATGCCGGTGTCGATCTTGCGGATCGTCTGTCCCGTGACCGCATCGATCACGAACAGCATTGCCTTGCCGTTGGGGCTGTTGTAGCCGTTGCCGGTGATCACGACCGGGCGGGCCGAGCCCGAGCCGCCGGCCACCAGCGCCTGGATCGGCTTGCCCAAAATGTGCCCCATGTCCGCATCGTCGTCGATGCGCTCCCACAGCACGTCCGCGGTGCCGAACGCGCGCGGCGTGCGGATGTTGAGACCGAGCAGACCACGCGCGCCACGCCCCGTGGCGGCCACCAGCGGCAGGACGTCTCGGCCGTTGACGGAGACGATGCGTGGCGCGATCGAGATGGCTCCGTCGACGAAGAAGCGGTGTTGGTAGGTGGGCGACGCGAGGGAGGGCAGCGCGCCCAGCAGCGCGCGCGGGATGTATGCGAACAACTCGGTGCCCGTGCGCGCGTCGAATGCGTGCAGCATGCCGTCGTTGGCACCGACGTACAGCACCCCGCCATCGCTGTGCGGGTAGTAAACCGGTTCCGAGTGCACGATATCGCCCAGCAAAGACGTGCGGTTGCGCAGCGTACCACCGCGCGAGACTTCACCCGAGCGGTCACCGCGGATGTAGTTGACGATGGCTTCCGACTGCACCAGTGTCCGCTCCGCGCTGGGCAGCGCCGACCAGCGGAAGGCCACCCCGCTGCCCGAGCTGGTGCGGGTGTAGATTTGCCGCGCTGCGTGATCGGGCAGCTTTTGCGAGGCCGCCCAGACCTGCTCGCCGGTGCCAGCAGTCACGGACGGGCGAAGCGCGCGCAACTCCCCGCGCCAGTCCGTGGTGTCGTACTCGGTCTTGAAAAACAGCGCGGAGTCGCTGAAGCGCCGCGTGTTCGAAACCACCCCAGTGTTGGAGGTGTTGCGGTTCGCGATTTCGTTGAGGGCGGCACGGAAGGCGGATTCGAGCACCTCGGGCGACCGCGCGCTGGCAAACGTGCCGCGGCTGTTGACCGCGGCGTGCAATAGATCGTCCAGCCGCGTCGGGACCGACGCGGTGTTCGGGCTGTTGGTTTGCGGATCAGGCCAGTTGATCGTGGCCCCCGAGTCGATGGCGGCGAACGCCGCGTCGGGGTCCACCGTCATGCCGTCGAGCCCCAGCGCAATGGTCATCGTGACCATGTGCTGCCAAAACGCCGGGTTTTTCTGTGTCGGGGTGATATTGTTCGTCAGATTGGGCCGCAGGTCGTTTTTCCAGTAGTGCATCGCGATGTCGGCCAGCGTGTTGCTGTACGAATCGCGGAAGGGGCTGCGCGCCGTGTACGTGTAGGTTCGCCCTCCAGGGCCCGTGATGGTGGGGCCGCTGGTGCCGTCATTGTTGGCACGGGCGGCGGCGGTTTCCGCTTCCGCTAGGTTCCAATACCCATCGGTCATCAGGATGGCGTACGAGCGGCGGCAGGTCGCTTCGGTGCCACCAGCCACCCCGGGAGTGGAGCTCCACGGTCCCCGGTCGTCGCTGCGCATGTAGTACTGGCCGATCGCGTCGAGCGCTTTGCGCAGTGGTGTCCCGCTTTGCGGGATGGGCCGGCGATAGAGTTGATCGAAGAAATTGGTTCGGTCGCTGCCAGTAAACGACCGCACACCAGAAACGACCGCGTAATGGTTGACGCCATCTACGTTGGATGCGCTTTTGTTGATAGCGGCAAAGCCCACGCGCACGTTGCTGCCCAGTGTGGCGAAAACACGGCCTGCTCCGGCGCGCGTAGCGAGAATGCGTGATCGGTAATATGTGTACCAGTTGGCGAAATTCTGTATCTCCTGTTGATACGTGCAGACGCCGTTGTTGCAATCCGTTCGTTTTTCTCGGCCGTCGCCGCTGTAGGTGCTAATGGTGGGTCGAATTTCTACGCGTGTGTAAGAATTGATATTCCAAGCATCGCCGCCGTTGTAGCGAAAGTAAACGGCCGGCCAGTACGTTAAATCGGATTGGTTTTGTGTGCCGCTGCAACTGGTGGCGCTGGTACAAGTGACCCAGCGTGCCCTTTCGGTGAGCTGCGCGTTCAGCTTGCGGCAGCCCGGATTGGTTCCGGAGACCGGCGTCGGGTTGTTAGGCGCGCATGAGGGGTCGGCATTGGGCATACGCGATCCATCCACGTTGGACCACGGCAAATACGTAATGGAAGGATCGTAGTACAGCGAATTCAGCTGCGGGCTGCGCAGCTTCGCACCGTAGGGGTTGGTCGGCGCAAACGACGGTATCCGGTCACCGTAGACGCCCCCGGTTCCATAAACTTGCCCATTGGGTGGGTAGAGATAATATGTTTGTTGCAAGATGAGGGATTCCGGCATGACTTCGAACTGCATCGAGCCCGAGTCGTCCAGAATCAGCATGATATTGGGGTCGACCGCCGTCAATACATTGAGCGGTACCGTCGGGATATTGATGGTTTGCGCAGATACCGCGTTGCATTGCAGTGCGATGATCGTGCACGCGGCCAATGTGCGGGTGGTGCGATTCGGGTTCATGGTGTTTTCCCTGGGGCAATTAGGGGATCAAAGACCGTTGCACAACCCCGCCGAGCGGGGGCTTCCTCTCCTTTTCGTCGCCTGGATGCCTCTTTTTTGAGCAGCTTGCGCGGTGTTTTCCCTGTTTGCCCCACCCCAGGCGGGGCTCTGTTGGGCCTTTCGCCCGCTTCTGCCCTCACGCGGGCGCACTGGCCCCCTGTGTCTGCAGCCGCATGAGCTTGCGGTGAGCTTTGAGCAGGTTGAAGCCGATCGCTGCCCAGCACATCTGCGCCTGCACCTTCGCCCGCCCGAAGTAGCGCGCACGATCCAGATGGAAGCGCCGCTTCATCGTGCCGAAGCACTGCTCGACCTTGTAGCGCACAGTGCCGATCAGGCGGTTCAAGGCTTTGAGCACCGCATCGAGCGGGTGCCCCCGCGTGGCCTTGTGCTGGATGAAGTCAGTGATACCACGCTCACGCAGATACTGCCGGTTGGCAGCACTCGCGTAGCCTTTATCGGCAAGCACCCCATCGGGCGTGGCGCCAGTGGCGGCGATGTGGGCTTCGATGATTTGGGGCAGCTTGTTCACTTCGGCCTCGTTGGCCGGGTGGACTTCGACGTGTTGCACATAGCCGTCTTCGGTGTCCGTGGTGGCGTAGCCACGGTAGCCGTGATAGGACTGCTTGCCTTTCTTGAGCCAGCGCGCATCCGCATCGGCGCTGGTCGTGATTTGTGGTTCCTCTTCGCTGACCTCGATGGTCACGCGCGGACGGGCAGCACTTTCGATGATGGTGGCATCCACGATCGCGCCCGTGCTGCCCTGGACCTTGACGCCGATGGCTTCGAGCTGGCGGTTGATGCTGCAAAGCAGCCGCTGATCGAGCTTGGCTTGCACCAAGCGGTTGCGAAAGCGACAGATGGTGCTGGCATCGGGCATCTCCCCGGCCGAGGGGTCGAAGCCACAGAAGACCATGAAGTCGATGCGTACCTTGAGCGCCCGCTCCAGTTCCGCATCCGACAGCCCATGCCACTGACCCAAGAGCATGAGCTTGAACATCGACAGCGGCGCATACGGCTCGGGGCCGCCACCGCGGGTGAGCTCGCGCCGGTACAGGCCCTTGAGCTGCGCGCCGATCGCCTTCCAATCGATGAGCTGGTGCAGCTTGTAGGTCGGCGTGTCTTCGATCAGGGGGCGTGCGCCCAGCAGGAAGAAGCTCTCGGTGGTCATGCTCTGGCGGCAGCGGCTGTCCGATACCGGTATTGGACATCACCCTGCACGCGCAGCCATCGGGGGATGTACCAGTTATGCAACGGTCTCGATCATGAGGTAGATCGATTCCGTGTCAGCCCGGCCTTGATTGGCGGGGCCACGCGCCCGCGTGTTGACGATAAAGACCATGCAATCGGGCTCCTGGGCGCTCAGGCCGTAATTGGGGTTGTTCAGAAAGCGATTGCACTTGGCGTAAAAGCTGCTTTCCCGGCAGTCGGCGATGGAATTGGCGTTGCGGTTATTGCAGCGCACCACGCTGTCAGCGGCCAGTTGAATCGCACCTGCTGGTGTCGCCACCGCCTTATTGGGTAGCGTACGCTGCAGCACGCAGCGTTGCGCGTCGAATCCCTGCCCGTCGAGGCTGGCGATGCACTCGTCGATGCGGGCGAACTCCATGTCCGCCGCTTCGCTGGCAAGCCAGAACAGCTCCTGCCGCTCACGCGACACGCCGGTGCTGCGCTCTTGGTCGATCGCGACTTTGATGGTACCCACTCCGAGGATGGTGACCAGCAACAGCACCATCATGGCGACGATGAGAGCGGCCCCCCTTTCGGAGGCCGGGGGGCGCAAGCCGTGGGAATGCGTCATGTCAATTCCTCCGCGCGACGGTGAGGTTGAGCCCGCGGCAGCCGTTGAGGGCGTTGCTGTTGACGTTCAGTCGCGAGGCACCGAGGAGTTGCACCGACTGGGGGTTGCCGGCGTTATCCGGCTGGAAAGTGAGCGGGCATACGTCGGTGCCGTACTCCTCGCGCGTGACAACAGATGCACCGTTTTGCGTGACGGCGCGCGCCAGGAAAATGCTGCAGCGGTTGGCCGAGCAGTCGCGCGCCGCGTCGTTGCTGCCATAAATCCAAAGACGCTCCTCGATGACGGCGAGACGGTGACGAGAGGTGGGCGACACGTTCGGTGAGTTGGCCAGCACGATATCGTTTCCGTTGACGTTGGTGACGTTGGTTCGAACGGCGCGCTCGGTCGTGTCGCAGACGAGCACGTCAGTGTTTCGATAGCCGCTGGCGTCGTTGAACGCCGCGGGGATGGCAGCAAGGGTCGCCGTATTGCCGTTGACGGTTACGTCGGCGACGGTGTCCGGGTTGGCGTAACGCACGAGAACCGCGGATTCGATGCGCATGGCGTTGTTCAACCCCGTGAAAGGCGCAGGCAGCGCGGGGTTGGGGCCAAACACTTCGATGGTTTGACCGTTGGCCGCCAGGTTGGCGCGTGTGCCGCATGGGGAATAGCCGGCGCTGCGGATGTCGCGCGCGACGAGTTCGGTGATCAGCCGCGTCACATCCTCGTTGCGCGCGGTGTTGACGGTTTGGGTGCTGGACTCGCGTACGCCAATCGCGTACCCCGCAACGGCGAGGATCATCACGGAGGCGATGGCCAAGGCGACGAGCAACTCGACGAGCGAGAAGCCGCGGCCACGCGGACGCGCCAGTGGTGTGATGCGCGTGCACTTGCGGGTGTCGTGTGTGGACATTTTGTGCGGTCTCGAAGGCAATGTTTAGAACGCGATGGTCGATTGCAACGAGGTCTGGCGGGGATTGCGCGCGTTGGCGCTACGGTCGTTGCTGCCGCCTTCGTCGTTCCATTCGACGGTTGCGGTGCATTCGGTGACGGTACGAGCTGGGTTGCCACGCTGCACTGTTTGGCATGTGATGGTGCCGCACACGCCGTCATTGTCGGCGTTGGCACCGATCGTTTGTTTCAGGCTGGCCAACCATTGTGTGGCGGGCGTGTTGGCGGCCTGCGGCACGGCACAGGTTCGTGCAAGGTTGAAGGGGGCCAACGCGTTTTGAATGCTTTGCCCGACCGGCCGATTGTCGACCGCGGCTTGCATCGATTCAAATAGACTGTGGATGTTGAGTACCGCCTGTTGGCGCTGCTGGCTGCTGTAGGCGTTGCGCAGTGTTTTGGCCTGCAGCGCAGCCATTCCGACTATGCCGATGGCCACAAGGAGCACGGCCACCATGGTTTCGATGAGGGTGGAGCCGCGTTGATGCGAGAAAGTGTGGATGGGATACATGGCTGATCAGGGGCAATTGCCGTTGACGACCTCGATGCGGGCTGGCGTGACGCACACCGATCGCGCAGCGGCCCCGGTGGTCACGGTCCAGGTGGGGCGGGTGCCGGGCGCGAGACCGCTGCGTGGGAAGCCATCGCCCCGATAGGTAATACAGGACAGACCGTTGTTTGGCGGGACGTTGCTCTGCACGTTGATGTCGTTGCGCAAAGTTTCTTGTTTGATATCGGGCGGGGCGGTATTGACGGTGCGCACCAAATACACGTTGTTGACGGTGCAGAATTCGACGCCATTGTTACGGCGCAGGGCCTCTTGCCGCGCCAAGCGCAGCCCGCTGGCCAATTCATTGGCGGTTGCGTCGACGCGCCAACGCTGCACCAATGGCCGGAGATTGGGGCCGGCGATGGCGGCGATGATGGCCAAAATGGCAACGACGACCATGACCTCGACGAGGGTCAGACCGACTGAGCGAGCGCGACGGTGATGAACGGATTGCGGCATGCGGACAGAATACACGGACACTCGGCGGTACCACGTACCGCCCGACGAGTGTGTATGCCTGGGAGGATGAACGGTGCTGCGTGTCTTGGGCCACGTGCGGCGTTGGCGGGGATAACGCTGGTCGAGATCCTCGCCATCACAGCGCTGGTGGCGATCCTCGTCTGCAGCGCGGCGGGGATGCTGCAATCGCTGTGGCGGCGATGGGCTTTGCAGCAAGCGGCGCAGCTGTGGGTCAGCGATATGAATGCCGCGCGCTATCATGCGGTGGCCAAGTCCCTGTTGGTCACGGTGTGTCCCAGTGTGGACGGGCAGCGCTGCGCCCCCGAGCAGGGGTGGTCCGTCGGGTGGATCGTGTTCGAGGACGGCGATGGGGATGGGCGGCGCTCGGTGCCTCACGAGGTGTTGTTGCGCCAGCGGCCCGCCTCGCGCGTGTGGGCACGCAGTCAGTTGCGCGGTGCTGTGACGGTTGGTCGGTACGTCATGTATACCCCGCAGGGCCGGTCGCGGCTACACACAGGCGCTTTTCAGGCGGGCAGTCTGGTTGCGTGTGACGATTCGGGGCGTTTTGGCATGCGTTTGGTAATGAATGCTGCGGGGCGTTGGCGACAGGAGGCGTTGAGTGCGGGCGAGTGCAGCTGAGCTCGGTGGCCGTCGCGCGCCAACGATGGCGCTGTTGGTGCGGGTTTGGTGTTGGATGTTTGCGGCGACGCTGGCATTGGCGGCGTGGCATTCGACACCGTGGGCACCGGCAGCTTGGGTTGGACACGCTTTGGGTGCGATTGCTGCCGGGAGTGCCGCGGTGGTGGTGTGGTGTCTTGCCCGTCGTTACCCAGCCCCGGTGGGCGTGGTGCTTGCCACTGTCGCGGCGGTGATGATGGCCCCGTTGGGGCATGCCTGGATGGTAGCGTACCGGGTACCGCCCGGTACAGACCCGTTGCGGCACACGGCGTGGGTGCTGATGTGGCTGGCGATGGCGGCTTTATGGGAGGCTTGGCAGCGGCAGCGCCTGTTGCCGGCCTTGGTCAACGCCCGTCTGCAAGCGCTGCACGCGCGCATGCAACCGCACTTTTTGTTCAACAGCCTCAACAGTGTGCTGGCGCTGATCCGTCGCGACCCTGAGCGCGCGGAGACTTTGTTGGAGGATTTGGCCGAGTTGTATCGCGCGCTGTTGAAGGAGCCGCGCCATCAAGTCACGTTGGCTGAGGAGCTTGCGTTGGCGCGGTCGTACTTGGCGGTGGAGCAAGCGCGGCTGGGGGAGCGTTTGGCGGTGCAGTGGCGGGTGGACGCCGCCCCGATGGATGCGCTGCTGCCTTCGCTGACGCTGCAACCCCTCGTCGAAAACGCCGTGGTCCACGGCGTGGAACCACGCTTGCGCGGTGGGTGTGTGACGGTGGAGGCGTTTGCTGACGCGTCACAGCTCGTGCTGTTTGTGCGCAACCCCATCGTGGATGCCGATCGCCCGGCGGCGCAGGGCCATGGCATCGCCCTGAACAACCTGCGGGAGCGGCTCGCGCTGCACCATGGCGCGTCGGCACGGTTGCGGGTATACGAGTCAGATGGCGAGTTTGTCGCGCAAGTCAGCGTGCCTCTGAAACGAAAGGCGGCTACCGAGCCGTCGACGCTCAACGACGCACCTCGTCGATCAGGGTCCTGAAGGCGTCGACGTCCTCGAAGCTGCGGTAGACGCTGGCAAAACGCACGTAGGCCACCTGGTCGAGCTGGTGTAGCTCCTCCATGACCCACTCGCCCAGCCGCTGCGAGGGCACCTCGCGCGTCGGTTCGGCGAGGAGCTTTTCCTCGATGCGCGCGATGGCGGCGTCGATCTGCGCCGTGGCGATGGGGCGCTTGCGCAGCGCCAGCGCGATGCTGGCGCGCAGTTTCGCCGGGTCGTAGTCGACGCGCCGGCCGTCCTTCTTGACCACCTGCGGGAACGTGACCTCCGGCCGCTCATAGGTGGTGAAGCGCCGCTCGCAGCCACCGCAGCGGCGGCGCCGGCGCACGAAGGCCCCGTCGTCGGACTCGCGCGTCTCAACCACCTGGGTGTCGCCGTGTCCGCAGAAGGGGCACTTCATGGCGTCTCAGCCGTAGACGGGGAAGCGCGCCGTCAGCTCCGCCACCTGCGCGCGCACCCGCTCGATCGTGGTCGGGTTGCGCGGATCGTCGAGCACGTCGGCGATCAGGTGTGCGGTCTGGCGCGCCTCCGCCTCGCCGAACCCGCGCGTGGTCATCGCGGGCGTGCCCAGGCGGATGCCGCTGGTGACCATCGGCTTTTCCGGGTCGTTGGGGATGGCGTTTTTGTTGACGGTGATGTGCGCCTGGCCGAGCACCGCCTCGGCCTCCTTACCGGTGATGCCCTTGGCGCGCAGGTCGACGAGCATCACGTGGCTTTCGGTGCGGCCGCTCACGATGCGCAGGCCGCGCGCCTGCAGCGTCTCGGCCATCGCCTGCGCGTTGCGGACGACTTGCTGCTGGTAGGTCTTGAACGCGGGCGACAGCGCCTCTTTGAACGCGACGGCCTTGGCGGCGATGACGTGCATCAGCGGCCCACCCTGCAGGCCGGGGAAGACCGCGCTGTTGATGGCCTTTTCGTGCTCGGCCTTCATCAGGATGATGCCGCCGCGCGGGCCGCGCAGGCTCTTGTGCGTCGTGGAGGTGACGACGTCGGCGTGCGGCACCGGGTTCGGGTAGACGCCCGCCGCGATCAGGCCGGCGTAGTGCGCCATGTCCACCATGAAGATGGCGCCGATTTCGCGCGCGACGCGGGCGAAGCGCTCGAAGTCGATGCGCAGGCTGTAGGCGCTCGCCCCGGCGATGATCAGTTTGGGCCGGTGCGCGCGCGCCTTGGCCTCCATCGCGTCGTAGTCGATCTCCTCTCGGTCGTTGAGGCCGTAGCTGATGACGTTGAACCACTTGCCCGACATGTTCAGCGCCATGCCGTGCGTGAGGTGGCCGCCTTCGGCCAGGCTCATGCCCATGATGGTGTCGCCAGGCTTGAGGAACGCAAGAAACACCGCCTCGTTGGCGCTGGCGCCGCAGTGCGGCTGGACGTTGGCCGCCTCGGCCCCGAAGAGCTGCTTGACGCGGTCGATCGCGAGCTGCTCGGCCACGTCCACGTGCTCGCAGCCACCATAGTAGCGCCGCCCGGGATAGCCTTCGGCGTATTTGTTGGTCAGCTGCGTGCCCTGCGCGGCCATCACGGCCGGCGAGGCGTAGTTTTCGCTGGCGATGAGTTCGATGTGGGCTTCCTGGCGGCGGTTTTCGGCCTGGATCGCGGCCCACAGTTCGGGGTCGGTTTGCTCGATGAGGATGTTGCGGTCGAACATGGCGGTCCTGTCGGGGTCGGTTGGACCCGCGGTGCCGGATACCGGCACCCCGGGCGGCCCAGGCGAACGGCACACGCGCCGCGGACCGGTCCACGGCAGCCGCGCGCTCCCCCGTGGTGTGTCCACGTCGGCCGCCGGCGGGGCGCACCGCGCCCGCCGCCGCGCCTATCGCCAGTTGCGCGCGCGCCCTATTCTATCAAGAGGCCTGCGGGCCCGCGGCCGGGGCGCGCGGCGCCGCGTCTGCCTCGAGGGCACTGCCCCTGTCATCACGCGACGCGCCAGGAACCGTTGGCGTCACCGGCACCGCTGGCGGCAGTATGCCTTCGGGCAGCGGCATCGCCGCCTGGAACGGCACACGCTGGCCGCCGTGCACGCGCTTGAGCCGCTCGTACTCCGACAGCACCTTGACGATGTAGTCCGCGCCATCGCTCGTGACGGCGCCGACGTACAGCCGCAGCCCGCCCGGGATCGAGCCGGCGCGGCGCACCGCGTCCTGCAGGATCGCGGCGCCCACGCGCAGGTTGCTCAGCGGGTCGAACACCGCGAGGGTGCCGCCCAGCGCCTCGAACTTGTCGGCGTGGACGCGCGTGTGCACCTGCATCAGCCCGTGCGCACCCCACGGGCTGGCGGCGAAGGGGTTGAAGCGCGATTCGATCGCCATGACCGCGAGGATGAGCGCGGGGTCGAGCCGCAGCTGCGGCCCGAGCTGGTACGCCTCTGCGACGAGAGCGCCGATCGGCTCGCTGGCGACCCGGTATTTGCGCGCCAGCCACTGCGCCACGCGCGCCTGTTCCGGCGGCAGGGCCTGAAGGTCGGCGGCTAGCACGCGGTCGCTGATGTCCTCGTTCCCGTCGGTGACGAGGGACACGGCGTCGGCGACGTCATCCGCGGTCCAGCCCGCCACCAGCGCCCGCTGCACGTCGGCGCGCAGTTCCGGGTGGGCGGCCAACAGCGCCAGCGTCGCCAGCGTCGCCAAGCCGACCAAGGCCATGCCATGCCGCGCGGCGGCCCAGATCCGGGCCGCGACGCGCGCAGGTGCGAGACGCGATGGCGCGCGGGCCGCCGCGGGCACGTCGACCGGGAGCATCTCCCGGGTGTCGATGCACGGGGTCATGCGCACACTCCTTTCTCTCAACAAGACCCGCGTCCCGATCCACCAGGCGCCGACGCAGCGGCGCGCCATCGGTGGTGAACGCGGGGCCAGCGGCCCGACCCGCCCTGCGGGGCGGTGGGGCGCTGGCGACCCAATCACAGAGGTCCCGGTGTGGCGCCCTCGTGGCGCCGGTGGGGGCGGGCGATGCGCCCGTCCGGCCGGGATTCGGGTTTTACCGAATGAACGGGCGCGATGGTAGGGTGATCGTCATGACTGGTCAATACTTAGAAACCGATGTTTTATTCTTTTTGGGAATGTAATCCATCACCGGTTGCGCCGCGCCCCGGTGTGCCCCGTGCAATCGACCGTGGGTGAGGGATCGAAAAAAATCAACCCGTGGCCTCGGGGATAGGGGTACAGTGAAACCGTCGCATCGCGGTCTGCATGCCAAAGGCACCCGCGTCGCGACGGGCCCGCCGGGGCGGTGCACGTTCCGGCTTGGTTCTGACAATGGAAGCAATCCCTTGCTTCCGGCGGCGTGCGACGACACTCTCCACGTCGCCACGGTCGGCACGGTGCAACCCCGTGCCAGGGCCCCGACGGGTGCAGCCTGTCGGGGCCTTCATCGTTTTTTATAGATCCGGTATGAATAAGTTTTGCCTCCCCCGCAGCGTTCTGTGCCTGTGAGGAAAGCTGGGGACTCTGGACAAAACCGTGCCGGAGCAATAGGGGCCGGCCACGTGGTCGGCGAGCGCGCTCAGGCCCCGGTGGCGCGGCGGCGCACCTCCGCCAGATAGGCCTGCCCGTCGGGCGGGCGGCCGTTCACCTGGCTCTCCCACAGCATGCGGCCGAGGCACTCCATCACCTCGTGGTGCGCCGCGTGCAGCGAGCCACGGCGCGCGGCGAGCAGCTCCACCGCCTGCCGGATGCCCGGGGGCTGGTCGATCGAGCATTGTTCACTGATGCTCAGATGCATCGACAGGTGCAGAAACGGGTTGTCCCGCGCCGGGTCGACGTCCGTCATCGAGCGCAGCGCGGCCTCCAGGTCGGCGAGCGCGCCGTGGTACTCCGGGTGGCGCAGCATCCATTCGTAGGCGAGCGTCTCCAGCGGCTCGAGCGGCAGGCCCCGCTGCCCCTTGTCGAACGCCCCGCAGAAAAAGCGCCGCACGTCGGCTTGCGAAGGAGTGAACATGACGTGATTGTGCGCGATGTCGCCGGTTCGACAAGCCGACGCCGGCGGCGGCGCCACGCTGCCGGTACAGTCGCGGGCATGAAAACCTTCGAATCGATCGACGCGCTGGAAGCGGCCGTGGGCAGCGAGGTGGCGCTGACCGACTGGATGCCCATCACACAGGATCGCATCAACCGTTTCGCCGACGCCACCGACGACCACCAATGGATCCACGTCGACGCCGAGCGGGCGGCGCAGGGGCCGTTCGGGCGCACGATCGCGCACGGGTTCCTGACGCTGTCGCTGCTGCCCAAGTGGATGGGCGAGGCGGTGCAGGTGCGCGGGGTGCGCATGGCCATCAACTACGGCACGGATCGCGTACGCTTCACCGCTCCGGTGCGCGAGGGCAGCCGCGTGCGTGCGCGTTTCGTGCTGCAGTCGCTGCAGCGCCTCGCCCCCGCCGTTGCGCACCTGTGCTGGCGCGCGACCGTCGAGATCGAGGGCGAGGACAAACCGGCCTGCGTGGCGGACTTCCTGGTGCGTTACTACGCCTGATCGGGGGCGGCCGGCGTGGCGCCAGCGAAGCCGAGTTGGCGCCACGCCTCGAACGCCACCACCGCCACGGCGTTGGAGAGGTTGAGGCTGCGCTGGCCCGGCCGCATCGGCAGCCGCAGGCGCTGCGCCGGGGCGAACCACGCCAGCACCGTCGGGTCGAGTCCGCGCGATTCGCTGCCGAAAACGAACCAGTCCCCCGCCGCGAACGACGTGGCGAAGGCGTTGCGCGTCCCCCGCGTGGTCAGCGCGAAGGTGCGCGCCGGCGAGGGTCGCTCGCTCGCCACCAATTCCGTCCATGAGGTGTGCCGCCGCACCGTGGCGTACTCGTGGTAGTCGAGCCCGGCACGGCGCAGCAGTTTGTCTTCCATCGAAAACCCGAGCGGCTCGACGAGGTGCAGCGTGCAGCCGGTGTTGGCGCACAGGCGGATCACGTTGCCGGTGTTGGGTGGGATTTCCGGCGCGACGAGGACGATGTGGAACATGGGGCGCGCATTATTCCACCCCGCTATCCGGCGGTGGCGTGCGCGCGACGACCAGCGCGCTGACCGCGCGGGCCCCCGCCGCGCGCAGCGCCCACGTCGCGGCGCGCAGCGTTGTGCCGGTGGTCATGACGTCGTCGACCACCAGCACGTGCCGGCCGCGCACGCGTGCCGCTGCTACGGGGGAAACGCGGATCAGGTGGTGCATCTGCTGACGGCGGGCCGAGGCGTCCAGGTGGTGCAAGATCGGGGCGTCGGGGTTGCGCGCCAGCAGCGTCGGCTCGCCCGGTGGCGTGGCGGTGAGCCGGGCCAGCGCTCGCATCAGCACCCACGACTGGTTGTACCCGCGCTCGGCCAGTCGGGCTGGTGCCAGCGGGATGGGCGTCCAGAGATCCGCCTCGGCCAATCGCGTGCGCAGGGTGGGGTCGTCCAGCCACAGCGCCGCAAGCGTCCGCGCGAGGCCGGGCGCGCCGCGCGACTTCAGCGCCCGGATCCATGCGTCCCATGGGTAGGCGTAATCGACACGGGCGAGCACGGCGGTCCACGGCGGCGGGTCGCGGGTGCAGCCGTCGCACCGCGCCACCCCTACCGGGACCGGCCGCGCGCACCCGGGGCAGCGGGGCAACAGGGGCGCGAGGTCCCGCCGGCATTGCGGGCACAGCGGACCGTCGGGCCAGGCGCCGCAGACCTCGCAGAGAGCCGGCAACGCGCGCCCCAGCGCACGCACCATACCCCGCCACGCGGCGCGTGGCCGTTGCCATCCCTTCAACCCCGGTCGCCCCATCGGTTTTGCGGGCCCGGACGCATCGTGGGCCCACCCTCACTATACTGCGTCGCCCATGACCGATCCCGCCACCCCTGCCGCCGCGGACCGCCGGCCTGAACTCGACCCCGTGGCCACCGCACGCTGGCGAGCGCGGGTTCCGCCGGCAAGTCCCTGGCTGCACGAAACCGTCGGGGCGCGCATGGCCCAGCGGCTGGACTGGATCAAGGCGCAGCCACAGGCGTGGATCAGCTGGTCGCCGCTGCTTGCAGGGGAGCAGGCGCACCGCGCGGTGGCGCAGCGCTACCCGCAGGCGCGGGTATGGCTGGCGGGGGAGTTGGCGGCGGCCACACGGGCCCGCTGGCAGGCCGGGGGCACTCCCTGGTGGCGCCGCTGGGCGCGGCGTCCGGCCGACACGGTGCCGCCGGTGGCGGGGGTGTTGGCCGAGGGGGACGCGCCGCCCGAGCCGATCGGGCTCGTGTGGGCGAACATGGCGCTGCACGCGGTGGCCGACCCGCAGCGCTGGCTGCGCCAGTGGCATGCGTGGCTCGCGGTCGACGGGTTTCTGATGTTTTCGTGCCTGGGGCCCGATACGGCCAAGGAGCTGCGCGCGCTGCACGCGGCGCACGGCTGGCCCGCGCCGGCGCCCGCCTACGTGGACATGCACGATTGGGGCGACTGGCTCGTCGCGACGGGTTATGCGGAGCCGGTGATGGACATGGAGCGTCTGACGCTCGCCTACCCGAACGCCGAGCGGCTGCTGGCCGACCTGCGCGAAACGGGCCGCAACTGGCACGGGGGGCGTTTTCCCGCACTGCGCGCCCGGCAATGGCGCGCACGCTGGCTGCGCGCGGTCGAGGAGGGGTTGCCGCGCAACGCGGACGGCCACCTGTGCCTGACGGTCGAGGTGGTCTACGGCCACGCGTGGCGGCCGGCCCCCCGGCGCGCGGCGGGGGGCGAGACAGCGGTGCCGCTGGAGCGCCTGCGCGAGGCGCTGCGCCGTGGCGGCGCACACCCTCCCCGGGGGAGTTCCCCCTGAAACCGCACTACAATTGATTTAGATCAAACGGGTCGGCCGACGCATGCGTCGCCGCTCGGTCGCGTGGTGCTCGGGCCGGTGCGGCCCCAGGAGTCTTCCGGTGGTACCCGATGGTGGATCGGTCGATGGGTCGGCGGGTGCTGGCCCGTCGGCGGCGACAGCGCGTCTGCGCTGGTGTTTCCGACGCAACTGTGCGTTGACACCGCGGCAATGTGCGTGGGCCTTCGCGTTGGCCGCGGGGGCGTCGCTCGCGGTCTCGTCGGCCTTCTGGGCGCTGGGGGCGCAGCTCGTGCTGCCGTTTGCCGTGCTGGAGACGGTGGCGCTCGGGTGGGCGTTCGTCTGGTACGCGCGCCACGCCACGGACCGGGAGGTGCTCGAGTGGGACGGCCGGCGTTTGCTGGTGGAATGCGAGCAGGGGGGCGCGGTGGTGCGGCACGAGCTGGTGCGCCCGGGGCTGCAGGTATTGGAGGCGGACGACGGCGGGCTGGTGGAGTTGCACGTCGGCCCGAAGGTGGTGCGGGTCGGGCGGCACGCGCGGCCGGAGGAGCGGCGCCAGCTGGCGCGGGAGTTGCGGCGCGCGCTGTGCGTGGCATGACCCGCCGGCGCGCGGTCGTGATCCCTCGGCCCGACCGGGGATCAGGGAATGCCCGTACTGCTGCCACAGGCAAAGTTTGGTGTAATCCGCGTTGACATAAATCAACGCTTATATTCGAGGCAAACGACGTGAGCACGATGAAGCAGTCTGGTGAAGCACGGCGCTGGCGAGGGGCCGGTGTCTGGAACGGGGCGCGGCACGGCGTCCAGACGGCCTTGCTGGCCGCCGGGGTCTGGTGGACGAACGCGGTGCGCGCCGCCGTCAACGACCTGCCGGGCGGCCCGGCGGTCAACCAGCTCAACTTCCATCCACCAGCGACGCGCATCGCCGAGGAGCAGCACTGGCTGCACTGGTTCATGCTCGCGATCTGCGCCACGATCTTCGTGGTCGTGTTCGGCATCATGTTCTACTCGATCGCCAAGCACCGCAAGTCCGTCGGGCACCAGGCGAAGGAACTGCCCGAACCGATCTGGGTGGAGCTGGGCTGGACCATCGTGCCGCTGCTGATCGTCATCGGCATGGCGCTGCCCGCGACCAAGGTCATCGTGGCCCAGAAGGACACGACCAACAGCGACCTGACCATCAAGGTGGTCGGTATGCAGTGGAAGTGGGGGTACGAGTATCTGAAGGGCGAGGGCGAAGGCATCCAGTTCCTCTCGACGCTGGACCCGCAACACCGCGTCTGGGCCGACTCCGGCAACCCGCCGCCCACCGACGACTACCTCCTGAAAGTCGACAACCCGCTGGTCGTGCCAGTGGGCAAAAAGGTGCGCATCATCACGACCGCCAACGACGTGATCCACGCGTGGATGGTGCCGGCGTTCGGCGTCAAGCAGGACGCGATTCCCGGCTTCGTGCGCGACACGTGGTTCCGCGCCGAGAAGACGGGTGACTTCTACGGCCAGTGCGCCGAATTGTGCGGCAAGGAGCACGCCTTCATGCCGATCCACGTGAAGGTGGTGACGCAGGAAGAGTACAGCGCGTGGGTGGCCAAGCAGCAGCAGGCCATGGCGGCCAAGGCCGACGACCCCAACAAGGAGTGGACGCAGGCCGAGCTGCTCGCACGCGGCGAGAAGGTGTACGCGGCCAACTGCGCCGCCTGCCACCAGGCCAACGGCAAGGGGGCTGGTCCGATCAAGGCGCTGGATGGCTCGGCCATCGTCACCGACGCGGACCATGGCAAGATGATCCAGATCCTGCTCAACGGCGCGGGCAACGGCGCGATGCCCGCGTGGAAGCAGCTCTCTGACGTCGAGCTGGCGGCGGTGATGACCTACGCGAAAAACAGCTGGTCGAACAACACCGGCCAGGTCGTGCAGCCGAAGGAAGTGCTGGCGGCGCGTCAGTGATCGCCGAATGGGATTGAGTTGAAAGCCACCACGAGGAAACCGCGATGAGTGCAGTACTGGATCACCACGGCGTGCACGCGCACGAACATGACCACGCCCACCACGTGCCGACGGGCTGGCGGCGCTGGGTGTTCGCCACCAACCACAAAGACATCGGAACGCTGTACCTGCTGTTCAGTTTCACGATGTTGATGATCGGCGGGCTGCTGGCCCTGGGCATCCGGGCCGAGCTGTTCCAGCCGGGCCTGCAGGTCGTCAACCCCGAGCTGTTCAACCAGCTCACGACCATGCACGGCATCATCATGGTGTTCGGCGCGATCATGCCGGCGTTCGTGGGCTTCGCGAACTGGATGCTGCCGCTGCAAATCGGCGCATCCGACATGGCGTTCGCGCGCATGAATAACTTCAGCTTCTGGCTGATGGTGCCCGCGGCGATCATCATCGTGCTGTCGTTCTTCATGCCCGGTGGCGCGCCCGCGGCCGGCTGGACGCTGTACGCGCCGCTGACGCTGCAGATGGGCCCGTCGATGGATGCGGCGATCTTTGCGATGCACATCCTCGGCGCCTCGTCCATCATGGGCTCGATCAACATCATCGTGACCATCCTGAACATGCGCGCGCCCGGCATGACGCTGATGAAGATGCCGATGTTCGCGTGGACGTGGCTGATCACGGCCTATCTGCTGATCGCGGTGATGCCGGTGCTCGCTGGTGCGATCACGATGACGCTGACCGACCGCCACTTCGGCACCAGCTTCTTCAACCCGGCCGGTGGTGGTGACCCGGTGATGTACCAGCACATCTTCTGGTTCTTTGGCCACCCCGAGGTCTACATCATGATCCTGCCGGCCTTCGGCATCATCAGCCAGGTCGTGCCGGCGTTCGCGCGCAAGAAGCTCTTCGGCTACACCTCGATGGTGTATGCGACCGCGTCGATCGCGATCCTGTCGTTCATCGTGTGGGCGCACCACATGTTCACGACCGGCATGCCGGTGACGGGTCAGCTGTTCTTCATGTACGCGACGATGCTGATCGCGGTGCCCACGGGCGTGAAGATCTTCAACTGGATCGCCACGATGTGGAAGGGTTCGATGACCTTCGAGACCCCGATGCTGTGGGCGGTCGGCTTCATCTTCGTGTTCACGATGGGCGGCTTCACCGGGCTGATGCTGTCGATGGCACCGCTGGACATCAACTTCCAGGACACCTACTACGTGGTGGCGCACTTCCACTACGTGCTGGTAGCGGGCTCGCTGTTCGCGATGTTCGCGGGCTTCTACTACTGGGGCCCGAAGTGGACCGGCGTCATGTACAACGAGACGCGCGGCAAGATCCACTTCTGGTGGTCGATGATCTCGTTCAACGTCACCTTCTTCCCGATGCACTTCCTGGGGCTGGCCGGCATGCCGCGTCGCTACGCCGACTACCCGATGCAGTTCGCGGACTTCAACGCGATCGCGTCGGTCGGGGCCTTCGCCTTCGGGCTCGCACAGGTGTACTTCTTCCTGTTCGTCGTGTTGCCGATGATGCGCGGCCAGGGCGAGAAGGCACCGCAGAAGCCGTGGGAAGGAGCCGAGGGTCTGGAGTGGGAGGTTCCGTCGCCCGCGCCGCACCACACCTTCGAGACGCCGCCGAAGCTGGACGCGACGGCGACCCGTATCGTCGGCTGATCGGATGTCGGAGGTGGATGTGAGCACACCCGAGCAACGCCGGCAGAACGTCCGTCTGGGGTGGATCCTGGCGTCGGTGGCCTTGGCCTTTGCCCTGGGCTTCGTGGCCAAGATCGTGTTGCTCGGGGCCTGACCCGCAGGAGCACCGTGCCGTGACGACCCCGATGCGCCGCCTTGACAATTTGCGCATGACCGGCAAGCTGGTCGTGATCGCCGTGGGGATGTTTGCCTTCGGCTACGCGCTGGTGCCGATCTATCGCGCCATCTGCGAGGTCACGGGCATCAACATCCTGGCGCTGGGCGAGCGGCAGGTGCCGGGCAAGTCGCGCGTCGACCCGGTCAACACGCAGGTGGACACGTCGCGCACGGTGACGGTCGAGTTCGACACCAACGTGCGCGGGCCGTGGCACTTCAAGCCGGCGGTGCGGTCGATGGAGGTGCACCCGGGGCAGCTCGCGACGGTGATGTACGAGTTCCAGAACGTGCAAAACCGCACGATGGCCGCGCAGGCCATCCCGAGCTACGCGCCCCGGCAGGCCGCCAACCACTTCAACAAGCTGGAGTGCTTCTGCTTCAACCAGTACACGCTGGCGCCCGGCGAGAAAAAGGAATGGCCCGTGGCTTTTGTCATCGACCCGAAGCTGCCCAAGGACGTCAAGACGATCACGTTGTCGTACACCTTCTTCGAAGTCGGGGCGCCCACGCCGGCGGCCCCGACCGCCGCGGTGGCCACGCCGGGAGGGGCATCATGACCGCGCCCGCGCCGCACCAGCGGCCGGTGGCGGTGCTCGACACCGTCAAGGCGGTGCTGTGGAGCTTCATCGGGTTGCGCCGGCGGGCCGATTTCGAGCAGGATGTGCAGCGCCTCAACCCGATCGCGGTGCTGGCCACCGGCGTCGTGTTGGCGTTCCTGTTTGTCATTGTGCTGATGCTGATCGCACGCTGGGTGGTGGCTACGGCCTGAGGGCGAACGAGCGGTTTTTTCGATTTGGATTCATAAAGTTCAACGAGGAGTGAACATGTCTGCAACCACACACGGCGGCACGCCGTACTACTACGTCCCCGGGCTGTCGCGGCACCCCGTGATGGCCGCGGCCGGGCTGTTTTTCGTGATCCTGGGGGCCGGCCAGTGGATCAACGGCGTCGAATGGGGCAAGTGGTCGCTTGCCTTCGGGTTGGCGTGGTGGCTGGTGGTGCTGTACCAGTGGTTCCGGGACGCGGTGACCGAAAGCGAAGGGGGCCTGTACAGCCGCAAGATCGACATCTCCTACCGCTGGAGCATGAGCTGGTTCATCTTCTCGGAGGTGATGTTCTTCGGGGCGTTCTTCACGGCCCTGTGGTGGGCGCGCAGCCACTCGGTGCCGACCCTGGGCAACCTGGAAAACAGCCTGATCTGGCCCGACTTCCAGGCCATTTGGCCGTCGGTCCAGGCGGGCGCGACCGCGTCGCCGGCCGGCATCGTCGAGCCGTTCCAGACCGTTGGTCCGTTCTGGCTGCCCACGATCAACACCGCACTGCTGCTCACCTCGGGTCTGACGCTGACGATCGCGCACCATGCGCTGCAGGATGACAACCGCACCAAGGCGATCGCCTTCATGTGGGTCACGGTACTGCTGGGTGCCATCTTCCTGCTGGTGCAGGGCTACGAGTACTACCACGCCTATACCGACCTGAACCTCAAGCTCAGCTCGGGGATCTTTGGTTCCACATTCTTCATGCTCACGGGCTTCCACGGCTTCCACGTGTTCGTGGGCATGCTGATGCTGCTGGTGATCACGCTGCGGCTGCAAAAGGGCCACTTCACCAAGGACCGCCACTTTGGCTTCGAAGGGGCCGCGTGGTACTGGCACTTCGTGGACGTCGTTTGGCTGTTCCTGTACGTGCTCGTGTACTGGATGTGACGCGGCACCGCGCGCGTCGGAGAGGGAAAGCGCCTGCGGGCGCTTTCTTTTTTCGCGTGGGTGAACGTTTCTCGGCGCGGAGCCGTTGCGGACGCTGCCCGAGCGTGTCTGGCTGGATGTATCAGCGCGCGGGCAGCCCGGTGGGCTGGATCCACCCCATCCAGTGGGCGAGCAGGATGAGCGCGAACAACGCGATCGACAACCCGATGCGCATCGTCAGGGCGCGCGCCATGCGGCGGGAGCGCTGCGCGTCGCCGCTGCTGGAGTCGCCCCGCATCATGGCCACGAGGGCCCAGCCGAGACTCGCGACAATGGCGACGAAGGCGATGGGGACGAGCACTTTCATGCGGAGCATTATGCGATGAAGGCACGCCGGGATGGGCGGTTTTGGGTGATCACCCTGGCGGCGGTGGTGGGGATCGCGGTCACGGCGTCGCTGGGCGTGTGGCAGCTCGGGCGCGCGGCGGACAAGCGCGCGCTGCTCGCGGCGCGTGCGGCGCAGGCGGCCCGGCCCGCAGTGGACTGGACTGCGCTGCACGACGCGCACGCGCGGGGGCAGCTCGACACGCTGGTCGGGCGCCCCGTTCGACTGACCGGCCGCTGGGTGCCCGAGGCCACCGTGTACCTGGACAACCGGCCGATGGAAGGGCGCGCGGGGTTCGTCGTCGTCACGCCGCTGCTGCCTGCGGACGGCAACGGACCGGGGCTGGTGGTGCAGCGAGGATGGCTGCCGCGCGATGCCCAGGACCGCACCCGGGTTCCGCCGGTGTCCACGCCCACCGTGTCCGTGACGGTGGAGGGGGTGCTGGCCCCGCCTCCATCCCCGTTATTGCAGCTGGGGCCGGACACCGGTGGCCGTATCCGGCAGAATATCGAGATCCCGGCTTACGGTGGTGAATGGCGCCTCGCGCTGCTGCCTACGGTGTCGGTGCAGCAAACCGGGCCGGCCGAGCCGTCGGCGGACGCGCTGCCACTGCAGCGGGCGTGGCCGGTCGTCGCCGTCGATCCGGCCAAGCACGTCGGCTACGCGGTCCAGTGGTTTGCGCTGGCCACCCTGATTCTCGCCCTTTATGTCTGGTTTCAATTCCTCTCTCCCCGGCGGCGCCACGCCTGAGCCGGCGTCCCGTGCTGACGAGCCGCTGACGCTGACCGTGCACAGCCTGCCGACGCCGGGGCCGACGGTGACGCGTGACATGGCGGCGACGCGGCGCGGCCGCTGGAAGATGCTGCTGCTGTTTCTCGTCAGCGCCTCGCCGGTCATTGCGTCGTATTTCACGTACTACGTGATCCGTCCCGAGGGCCGGCGCAGCTACGGCGAGCTGATCGAGCCGCAGCGCCCGCTGCCGGCGATGACGGGGATCGACGCCGAGGGCCGCGCCGTGCCGCTGCCGTCGCTGGCCCACCAGTGGCTGTTCATCAGCGTCGCCGACAGCGCGTGCGACGCGCAGTGCGAGCGGCACCTGTACCTGCAGCGGCAGCTGCGCGAGGGGCTGGGCAAGGACAAGGACCGCATGGACTGGGTGTGGCTGCGCACGGGCGACCGGACTTTCCCTGAGCGACTGCGCCCGGCGCTGGCGAAGGCCACCGTGCTGTGGGTGGACGAGGCGGAGCTGGCGCGCTGGCTGGAGCCGGCCCCGGGCGCGCGCCTGGCCGATCACCTGTACGTGGTCGATCCGATGGGCCACTGGATGATGCGGTTTCCGCCGAACGCTGATCCGGCGAAGATGCGGCGCGATTTGGAGCGGCTGATGCGCGCGTCCAGTTCGTGGGACCGGCCCGGGCGTCCGTGAGGTGGTGATGGAAACCCTGTACGACTGGACGCCGGTGTTTCGGCTGATGATCCTGGGGCTGTTGATCGCGGCCGGGCCGCTGCTGTGGGTGTGGATGCGCAGCCGCGGGGCCGGGACGGCGCAGCGGCTGCGGGCGCTGACCGGGCTGACGCTGTTTCTCACCTTTGACCTGGTGCTCTTCGGAGCGTTCACGCGCCTGACCGACTCTGGCCTGGGGTGTCCGGACTGGCCCGGCTGCTACGGCGCGGCGAGCCCCATCGGGGCTCGCGCCGATATCGCCGCGGCGCAGGCGGCGATGCCCACCGGCCCCGTCACGTTCACGAAGGCGTGGATCGAGATGATCCACCGCTACCTGGCCACGGGGGTGGGGGTGCTCATCCTGGTGATGGCGGTGGTGAGCGTGTTGGAGCGGCGGCGCGACCCGGCCATGCCGGTGCTATGGCCGGTGCTCACGCTGGTGTGGGTCTGCCTGCAGGGCGCGTTTGGGGCGCTGACGGTGACGATGAAGCTGTTCCCGGCCATCGTCACGCTGCACCTGTTGGGCGGGTTGATACTGCTGGCGCTGCTGCGCTTGCAGGCGGTGCGCTACGGTGAGGCGGACCGCCTGAGCCGGCAGGCCGCTGCGACCCCGCCCGCGCTGCGGCTGGCGCTGTGGGGGCTGCTGGCGTTGGTCGGGATGCAGGTGGCGCTCGGCGGTTGGGTCAGCACCAATTACGCGGTGCTGGCTTGCCGCGACTTCCCGACCTGTCAGGGGAGCTGGTGGCCGCCGATGGACTGGGCGCGGGGCTTCGAGCTGTGGCGACCGCTGGGCGCGCAGGGCAGCGGCGATGCGCTGCCGTTCGCGGCGCTGACGGCGATCCACTACGCGCACCGGCTGTTCGCCTATGTCGTGCTGGCGGCGTTGTTGGGCGTCGGCTGGGCGCTGTGGCGGCGCGGGCTGCGTGCGCACGCGCACTGGCTGTGGGCGCTGGCGGCGTGGCAGCTGCTCACGGGGCTGAGCAACGTGGTGCTGGAGTGGCCGCTGCTGGCCGCCGTCGCCCACACGGGCGGGGCGGCGGCACTCGTGACGCTGCTGGCGGGCTGGATCGCCGCGGCCTACCCGGCGCGCGTCGGCTGGACCGGGGCGACGCCGGTGGCGCCTACGTGGCAGGAGGGCCGTGCATGAACGCGCCGCACACGACGATGGCTTCTGCGCTGCCGCCGACCTGGCGGCAGTACTACGTGCTGATGAAGCCGCGCGTCATCCAGCTGATCGTCTTTTGCGCGCTGATCGGCATGGTGCTGGCCGTCCCCGGTTGGCCCAGCGCCGCCCAGTGGGCGACGATGGCGCTGGCGTGCCTGGGGATCTGGATGGTCTCCGGCGCGGCGGCGGCGTTCAACTGCCTGATCGAGCAGCACATCGACGCGCGCATGCGCCGCACCGCGTGGCGCCCGACCGCGCGCGGCGAGCTCAGCCAGCGGCAGGCGCTGGCGTTCTCCGCGGTGCTGTGCGCGCTCGGCTGCGCGCTGCTGTATTGGGCGGTCAACCCGCTGACGATGTGGTTGACGCTGGCCACCTTCGTCGGGTATGCGGTGATTTACACGGTGATCCTCAAACCACTGACGCCACAGAATATCGTGATCGGCGGCGCATCAGGCGCGATGCCGCCGGTGCTCGGTTGGGCGGCGATGACCGACGCCGTCACCGCCGAGGCGCTGGTGCTGTTTTTGATCATCTTCCTGTGGACGCCGCCGCACTTCTGGGCGCTGGCGCTGTACCGGGTGGAGGATTACCGCCGGTCCGGGCTGCCGATGCTGCCGGTGACGCACGGCTCCGAATTCACCCGGCTGCACATCCTGCTGTACACGCTGATTCTGTTCGCGGCCTGCCTGCTGCCGTACCTGCTGCGCATGAACGGCTGGCTCTATTTGCTGGCGGCGGTGGTGCTCAACGCGGGCTTCGTCGTGTACGCGTGGCGGCTGTGGCGCAACTATTCGGATGCGCTCGCGCGCAAGACCTTCCGTTACTCGTTGATCCACCTGTCGCTGCTGTTTGCGGCGATGCTTTTGGACCATTATCTGATCATGACGCCATGACGAACCCGTTGCGCAACACGTCCCCTGAAGCCGCTGCCGCCCCCCGCCGGCGGCTGTTCACCCAACTGCTGGGCGGCGTGGCGTGGACCCTGGGCGCGGGGTGGCTGGCCGGTTGTGGCGAGCGGGCGCCCGCTTTCAACGGCATCGACATCACCGGCGCCGATTACGCGCAGGGGTTCGATCTGCCGGACCAGCACGGGCAGCGGCGCACGCTGGCCGATTTCCGCGGCAAGGTGGTGGTCGTGTTCTTCGGTTTCACGCAGTGCCCGGACGTATGCCCGACGTCGCTGTCCGAACTGGCCGAGGCCAAGCGGCTGCTCGGCCCGGATGGCGAGCGGCTGCAGGGGATTTTTATCAGCGTGGACCCCGAGCGCGACACGCCGGAGGTGATGCGCGCCTACATGGCGAGCTTCGACCCGACCTTCCTGGCCCTGCGCGCCACGCCGGAGGAACTGCCGGCGCTGGCCAAGGCTTTCAAGGTCTACTACAAAAAGGTCGAAGGCAAGACCCCGACCAGCTACACGATGGACCACTCCGCCGGCAGCTACGTGTACGACACGCAGGGCCGGCTGCGCCTCTACTACCGCTACGGCAGCGGTGCCCAGGCGCTGGCCAACGACGTCAAGCGGTTGCTGTCCGAAGGGTGATCCTGCCCCTGGGGGTGCCGATGCCGGCGGCATCCGCACGAGAAGGCTTGCGGGCGGCGTGAGCCTATCCGCGGCGTTCAATGTCAAGATGCAGGGGGGCTTAAGCCCCTACCGCTCAGGCACGGTGTTGTCTTGAACCCCCGCTTACATCACACGAGAAGAGCCCGGCGCGGGAGTACAAAACACTCCGTACTGGATCAATAAGGGGCACATGCGGCAGCGGCCCGCCTCGGGAGGCTTGCAGGTCGTGTGAGCCGCTGCGCAGCGTCCGGTGCAACGATTTGCGGGAGGTTCAGACCCTTGACCAGTGGTTGGACACCGCGATGACCTTGGCGTGTCATCCCTGGGCCTTGTCCGCCTCCGACGTGAAGGCGTCGGCGTAGAACGCCTCGGGCGGCAGGCCGGCGGCGGCGTAGTCGCGGCGGGCGGACTCGACGACGATCGGTGCACCGCACGCGTAGACCTCGAAGCCCGACAGATCCGGGTGGTCGGCCAGCACCGCCTGGTGCACGAAGCCGGTTCGACCGCTCCAGCCGTCCTCCGGCAACGCGTCGGAGACGACCGGCACATACGTCAGGTTCGGCAGCGCGGCGGCCGCTTCGCGCACCCAGCCGTCCTGATACAAGTCGTGCGGGCGGCGCCCGCCCCAGTAGAGCCACGTCGGGCGGGTGATGTTCTGTGCGCGCATCTGCTGTACGATCGCCTTGATCGGCGCGAAGCCGGTGCCGGAGGCGAGCAGGATGATGGGCTTGTCGGAATCCTCGCGCAGGAAGAAGCTGCCGAACGGCCCTTCGATGCGCAGGATCTCCTTTTCCTTCATCGCGCCGAAGACGTGGTCGGTGAACTTGCCGCCCGGCATGTGGCGGATGTGCAGCTCCAGCGCCGCCGCGGCGTTGCGTTCGTCCGGTGCGTTGGCCATCGAGTAGGCGCGCCGTGACCCGTCGCGCAGCAGGAATTCGATGTACTGCCCCGCGCGGTACTGGAAGGTGTCGGTGGCCGGCAGCTGCAGGTGCACGATCATCACGTCGGGCGCGGCGCGCTCCAGCCGTTGCACGCGCACCGGCAGTTTTTTGACCGGGAACGCGCCGGCCTCGGTGACCTGGCGCGATTCGATCACGACGTCGCTGTGCGCGGTGGCGCAGCAGGTCAGGATCAGCCCGGCGGCCTCCTCGTCGGCGCTGAGCGCTTTCGACTGGTGCGGCCCGTGCGTGACGGTGCCGGAGAGCTTGCGGCATTTGCACGAGCCGCAGGCCCCGTCCTTGCAGCCGTAGGGCAGGCCGATGCCCTGCCGGATGGCGGCGGCGAGCAGCGTTTCGTGTTCGGTGGCCGTGAAGGTGCGGCCGCTGGGTTCGACGGTGATGGTGAATGTCATACTGGCGGGAGAGCGGCGGCGGGCCGCAGGAACGCGATGCCGTGATTGTCGCAAAAGGTCACCGGCCTGCCCGACGTGGGGGCGTCGGTGAGCAAGGAAGGAGCGAGTGAGCATGTTCAATCCGGGGGCTGGGGCGCGGCCGGCGCGGTTTCGGCGCCAGCGCGTCTTGATCGTGGGTTGTGGGGACGTGGGGTTGCGCGTGGCGCGGGGGCTGGCCGGGCGGGTGCGGCTCTATGCCCTGACGTCGACTCCCGCGCGCGTGCCGGCGTTGCGCGCGGCGGGCATCACTCCGCTGGTGGGCGATCTGGACGCTCCCGCGTCGCTGCAGCGGCTGGCCGGGTTGGCGCACCGGGTGCTGATGCTCGCGCCGCCGCCATCCGAGGGGTTGCGCGACTGGCGGCGCGATCCGCGTTCGCGCGCGCTGGCCACGGCGCTGGCGCGCCGATCTGCGCCGCAGGCGCTGGTGTATGCGTCTACGACAGGGGTGTACGGAGACTGCGGGGGCGAGTGGGTGACCGAGACACGTCCGCCCGCGCCGCAGACGCCGCGCGCGTGGCGCCGGCTCGACGCCGAACGGGTGTGGCGCTGGTGGGGGCGCTATACCGGCGCGCGGGTGAGCGTGCTGCGCATTCCGGGGATCTATGCGCACGACCGGGAGGGTGGCCCGGCGGATCGCCTGCGCCGTGGCATGCCCGTGCTGCGGCCGGAGGATGACGTCTACACCAACCACGTCCACGCCGACGATCTGGCGCGCGCGTGCGATCGCGCCCTGTGGCTGGCGCCACCGCAGCGGGTTTTTCACGTGTGCGACGACAGCGCGCTGAAGATGGGGGATTATTTCGACCTGGCGGCCGATGTGCTGGGGCTGCCGCGGCCGCCGCGCATCGCGCGCGCGGGGGCCGAGCAGCAGTTGCCGCTGATGGTGTTGTCGTTCATGAACGAGTCGCGCCGGCTGTGCAACGAGCGCCTGCGGCGCGAACTGCGCCTGCGGCTGCGCTACCCCACGGTGCGGGAAGGGTTGCAAGCCGCAGTATCCGCGGCCGCAGATCCCCGCGCGGATCGTGCGTCACCGTGACGACGGCGGAAACCAAAACCCCGAACCGCCGATGGGGTGGGTGTTTGACGCTCTGTGGGGAGAGTAGGGGCTGCGCCTGGTGCCGGAAGCCGGACTCGAACCGGCACGGTGTCGCCACCGGCAGATTTTGAATCTGCTGCGTCTACCTATTTCGCCACTCCGGCGCGCAGAGCCAAAATTATGGCACAGTGCAAGCCATCGACCGGCGGCATGATGCCGCTCTCACGATCCGACATCCGTTCATGGGCAATACCGCTTCTTCCCGATCGACCACCGTGCGGCGACGTCCGCCGCGGCGCTACCCCACCATCGAAGACGCCATCGGCCAGACCCCGCTGGTCGCGCTGCAGCGCATCGGCGAGCCCGCCAACCGCGAGCGCGGCAACGTCGTGCTGGGCAAGCTCGAGGGCAACAACCCGGCCGGCTCGGTCAAGGACCGCCCGGCGCTGTCCATGATCCGCCGCGCCGAGGAGCGCGGCGAGATCCGGCCCGGCGACACGCTGATCGAGGCCACGAGCGGCAACACCGGCATTGCGCTCGCGATGGCCGCGGCCATCCGCGGCTACCGCATGGTGCTGATCATGCCGGAGGACCTGTCGATCGAGCGCGCACAGACCATGAAGGCCTTCGGTGCGGAGCTGATCCTCACGCCCAAGAGCGGCGGGATGGAGTACGCGCGCGACCTGGCCGAGAAGATGCAGCGCGAAGGCAAGGGCAAGGTGCTCGACCAGTTCGCCAACCCGGACAACCCGCGCATTCACTACGAAACGACAGGTCCCGAAATCTGGAAGCAAACCGGCGGGCGCATCACGCACTTCGTCAGCGCGATGGGCACGACCGGCACGATCACGGGCGTGTCGCGCTTTCTGAAGGAGCAAAACCCCGCGATCCGCGTCATCGGCGCGCAGCCCAGCGAAGGTTCGCGCATCCCGGGCATCCGCAAGTGGCCCCCCGAGTACCTGCCCAAGATCTACGATCCGTCGGGCGTGGACGAGCTGGTGTACGTGAGCCAGGCCGATGCCGAGGCGATGTGCCGGCGGCTGGCGCGCGAGGAGGGGATCTTCGCCGGTATTTCGGCTGCGGGGGCGTGCTGGGTGGCGCAGCAGATCGCGCAGCAGGTGGAAAACGCCACCATCGTGTTCGTCGTCTGTGACCGGGGTGACCGGTATCTTTCCACCGGGGTGTTTCCGGCGTGAGCGTCGGGGGCGCCCCGGGCCACCGTCCGTCGAAGGCATGCCCGGGGCGAGGTTGGCGTGAGCAACCCTCAGGGAAGCGGCGACGCTCCCCTCGGCGTCTCCTATTGCTCCGGCACGGTTTTGTCTTGAGTCCCCAGCTTTCCTCACAAGCACAGAACGCTGCGGGGGAGGTAAAACTTCTTTGTGCCGGACCAATAACAATCACAATCGGGGAATGTCCCAGTAAGGACTTGGCGGGACCGCGCGCACGGTCGCGGGGCGGGCGCCGTACAATCGTCGTCCAGTTTGGAGTGATGACCGATGCAGATCGACCGTGAACTCGACGCCCGGGGCCTGAACTGCCCGCTGCCGATCCTCAAGGCCAAGAAGGCGTTGGCGGAGATGAGCAGCGGCCAGGTGCTGAAGGTGATCGCGACCGACGCCGGGTCGGTGCGCGACTTTCAGGCCTTTGCCAAGCAAACCGGCAACGAGCTTCTGCACCAGGAAACGACCGGCCCGGAATACGTCTCCTTGCTGCGGCGGCGCTGAGCCGAGCGCGCGGCCTCTGCGCTGGCTCCCATCGGCGCGACGGCTGTCCCGCAGGTCACGCGCCCCTTGTCAATTCCCTTCATCAGCAGCCCCTTTGTCAAACGGCCCCCGTAGGGGCCGTTTGCGTTTGTAGGGGCGGCGGGTGCCGTCGCGTCGGGCTGTTGCCCCTACCTCAACCGCCCAAGCGCTGCAGCTGCGCCTGCACTTTTTCCAGCGTGGCGGTGAAGTCGGCCAGCCGCTGGCGCTCCTGTTCGATCACCGCGGGGGGGGCCTTGGCGACGAACGCCTCGTTGGCGAGCTTACCCTGCGCCTTGGCGATCTCGCCCTGCAGTCGGGCGACTTCCTTGGACAGCCGCGCGCGTTCGGCGGCGACGTCGATTTCCATGAAGAGGCACAGGCGCGCGTCACCCACCACGGCCACCGGGGCGGCCTGCGCGGCAGCCGCCCAGCTCGCCTCGTCGGCAAAGGTGCGCACCTCGCTCAGCTTGGCCAGTGCTTGCAGCACCGGTGCCCAGCGCGCCAAAAAGGCGTCCGCCCCCACGGCATACAGCGGCAGCCGCTGCGCGGGCGACACGCCCATTTCGCCGCGCAGCCGCCGGCACGCCTCGACCATCGCTTTGAGCTGCGCGATTTCGGCTTCCGCGCGCTCGTCGATGCGCGCAGGCTGCGCTTCGGGGTAGGGGGCGATGCTGACCGATTCACCCGCGCGGCCCGCCACCGGCGCGACCTTTTGCCACAGCTCCTCGGTGATGAACGGGATGATCGGGTGCGCCAGCCGCAGGAGGGTCTCCAGCGTGCGGATCAGCGTGCGGCGCGTCGCGCGTTGCTGCGCGGCGTCGCCGGTTTGCAGCTGCACCTTGGCGATTTCCAGGTACCAGTCGCAAAACTCGTCCCACACGAAGCCGTAGATGGCGTTGGCGACCAGGTCCAGCCGGTAGTCCGCGAATCCTTGCGCAACCTCGGCCTCGACGCGCTGCAGCAGCGACACGATCCAGCGGTCCGCGGCCGAGAAGCTCAGATAGCCGTGGAACGGTCCGCCGGGGGCGCACTGGTCGGCGGTGTGCTCGGCCAGTCCACAGTCGTGGCCCTCGCAGTGCATCAGCACGAAGCGCGTGGCGTTCCAGAGCTTGTTGCAGAAGTTGCGGTAGCCCTCGCAGCGCTTGCTGTCGAAGTTGATGCTGCGCCCGAGGCTCGCCAGCGCCGCGAACGTGAAGCGCAGCGCATCCGCCCCATAGGCGGGGATGCCGTTGGGGAACTCCTTCTCGGTCGCCTTGCGGATGGCCGGGGCGGTTTCGGGCTTGCGCAGTCCCGTGGTGCGCTTGTCCAGCAGCGCGGGCAGGTCGATACCGTCGATCAGGTCCACCGGGTCGAGCACGTTGCCCTCGGACTTGCTCATCTTGCGGCCCTGCGCGTCGCGCACCAGGCCGTGGATGTAGACATGGCGGAACGGCACGCGCCCGGTGAAGTGGGTGGTCATCATGATCATGCGCGCCACCCAGAAGAAGATGATGTCGTAACCCGTCACCAGCACGGTGCTGGGCAGGTAGAGGTCGTAGTCGCTCGTGCTGACCGCAGCGCTGCCGGCGGCACCGGACGCGCCCGGGCTCATCCGTCCTGCGGCCGGGAAATCGCCCGGTTCGCGCCCGGCACCGCCGGCCGATTCCGACGCGGCGGCGGCTTCAGGCCAGCCCAGCGTGGAGAAGGGCACCAAGGCGCTCGAGTACCAGGTGTCGAGCACGTCCGGGTCGCGCGTCAGGCCCGCGGCCAGCAGCCGCTCGCGCTGCGCGTCGCCGAGGCGAGCGACATACGCCTCGAACTGCGCGCGTGCGTCGGCCTCGTTGCGGGCGACGTAGACGTTGCCTTCGGCGTCGTACCACGCGGGGATCTGGTGGCCCCACCAGAGCTGGCGGCTGATGCACCAGTCCTGGATGTTGGCCATCCACTGGTTGTAGGTGTTGACCCAGTTTTCCGGGACGAAGCGCACCTGCCCGCTGGCGACGGCGTCGATGGCCTTTTGCGCGATGCTCTTGCCCGTGGGGTCCTGCGGGCTGACCTTGGTCATCGCGACGAACCACTGGTCGGTCAGCATCGGCTCGACGATCTGTCCGGTGCGCGCGCAGCGCGGCACCATCAGGCGGTGCTTCTTCACCTCCACCAGCAGGCCCGCGGCCTGCAGGTCGGCCACGACGCGCTCCCGCGCGGCGAAGCGGTCCAGCCCGCGATACGCGGCCGGCGCGTTGTCGTTGACGGTGGCGTCGAGGTGGAAGATGGGGATCAGGGGCAGTTGGTGCCGCTGGCCGACCGCGTAGTCGTTGGGGTCGTGCGCCGGGGTGACCTTCACCACCCCGGTGCCAAAAGCGGGGTCCACGTACGCGTCGGCGATGATCGGGATCTCCCGGTCGCACAGCGGCAGCTTGACGTACTGGCCCACCAGGTGCGCATAGCGCTCGTCTTGCGGGTGCACCATCACCGCGACGTCGCCGAGCAGCGTCTCTGGCCGGGTGGTGGCGACGACGAGCTGCCCCTCGCCGCTGGCCAGCGGGTAGGCGATGTGCCACAGGAAGCCGTCTTCCTCTTCGCTTTCCACCTCGAGGTCGGACACCGCGCTCATCAGCACCGGGTCCCAGTTGACCAGGCGCTTGCCGCGGTAGATCAGCCCCTGCTCGTACAGCCGCACGAAGGTCTCGGTGACCACGCGCGACAGCCGCTCGTCCATCGTGAAGTACTCGCGGCTCCAGTCGACGCTGTCGCCCATGCGGCGCATCTGCTGCGTGATGGTGTTGCCGCTCTTTTCCTTCCACTCCCACACGCGCGCGACGAAGTTCTTGCGCGCCTCCTCGGGCGTGGCCCCCAGGTCGTGCCGTGTCAGGCCCTGGCTCTGCAGCTGCCGCTCGACGACGATCTGGGTGGCGATGCCCGCGTGGTCGGTGCCGGGGATCCAGACCGTGTTGAAGCCGCGCATGCGGTGGTAGCGCGTCAGCGCGTCCATGATGGTCTGGTTGAACGCGTGCCCCATGTGCAGCGTCCCCGTCACGTTGGGTGGCGGCAGCTGGATGGCAAACGACGGCGCATCGGCGCGCGGCGAGCCTGTGCCGCGCCAGCCCGCGCGGCCGTAGCCGCGTGCTTCCCACACGGGGCCCCAGCGGCGCTCGACGGCGGCGGGTTCGAACGATTTGGACAGGCTCTGCAGGCCGGGTTGGGTGACGGTCTCGGACATCGGGGAGGTCTCGTTGCGTGGAGGGGATGGCCGCGGGCGATACAGGTGCCGGGTGCCGGCGGTGCCCCTGACGATCAAGGGGAAATTGTAGGGTGCTACCGGGAGGATGCCACCGCGAGGAGGGGCGGGCGCCGGAATGCCGCTCTGTCGCCCGGCGGGTGCGGTGGCGGTACGGGCTAGCGATATGGGGTGGCGGTATGGGGGTGTATGGGGGAATAGATCCGGTTTATGTCAGATATTGAGTCTGTCATCTGGACGACACAGCCCGGGCGTACTATCGTTGTTCGCGTCTGCTTGTCGCGCATGGCCCGGTGTCGTGCGGGGCGGGCAGCGTGTCCACCGAACCACCCTACCAGGAGATGAGACCATGCCACAACTGAAAGGCTCGAAGACCGAACAGTGCCTCAAGGATGCCTTTGCCGGTGAATCGATGGCCAACCGCCGTTACCTCTACTTCGCCAACAAGGCGGACGTCGAGGGCCAGAACGACGTGGCGGCGCTGTTCCGCTCCACCGCTGAAGGGGAAACCGGCCACGCGCACGGCCACCTGGAGTTCCTGGAGCAGGCGGGTGACCCGGCGACCGGCATGCCGATCGGCACGACGCGCCAGAACCTCGAATCGGCGATCGCCGGTGAGACGCACGAGTACACCGACATGTATCCGGGCATGGCCAAGACCGCCCGCGAGGAAGGCTTCGACGAAATCGCCGACTGGTTCGAGACGCTGGCCAAGGCCGAGCGCTCGCACGCCAACCGCTACGCCAAGGCGCTGGCCGAGCTGGTCGACTGATCCCCGCCGCGGTGGGCCGACGCCCCGCGTGCCTTGGCGATGACCCAGGCCGCGGGCGCGGCCCTTGTGGCGCGATCACCCGCGGCCGCGCCCCCGGCGCTGAAATCCGGTGCGCGGCCGCTTTTCCACAACGAGTCACCGACCGCACGGTGACCATACAAGAACAGGAGACGACCATGGCCCGCGAAGGCAACCTCGAACCGCCCACCCGTCACCCGCTGGACTGGCGCAACCCCGCTTTCTACGACGAGACCGAGTGCTTCGCGGAGTTGGAGCGCATTTTCGAGATCTGCCACGGCTGCCGCCGCTGCGTGAGCCTGTGCAAAGCGTTCCCGACGCTGTTCGACCTCATCGACGAGGGCAAGACCGGCGAGATCGACGGCGTCGACAAGGCCGACTACTGGAAGGTGGTCGACCAGTGCTACATGTGCGACCTGTGTTACATGACCAAGTGTCCTTACACACCGCCGCACGAGTGGAACCTGGACTTCCCGCACACGATGCTGCGCGCCAAGGCGATCAAATTCCGCAAGGGCGAGGTCAAGGCATCGGAAAAATTCCTCGCCTCCACCGACGTGCACGGCAGCCTCGCCGGCATTCCGATCGTGGTGCAGGCCGTCAACGCCGTCAACCGCACGAAGCCCGCGCGCGCCGCGATGGAGGCGGTGCTCGGCGTGCACCGCGACGCGTGGATGCCTGAACTCGCCAGCCAGACCTTCCGCCGCGCCGCGCCGGCCGCGCAGGCGACGCAGGTGATCGACGGTGAGCGCACGCCGGGCAAGGTGGCGATCTTTTCCACCTGCTACGTCAACTACAACGAGCCCGGCATCGGGCTGGACCTGCTCAAGATCCTCGAGCACAACGGCATCCCGTACACCATCGTCGAGAAAGAACGCTGCTGCGGCATGCCCAAGCTGGAGCTGGGCGACCTGGAGTCCGTGGCCGCGTCCAAAGAGGCCAACATCCCCGTGCTGGCGCGCTACGCCAAGGACGGCTTCGCGATCCTGAGCGCCGTGCCGAGCTGCACACTGATGTTCAAGCAGGAAATCCCGCTGATGTTCCCGGACGACCCGAACGTGCAGCTCGTCAAAGAGGCGATGTGGGATCCGTTCGAGTACTTCAGCGCGCGCCGCCGTGACGGGCTGCTGAAAACCGATTTCCCGCAGCCGCTCGGCAAGGTCAGCTACCAGGTGCCGTGCCACGCGCGCGTGCAGAACATGGGCAAGCGCACCGAAGAGGTGCTCAAGCTCATCCCGGGGACGCAGGTGCAGACGATCGAGCGCTGCTCCGGCCACGCGGGCACCTATGGCGTCAAGCGGGCCACCCACCCGGTAGCGATGCAGATCGGCAAACCCGTCTTCAAGGCGATGGCGCAGCACAAGGACGGCGGCGCGCCGGACTACATCAGCTCCGACTGCCCGCTGGGCGGACACCACATCGCGCAGGGTTTCGAGGTCAACCAGCTCGGCACGCCACGGCTCGCCCACCCGCTGACGCTGCTGGCCACGGCCTATGGCTTGAAATGAACCGGGCCGGCAGGGGTTGCCTGCCCGGCCTCGTCCCCATCGACGCGACACGCCTATCGACGCGACACGTTACGTCAGGAAACGAACATGATCACCACCATGCAACTTACCGGCAAGATCACGCGCGAGACGCTCATGCCGCTGGAGGCCTACGCCAAGTGGCGCAAGGTGCACAAGCCCGAGGTGATCGCCCACCGCAAGCTGCGCACGGTGCACCTGGGCGAGCACCTGACGGTGCAGTTCGAGAGCGAGCTGTCGATGCGCTACCAGATCCAGGAGATGCTGCGCATCGAAAAAATCTTCGAGGAAGAGGGCATCCAGGACGAGATCGACGCATACGCCCCGCTGGTGCCCGACGGCACCAACTGGAAGGCAACGCTGATGATCGAATACCCTGACGTCAACGAACGGCGGCGGGAGCTTGCGCGCCTCATCGGCATCGAGGACCGCATGTTCGTCGAGGTCGAGGGGCATGGCCGCGTGTACGCCGTCGCCGACGAAGACCTGGACCGCGAAACCGAGGACAAGACCGCCGCGGTGCACTTCCTGCGCTTCGAGTTCACCCCCGCGATGCGCGCCGCCATCAAGGCCGGCGCGGGCGTCAAGCTCGGCTGCGACCACACCAACTACCCCGCGCACGTGCAGATTCCGCCGGAGACACTGGCGAGCCTGGCGGGGGACTTGCGGGATTGAGTGGAAACCCCGGTCCTGCGAAGCTCAACCGCTTGGCGCACCGAGTGGTCATGGGCTTGTTGCGGGCGGTGTCTTGACGTGGGTCGTGTCCTGCCGGAGCGACAGGGCCGCTGCGTCACGCTCGTGCTTCCGGCGTTGCGAAAAATAGCGTTGCGAAAACGCTTGTCTTGCTTGCGCTTTCCGCTATCATGCTTCGCATGCATAGCAGGCACCGCAAGACCCTCGAAGCCATCTTTGCCAAACCGACCAGCGCGACCATTGAATGGTCGCGCATCGAAGCGCTGCTGATTGCCGTCGGTTGCACTGTGATCGAAGGGCGCGGATCGCGCGTGCGGTTTGCCTTCGGAGACAAGGTCGCCACCTTCCACCGCCCGCACCCGGCGAAGGAAGCCAAGCCGTATCAGGTGGAGGATGCACGCACCTTTCTCGAACGGATCGGAGTCAAGCCATGAACACCATGACCTACAAGGGCTATACCGCCCGCATCGAATTTGACGACCGCGACAACATCCTGGTGGGGCGGCTGCTGGGCATCCAGGACATCGTGAGCTTCCACGCAGACAACGTGGCCGACCTGCGCACCGCTTTTGAGGAAGCCGTCGATGACTACCTGGAGACCTGCGCAAAGCTCGGCAAAAAGCCGGAGAAGCCGGCCTCTGGCCGCCTGATGCTGCGCGTCCCGCCCGAAGTGCACAGCGCCGCGCTGGTGGCGGCGCAAGCAGCGGGCACAAGTCTCAACCAATGGGCGGCAAAGGTGCTGGCGCAAGCCGCTCATGCGGGCTGATCCCTCGCGGGAGGGGAGCTCCGGCGCTGATGCCGCCGGCCCGCGCGATGGTTGGGTCAATCCCCGCGTGCGCGGGGGAGCCCGCCTCTGTGACCGCGATACGCCGCCAGTCGCGGGTCAATCCCCGCATGCGCGGGGGAGCCACGGGCTTTTCGCTGTTACGGCCGGCGGGCGTGGGTCAATCCCCGCATGCGCGGGGGAGCCGGGAGATGTAGCGGTACTCGCCGGCGGCAATCAGGTCAATCCCCGCATGCGCGGGGGAGCCTCGCCGCTCGGGTGACGCTGCAGCTGGCTACGGGGTCAATCCCCGCATGCGCGGGGGAGCCTTTTTCGTTTCTTGTCGCGTGGCTCGGGTTCAAGGTCAATCCCCGCATGCGCGGGGGAGCCCGCTCGAAACGGTAGGGCTTCGCTCTCGGGTCGGGTCAATCCCCGCATGCGCGGGGGAGCCTCGCGGCAGAGCGGCTGCAGGTTGTCGGGGTCGGGGCAATCCCCGCATGCGCGGGGGAGCCGGCGTGGTGCTCATGATTGGTCGCCACGGCACAGGTCAATCCCCGCATGCGCGGGGGAGCCGCCTTTTCGGCGTCGGAGACGGTGACAGAGGCGGGTCAATCCCCGCATGCGCGGGGGAGCCGAGGACACCATGAACGACACCAAACAACGGTACGGTCAATCCCCGCATGCGCGGGGGAGCCACAAGATCAGCGCCCGTGGGGTGTTCACGGATTGGTCAATCCCCGCATGCGCGGGGGAGCCTATGAGGGCGTGCTCACAGAAGTGGCGGACTATGGTCAATCCCCGCATGCGCGGGGGAGCCCGATACCCGACGGGACACTCTAGGCCGTGCAGCGGTCAATCCCCGCATGCGCGGGGGAGCCTGAAAAACCTCATCCGTCGTTATGGTCTTCCGGGGTCAATCCCCGCATACGCGGGGGAGCCTGGGTTGAGGCCAGCAACGAAAAGGCCAGACGGGGTCAATCCCCGCATACGCGGGGGAGCCGCGCACTTCGGCGCTGACGGCGTGGCCGAGGTCGGTCAATCCCCGCATACGCGGGGGAGCCATTTCAGCGCCCAAAACAACGCGATGAGGATCAGGTCAATCCCCGCATACGCGGGGGAACCTTTGGCGCATGGCCCGCGTGCGGTATATACCGCGGTCAATCCCCGCATACGCGGGGGAACCCGCAAGGCGCTGCGCCGGGACTCGTTCGCGCAGGGTCAATCCCCGCATACGCGGGGGAACCTGATCACGGGCATGTCGCGTACGGCGGCAAAGGGGTCAATCCCCGCATACGCGGGGGAACCACAAGAGGCACTCGGAGGCCATCGCCCGACCGGGGTCAATCCCCGCATACGCGGGGGAACCGCAGAGGGAATCAGCGCGCAAACTATGCGCGAAGGTCAATCCCCGCATACGCGGGGGAACCACAAAGGGCGGCGTACGTTTCGGGTTATCCCGGGGTCAATCCCCGCATACGCGGGGGAACCGGACGCTGGCAAGCGCTACAAGGGGGCGGCCCGGGTCAATCCCCGCATACGCGGGGGAACCGCGATGGCGCGGGCGCGGTCCGGCTCCATGGGGGGTCAATCCCCGCATACGCGGGGGAACCTGCACCTCCGGCGCGGCGAGCTTGGCGAGGAAGGGTCAATCCCCGCATACGCGGGGGAACCGATGGCTACCCTGTTACTGGCCCGTCAGTGCGGGGTCAATCCCCGCATACGCGGGGGAACCGTGAGCAACATCGGCAGCAATATCGCGAGCTGGGGTCAATCCCCGCATACGCGGGGGAACCTCACCTTGGTCACGTACTTCATGAGGTATGCCGGGTCAATCCCCGCATACGCGGGGGAACCGACCGCGACGCGCGCCGCCTGCAGGACGCGCTGGGTCAATCCCCGCATACGCGGGGGAACCACTGGAAATACGCCGCAGGCCGGGACTGCTCCAGGTCAATCCCCGCATACGCGGGGGAACCCGCCGCGTGATGGCGCGGCATTCGGAGGAATGGGGTCAATCCCCGCATACGCGGGGGAACCGGAATCCCTTTTTGCTTATCTCGAGGCGCACGAGGTCAATCCCCGCATACGCGGGGGAACCCTTCTGGTGAAACTCCTGCACCTTTTGCCGCCAGGTCAATCCCCGCATACGCGGGGGAACCCATAAGCACAAGAGCGTTCTTGTTGATAAGCAAGGTCAATCCCCGCATACGCGGGGGAACCTTGCCAACGTCAAACCCGGTCAATGGGTTGAAAGGTCAATCCCCGCATACGCGGGGGAACCCAACCCGCACCATGCGACCCCGACCGATGGCCGGGTCAATCCCCGCATACGCGGGGGAACCGTGAAAGGGTAAGCATGAAGCCGGGTGACTTCAGGTCAATCCCCGCATACGCGGGGGAACCCCGGGTTTGACGTTGGCAAGGTCGGCGATCTTGGGTCAATCCCCGCATACGCGGGGGAACCCCTCGTGCCGTCAATCTCGACCCATTGACCGGGGGTCAATCCCCGCATACGCGGGGGAACCGCGAACCCTGAAGCCGGAAAAAGTACTGACCGGGGTCAATCCCCGCATACGCGGGGGAACCGGTTTGTCGATTCGGTCAACGCGATACATACAAGGTCAATCCCCGCATACGCGGGGGAACCTTCGCGGATCATGCCCTAGCTGTCACATCCCGGATGATCATATGGCCGTTTTTGGAACAGATGCGGGTGTGACGTGTACCACTGTTTCATGGCCTGCATGGGCGTGAGACCCTTGAGTGCGGCCTGGGGCAGCTGGTGGTTGTAAAGCCAAGCATAGCGCAGCAGGGTCTTCTCGAGATCCTCGCCGCTGATGAAGTGGTGGCTGCGCAGCACCTCCTCGATGCGGCCGTTGAAGCGCTCTACCATCCCGTTGGTCTGGGGGCGTCGCACGCGCGTGGTGCGGTGCTCGATGCCGAGTGCCTCGCACAGGCTCTCGAAGGCGTGGGTGGCACTGGGCTGCCCCAGCAGCCGTGCGGTGAACTCCTTGCCATTGTCTGTGAGGATCTTGTTGATCTTGATCGGGCACGCCGTGAGCAGCGACTTGAGGAAGGCGCGCGCGTTTCTCGCGCTCTTGGAGGCGTACAGGGCAATGAAGACCCAGCGCGTGGCACGGTCGATGGCCACAAAGAGGTAGCGCCGCCGCGTCTCATCGGCCATTTGCGGCAGGTACTTCACGTCGATATGAATGAAGCCCGGCTCGTAAGCGGCAAAGGGCTGATGTGCGGGTTTGGGCACCTGGGGCTTGAGGGATCGCAGCGACCCCACGCCGTGGCGTCGCAAGCAGCGATCCAGTCCCGAGCGCGACACGTCAGGACAGACGAACTCGCGCATGACCGACAGCAGATCATCCAGCGGCAGCAGCAGCGTCTTGCGCAGCTCCACTGCAATGGCCTCCTGCGCCGGGGTCATGGTGGTACGCAGCCGGTGCGGGGTGTGGGAGCGATCCAGAAAATCCTCGCGGCGCTTCCACTTGTACACCGTCATGAGCGAAACGCCGTAACGCTCAGCCAACACCGCAGCCGGCTCATCCGACAGCGCGATCTCGCGCCGTATGGCTGGCGTTGTACGCGCCAGGGCATGCAGCTTGATGTTCATGAGGGCATCTCCCGATGATGGTCGTCAACGCCTTGACCCGCTGCCCAGCAGCTCGCGCAGAACGCTTACCGCCAGCAGGTACGCATGGCGTGATGGCACTATCCAATCATCCGGGATGCGACACCTAGCGGTAACAATCGGGGGTCAATCCCCGCATACGCGGGGGAACCTGGGTTTCAATTTGTGAGGTGCTATCGTGCGCAGGTCAATCCCCGCATACGCGGGGGAACCTGCAGCTCCTGCCGGTCGCGGTAGATGACCTGTGGTCAATCCCCGCATACGCGGGGGAACCGTGGCAGCGAGCAGCACGGCCATGACGGCGGTGGGTCAATCCCCGCATACGCGGGGGAACCCGATCGAGGATCGTCTGAGCGCGCTCGAACGTCGGTCAATCCCCGCATACGCGGGGGAACCGGGTCGCGGCCTTGTGGTGCGACTGTCAAGGAAGGTCAATCCCCGCATACGCGGGGGAACCGCGAGCACTGCCGGCTGAGCTACGAGAGCGAGCGGTCAATCCCCGCATACGCGGGGGAACCGAAGTCTAGCGGGTGGGCCGACGGACGGTCGTGGGTCAATCCCCGCATACGCGGGGGAACCATGGATAGCGGGTCTTCGGACGACGAATAAGGGGGTCAATCCCCGCATACGCGGGGGAACCATCGGGGGGAAGGCATGAAGCTGGGTGAATTCGGGTCAATCCCCGCATACGCGGGGGAACCTCCAGAATAGATAATATGTCCGGGCATTATCCGGGTCAATCCCCGCATACGCGGGGGAACCGCGGCCCGGACCATGCGCCACTATCGCCACGGAGGTCAATCCCCGCATACGCGGGGGAACCGCGTCGAACCTAGATGGTCCAGAATAGATAATGGGTCAATCCCCGCATACGCGGGGGAACCGCAGGGTTACTCAGCGGTCGAGGTCTCCCGTCGGGTCAATCCCCGCATACGCGGGGGAACCTTGCCGACGTCAAGCCCGGCCAGTGGGCCGAGAGGTCAATCCCCGCATACGCGGGGGAACCCAACAAGGGGAGAATAGATAATGCCCGGGAACGGGTCAATCCCCGCATACGCGGGGGAACCTGTCAAGGAATCGGTGCGCAAGATATGCGCCGAGGTCAATCCCCGCATACGCGGGGGAACCTAAAGAGTCGCCCCTGAAATATTCATAACAGCATGATTTTTCTTGTGTTATTGTCTGTTTGCGAGTACAATTTCCCCCAGATTTGATGGTCTGATGCGCCGTTTTCTGGGAGTTTTGCGATGTTTGCCTGCCCCGCCACCGAGGACTTCTTCCGCGCCCGGCTCGATCAGATGATCGACCTGCGCCATCCGCTGGCGGTGTTGTCCTCACGCATGCCGTGGCAGGAGTTGGAAGCAAGGCTGTCGCACCTGTTCATGCGCAAAGCGCGCGCAGGTGTCGCGATGCCCGATCTGGACCTCTTTGGCGAATCTCCGGTGCGCGCAGCTCGGGCGTCCAACGCAGGCCGACCCCGCGTGCCGCTGCGCGTGATGATCGCGCTGCTGTATCTGAAGCACGCCTTCAACGAGTCGGACGAAGGGGTGGTCGAGCGCTGGGGCGAAACCCCCACATGGCAGTTCTTCTCGGGGCGGGCGTACTTTGAACATCGCCGGCCGTGCGACGCCACGACGCTGGTGAAGTTTCGCCGGCTGCTGGGCGAAGAAGGCGTGGAAGAACTCTTGGCGCAGACCATCAACGTGGCGGTGGAAACCGGACTCATCAAGCCGCAGGAACTCAAGCGCGTGGTGGTGGACACCACCGTACAACCCAAGGCGGTGGCGCACCCCACCGACAGCCGGCTGCTGGAGACGGCACGCACCAAGCTGGTGGAGGCGGCCAAGGCCGCCGGCATCGCCTTGAAGCAGACCTTTGCCAAGGAAGGCAAGGAGCTGGCCCGCAAGGCAGGACGCTATGCGCACGCGCGGCAGTTTGCGCGCATGCGCCGGGTCATCAAGCGCCAGCGCACGATCGTGGCCAGGCTGCAGCGCGAGATCGAGCGCAAGGCCAGCCGCCTGGGGCAGGCCATCCAGAGTGCTCTTGGCCACACCCTCAACAAGGCGGCGCGTCTGGTGGCGCAGACTGCCAACCGAAAGACCGCCGACGGGACTCGAAAGCTCTACGCCTGGCACGCGCCGGAGGTGGAGTGCATCAACAAGGGCAAGGCCCGCTGCCCTTACGAGTTCGGCGTCAAGGTCGGCATTGCCAGCACCCTGAAGCACAGCCTCATCGTCGCAGCCCGGGCCTTCCATGGCAACCCCTACGACGGGCACACGCTGCAAGCGCAGCTGGAGCAGGCCACGATCCTGATGCAGGACACTGGCATCAAGCCCAGCACAGCGTTTGCCGATCTGGGCTACCGCGGGGTGGAAGCCGACATTGCGGATGTGCGCCTGGTGCACCGCGGCAAGATCAAGCGCCTCACGCAGCAGGAGCGCAAGCTGCTCAAGCGCCGCCAGGCCATCGAGCCGGTCATCGGGCACTTGAAGCAGGATCACCGCATGGACAGGTGCCACCTCAAGGGCGAGCAGGGTGACCGGCTGCACGCGGTGCTGTGCGCGGCGGGCTACAACATCCGCTGGCTGCTGCGCATGATCACGAAGAAGGGCGTGCCCTTCTTGAGGCGAGCTTTTTTGCGCCTCATTGCGGCCGTGCGCCTCATCGGCCGGTGGCTCGCCCAGCGGCGGCCAACCGAGTCCAGTGGCGCCAACCCTGCCCAGCTGCGGCTAAGGGCGGCGTGAAAATGAATTTTTCAGGGACGACTAAAGAGGCAGGCCGCAGGGTACAGTGCCAGACGGTCAATCCCCGCATACGCGGGGGAACCTGTCGACCCCTATGCGCGAAGCCTCAATAGGGCGGTCAATCCCCGCATACGCGGGGGAACCCTGGGCAGCAAGGCCCTGCAAAAAGACGAGGTGGGTCAATCCCCGCATACGCGGGGGAACCCGTAGCCGACCACCGGCTACGTGCTGCGTAGTGGGTCAATCCCCGCATACGCGGGGGAACCTATCTAGGGCATAGCCCCAGGACTGGTCAGTGCGGTCAATCCCCGCATACGCGGGGGAACCACTGTTACCGCTAGAGTTGATTTCGGGCTCTAAGGTCAATCCCCGCATACGCGGGGGAACCCGTCCGGGTTCGACGCCGCGCCAATCGTGTGTAGGTCAATCCCCGCATACGCGGGGGAACCTGGACGGTCCAGAATAGACGATGGTCCCCGGCAGGTCAATCCCCGCATACGCGGGGGAACCCGCTAGGGTACAATCCGCGAAGCGCTCCGTCACGGTCAATCCCCGCATACGCGGGGGAACCAGGGGAACGGATAATGCCCGGGAACATCATCTAGGTCAATCCCCGCATACGCGGGGGAACCCTGCGCGATCAGATGGGCGGCCTTCGGCGTCCAGGTCAATCCCCGCATACGCGGGGGAACCGCGACGGTCCAGAATAGACAATGGTCCCGGGCAGGTCAATCCCCGCATACGCGGGGGAACCACGACATAGCAGCCGTCGGACGGGATCGAATGGGGTCAATCCCCGCATACGCGGGGGAACCCGATAAGGTTGGAAAGCTTGCTAATGCTCAAAGGGTCAATCCCCGCATACGCGGGGGAACCCCAGCCCATCTTACTCTCCTTGCTTTCGGTTACGGGTCAATCCCCGCATACGCGGGGGAACCGCGTCATTTCACGCAGGGATTTCAGCCTTTCGGGGTCAATCCCCGCATACGCGGGGGAACCTCTTTATTCTAACCCATTGTTAAAGAACATAAAACGTCACTTTCGCGCTTACTCCTCCGTGTGACGGATCGGACGCTGGCTCAGCAGGATACCGTTGACGTCGGCCAGCTTGACCGGCGGTGTGCCCAGGGTGTTGACCTCCAGTCCGCCTGGTATTTCTTTATCGGGCCAAAGCATGATGATGGAGGCTTGTGACTCGTGTGTGAACCATTGTTCAAGGACTTGCCAAACCCGGCTTCGAACCGCGGGCGAGATTCGAAGCCCAGCGTAGACCCCGGGGGCAAGCTCGAGCATCACAGACGCCAAAAACCCCCGCACCCGCGCCGAGACGTTACGCGTCACCACCACGGTCATCGACATCGAACAGCTCCTTGATACGTTCGATCATGCGGGGGATGAGTTTTTCCCGCCGAAAGGCCTGCACCGCTCGCCGCCGGACTTCGCGCTCGACGGTCAGGTCGGACTTGCGCTGTTGGATCGCTTGCACGGCACCAAACGCCAGTGGCAGGGTCACGTCGACGCGAAACAGATCGGCAATGTCCAGCGTGAAGGCGTTGCTGGAGTCTTCGTGGACGAAGCCCAACGGCGGCAACGCACCGACGGCCGCCACCGCGATGTCGGCCGCGGCCTCCACGAACGTGGCGGCGTGGTTGATGGCTTGGTTGGGTAGGTCGGCGGCGGTGGGGTTGTCGCGGTCGTAGCGTCGGCCGTGCCAGTCGATGCCGAAGCGCTGGGCGACGAGCTTGTAGCTTTCCTTCATGCGCGCGCCTTCGATCCCGCGCAAGGTTTCGATGTCGCGATGGGGCAATACGCGTCCGAAGCGCCAGGCGTACAGCCGCCGGGCGGTCTCGAGCCGTTGTTTGGGATCGGCCCAGCGCTGGGCGTGAGCCCGCGCCACGTCGGAGCGGCCTTGGCCCATGGGCGGTGCGGTGTAGCTTTTGACGCCGCCTTCGCCCACGGCGGCGATCAAGGTACCGTGCCGCGCGCACAAGCGCAGCACGTCCTGCGTGAGGCTCGTGCCCGGCCCCAGCAGGATCATGGAAACGCCCTGGTAGGGGATGGCGTAATCGCCCGCGTCCAACGCCTCGCTCTGGGCGGCGATGAAACGCAGGGTGCCGTCCTCCACCGAGAGTTTTCCGTATTCCAGGTAGAGCAGGCCGTGGCGGTCGGCGTATGGGATGCGCGAGGCGGCCAGGCCCAGCCGACCTGGGATGAGGCTGGGCGTGGGGCTCATCGCGGTGGCGCAAGCAGCACCATGCCAAAGCCGAATGCCCGATGGCGCCCGATGCCGCGGGCGAGCAGCGCAGCGAAGCGCTCGCCGTCTTCGACGGTGGCGTTGGCGGCAAAGAGGGCCTGCGGCCGTTGCACACGCTTCAGGCGGTTTTGCCCGAGGCTGCGGTCACGCCGCAGTAGCGGACTTTGCGCTTGCATGCCGAGCAGTTCGACGTCTTCGAGTTGCGCGGCTCCCGCCCACTGGCGGACAAACCACGCGGAATAGACTTCGCCGCGCGTCGGTGCGGCGTCGCCCATCCGATCGAGGGCACGCAGGTAGATGTCCTTTTCCTCGTCGCCATGGCGTGCTACGGGGCAGGTCAGTACTTCCACGCGCACGCGCTGGCCGGGCCGCCATGCGTGGGGCATGGGTTTGCTGGCCACGCCCTGTGCATCCAGTGCGGCCCAGGCCAGTGGCGACGCGAAGGTTTGCGCGTGTTGCAGCAACGTGGTGGCGTCCGTGCTCGCGTAGGCCAGCACCTCTTGGCGGCGCTCGAGGCAGCGAAACGGCTTGGGGGCAGCGTCGCCAAACAGTGCCGTGAACCAGGCGTGCAGGGTGTAGCCCAAGGTTTCGTCGGGCGACGTGATGCCGTGCTCAGCAGCAAAACGCAGCAACTGCGGAACCCGCACGGGGATGCGCAGCAGATGCAGTGGGCTCATGCGGTGATCTCCAGGATGCCCACCGCACAGCGCTCAGCGCCGCGGTGGATGTTGTTGCGCCAGTCGCGCCGGTCAAACCGTTCTTCGGTGCCTTGTCCGAGGCCTTCGTCCAGTGGCCAAAGGGCGGAGATGGGGTGCGGCCGGCGGCGCGGGCCGATGTCGGCCAGGGGTTCAGCGGCGAGGGCCGCTTTGACGCCGGTGGCCTGCCGGCGGCCGATGAGAATGGGGCCGGCCGGCAGACAGGGTTTGCGGCCGATGAAGAGCGGGCGTGCCGGTGCGTTCAATGCACGTTCCAATTCGTCGGGGGTTGGGGTCCCCTCGCCGTCGAGCGCCAGCGCCACGGTGACGACACCGTTGGCCCAATGGTCGCGCCAGCGCTGGTGGGTGCCGGTGGCGGCGCTGCCGCCCCGGCGGTCCTCGCGTCGGCCGCGCGTGGTCCAGCCGGTGTCCACGAGGAAGGGTTGACCCAGGTCGACCGTCTGGTACTCCGTGAGCGGCACCGGCTCAGCGTCCCAGCGCGCGGCAAAGCGCAGCCGGTCCTGCAAAGCTTGAAGCTTGTCGACGTCGCGGTGGTCCCAACCTAGAGCGTTGCCCAGCAACCCCGCCAGCATCGACTTGCCGGGGAATCGCCAGGTGGGGTTGAGCTGGTCGACCACGACAGCGCCAAAACTTATCAAGGGCGCGTCAAAGCGAAGGATCAGGCAGTCCATGGTCGTCAGCTCTGCGTGTTCCAGACAGCGTCGAGCGCACAGGCGGCGTTGGTCGCGAGCGGGGCGTGGGGCGGTAGCGCCGCAGGCAGGGGTTCCAGTACGGTGGAAAGCCCACGGTAACCCGAGAAGGGGCCATACATCTCGTCCAAACGGCGCAGGTAGTCGGCCATGCGCTGGGTGGCCAGCAGGCGCATGTCTTGTTTTGCGTCTTTGGTGGAAACGGCTTCCAGGAAGGCGTTGGCCAGCGTTCTCGGCTGCGCTTTGCCGACTTCCAAAAACAGCAGGTCAGCCCACGCGTAGGGGGCGGTGCTGCCCTTTTTGGCTCCGGGGCTTTGGCGCGCGATGCTGTCGATGAGTGCTTCGAGCACGCGCCGCGGCAGGCTGGGGTCTTGGTTGCGCCAATCGCGCGCTTCGCAACCGGTGAGGTTGGCCACGAGCAGCGGCACGTCCACGGCGACGTAGCCGTAGTACACGCCGGCACCAAGTTCGGTCTGGTTGGCGTGCGCCGCACCCGTTTCGTCGTCGCGGTTCAAGTCATCGACGACGGTGAAGTAGTCCATCTCGGTGTGGGCGGCGTGCACGGTGAAGGCGTGCGCAACGTGCACCGGCGCGTCGACACGCGCGAGCATGTCCGAGGTGACCATGCGGCCAAAGAGCGCGGCGGTCAGCCCCGCAGCGGCTTTGCTCATCGCCTTGAGGTTGTCTTTTTCTTCCTTGGAATTGAGGCGGTCGGTAAGGGCTTTCAATGCGTTGTTTTCGCGGCTGGCTTCGAGCATCAGCCGGACGAGATAGTCGGCTTCGCGCTCACCAAACAGAAATGGCTGGTTGAGATTCCCCCCTTCCTTGACACCGCCATCGATCACCGCTTTGGCGAGCGGCTCGATCAAGGCCAATGCGATGATTTCGGGAACCCCTGCTGCCAGCGCTTTGGGAAGCACGGCGCGGGTAAAGAACGAGCGCGTGCGCAACCCGTCGGGCACATCGGGCAGTTTTTGGGTGAGGTCTTCGCGCCAGTGGCGCTTGAGGCATTGGGAGGAGACGCGCAGCCGGATGGCGTTACCAAAGGGGATGCGCTTGGCCAGGCCCGCATCGTCGCGGTTGAGCAGGCTCGCGGGGTAGCTGGTGAGGGTGTGGATTTGCAGGAACATGGATGAACTCCTTGGTTAGTCTTGGGGAAGATGGCGGTAGTAGCGGCTGGCGATGCGGCGATGCAGGCCCTCGCGCTTGGCCGGGGCGGTCGTCAGCAGAAAGAGCGCGGCGTCTTGCCAGTCGAAGCGCTCGCCCTTTGCCGCGAGAAAACGCACAGCGCTCGTGTAGAGGTCGAGCCGCAGCTCTTCGGGCGCGGAGAGCAGCCGCTCCAGCCGCCCTTCGGCATAGCGGCTCTCAGCGAGCGCTTGGCCCCACGGGCGCTGAGGGTCGTGGCTGTCGGGGCCGGCCGTGGCCAGGCCCCAGGCGATGGCCATCCAGGCTTCGGTTTGTGACTCGGGGGGCAGGTCACGGCCGAGGTGTCGCAGCCACAAGCGGTAGAAGGCCAGCGGCACGGGCTGTCCCGGAGCCCAGCGGCGCAGGGCGGCGCGTTCCCCGTTGGGGTAATGTTCGGCGGCCATAACGCCCGCGAGCCGGGCGATGTCCGCGGCAAGCGATGGCGTGTGCGCAGGTGTCGGTGAGGGTTCTGTCATGGGATGGCGTCCTCCATCGTTTCAAGGGTGTGCGCCGGGGCACGGCGGGGAAAGGGCAGTTCGTGTTTGCGCAGCAGGCCGTGGAACGCACGCTCGGCTTGTGTGATCGCGCGCCAAGTCCGGTTGGCCGGTAGCGGCAGGCGCTGGGTGGCCTCGTCGAGCAGGGCGTGCGCTTCGTCCACGAGGCGCTGCTGCCAGTCACGGCGTACTGTGTCGTGCTCCTCTTCGGCACCGCGCCAGAGGGTGGGGAAGTAGAGCGACTCCCAACGGCGGCCGAAGTCGCGTTTGGCGGTTTTGAGCCAGCTTTCGACGCGCTCGAAGTCTGCTTGATCCGGTCCGCCTTCGCTGAGCACCGCCAGCGCCGTGTTGAGCGCTTTTTGGACGGCTTTGGCATCGCTGAGCAGCCGTTGCGCGAGTTGCCCAAGGGTCTGCCGTTGGCCTGTGTGGAGCAGCGCGAGCCGCGCTTTGGGTGGAACGGGGATGCGGACTTCGTGATAGCCCTCGGTGGTGCCTTGGCCACGCACCAGGCAAGAGGCGACGAACCAGCCTGGACCTTCGCTAACCTGCGGTTGTTGCAGTGCGGTGAGCTCGAAACCCTGCGCAAAGAGCAGATCGGTCAGCCGCTCAGGGGTGAAGCCATCGGCCGATAGGGTCATGGCCGAGCGGCCTTTCTTTTTGTCAGCGGTGTTGATTGGGATCCACGGATCCCCCACGTCGCCGTTTTCCAGCGTCTTGGGGCCGATCTGGCGTGCTTTGCTCGTGGCCCCCAGCGCGATGAGGTGGCCAGAGGGCGAGCGGACCAGTCGAATGGGGCGTGCCGCTTCGACAAACCATGGCTCGAGGTCCGCGAGCTGGAACTGGTGGTCGCTTCGGCTCCACGGGCGCACCCACGTCAGCGTGACACCGCGCGCTGCATAGCCGTAGGTGCGGACGGTGCTGTTGCGCAGTTGCATGACCACGGCGACCTCGTGCTGGAAGCGCTGGCTCGGGTGCAGAGAGACCGCCCATGCGACGACCGGTCGGCTGGCAAAGCCGCCGTTCATGCGCACGATGCCGTAGTTGCCCTGACCCAAAAAGCCACTGGTGGTTTGCAGCAAGACCAAGGCATAGAGCCATGCCTCCACCTCCTCGGCCCCGACGCGCGCCATCTTGACGTCGTGGTTCTTCGAGGTGACCAGCACATCCAGCTCGTCTGGGGTCGTGGCCTTCGGCGCATAGCTGGTTTGTCCCCGTTTGATCGTCACTCCGTAGTCGGCCGCCTCGGCTTCCCAGCTCATCCACGGGTGCTGCATGAAAGCCGGCTGGGTGACGTCCTCGACCAGCAGATGCCAGGCACTGGCCTTGCCCCCAGCAAGATCGAGCAACCCCTCGCGCCAGTAGGCAGGGTCGGGCGGCAGGGTGTCGGTGGGCTGGCGCGCCTGGATGCTGGCTGCGAGTTGCACCAGAAAGACATGCCAGGGGTCGGCCTGGTGGGCGCGCAGGCCGGTATACCCTTCCACTTCACCCGCAGAGAGGGCGGCGAGCAGGTCGGGCAGGCTAAGCCGGCGTTCGCCTGCGCGCGTGCGCACACCGATCAGGGGGTCGTGAAGCAAGTCATGCATCGTCTCTCTCCAGTCCAAAGCGGGTGTAGCGAAAGGCTTGCGTTCCCAGCACGAAGCGGAATCCGTCCGCGGTTGGCGTGGCATGCGCCACGTCGGGTATTGCGTTTGCAGCCGCTCCCGGCATCCAGTGTGCGGGGATTGCCACGCGCTGGATGTCAGCGCCGAAAGGTGAGGACACGGGGACTTCGAACGGGATGTCGTAGGTGGGGCGGCCGAGGCGGGTGAGGACTTGCTCACCCTTGTCGGGGTAGTGCAGCTCGCCAAAAGGTTGGTCGTCGAGCACCGAGCGCAGGGCCTGAATGATTTCGGCTCGTACTTTGCCGTCCAGGAGTTGGCGATGTTTGCGCCACGCATCGGGCAGGGATTCGAGCGCCTGGGGGTGGGTGGTGCGCTCGATGCGCTCGCGGGCTTGGAACGGCAGGCTCAGCGTGGGGCGTTGCTGCAGCTCTTCCCAGGTGCGGGCCAGCACTTGCCCGTCGGTGTATACGCTGCCCAGTCCGGCGGGGGCGCGCAGTGCGCCGTCTTTGCTGAGGTATTCGGTCAGCGGCTTGGGCGGTACACGCACGAGCGCCTTCGGCGTTTCGAACCCCGGCGGGCGCTGCGCACGCTCGTGGCGGTGTAGCCTGCCGAAGCGCTGAATGAGCACGTCCATCGGCGCGAGATCGGTGACGAGCCAGTCGGCGTCGATGTCGAGACTCTGCTCCAGCGTTTGGGTGCCGATCAAAAGCCGCGCGCCCGAGGGCGAAGCTTTGCCCAGTTGTGCGGTGACGGCGGCGTCTAGCAGCTCCCGGTCTTCGCGGGCGAAGCGCCCGTGGTGGGGGCAGCGCACGCCGTTTACCGCAAAGAGCGCATGCAGCAAATCGGGGTGCCTGTCTTGCAGTTGGGTTTCCACCAGCCGAAAAAGCGCATTGGCCCGGGCGACCGTGTTGCACACCACAAGTACGCGGGCACCGCTTTCGAGTGCTTCGATCAGCGCGAGCACGAGCGCCGCGTCCTCGGTGAGGGTAGGGGCGAGGGTGATGGCGATCTGGCGCTCCCGTGCCGCAGGCATGGGCCAGGTTTGGGTGCGAGACGACAGCAGCGGGTAGGGTCGTTTCGTGGCTTCGTCCAGCTGTAAAGCTTCCCGCCCGAAATATTTCGCTGCCGCCACTTCGCCCAAGGTGGCCGAGAGCAGCAGTGCCCAGCCGCCACGGCCCACGTGGGCGCGCAGGAGCTCGCACAGTACCTCACGCATGTAGGGGTCGGAGGCGTGCACCTCGTCCACCACAAGCAGGTGCCGGTCTAGGCACACGGAGCGCATGAGGCTGTGCTTGACCTGCAATACCGACAGCAGCGCCTGGTCGATGGTGCCCACGGCCACCGGGGCGGCCAGGAAGCGCTTGGGCCGCTCGGCCGACCACAGGCGCTCGCGCCGCGCGTTGGGGTCGCTGTCGTCCCAGAGCGTGCCGGTAGGGTCGGTGAGGATGTCGGCGACCGCGCGGCCGTCGACCTTCACGTAGCCGGGCGCGGCGAGCAACACGGGTCCTGGGCGCTGATCGGGCTCGAATGCAGCCTCCACCGCCCGACGCACACGCTCGTAGAGCTCGCGGGCTGCTACCCGGGTGGGCAGCGCGAAATAGAGGCCATCGGCCTTGCCCTCGGCATAGAGGCGGAAAAACCACCCGAGCGCCGCTTCGGTCTTGCCACTGCCGGTGTCGGACTCGGCGAGCAGCAGGCGGGTGTCGTCGGCGGGCGCAAGCGTTTGCGCCAGCGCCGCTTGCAGGGGTGTGGGGGTGAAACCGAACGTTTCCGCAAACGGTTTGGGCTGGCGCTCATCAGGCGGCAGCAGCCCGATGGCGCGCAAGGCGCGCTCGGCGGCGGCGCGTGCAAACGCCAGACGGTCTTCGGCTTCCGACTGCCGATAAGGAAAGAACTGCGTGTCCGAGGCGATCCAGTCGGCCAGCATCACCAGGCCGGCAAAGCGCTGTTGCAGGGCAGGGGTGGCGTCGATCGGGGGGACACCGGGTGCGAAGGCTTCGGGGAAAGCGGCGCGGGCGGCGATTGCCAACGCATCCAGCGCCGCCATGGGGTCGTAGCCGTTGGCGGCCGCCCAGCGTTTGGCGTGGTGTTGGTTGCGTGAGGCACTGGCCCATTGCGGGTAGTCGCCGTCGAGGGAGATGGGCCGCCCATGGTGCGAGATGCTGGCCACCAGCATTTGACCGGCCTGTTCGGGATCGGTGAACCACCCGCACAGCTCAGTGACCAGGTCGCGCCATGCGTTCGGCCAGCGATCTTGCAGCTCCATGAGAAGCGCCACGGCTTCCATGACGTGGCCGGCGGTTTCGCGCGCCGTCGGATCGGCTTTTGCCTGAAAGCCGCGGTTGCATTTACCGAAGTCGTGAAGAAAGGCGATGACAGCGAGCCGGGCTTTTTGCGGTGCGTTGAGCACCCATCCCCGTCCGGTGGCGGTGTGGGTCAGCAATGCCTCCAAAACCACCGCCACATCCAGGCAGTGATCCACCAGCGGGTGCCATCGGCCATCGGGGGTGCGTTTACCCCAAGTGGGCTGGGTCATCTCTCCCTCCGACAGGAAGTGCTGCAATATTTCGCATATTACCCGCGTCAGTGGCTCAAAAATTTAGCCCCCGGCGTGGCGTTACCTCCATTGACGCTTTCGCGCTACGATGTGGGGCATGTTGTTCATCCTCTCCCCCGCCAAAGCGTTGGATTACGAAACCCCGCTGCCCACGGACCGGGCGACCGAACCGCTGTTCGTCGAGGACGCGGCGCAGCTCATCGAGGTGCTACGCGCCAAGTCGCCGCAGGAGATCGCGGAGCTGATGGACTTGAGCGACGCGCTGGCGGCGCTCAACGTGGCGCGCTATCAGGCGTGGCAGCCGGTGTTCACGCCCGACAACAGCCGCCCGGCGATCTTCGCCTTCAACGGTGACGTGTACGAGGGGCTGGATGTGCGCAGCCTGACGGAAGCCGATTGGGACTGGCTGCAGGCGCACGTGTGCATCCTGAGCGGCCTGTACGGCGTGTTGCGGCCGCTGGACCGCATGCAGCCGTACCGGCTGGAGATGGGCACGCGGCTGCAAACCCCGCGCGGGCGCAACCTGTACCAGTTCTGGGGTACGCGCATCGCGCAATACCTGGACGAGCGCGCCAGCGCCGACGACGGCATCATCGTCAACCTGGCGAGCGAAGAGTATTTCAAGGCGGTGGACCGGCGTGCGCTGCGCGCGCAGGTGGTGCAGTGCGTGTTCGAGGAGCGGCGCGGCACGGGCTACAAGGTGGTGAGCTTTCTGGCCAAGCGCGCGCGCGGGCTGATGACACGCTGGGCGGCGCAGCACCGCGTGCGCGAGGTGGCGGCGCTGCAAGGCTTTGATGCCGAGGGCTACCGCTACGTGGCCGACGCGTCCGCGCCGGACCGGCTGGTCTTCCGGCGCGACGAGCGCGGCTAGCACAGGCGCCGGTCCGCGCGGGCTTTCAGGGAGGACGACCGATGGCGCAACGCATCACCGACGAATTGCGGGCGTGGATCATCCAGCAGGCTCAGGCGGGCTGTACGCCCGAGTCGGTCCTGCAGGCGATGCTCAAGGCCGGCTGGCAGGAGACCGTGGCACTCACGGCCATGGAGGAGGTGATGGAGGCGCACGTGGCGTCGCTGCGGGCGCCGGTTGGCACGCGCCCGGGGGAGCGGCAGGGCGGGGTATCCCATCCCGAGGCTGGGAGTAACTCACGGGGCACGTCCCCCGACACCAGCAGGCAGGTCTCCCACCATGGCCGTTCGGCTGGGACGCCGGCGCGGCCCTACATCGACCTCTCGGGCTCGCCGCGCGCGATCGACCTCGGCGATCGCATCGTCACCGTCCTGGTGAGCATGCGCCAGCCCCGCCTCGTGGTGCTGGGCAACCTGCTGTCGGAGGAGGAGTGCGAGGCGCTTATGCGCGCTGCCGAGCCGCGGCTCAAGCGCTCGCGCACCGTGCAGACCGCCACGGGTGGCGAGGAGCTCAACGCGGACCGCACGAGTGACGGGATGTTCTTCCGGCGCGGGGAGTCGCCGCTGATCCAGCGCATCGAGGCACGGCTGAGCCGCCTGGTGCACTGGCCGGTGGAAAACGGCGAGGGGCTGCAGGTGCTGCGTTACCGGCCCGGTGCGGAGTACCGGCCGCACTACGACTATTTCGACCCCCGCGCGCCGGGCACCGCCCGCATCACCGAGCGCGGCGGCCAGCGCGTCGCGACGCTGGTGATGTACCTCAACGAACCCGAACGGGGGGGCGGCACGACGTTTCCGGATGTGGGGCTGGAGGTGATGCCACAGCGCGGGCACGCGGTGTTCTTCGCGTACGATCGGCCGGATCCGGCGACCCGCACGCTGCACGGCGGCGCCCCCGTGCTGGAGGGGGAAAAGTGGGTCGCCACCAAATGGTTGCGCGAACGCGAGTTCACCCCCTGATGACGAACGACCCGACCCCGACGGCCGCCGCGGCGGCTGCGTTGCCCGAACTGGCGCAGGCCCCGCTGGGCCGCGCGAGCGCCTACGTGGACCAATATGACCCGACGCTGCTGTGCCCGCTGCCGCGCGCGCCCAAGCGGGTCGAGATCGGCATCGACGGCACGCCCCCGTTTACGGGCGCCGACCTGTGGACGGCGTTCGAGCTGAGCTGGCTCAACCCGCGCGGTAAGCCACAGGTCGCGATCGCGCACTTCACCATCCCCGCCGAGACGCCGAATCTGATCGAGAGCAAGTCGTTCAAGCTCTACCTCAACAGCTACAACCAGACGGTCTTTGCCGATGCACGGGCGGTGCGCGAGCGGCTGCGCGCCGACCTGACCGAGGCGCTGTGGCGCGGGGCCGACCGCACGGGCAGCATCGGCGTTCGGTTGTGCACCCCGTCCGAATGGTCGCAGGAGGCGGTGCAGCCGCTGGGCGGCCTGAGCCTCGACCGCCTGGACGTGGACTGCACGCACTACCAGCCGGCACCGGAGTTGCTGCGCGCGGATCACGACCAGCCGCCGGTGCAGGAGGTGCTGACCAGCGACTTGCTGAAGAGCAACTGCCTGGTCACGGGGCAACCGGACTGGGGCAGCGTCCAGATCGCCTACAGCGGCGCGCCGATCGACCAGGAAGGGCTGCTGCGCTACCTGGTGAGCTTTCGCCAGCACCAGGAGTTTCACGAGCAGTGCGTGGAGCGCATCTTCATGGACATCTGGACGCGCTGCCGCCCGGTGCGCCTGAGCGTGTACGCGCGCTACACGCGCCGCGGCGGGCTGGACATCAACCCGTGGCGCACCAGCCACCCGCAGCAGCCGCCCGCCAACGTGCGCACCGCGCGGCAGTAGCAGTTCCTGCTTTTTTCGGAAGACGGGCTGCCACGGGCAGCCCTTTACCGATGGGAAGACGTGGCCCGAGCGTCGGGTTCGGGTGGCCGAGGCGCACCATTTGCTGCATCCAAGCGCGGCTTCCCTGCGTATGACACGTTGCCGGCCGCGGGGCCGGCAAGGGGTGCTCGGTATCGAGCGCGGGCACGTTGTGGTTGTCTTACCAGGAGAGAGCAGCATGTTGGCAAACCAGAAGATGGTGGTGGATGCGTCCCGGCGTGGGGTGTTGCGTGGCGGTGGTGCCACGTTGTCGCTGGCGGCGCTGGCGCTGTTGGCCGGCAGGGATGCGCTGGCCGCCCAACACGCGGCGCAGCCGAGCAAGGACGTGGAGATACTCAATGTGGCACTGGGGCTGGAGCACGAGGCGATCGCCGCGTATCAGCTCGGGGCCAACAGCGGGCTGCTGCAAAAGTCGGTGTTGGAGGTAGCGGTGCAATTCCAAAGCCACCACAAAGCGCATCGGGACGCATTGGCCGCAACCATTCGCAAGTTGGGCGGGCAGCCCGTGGCGGAGAAGTCGCTGGAGGCGTATGCCAAGGCGCTCAACGCCGCCGCGCTCAAGTCGCAAGCCGATGTGCTGGATTTGGCGGCGCGGCTGGAGCTGGGGGCGACGAACGCCTATATCAGCGTGATTCCGGCCATGCAAGACCGTGAGCTGGCCAAGGTGGCGGCGCGTTTGGCGGCGGATGAGACGATGCACTTCACGGCGCTGACGTCGGCACTGGGGCGTCCGTTGCCGGCGGGGGCTTTGTCGTTCGGCGCTTGAGCGTGATGGTTAGGCCGGGCGTCGGCCCGGCCACATAAAAGCAAAACCCCCGACACACGTGGTGTGCCGGGGGGTTGTCCGTCGCTGAGGGGTCTTGTCAAGCGCGACGGAAGAGCGCGACCAAGTCGTCGCGCATCGGCACTTCACCGATGGGGGTTAGCTTCCACTGATCACCCTCGAGCGTGGCTTTGTTGAGCACGGCTTTTTTTGCGTCGAGGTTGAGCGTGCCCACGCGGATGTCGGCTTGGCGCAGGTACGCCGCCACCCGCGGGTTGCGGGCGGCGATTTCTTGCGGCTGCTTTTGTGCCCAGGTGGTGACGTGAAAGACGATGGTGCCTTTGTATTGATTGACGGCCAGCTCCTCCAGTGTTTTTTCCAGCAGCGCGACGTTGTCTTCTTTTTTCCACTCACCGCCGAACGCAAGGTAGAGCGCGTCGGCAGGCAGCATCCGCTCAACCGCGGCGGTGACGTCGACTGCTTCGCGGATGGATTCCATGGTGATGGCCCCTTTGGCGTTGGTGCGCAAAAAGCCGCTGCCCACGCCGCCGGAGAGCGTGCTGCAAATGGCGGAGCGGTTGGCGATGATGCCCAACATATTTTTACCCAGGGCCTGTCCCAGCGCCTCGCCAACCATGCCGCCCGCCATCACTCGGATGGTTTGCAGCTCACCGAAGGTCAGGGGCTTTTTGTCTTGTGCCTGTGCCGCCACGGGGGCGAGCAGCGCGATGGCAGCGGTCGCGGTGAGTCCACGCAACGAGTAACGCATTTCCGTCTCTCCTCTCACAAGTGGGTTGTCAGCAAAACTGGCGGCAGTGTTGCGCCAGTCGTGGGTCTATACGCACGCGAGGTCGGATTGGATGCGTGATGAGGCCGTGGCCTTGAGGCGTGGGTTGTCGTTTAGCTGCGCTGCAGCGGGTGTACAAACCGTACTGGCCCCGTGGGCTGCCCAGTGGGCGAGCCGCCGCGCGGCTCCAAGCTGACGGCCAGGGCCTCGAGCGCTATTTGGGGCGGCGGCGGGGCCACGTCGTTGAGGCGGCCGGCTGCCACAGTGCCCAGCGAGATCGGGGCGCCGCCTCGTGGGATGGCCCACAGTTCCCAGTCTTTTTGCGCCGATGGGCGCTGTGCTGCTGATACCAGCACACGCCAGCGCCGACCGCCGTCGATGATGGCGACGACGATGGGCTGTTCGGGCGCAGGAACGGCGTTGGCATCAACAGGGGTGAGCACGGCCAGCTGTTCTGTGGAGACGGCATCGAGCGCATCGTGGCGCAGCCACAGCAACGCGGCGGCGACGCTGCTCGCCAGCGCCCAGGCAGGCCACAGCCAGTCGAGCCAACGGCGCGCTGCCGGCGTGTGTCGTTGCTCGATCGTGCGCGCGGCGATGCGCTTCCACACCCGTGTTGGCACGGGTTCTTCGGGAACGACGGCTTGCAGCGGTGCCAGTCGGGCTTCCCATGCCTGCACGTGTTGGCGCAGCGATGGGTGGGCGGCCATGAGGGTTTCGAACCGCCGGCGGGCGGGGCCGCGCAGCGTTCCCAAAACATATGCAGCGGCGAGCGCCTCGGCGCGCTCTGGGTGCAGGATATTCACAGTGCACGCTCCCCGCCAAAGGCTTGCAAACAGTTTTTGAGGGCTTGCAGACCGCGTCGCACCCAGGTCTTGACGCTGCCCAATGGGGCCCGCAATTGCTGTGCCAGCTCCGCGTGGGTCAGGCCGTGGATGTACGCCAGCACGACGCTTTGTCGCTGGGCCGAGGGCAGCTGCCCCAGGCATGTTTCGATGGCCTGCAGGCGACCGCGGTCGGGCCAGGGGTGGTGGGCGTCCATGGCTTGTTCCTGTGGCACGAGGCGGTCGCACCAAGCCAGCATCGCTTCGTCGTCGCCGTCCTCGTCGGGGGTAGGATGGACGAGATGCCCCTGAGGCCGAGCGGCGTCGCGCCGCAGGCTGTCGATGGCACGGTGACGAGCGATGGAGCCCATCCAGGTCATGGGGTTGCCCAGCGTGGTTTGGTATTCAGCCGCACGTTGCCAAATGGCGACAAAGGTCTCTTGCAACACTTCCTCGGCAATGGCTCGCTGGGGTTGTATACGCACGACCAGTCCCATGAGTTTCGCGCTGCTGCGCTCGTAGAGACGCTGAAAGGCTCGGGAGTCGCCCAGCGCCACTCGGGCGAGCAGCTCGGCGAGGTCGTCGGTCGTGGGGCGCGAGGGGTTCATGGCCGTGTCATGCGAGGCGGCGCGGTGGATATTCACGCGTGACCGATAACTATAAGGGCGTCGCCGCGCTCGACGGGCCTGGGTGGCACCGGCCAGAGGACTGTGGAGGTTGTGCCTGTTTGTCTAAAAAATAGGCAATCTAACGGAAGGCTTGCTTTATGCGGGTTTCCCCGTATGCTTCACGGCTTATCCACAGCGTCGCCCACAGAGCCTGGGGAATTGGGGATTGCGTGCGTAAGTCGTGGCACTGCATGGCCTTGTGCTGCGCAGACCGCGTGCCGCTTTGAGTGTGTGTTGAGGGCTGCGGCGATGGGGCGCATGATCGGGTGTCGCAAGCGCCGCTGTGTCGGTGGACGCACCAGCGGCGTTGGGACGTCGGGGCCTCAGCCGAGCAGCAGCTTTTGCACCAGTTCCACCGTGCTTGCGGCGTGGAATTTGCGCATCAGGCGCGCGCGGTAGATTTCGACGGTGCGGGGGCTGATGCCCAGCGCCTTGGCGGCCTGTTTGGCGGTCAGGCCTTTCATCACGAGGGCGGCCACCTCGCGCTCGCGCGCGGTCAGCGCTGCGGTGACGGGGCGGCGCGCCGAGACGTCCTCGAAGCTCCAGATGCCGGCGGCGTGGGGGTCCGTGCGGTCCAGGGCCCGGCCGCTGACGTGACACCAGAACGTCTGGCCCGCCAGGCGCCCGCCGACGCGGCGCATGATGCGTTCGTCGCTGTAGTGGCCGTGGGCGTTGAGGATGGGCGCGATACGCTCGCCGATGCGCTCGAACTCGTCCGCGCTGGGGTAGAGGATGCGAAAGCTCTGGCCGACGAGTTCCTCGCGGCTGGCGCCGAACATCTCGCACATGGCTTGGTTGCAGTCGACCATGATGCGGTGGCGCGACAGCGCCAGCCCCACGGGCGCGAGTTCGAAGGCGAGCCGGTAGGCGTCGGTATCGGGCAGCGGCGGGGACATCGCGGCGGGTCAGGGTTGGGCTTTAGGCAATCCTACGTATGTCATTACGTAGTATCGTATGGCTTTCTCCCACCATGGACAGGAGCGTGCGAGCATGAACAAGGTCTATCCCAGCGCGGCCGCGGCCCTCGAGGGCGTGGTGCGCGATGGACAGCTCATTGCGGTCGGTGGCTTCGGGCTGTGCGGCATCCCGGAGGCGCTGATCGACGCGCTGCGCGACAGCGGCGTCAAGGACCTGACGGTGATTTCCAACAACGCCGGGGTCGACGGCTTTGGCCTGGGCAAGCTGCTGGAGACGCGGCAAATCAAAAAGATGATCTCCAGTTACGTCGGCGAGAACAAGGAGTTCGAACGTCAGTATCTGGCCGGCGAGCTGGAAATCGAGTTCACGCCGCAGGGGACGCTGGCCGAGAAGCTGCGCGCCGCAGGCGCCGGCATCCCGGCGTTCTTCACGAAGACGGGCGTGGGCACGATGGTCGCCGAGGGCAAGGAACACCGCGAGTTCAATGGGGAGACCTACATCCTCGAGCACGCGCTGTTCCCCGAGGTGGCGCTGATCAAAGCCGACGTGGCGGACCTCGCGGGCAACCTGCGCTTTCGCCTGACGGCGCGCAACTTCAACCCCGCGGTGGCGATGGCGGGCAAGATCTGCATCGCCGAGGTCGAGCGCATCGTGCCCACCGGCGCGATCGACCCGGACGACGTGCACCTGCCCGGTATCTACGTGCACCGCATCGTGCACAACCCGACGCCGGAAAAACGCATCGAGCGCCGCACCACGCGCGAGCGCAAGGTCTGACCCAGCCCACGGTTCCAAGGAGAGCATCATGCCCTGGACGCACGACGAGATGGCCGCGCGCGCGGCACAAGAGCTGCAGGACGGGTTCTACGTGAACCTGGGCATCGGGTTGCCCACGCTGGTGGCCAACCACGTGCCCGACCACATCGAGGTCTGGCTGCAAAGCGAAAACGGACTGCTGGGCATCGGCCCCTTCCCGTACGAGGACGAGGTCGATCCGGACCTCATCAACGCGGGCAAGCAGACCATCACGACGATCAAAGGCTCCGCCACCTTCGGCAGCCACGACAGCTTCGCGATGATCCGCGGCGGCAAGATCAACCTGTCCATCCTCGGGGCCATGCAGGTCACGCACAAGGGCGATCTGGCCAACTGGATGATCCCGGGCAAGATGGTCAAAGGCATGGGCGGGGCGATGGACCTGGTGGCCGGGGTCAAGCGCGTGGTGGTGCTGATGGAGCACGTGGCGCGCAAGAAGGACGGCACCGAGGACCTGAAGATCCTGCCCGAGTGCACGCTGCCGCTGACCGGCAAGGGCGTGGTGGACCGCATCATCACCGACCTGGGTGTGATGGACGTGACGCCCGAGGGGCTCAAGCTCGTCGAGCTCGCCCCCGGCGTGACGCGCGAGTTCATCCAGAGCAAGACCGGCGTGCCGCTCATCTGAGCGCTGCGGGACGGCCCGACGGAATGCCGCTGCGCTGCGCGAGGTTGTCGTGAACGCGATGAACCGTCGTCCCCGCATCGGGCTGGCGCTGGGCAGCGGCGCGGCGCGCGGCTGGGCGCACATCGGCGTGCTGCGGGTGCTGCAGGAAGCGGGCATAGAGCCCGATATCGTCTGCGGCACGTCGATCGGTGCGCTGGTCGGCGCGGCCTACGCGGCCGGGGAGCTCGATCGGCTGGAGCCGTGGGTGCGGTCGCTGGGCTGGCAGCAGGTGGTGGGGCTGATCGACCTGCGGCTCGGCGGTGGGCTGATTGAGGGCGGTAAGCTGGTCGCATTCTTTCGCGAGCGCTTTGCCGACGGTGGCATCGAGTCGCTGGGCAAGCCTTTCGGCTGCGTCGCCACCGATCTGGCCACGGGGCGCGAGATCTGGCTGCGCGACGGACCGGTGATCGACGCGGTGCGCGCCTCCATCGCGATTCCCGGCGTGTTCACCCCGGCGCGTATCGACGGGCGGCTGCTGGTCGACGGGGGGCTGGTCAACCCGGTGCCCGTGTCGCTGTGCCGCGCGATGGGGGCGGAGGTGGTGATCGCTGTCGACCTCAACTGGGACCTGATGCGCCGCCGCCAGCGGGTGGCGGGGCGCTCGCGCACCCGCTCGCGCGGGCTGTGGGAGGGGGTGTGGGCGCGTCTGAGCGGGCAGCCCGACGACACCGCAGAACAGGCCGCCTCCGCCACCGAGGGGCCGCCGTCGCTGCTCGACGTGATCGTGACCAGCATGAACATTGTGCAGTGGCGCATCACGCAAAGCCGCCTGGCCGGTGAGCCGGCCGACGTCGTCATCCGCCCGGCGCTCTCCGACATCGCGGCGATGGACTTCCACCGGGCGGCACCTGCGATCGCCGCCGGCCGCAAGGCGGCGGAGCAGGCGCTGGTGACGATTCGGGAAGCCGCCCTGGGTTGATGCCCGTTGGCGGTTCCCACGGTGGTGGGCCCGGTATGGGCGGATTCTCTTTCTGTGTATCCGGCCGTGGGAGCCCCTACCAGATGGTCTGCACGTGGGGGTAGGTGCGGATTTTCTCGTCGGCCGTCACCAAGGGTGCCGCGAGGCGGCGTGCCGTGCTGACGATGAAACGATCCGCGGGGTCTTCGTGGAAGTCCCCGGGCAGCCGGACGCTCTGCAGGGCGATATCGTTGTCCACGGGGAAGAAGCGAACCGCATCGATTTCACCGACGGTGGCGAGCCACGCATCCAGATCCATCGACAGGGCGAGGCGACCGCGTTCGATCAACATCGCGATTTCCCAGAGGGAAATCGACGAGATCACGATGGCACCCCGATCGAGCTCGCGCTCGATGGCCTGATGAGTCGCCGTGGACAGACGGGCGTCCCCCGATACCCACCACAACAGGGCGTGGGTGTCGAGCACGATCACCGCAGCACGCTCCAGTCCTCGTTGGCCACCGGTTCCATGGGTTGTTCATACCGCAGGACGGTGCCCCGCAGGCGCTCCAGCGGCGAGGACGCCGCAGGCCGGCACCGACGGATCTCCACCGTGGGAATGCCGTGATCGGTGACCACCACGGGATCGCCCCCGCTTTCCACTTGGCGGAAGTAGGCGAGTGGCCGGTTTTTGAATGCGGACTTGGAGACGACGGTGGTCATCAATGGCACCCCCAGGCAGCTTGACTGCGCTTTTTGATTATCCGTCAAGGGGCGGGTTCAGGTGGCAACGCATTCCGCGGGTTTGTCAAAAGGGCGGGAGACACGCCTGCACGAACCACGCACCGCTGGCCGGGTGGGGGAACGCGAGGCGGGCCGCGTGCAGCAGCAGCCGCGGGGCCGCGGCGCGCAACGGTGGGGCGGCGTAGAGCGGGTCGCCGAGGATGGTGTGGCCGGTGGCGGCCAGGTGCACCCGCAGCTGGTGCGAGCGGCCGGTGATCGGCTCGAGTGCCAACCGGGTGGCCCACACCGTACCCCGGCGCTCGTGGCCGAGGACGCGCCAGCGGGTGTGGCTGGGCTTGCCGTGTCGGAAATCCACCTTGCTGCGCGGGCGGCGCGGCCAGTCGACGATCAGCGGCAGGCGGATATCGCACCAGCCGTCCGCAGTGGCGGGGGGCAATGGCACGCCCGCGACGACGGCGATGTAGCGCTTTTCGATGCGGCGCTCGGCAAAGGCGATCGAGAGCGCGCGCTGCGCCGCCGGGGTGCGCGCCAGCACCATCAAGCCAGAGGTGTCCATGTCGAGCCGGTGCACGACGTAGACCGGGCCCATGTGGCGTTGCAGGCGGCTGACCACACAATCGGCTTTGTCCGCGCCGCGGCCGGGCACGGCCAGCAGCCCCGCCGGTTTGTCCACCACCACCAGCGCGTCGTCGGCGTACACCACGGCGATGCCGTCGGGCGTCACGCCTCGGCCCCCTCGACGATGAGGCGCAGCCGCCGCTGGCCCTGCCATTCGTCGGCGGCGAGCCGGTAGGCCAGCAGCGCGGTGGCGGGCAGCGCGTCGGTGCGCCCGAACCAGATGCCATCGATCGGTGTGTCGCCGATGCGCAGGCGCAGCGATAGGTGGCGCTCGCCGACGATGCGCTGGCCCAGCACGGCGACTTCGTCGCTGAACAGCGGCGCGGCAAAGCCCTGGCCCCAGACCTGGGCGTCGAGCAGCTCGGCCGTCTCGACCCCGCGCCACGCAGCGGGCAGCGCGCCGTCGGTTTCCAGCCGACGCTGCAGCGTCGCCGCGTCCAACCACTCGCCGGCGATCGTGCGCAGCGCTGCGTCGAAGGCGGCGAGCCCGTCGGCCGGCAGCGTGCAGCCGGCCGCCATCGCGTGGCCGCCAAAGCGCAGCAGCAGCCCTGGATCACGCTTGGCGATGGCGTCGAGCGCGTCGCGCAGGTGAAAGCCCGCGATCGAGCGGCCGGAGCCTTTGAGGCAGGGCGTGCCGTCGTCCAGCCGTGCCGGGGCGAAGACGAACACCGGGCGGTGCAGCCGGTCTTTCAGCCGCGCGGCGACGATGCCGACCACCCCCTCGTGAAAGCCGGGGTCGAAAACGGTCAGGGACGGAGGGGCGCTGGCCGGGTCGAGATCGCCGCCGTGGCGCTCGGCGATCGCCAGCAGCGCCTGTTCGCGCATCGCGGACTCGACGCTGCGCCGCTCGCGGTTGATGGCGTCGAGCTGCTGCGCGAGGGCACCGGCGTGCGCGGGGTCGTCGGTGATCAGGCACTCGATGCCCAGCCCCATGTCACTGAGCCGCCCGGCGGCGTTGAGGCGCGGCCCCAGCGCAAAGCCGAGGTCGAAGGTGGACACGCGCGTAGGGGCACGTCCCGCCGCCGCCAGCAGCGCCGCCATGCCCGCGGGCATGGCCCCGGCACGGATGCGCTTGAGGCCCTGCGCCACGAGCCGCCGGTTGTGCGCGTCGAGCCGCACCACGTCCGCCACCGTGCCGAGCGCGACCAGCGGCAGCAGCGCGTCCAGCCGCGGCTGGTTCGCCGCGTTGAACACGCCGCGCTGGCGCAGCAGCGCCCGCAGCGCCAGCAACACGTAGAACACGACCCCGACACCTGCCATCGCCTTGGACGGAAACGGGCAGCCCGGCTGGTTGGGGTTGACGATGACGCAGTCGGCGGGCAGCCGCACGGTGCCGTCGACGACGAGCGGCAGGTGGTGGTCGGTGATCAGCACCTGCAGGCCCAGGGCGCGCGCGTGCGCGACGCCGTCGAGGCTGGCGATGCCGTTGTCGACCGTGACCAGCACGTGCGCGCCCATCGCCTTGACGCGCTCGGCCAGCGCGGGCGTGAGGCCATAACCGTCGCGCACGCGGTCGGGCACCAGGTAGCGCACCCGATCCCACCCCAGCGGGGCACCGAGGAGTCGCAGCCCGCGCCACGCGGTGGCGCAGGCGGTGGCGCCGTCGCAGTCGTAATCCGCGACGATGCACACGGCCAGGCCCTGCCGCATCGCGTCCGCGAGCAGCTCGGCCGCTTCCGTGGCGCCGCGCAGCCGATCCGGCGGCGGCAGGTGGCTCAACGCGTCGTCGAGCTCGACGGGGTCCTGCACACCGCGGGCGGCATAGAGGCGCGCCAGCAGCGGGTGCACCCCGGCCTGCTCCAGCGTCCAGGCCGCGCGCGGCGGCACGTCGCGGGGGGTGATCCTCACAGTCCGCTCCACCAGTCGATGGCCATGCCACTGGTGCCGTTTGGCGCGGACGAGGTTGCTCTGCACCAGCGTCGCCAGCGCTCACGCCACCCCATCCGCGGCGGGGGGGATGCTGGCGCGGAGGGATCGAGCCGCCAGCAGCGCCAACCGCGTTCACCACACAAGGTTAACCAGTGGGGCTGTCCGTCGCGCAACGCGTTCTCCCAATACGGGACGATCCACTGCTGGTCGATGCGCTCCCAACCCGCTTGCCAGGCCGATCCATCTCCCAAGAGGGCCGCGCGCAACAGCGTCTCGTCGCAGCGCACCGCGGCGGCGTTGGGCGGTGGGCCTTCACCGCTCCACCGCCCCGCGCCGCTGACCCACAAGCCGTTGATCGGCAGCGCCCCGCGCCGCACGCGCGCGGCGTTGACAGGGTGGTCGTGAAAGAGCATTTGCGCTTCGTTGAGCAAGCGCAGCAGCGCGCGCGCCGCCGGATCGTTGCCGGCGTCGCGCCACCAGGCGTCAGGCCGTCGGTGGGCGACGCGATCGATGCTGGCGCAGGTCCAGCCGTCGAAGAGGTCGCCTTCGGCGTGCCAGCGCAGCGGGTCATCACCCTGCAATGTCACGCCATCTTGCGCGGCGAATTCGGCAAATGCTTGCCGCAGGGCTGCCGCCTCCTCGGGGTGCAGATCCAGTGCCTGGGCGGGGATGATCGTGAGGTGATCCAGGCTGGCCTGCCAGTGGCACGGCCACAGCCATGCGCACGCCACTTCGGTGCGGCCCGAGTGCCACGCCGCCCACGGCAGCCGTCCATCGACCACGGGCCAGCCCAGTGCGCGCGCCATGGCGTGCTCGTGGGGAGGCGTCAGACTGAGTACGTCGCCGGCGTGTATGGCGGTCTCGGTTGCGCTGGTCAGCCAGCGCTGCAGCGCGGGCAGCGCGGGGATGTCGGGCGCTGGTGATAGGTGGGCAGGAGGTGCTGCGTGGGCAATGATGAGATGGCGAATGCCAGACATGGCGCAATTGTCGCAGGCGGCGCTGCGGCACAATCAGGCCACTGGGATGGATAAGCATGGCAATACCTTATGAATGGGTGATCGGTTGGCGCTATACGCGCGCCGGCCGCGGTGCTCGCCGTAACGGGTTTATTTCTTTTATCAGCGCGGTTTCGATGTTGGGCATCGCGCTGGGGGTGGCCGCGCTCATCATCGTGCTGTCGGTGATGAACGGCTTCCAGAAAGAGGTGCGCGACCGCATGCTGGGCGTGCTGGCGCACGTGGAGGTGCTGTCGACGACGGGCGACGCGCTCGACGACGTGCAGCGCACGATGGCCGTGGTGCGCGAGCACCCGCGCGTGCGGGCCGTGGCGCCGTTCATCGCGGCGCAGGGGTTGCTGGCGCGCGGACAGGACATGAAAGGCGCGGTGGTGCGCGGCATCGACCCGGCGCTGGAGCCGGCCGTCACCGCGCTGGGGGCGGATCTGGCGACGCAGGCGTTCGGCGCGCTGCAGCCCGGGCGCTTCGGCATCGTGCTCGGCGCGGCGCTGGCGCGCTCGCTCGGCGTGACCACGGGCGACGCGGTGACGCTGATCGTCCCGAGTGGCGAACTCACACCGGCGGGTGTCGTGCCGCGCCTGCGGCAGATGACCGTCGTCGGGCTGTTCGACTCCGGCCACTACGAATACGACGCAACGCTGGCGCTGGTGCACTTGGAGGACGCGCAGCGGCTCTTTCGCCTCACGGGGCCGAGCGGCGTGCGCGTGCGGCTCGACGACCTGCACGCCGCGCGCGAGGTGGCGATCGAACTGGCGGCGCGGCTGGAGCCGGCGGTCGGCCCGGGCGTCGTGGTGCGCGACTGGACGCGCGCCAACCGCACCTGGTTCGCCGCGGTGCAGGTGGAAAAGCGCATGATGTTCATCATCCTCACGCTCATTGTCGCGGTGGCGGCGTTCAACCTGGTCTCGACGCTGGTGATGACCGTGACCGACAAGCGGGGCGACATCGCCATCCTGCGCACGCTGGGCGCGAGCCCACGCAGCATCATGACGGTGTTCGTCGTGCAGGGGGCTGCGGTCGGGGTCGTTGGCACGGCCTTGGGACTCGCACTGGGGTTGGGGGTGGCCTTCAACATCGACACGCTGGTGCCGGCGCTGGAGCGGCTGCTGGGGGTGCACTTCCTGCCGCAGGACATCTACCTGATCAGCCGCATGCCCAGCGATCCGCAGGCCGCCGACATCGTGCCGGTGGCCATCATTTCCCTGCTGTTGGCGTTTGCTGCAACGTTGTACCCGAGCTGGCGGGCCAGCCGCATCAACCCCGCGGAGGCGCTGCGTTATGAGTGAGGTGGCGGGCGTGGTGCTGCAGGCACGCGGGCTGGTCAAGCGCTTCCGCGAAGGGCGGCTGGACGTGACCGTGCTGCGCGGTGTGGATTTGACGGTGCGAGCAGGAGAGACCGTGGCCATCGTCGGTGCTTCGGGGTCCGGCAAGAGCACGCTGCTGCACCTGCTGGGGGGGCTGGACGCCCCGACCAGCGGCGAGGTGCGCCTGATGGGCGAGGACCTGCACCGCCTGCCGCCGCAAGCGCAGGGCGCGGCCCGCAACCGCTACCTGGGCTTCGTCTACCAGTTCCACCACCTGCTGCCGGAGTTCACCGCGCAGGAAAACGTCGCGATGCCGCTGTGGATCCGGCGCCTGCCGCGGGCGGAGGCGGTCCAGCGGGCGGCCGAGGCGCTCGCGCGCGTCGGCCTGGGCGAGCGGTTGCTGCACCGCCCGGCCGAGCTGTCGGGCGGCGAGCGCCAGCGGGTGGCGATCGCCCGCGCGCTCGTGACGCAGCCGGCGTGCGTGCTGGCCGACGAGCCGACCGGCAACCTCGACCGCGAAACCGCGGCGATCGTCTTCGAGCAGATGCTGGCGCTGGCCCGCTCGCAGCGGACGGCCTTCGTGCTCGTCACGCACGACCCGACGCTCGCGGCGCGCTGCGACCGGCGCCTGCGCTTGAGCGGCGGCCACCTGTCGGACGCGGCCGACGCTTTCCCCCTCTGAACCCCGGCCCGGGGTGCCCGGGCTCAGCGTGCCCAGGCGGTGAGCTTAGGGTTTGTACGAATAACCATATTCGCATTCAATCATATACTGCGGGGTGTGAACGCAACCACGACGCCCGTCGCGATGGACACCCTGCAGCCCGTCTTCGAAGCGGTGGCACGGTGTTTCAGCGTGCTGGCGGAGCCGGCGCGGTTGCGCATCCTGCATGCGGTGTGCGAATCCGAGCGGTGCGTCAACGACATCATGGAGGCCACGGGCTTGGCGCAGGCCAACGTCTCGCGCCACCTGGCCCGGCTGCATCAGGCTGGCCTGCTGGTGCGTCGACGGGAGGGGACTCGGGTTTTCTATCGGGTGGCGCGTTCGCCCTACTGGGACATGTGCCGCCTGATCTCGCAGCAGGCGTTGGTGGGGCAGTCGCACCCGGAGCGAGGGGTAGGGTGCGGTCGCGATCGGCCGGTGTCGGTGTTCCCCTTTGAGTCGAAGGAAGCAACCAGTGTCTGAAAACCTGCGCGAAGTCGTCGGCCGGGTTCTGCCCGCGCCCGAGAACCATCTGAGTCCGGAGCTGCTCGAGCAGGCGCGCAAGGCGCGCCGCAGCTTCATGGCCAAGGCCCTGGCGATGGGGGCCGGTGCCGTTGCTGCCGGCAAGGCCGTCGCCGCGCCCGAGGGCGAGGACGCGATCCTGAAGCTGCCCGAGCACACCACCGGGCTGGGCCAGCCCGTGGCCGCGCGCGGCTACGGTATGCCCAGCAAGTGGGAAGCCAACCTGCAGCGCCGTGAAAGCCCGGGGCTGACGCGCGTGTCGCAGGCGTCGGTGTCGTTCACCCCGCTGCAGGGGCTGTTCGGCATCATCACCCCCAGCGGCCTGCACTTCGAACGTCACCACCAGGGCTGGTGGGACATCGATCCCTCCAAGCACCGCCTGATGATCCACGGCGACGACGGCCTCATCAAGCGGCCGCGCGTGTTCACGATGGACGAGCTGATGCGCCTGCCCAGCGTGTCGCGCATCCACTTCCTCGAGTGCGGCGCCAACACCGCGATGGAGTGGGGCAACGTCGCCGTGCCGACGGTGCAGTACACGCACGGGATGTGCAGCTGCTCGGAGTGGACCGGCGTGCTGCTGTCCACGCTGCTCGACATGTGCGGCATCGACCGCAAGCGCGCCAAGTACGTGCTCGCCGAGGGCGCGGATGGCTCGTCGATGACGCGCACCATCCCGATCGAGCTGGCGCTGGACGACGTGATCGTCGCCTGGGGCCAGAACGGTGAGATGCTGCGGCCGGAAAACGGCTACCCGCTGCGTCTGATCGTGCCCGGCGTGCAGGCGGTCAGCTCCGTCAAATACCTGCGCCGCATCGAAGTCGGCGACAAGCCCTGGGGTACCAAAGACGAGTCGATCCACTACATCGACCTGCTGCCCAACGGCTTGCACCGCCAGTACAGCGGCATCCAGGAGTGCAAGAGCGTCATCACCACCCCGTCGGGCGGCCAGACCCTGCTCGACCGCGGCTACTACAACATCTCGGGCCTGGCCTGGTCCGGCCGCGGCACGATCAAGGCGGTCGACGTGTCGGTGGACGGCGGCCGCACGTGGCGGCCGGCGCGGCTGGAAAAGCCCATCCTGCCCAAGGCGTTCACGCGCTTCAACTTCGACTGGGTGTGGGACGGCAAGCCCGCGATCCTGCAGAGCCGCGCGATCGACTCCACCGGCTACGTGCAGCCCAAGATCAACCAGTTGCGCGCGGTGCGCGGCACGCGCTCGATCTACCACAACAACGCCATCCAGAGCTGGCTGGTGTCCGAAAACGGCGAAGTCTCCAACGTGCAGGTGTACTGATGAACAAGCGTTTTTCGACCAACCTCCGCGCCGCCGCCGTCGCCGCGTCCCTGCTGGCCGGTGCCGCGGGTGCCGCCCACGCCAACAAGCCCTGGGCCGACCTCGGGCGCGCACCGACACCCGCCGAGATCAAGGCGTGGGACATCGACGTGCGGCCCGACTTCAAGGGGCTGCCCAAGGGGTCCGGTTCGGTCAAGCACGGCGAAGAAGTCTGGATGGCCAAATGCGCGTCGTGCCACGGCGAGTTCGGTGAGTCCAACGAGGTCTTCACCCCGATCGTCGGCGGCACGACCAAGAAGGACATCGAGACCGGTCGCGTGGCCAACCTGCGACTGGAGGCGGCGTTTCCGCAGCGCACCACGCTGATGAAGGTGCCCACCGTGTCCACGCTGTGGGACTACATCAACCGCGCAATGCCGTGGAACGCGCCCAAGTCGCTGTCGGTGGAAGATGTCTACGGCGTAGTCGCCTATATCCTGCACCTGGGGGACATCGTCCCCGAGGACTTTGTGCTCAGCGACCAGAACATCGCCGAGGTGCAAAAGCGCATGCCCAACCGCAACGGCATGACGACCGACCACGGCCTGTGGCTGCCCAACTACGCGTTCAGCGGCAAGCCGGACGTGCGCAACACGCGCTGCATGAACAACTGCCCGATCGAAGGCGACATCAAGTCGATGCTGCCGGAGAATATGCGCGACGCGCACGGCAACCTGTTCGAGCAGCAGCGCCTGATCGGGCCGATGCGCGGCTGGGACACCACCAAGCCCCCGCGCAAGGAGCCGCTGACGCAGAAGGTGTCGATGGCCGCGCCGGCGCCCGCCGCGGCGGCCCCGGCCGCTGGCGGTGGGGCGGACGTCACCGCGCTGCTCAACAAGAACGCCTGCACCGCCTGCCACGGCGTGGCCAACAAGATTGTCGGCCCGTCGTACCGCGAGGTGGCGGCCAAGCACAAGGGCAAGGCCGACCTCGAGGCCTACCTGGTCGGCAAGATCAAGAACGGCGGCCAGGGCGTGTACGGCGCGATCCCGATGCCGCCGCAGCCGCAGGTCAGCGACGCCGACGCCAAGGCGATCGCGGCCTGGATCGCTGCCGGCGCCAAGTGAACCCTGCGGCCCGTCGACGCATCCAACGCAGGCGGGCCGTATTTCCCTCCCAACGATCGACGACGACAGGAGACAACCGATGCGCAAAACCCTCGTTCTGTGGGCGGCCGGTCTGGCCAGCCTGACCACCCCGCTGTACGCGCTCGACGCGGCGGCGGCCAAAGCGCTGGCACAGAAGAACGCCTGCATGGGGTGTCACGCCGTGGACAAGAAAATGGTCGGCCCCGCGTACAAGGACATCGCCAACAAATACAAGGGCATGAAGCCGGAGGAGCTCGCCGCTTCGATCAAGAAGGGAGGCGCGGGCAAGTGGGGGCCGGTGCCGATGCCGGCGCAGGCGGGCTTGAGTGACAATGACGCCAAGCTGCTGGCCGAATGGGTGCTGGCCGGCGCGCCCGACAAGTGAGGGCCGCCCGCTGGGCGGTCTGTGTGACTTTTGACGTGAACAGGAGCGAAAGATGAAACAGAATCGACGCGCCGTGCTCAAGGCCGGCGGAGCGCTGGCGACGCTGGTGTCGCTGGGTCTGGTGACGGCCGAGCAGGCGCAGGCGATGAGCCGCGACGGTTTTGCGGCCAAGAGCCTGGCCGATGCGCTCAAGGCCGTGGGCGGTCAGCCGGCCACGAGCGATCAGGTGCAAATCATCTCGCCGGACATTGCGGAAAACGGTGCCGTGGTGCCGGTGGGGGCGGTGAGCAAGATCCCCAACACGACCGAGATCTACCTGCTGGTGGAGAAGAACCCGACGCCGCTGGCGGCGGCGTTCATGATTCCGGCGGGCACGGAAGCGGACGTGCAGACGCGGCTGAAGATGGGGCAGAGCACCAACGTGCTGGCGGTGGTCAAGGCCGACGGCAAGCTGTACTCGGCGGTGAAAGAGACGAAGGTGACGCTGGGTGGCTGCGGTGGCTGATGGCCGCTGAGCGCAAACAGCACGAACGCAAGCGAACAAGGAGTAAGAGTCATGGCAGATCCGATGCGCATTCGGGCCAACGAGGCCGGTGGGGTGACGACGGTGCGGGTGTTGATGAGCCACGTGATGGAGCCGGGGACGCGGCGCGATGCGTCGGGCAACCTGGTGCCGGCGCACTACATCACGGACGTGGTGGCCACGCACAACGGACGGGAAGTGCTCAAGGCGATGTGGAGCGGGGCGGTGTCGCAGAACCCGTTTCTGAGCTTCAAGTTCAAGGGTGCGGCCAAGGGCGACAAGGTGGTCGTCAAGTGGACCGACAACAAGGGCGAGTCCCGCACCGACGAAGCCACCATCGCGTGATCCCGTTCGACGGGTGCCCCTGGGCCGCGGCTGCACGCGGCCCTCGTTGGGCCAGCGGTGCCAGTGGCCCGCTGGCCTTCGTTTTTCGGGCGCGCGTCGCCCCCTCAGAGGAACCCCCAACATGAGTCTCAGCCGCCGCGAGTTTCTGCAGGTGCTGGCCGTGGCCAGCGCGTCGGGCATGACCATCGCCCACGAGGACGTCCTGGCTGCGAAGCCCGGTGCCGTGCACCGTCTGTACGACGTGCCGAAGTTCGGCAACGTCAGCTTCCTGCATTTCACCGACTGCCACGCGCAGCTCATCCCGGTCTATTTCCGCGAGCCCAGCGTCAACCTCGGTGTCGCCGACGCGAAGGGGCGTCCGCCGCACCTCGTCGGTGAGCACCTGCTCAAGCACTTCGGCATCCGGCCGGGCACGCCCGAGGCGCACGCCTTCACGTATCTGGACTTCAGCCGCGCGGCCAAGACCTATGGCAAGGTCGGGGGTTTCGCTCACCTGGCGACGCTGGTGAAGATGCTGCGCGCCAGCCGTCCGCACGCGCTGCTGTGCGACGGCGGCGACACCTGGCAGGGGTCGGCGACATCGCTGTGGACCAATGCGCAGGACATGGTGGACGCCTGCAAGCGGCTCGGCGTCAATATCATGACCCCGCATTGGGAGTTCACCTTCGGGGCGCAGCGCGTCAAGGAAATCGTCGAGAAAGACTTCAAGGGTCACATCGACTTCGTCGCGCACAACGTCAAGACGGCGGACTTCGAGGAGCTCGTGTTCGAGCCCTACGTGATCAAGGAGCAGAACGGCATCCCCGTTGCGGTGATCGGTCAGGCCTTCCCGTACACGCCGATCGCCAACCCGCGCTGGATGGTGCCCGACTGGACCTTCGGCATCCGTGACGACCACCTGCAAAAGATGGTCGACGAGGTGCGCGCCAAGGGGGCGCAGGTCGTCGTCGTGCTGTCGCACAACGGCATGGATGTGGACATCAAGATGGCCTCGCGCGTGCGCGGCGTCGACGCCATCCTCGGCGGCCACACGCACGACGGCATGCCGGCACCGGTCATCGTCAAGAACGCCGGCGGCCAGACGCTGGTGACCAACGCCGGCTCCAACGGCAAGTTCCTCGGCGTGCTCGACTTCGACGTGCGCGACGGCAAGGTGCGCGACTTCCGCTACAAGCTGCTGCCGGTGTTTTCCAACCTGCTGCCGGCGGACCGTGAGATGGCGGCGTTCATCGAGCAGGTGCGCGCCCCGTACAAGGCCAAGCTGGAAGAAAAGCTCGCCGTCACCGAGGACTTGCTGTACCGCCGTGGCAACTTCAACGGGTCGTGGGACCAGGTGATCCTGGACGCGCTGATGGAGGTCAAGGGGGCGGACGCGGCGTTCTCGCCGGGGGTGCGTTGGGGTACCAGCCTGCTGCCGGGCGACGTGATCACCTACGAGCGCATGATGGACCAGATGGCGCTGACCTACCCGACCACCACGCTCAACGAGTTCACCGGCGCCCAGATCAAGGAGATCATGGAAGATATCGCCGACAACCTGTTCAACCCCGACCCGTATTACCAGCAGGGGGGCGACATGGTGCGCGTCGGCGGCCTGACCTACACGATCGACCCGACCGCGCCGGCCGGCCAGCGCATCCAAGACCTGCGCTTCAAGGGCGAGCCGCTGGCGGCCGACAAGAAGATCAAGGTCGCCGGCTGGGCCTCGGTGCAGGAAGGCGTGCAGGGCACCGCCGAGCCGATCTGGGACGTGGTATCGACCTACCTGCGCGACAAGAAGGTGATCCGCAACGTGCGGATCAACACGCCGAAGATCCTCAGCATGGCGGGCAACCCGGGCCTCGCGGCCTGAGGTTGGTGTGCTGGTCGCGACCTGTGTCGTGCCAGCCAAGGGCCTCTGCCCGTCGTCGACGCCGGTCTTGCGCGCCGGCGACGGTGCCGCCGATGCGTGGTGCCGGGCATTGATCTTCCAGCGCTCTGGTGTTGGGGGCGGCCCTTGACACGTTGCGGCTTGATGCCGCCTCGCTCAGCCCCCTCGTGTCAAGGGGGCGGTACAAGGCCGCAGCAGTGGGTTTAGGCGCGGTGCTGGGGGACGGACGTGTCCGTCCCCCATCGGCCATCAGGCGGTCGGGTAGGTACCCGGGATCAGGATCGAGCGGTCCACGGTCTCGATATTCGTGTGGCCGGTGAAGGCCATCGTGAGATCGAGCTCCTTGTGGATGATCTCCAGCACCTTGGTCACGCCGGCCTCGCCCATCGCGCCCAGGCCGTACAGGAAGGCGCGGCCGATGTAGGTGCCGCGCGCCCCGAGCGCCCAGGCCTTGAGGACGTCCTGACCGCTGCGGATGCCGCCGTCCAGGTGCACCTCGATCTTCGACCCCACTGCGTCGACGATGCGCGGCAGCGCCCGGATGCTCGATTCCGCGCCGTCGAGCTGGCGGCCGCCGTGGTTGCTGACAATGATGGCGTCGGCACCCGAATCGACCGCGAGTTTGGCGTCCTCGACGTCCATGATGCCCTTGAGGATGAGCTTGCCGCCCCAGCGCTTCTTGATCCATTCGACATCGCCCCAGTTCAGGCGCGGATCGAACTGCTGCGCGGTCCAGGCGGAGAGGCTGCCCATGTCCTCGACACCCTTGACGTGGCCGACGATATTGCCGAACTGACGCCGCGGCGTCCCGAGCATCCCCAGGCACCAGCGCGGCTTGGTCATCATGTTGAGGATATTGGGCAGCGTCAGCTTCGGCGGGGCGGAGAGGCCGTTTTTCAGGTCCTTGTGGCGCTGGCCCAGGATTTGCAGGTCCAGCGTCAGCACCAGCGCCCCGCAGCGGGCGGCCTTGGCGCGGTCGATCAGCCGCTCGATGAAATCCCGGTCGCGCATCACGTAGAGCTGGAACCAAAAGCCCTCGCCCGCGTGCTGCGCCACGTCCTCGATCGAGCAGATGCTCATCGTCGACAGCGTGAACGGCACGCCGAACGCGCGCGCGGCGCGGGCCGCGAGGATCTCGCCGTCGGCGTGCTGCATGCCGGTCAGCCCGGTCGGTGCCAGCGCCACGGGCATCGCCACCGGCTGGCCGACCATCGTCGTGCGCGTGCTGCGGCCTTCCATGTTGACGGCGACGCGCTGCCGCAGCCGGATCGGCTGGAAGTCGGCCTCGTTGGCGCGATAGGTGCTCTCGGTCCACGAGCCGCTGTCGGCGTAGTCGTAGAACATGCGCGGCACGCGCCGCTGCGCGAGCCGCCGCAGGTCTTCGATGCAGGTGATCACGGGCATGGGGGGTCTCCTTCCGCGCGCATGGTAGCGCCCGCCCCCCGCCGTGTCATGTGAAATGCGACACTGCGCCGTTGAAGAAACGACGCGTCGTGGCGAGCGCGTGACCGGCGGGTGGTCTTAGCTGCACTGCACGCTGCCGCAGCCGCTCATCGTCGCAGGCCGCACGCGCGACGGGTCGGCCAGCGTTTCGGTACGCGAGTCGAAGCCGACGGCGCGCATGTGTTGTGCCAGACCCGCGTCCATGGTCTGCGCGTGCATCGGGAACCACTCGGCCAAGGCGGCTGCCATGCGGTCGATGATCTCGTGGTCGCCCTGCAGGTAGTGTTCTTCGACCGCGCGCATCGTTTCCAGGATGTGGCGGTGGTGGCTGGCGTGGCAGTTGTCGGCCGTGAAGCCGACCGCCAGCATCCAGCGCTCCTCGCGCTCGAAATGCTCGACCGTGTGCGCGACCAGCGCCCGGTAGGGTTCGAGCTGCTGGTCGTGCGGCAGCGCCCGCAGCGCCTCGAGCTGCTCGACGAATTCCTGATGGGTTTCGTCCATGCGCCCGTCGCCGGTGGCGAGCGCGTCGCTCCAGACGAGCGGCGGGATCTCGGGAAAGGTCTCGGTCTCGGTGCTCATGGACGGTGAGGGTAGCGGGCGGTGCGACGGGGTGGCTTGACGTGTATCAAGCCACCCCACCGGGCGGACCGTCAGGCGTCGAACGGCAGCTTCAGGTCGCGCAGGTCGCGCCGCGTCTCGATCAGCACCAGCGGCTGCTCGTCGGGCGCGGCCACCGGCGGCCGCTCGCGCGGGACGTGCACCGGCGCGGGTTCCGCGGCGATCGCGGCTTGTGCGGCCGCGACCTTCGCTGGGTCGGACTGCACCCATTCCAGCCCGGCGGCCTGCGCGATTGCCGCCATCTCGTCGACCGGGAGCCGGTACGGTGCCGGGGCTGCCGCAGGCGCTGCGGCGGCAGCGGCGGTTGCGGGGGCGGGGGCCGCTGTATCGGCGGGCGGCGTCGGGGCGGGCGCGTGCGCAGCCGGTGCTGCCTGCGGCGTCGGTTGTGATGCTGCCGCCGGTGTTGCTTCGGCAGCGGCGGCAGGCGTCGCGGCGGGGCCCTCCGCAATCAGGCCGGATACGGGCTCGGTCACGGATCCCGTAACGGGCGGGCGCGCGAAATACGAGCGGCGCGGCGTCTCGCCAGCGTCGGCATCCGCGGACGGCGTCGCGTCCCCGCCGTCGGTGGCCTGTGCCACGGGGGTGTCGCCGCCGTCGGCGCGGCGTGCACGGTCGCGTCCGTAGCGGTCGCGGCTGCGGCGCTCGCGCGGGCGGCGCTCGTCGGCGGTGGGAGTATCGGTTCCACCATCCGCCGTGACCGCAGGCGCTGCGGTGTCGGCCGCGGCGGTGGTCGGGGCGGGGGGCTCAGCGGCCTCCGTCACAGCCGGTGTGACGTCGGCGTGCGGCGCCGGCGTCGTTCCGCCCGCTTCGGCGGACTCGATCGGCGCACCTGTGCCGGCACCGTTGCGCGAACGGCGGCCACGGCGGCGGCGCTCGCTGCGCTCGCGCTCCGGTGTGGCCGCTTCGGTCACCGGGGTGGCCGGCTCGCCGGAAGGCACCGCCGGGGTGGCGTCGGTCAGTGCCGCCTCGGTGTCCGCAGGGCCGGCGGCACGCGGGGGACGCTCTGGACGCGGGCGGCGGTCACCACGCTCGCGGCGTGCGGTGCCGGCCTCGGCCGGGCGCGGTGTTTCGGTGCCGACGGTGGCGTCCGTCGCGGCGGGTTGGGTGTCGCCCCGGTTGTCGGCACGCTCGTCGCGCCGTTCCGCGCGGGGGGCGCTCGCCACGGGGGACGGCGTCGCCGCGCGCTTCGCCGCGCCCGTTGTCCGGGCGGCCCCGGCCGCCGCGCGGGCCGCGGTCGCGCTCGCGGCGCTCAGCCCCCGGGGCGGGCTTGGGCGCGGCTGTCGTGGGGACGGCGGGCGTGCTGCTGTTCGGGGCGAGCGGTGCCGGGGCGGGGGCCGCCTGCCAGCCGAAGAGACAGCTTGAGCCACGCGAAGAAGCCGGTCTCCCCGGTCACACCAGCGGCGGACGGCGTAGCAGGCGGCACGACCGGCGCGGGTGCCGCGGGCGCAGCGGGGGCCGCTGCCGGCGCCGCCACCGGCGCGGGGGGCTCCGCGGCACGCTGCGGGGTGACGGGTGCCGGGGTGTCCGGCAGCACGCCCTTGATCAGCGGTTCCTGGCGGTTGGTGCGCTCCTGGCTGCGGCGCGTGACCATCGCCACGTCCTCGACGATGTCGGCCAGCTTGTAGCTCGCGTCGAGGTTGTCCAGCCGCGGGTCGTCGTGCTTGAGGCGCTCGAGCTTGTAGTTGGGCGTCTCCAGCGACTTGTTGGGCACGAGCAGCACGCTGATGCGCTGCTTGAGCTCGATCTTGGTGATCTCGACGCGCTTTTCGTTGAGCAGGAAGCTCGCGACGTCCACCGGCACCTGCACGAGCACGGCGGCGGTGTTGTCCTTGAGGGATTCCTCTTGGATGACGCGCAGGATCTGCAGCGCCGACGATTCGGTGTCGCGGATGTGACCGGAGCCGCCGCAGCGCGGGCAGGGGATGGAGGCCCCCTCCGACAGCGTCGGGCGCAGGCGCTGGCGGCTCATTTCCAGCAGGCCGAACTTGCTGATCGGCGCGAACTGCACGCGCGCGCGGTCCTGTTTGAGCGCTTCGCGCAGACGGTTTTCGACTTCCCGGCGGTTCTTGCTGTCCTCCATGTCGATGAAGTCGATCACGATCAGCCCGCCCAGGTCGCGCAAGCGGGCCTGGCGCGCGACCTCGTCGGCGGCCTCCAGGTTGGTGCGCAGCGCCGTTTCCTCGATGTCGCCGCCCTTGATCGCGCGCGCCGAGTTGACATCGATGGCCACCAGCGCCTCGGTCTGGTCGATCACGATCGCGCCGCCCGACGGCAGGGTCACCGTGCGGCTGTACGCGGTTTCGATCTGGTGCTCGATCTGGAAGCGCGAAAACAGCGGCGCGTTGTCGCGGTAGCGCTTGACCCGGTTGACATACTCGGGCATGACGTGGGACATGAAGCCCTTGGCCTGCTCGAAAATGTCGTCGGTGTCGATCAGGATTTCGCCGATGTCGCTGTTGAAATAGTCGCGGATCGCGCGGATGACCAGCGTCGATTCCTGATAGATCAGCTCCGGCTTGCTCAACGACTTGGCCGCGCTTTCGATCGCGTTCCAGAGTTTGAGCAGGTAATTGAGGTCCCATTGGAGCTCGGCCGCCTCGCGCCCGATGCCGGCGGTGCGCGCGATGATGCTCATCCCGTTGGGATATTCGAGTTTGTCGAGCGTGGCCTTGAGTTCGGCGCGGTCCTCGCCTTCGATGCGGCGGCTGACGCCACCGCCGCGCGGGTTGTTGGGCATCAGCACCACATAGCGCCCGGCCAGGCTGATGAAGGTGGTCAGCGCCGCGCCTTTGTTGCCGCGCTCTTCCTTTTCCACCTGGACCAGCAGTTCCTGGCCTTCCTTGATGACGTCCTGGATGCGCGCCTGCGACGGGGCGACGTTGCCCTGGAAATACTGGCGCGAAATTTCCTTGAACGGCAGAAAGCCGTGGCGGTCCTCGCCGTAATCGACGAAGCACGCTTCCAGCGACGGCTCCACGCGCGTGACCACCGCTTTGTAGATATTGCCCTTGCGCTGTTCACGCCCCTCGATTTCCACCTCGTAGTCGAGCAGCTTTTGCCCGTCCACGATCGCCAGCCGGCGCTCTTCCGCCTGCGTGGCGTTGATCAACATGCGTTTCATCGTTGGTTCCTCGAACACGGTCAATACGCGCCCGATACGGGCGCACCTGCCGCGAACCGCGGACCGGTCGAGCGAACGGGGAGGAATTGCCGGAGAGCCACGGGGGGACGCGAGGTCTGCGCGGCGGCACGGCCGGGCAGGGGCTCACGCGCTCCCGGGCATGGGCGCGTGGATCACGGTGAACTGGGACGTCGGGCCGCAGGTCGTCACGGCGGGGGTGGGCGTCTCGGTGGTCACGTCAATCCGCGTGCAGCCGACCGGCTCACACCAGGCATCGCGGCCCGGCTGCACGTTGGGGGTATTCCGTATCGGGTTCGCTACAACAGCACGTCGGTTCAGCCCGGCGAAGACGGGTTGTCGCGATACCCTCGATGGCGCCATCGCGCACCGGGCAGGGGACAAACCGCCGCTCCGTCGGGGGATCGGCAACGGGTCGTCCGGCGGGCGCTGGGGGCGGGCGTGCCGTACACTTCGCGGCAATTCGCGCCACCGTTCGTTTCGCTTGGCGCTCGACCAGACCCGCCAATTATAGGCGCCGCGGCGCGTGCGTGTGCGCCGGGGCCGCCTCCCCTTGCCGTATGCCCGATGCCGCCGTCCGCCACCTGACCGTCGACGCCGAATCCGCCGACCAGCGGCTCGACAATTTCCTGCTGCGCGAGCTCAAGGGGGTGCCCAAGACGCTGGTGTACCGCATCATCCGCAGCGGCGAAGTGCGGGTCAACAAGGCGCGCGCGCGGGCCGACACGCGCCTGCGTGCCGGCGACGACGTGCGGCTGCCGCCGGTGCGGCTGCCAGAGCGGGCGGTGGCCGCGCCGGCGGCCGTGCCGGCGCGCACGTTTCCGGTGCTGTACGAGGACGAGTGGCTGCTCGCGATCGACAAGCCGGCAGGGGTCGCGGTGCACGGAGGCAGTGGGGTCGCCTTCGGCGTCATCGAGCAGCTGCGCCGGGCGCGGCCGCAGGCGCCGCTGCTGGAGCTCGTGCACCGGCTGGACCGCGAAACCAGCGGCGTGCTGCTGGTCGCCAAGCGTCGCAGTGCGCTCAAGCGGCTGCAGGACCAGTTTCGCGACCGCAGCACCGGCAAGACCTACCTGGCGCTGGTGCGGGGGGCGTGGCCGGCGCAGCGCAAAGTGATCGACGTGCCGCTGCACAAATACCTGTTGCCCGATGGCGAGCGGCGTGTGCGCGTGACGGATGCGGCCGACCCGCAGGGGCAGCGGTCGATTTCGCTCGTGCGGATCATCGGGACGGTGCATCCGCCGGCCGATGCGCCGGCGGATGCGCCGGTGATGAGCCTGTTGGCGGTGACCATCAAAACCGGCCGCACGCACCAGATTCGCGTGCATCTGGCGCATGCGGGGCATCCGATCGCGGGTGACGACAAATACGGCGACTTTGCCTGGAACCGGTGGCTGGCGCGCTGGGGGTTGAAGCGGATGTTTCTGCACGCCTGGCGTCTGTCCGTGCGACATCCGGTGCACGGCACGCCGTTGCAATTGGAGGCCCCGCTGCCGCCGGAATTGGGCGATTGGCTGGACGTGCGTCGGTTTTTGGCATTACAATAAAAACGCTGTTTGCGCGATCAGCGCATTTTCATCAATCAGGAAACGTCGTCATGCCCACTTACGCAGAACTCAAAGCCCAAGCCGAAGCCCTGCTCGCCCAGGCCGAGCAATTGCGCCAGCAGGAGCGCGCCGGTGTCATTGCCGAGATTCGCGCCAAGATGGCCGAGTACGGTATCACGGTCGACGAATTGAGCGGGTCGTCGCGCGCCAGCAAGGGCGCCGGCCGGCGCCGTTCCAAGGCCGAGCCGAAGTACCGCGGCCCGAATGGCGAATTGTGGTCCGGCGGCCCGGGGCGCAAACCCGAGTGGGTGCGCAAGATCCTGGCCGCTGGCGGCAATATCGAGAACTTCCGCATCGCCTGACGCCTCTCACCGACGTGGCCGCAAAAGGCGCCCGGTGCGCCTTTTGCTTTTTTGGGCGCGCGCCCCGCGGCGTAGCGCCCGTTGTCTCTCGTGGATCGAAGACCGATCGTGACCGCCGTTGCCGAAGGAACCGCCGAAAGGGCCGCGACGCCCTTGCGGCGTCGCTATGACCTGATCGCGTTCGATTGGGATGGGACGCTGTTCGATTCGACCGCGCTCATCGTCGGGTGCATCCAGGACGCCGTGCGCGACGTCGGCGGGCGGGTGCCCTCGCGCGAGCGCGCGGCCTGGGTGATCGGCATGGGGCTGGCCCAGGCGCTGGCGCACGCGGCGCCCGACGTGCCGCCCGAACGCCAGCCGCTGCTCGTCGAGCGCTACCGGCACCACTGGTTCGCGCGCCAGCACGCGGTGACGCTGTTCGACGGCGTGTTGCCGCTGCTGCACGAGCTGCGCGAGCGCGGCCACTGGCTGGCGGTGGCCACGGGCAAGAGTCGCCGCGGGCTGGACGTGGCGCTGCAGTCGGTGGCGCTGCATGGGGTTTTCCACGATTCGCGCACGGCCGACGAGACCGCGAGCAAGCCGGATCCGCAGATGCTGCACGAGCTGATGGCCGCCTTCGACGTGCCGCCCGAGCGCACACTGATGATCGGTGACACGACGCACGATCTGCTGATGGCGCGCAACGCCGGCTGCAATGCGGTCGCAGTGACCTACGGTGCCCATTCGCACGAGGACCTGCGCGGCTGCGACCCGGTGTTCGTCGCCCACACGGTGGCGGAGCTGCACGACTGGCTACGGGCCCATGCGTGAGCGCGGGATGACCCAGGGTCCGGCGGGTGTGGCGGCCGCGGCGCTGGCGGCTGCAGCGATGGAGGGGCGGCCCGCTCGTCGCGTCGCGCTGTCCGGTTCACGGGGCGTGTCCGACGCGGCGGGACCCACGGAGGCGCTGGCATGAGTGTGCAATGGTTCCCCGGCCACATGCACGCGACGCGCAAGGCGCTCGCGGAGCGACTCAAGACCATCGACGTCGTGATCGAGCTGCTCGACGCGCGGCTGCCGGGCTCCAGCGCCAACCCGCTGCTCGCGGAGCTGATCGGCGAGCGCCCCACGCTGAAGGTGCTCAACAAGGAGGACCTGGCCGACCCGGCGCGCACCGCGCAGTGGCTGGCACACTACAACGCCCAGGCGCGCACGCGCGCCATCGCGCTGCATGCGCACACCCCGGGGCCGGCGCGCGCGCTGGTGGCGGAGTGCCGCCGCCTCGCGCCGCACCGGGGCGGGATGGTCAAACCGTTGCGCGTGCTGATCGCGGGCATCCCCAACGTCGGCAAATCGACGCTGCTCAACACGCTGCTCGGGCGGCGCGCGGCCAAGGCCGCCGACGAGCCCGGGGTGACCCGGCAGGAGCAGCGCGTGGCGCTCGCCGACGACGTCTATCTGTACGACACGCCGGGCCTGCTGTGGCCGAAGATCGTCGTGCCGGAAAGCGGCGACTGGCTCGCCGCGAGCGGTGCCGTCGGACGCAACGCCTACGACGAGGAACTGGTGGCGCTGGCGCTGCTGCGCGTGCTGCAGGCGGACTATCCCGACCGGCTGCAGGCGCGCTACCGGCTGCCGCAGACGGCGGACGCGATCGCCGCGATGCCCGCGGACGAATTGCTGGCCGCCATCGGCCGCAAGCGCGGCGCGTTGCTGGCGGGCGGGCGGCTCGATCCGCACAAGGCCGGCGAGGTGCTGCTGGCCGATTTCCGCGCCGGGGCGCTGGGACGCATCACGCTGGAGACGCCCGAGCGGTACGCGGCGTGGCGCGAGGCCGCGCTGCAGGCCGAAGCGCGGCGACAGGCCGAACGGGCGGCCCGGCGCCCGGTGCCCGCGGGGCCGCGGCCCCGTCGACCGTCAGCGGCGGAGGGCGGCCCTGCGGTGCCGCCCGATCCCGGGTCTTGATTCGCCGCGAGGGCCGTGTGGCGGAGGCAGGCGTTCCACGGGGTCAGTGGCGCGGGCGGACCGGCGCGAACGCCACGGGCGGTGGTCGGGGCCATCGCATCTTGCTACAGTCGCTCCCGTGATGCGCCATCGCAAAGCCCTCCTGGACACCGCGTCCGCCGACGCGCCGGCGGACGACGGCCTGACGCCGCGCCAGCGCGAGGTGCGTGACTTCATCGAGCGCCACGTGCGCGAGCAGGGCGTGCCGCCGACGCGCGCCGAGATCGCGCGCGCCTTCGGCTTTCGCTCGCCGAACGCGGCGCAGGCGCACCTCTTGGCGCTGGAGCGCAAGGGGGTGCTGCAGCTCTTCGACGGCAGCGCGCGCGGCATCCGGCTGCTGAGGGTGGCGGGCCCTGGTGCGCCCGCGGCCGATGCGGTGCCGGTGGCCGACGGTGGCGCGGCACCGGGGGTCGCCACGGGCGAGTGGCGCCTGCTGTCGCTGCCGCTGATCGGCCGCGTGGCGGCGGGGTCGCCGATCCTCGCGCAGGAGCACGTCGAGGCGGTGTACCCGGCGGATGCGCGCTGGTTTGCGCGCCGACCGGACTACCTGCTGCGCGTGCGCGGCTGGTCGATGCGCGATGCCGGCATCCACGACGGCGACCTGCTCGCGGTGCAGGCGACGCGCGAGGCGCGGCCCGGGCAGACCGTGGTGGCGCGGCTCGGCGACGAGGTGACGGTCAAGCGCCTGCAGCGCGAAGGCCGCGGCTGGCGGCTGCAGGCGGCCAACCCCGAGGTGGCGGATATCGTCGTGCGGCCCGGCGACGCGTTCGCCATCGAAGGGGTGGTGGTCGGGCTGCTGCGCCCCCACGGGTGGGTGTGAGTGCACCAGGCATACACAGGCGCACGGACGACAGGCGTACGGACGGCGGCGGGCAAATTGGCGGGCGCGTGGCGATCGAAACGACGCGACGCGCATGGAAAACGACGCAAGGCGCATGAAAAGCCGCGCTTCCCACAACGTTCAGTGAAAGTCGTGGCTGGCCACGGGCAGCGTGCCGAGCCGGTCGCTCCAGTCCTGTACGTGGCCGGCGATCAGGTGGCACACGGCGTGTTCGCCCTCTCCCTGGCGCTGCCACTGGCCGCGGATGGCCAGCAGCCGGCCGTGCCGCAGCGCCTGCGTGTGGCAGGCCTGCACGCCGCGCCAGACGATCACCTGCACGGTGCCGGTTTCGTCCTCCAGCGTCAGAAAGAGCACCCCGTTGGCCGTGGCGGGTTGCTGGCGCGTGATGACCAGCCCGCACGTGGCGACCAGCCGACCGTGTGGCTGTTCGCGCAGGCGTGCCGCCGACAGCCACGGTCCTGGGGGCAGGTCGGACCGCAGCAGCGCCAGCGGATGGGCGCGCAGGCTCAGGCCCGTGCCGGCGTAGTCTTGCCAGACATCCTCGCCCATTGGGGCGGGGGATGGTTGCCAATCGTCATCCAAGTCCGTTTTACTGATCCAGTACGAAAAAGTTTTGACTCTCCCGCAGCGTTCTGTGTTCACACGGAAAGCGGGGGACTCAAGACAAAACCGTGCCGGCGCAATAGCGGCTTCGGTGGATTCGGTGGGGGCGTCGCGTGAGGGGACGATGGTTGTGCAAGGGGCGCTGTGCGGCGTGACGTTCGTGGCCGCGCCGATCGCGACCGCGCTGATGGCCTTTGCGGCGGGAGGCTCCGCCACCGCCGCGCGCTCCAGTGCCAGTGGCGGTGACCAGCCGCTCACCGCCCACCACTGCACCCGCCGGTGACCCGCGAGCCCCTGCAGCGCGTCGGCGCGGGCGAGCGCCTGCAGCGCCGCGCGATCCAGCGCCGCGCGCCGGGCCAGATCGTCGACGTCGGCAAACGGCCGTTCCTGCCGCGCCGCCGCGATGTGCCGCGCGCTGGCCTCACCCAGCCCGTGCACCAGCCGCAGCCCCAGCCGCACCGCGGGCTGGGCCGGGTCGTCGCGGCGCGGCTCCAGCGTGCAGTCCCAGTCGCTGTGCCGCACGTCCACCGGGCGGACCTCGACGCCGTGGCGCCGCGCGTCCTGCACCAGTTGGGCGGGGGCGTAAAAGCCCATTGGCTGGGCGTTGATCAGGGCGGCGAGGAAGGCCGCCGGCTCGTGGCATTTGAGCCATGCACTGGCGTAGGCCAGCAGCGCAAAGCTGGCCGCGTGGCTCTCCGGAAAGCCGTACGAGCCAAACCCGCGGATCTGGCGCACGATCGCGTGGGCAAACGCGGCGTCGTAGCCACGTGCGGCCATGCCCTCCAGCAGCCGCTGCTCGAAGCGCTCGAGCTCGCCGCGGCGACGCCACGCGCCCATCGCGCGGCGCAGCGCGTCGGCTTCCTCGGCGGAAAAGCCGGCCGCCAGCATCGCGATCTGCATCACCTGTTCCTGAAAAATCGGCACGCCCAGCGTGCGCTCCAGTGCGGGGCGCAGGTCCTCGCGCGGCAACTGGAGGGGCTCGCCGCGGCGCTGGCGCTCGCGCGCGGCCAGATACGGGTGCACCATGCCGCCCTGGATCGGCCCCGGGCGCACGATGGCGACCTGCACCACCAGGTCGTAAAAGCACGCCGGGCGCAGCCGCGGCAGCATGCTCATCTGGGCCCGGCTTTCGATCTGGAACACGCCCACGGTGTCGGCACGCTGGATCATCGCGTAGGTGGCGGCGTCCTCGCGCGGGATGTCGGCCAGCGTCAGCGTCCGGCCGCGCCAGTGGCTGACCAGCCGCAGCGCCCCGTGCAGCGCGCTCAGCATCCCCAGCGCCAGCACGTCGACCTTGAGCAGCCCCAGGGCGTCGATATCGTCCTTGTCCCACTCGATGACGGTGCGCCCCGGCATGGCGGCGGGCACTACCGGCACGGTGTGGGTCAGCGGCTCGCGCGTGAGCACGAAGCCGCCCGTGTGCTGCGAGCGGTGGCGCGGCGCGCCGACGAGCGCCTGCGCCAGCGTCAGCCAGCGCTGCACCGCGGGGTCGTCGGCGCGCAGGCCCGCCGCGGCGAGCGCGCTGGCGTCGAGGTCTCGCGGCTCGTGGCGGCGGCACTGGCGCGCCAGCGCGTCCACGGCTTCGGGGGGGAAGCCCAGCGCCTTGCCCACGTCGCGGATGGCGCTGCGGCCCTGCCAGCGGATCAGGCTCGCGGCGAGTGCCGCACGATCGCGTCCGTATTTGGCGTAGAGGTACTGAATGACCTCTTCGCGGCGCTGGTGCTCGAAGTCGACGTCGATATCGGGCGGCTCGGCGCGCGCGCGGCTGATGAAGCGCTCGAACAACAGCGTGTGCTGGCTCGGGTCCACTTCGGTGATGCCCAGGCAATAGCACACGGCCGAGTTGGCCGCCGAGCCGCGGCCCTGGCACAGGATGTCGCGCGCGCGCGCAAAGCGCACGATGTCGTGCACGGTCAAAAAATAGTGCTCGTAGCGCAGCTCGGCGATCAGCGCCAGCTCGTGTTCGAGCTGGGCCTGCACGCGCGGCGGCACGCCGCCGGGGTAGCGCCGCCGGGCGCCGTCCTGGACCAGCGCGCGCAGGTGTTGCGTCGGCGTGAGGCCCTCGGGGACGACCTCGGGCGGGTATTCGTAGCGCAGCTCGTCCAGGCGGAACGTGCAGCGCGCGACGATCTCGCGTGTGGCGTCGATGAGCGCCGGGGCAAAGCGCCGCCGCCAGCGCGCCAGCGGCCACAGGTGCGCGTCGGCGTTGGCGCTGAGCGCCAGCCCGCACGCCGCCAGCGGACGCTGCAGCCGGATGGCGGTGAGCGTGTCCAGCAGCGGCTGTTCGTCGGGGCGGGTCATGCGCACGGGCGGCGCGGCGACCGCGGGAACACCGGTGCGCCGCGCGGCCGCGACCAGCCGCGCCTGCCACGCCGCGTCGTCGAGCCGGCCTTCGGCGGTGACGCCCAGCCAGACCCGATCCGGCCCGCGCGCGCGCAGCCAGTCCAGCACAGCGGCCAGCGCCGCGTCCCACGCCACATCGTCCGCCAGCGGCAGCGCCCAGGCCCACGGTACGGCCATCAGCAGGCAGCCCGGCAGCTCCGGCGCCTCGGCGGCGTCGGCGTGGGTGGGCAGCGCCTGTGCGTCATCGGGCAGCGGCGCTCCATCACCGCGCTGGCGCAGGCGGCTGATCCAGGCGCTGAGCGCTCCGTAGCCGGTGCGGTCGGCGGCCCAGGCCACCAGCGTCAATCCCCCGCCGGGCAGCGCCGGCCAGCGCAATCGCCAGTGGCTGCCCACGAGCAGCGGCAGGGCGCAGCGGCGCGCCGCCACGTGCGCCTGCACCACGCCGCCCAGGGTGTTTTCGTCGGTCAGCGCCAGCGCGGCGTAGCCAAGGTCGTGCGCACGCTGCACCAGCGCCTCGGGGCTGGCGCTGGCGCGCAAAAAGCCGTAGTGGCTCTGCACGTACAAAGCCGCGGGGGCACCTGTGTCGGTGCCGCGTCGCGGAGTCATGCGTACACCCCGGCGACTTCCCACGGCCCCCAGGTGCCGTCGCCGGATACGCGCGTGCGCTGCAGCCACCAGCAGCGGCCATCGGGCGTCGTGGCCACACACACGAGGCGCTCTACCGGCGCGTCCCACCAGCCGGTGGCCACGCGCTGGGGAGCCAGCAGCCGGCGCAGCGGCTGGCCGTCGAGCCGTGGACGTCCGGCCGCGTCCTCGCTCAGGCAATGCGGCTGCGGCAACCACCACGGCGGCTCCCAGTGGCTGGCCCGTACAACATGGCGGTGGGCTGCCGATGCCGTCTGGGGCTTCGGCCGGGCATCGGTTGCCGCGTTGCCGCTGCGCACCGGCTGCCAGCGCTGCCGCTGCACCGGGTCTCCGTGGGGAATCAGCGTCACCTGTTGCACCCGCTCGGCTCCCAGCCGGGCCGAGAGGCGCTCCAGCAGCGCGTCCCACGGCAGCGCGTCGGCCCCCGGCTGGCCCGGCAGCAGCCCCGCGGTGTCCGGCACCCACGGCGCGGTTTGCAGCGTCTGCAGCCACACGCCTTCGACGGCGTCATTCAGTCGGGTGCGCGCCAGCGCCTCCTGCACCAGCGCGCGCAGCAGGCCGAGGTCTTGTAGCGGCCGGCGGTGCTGGAAGTGCAACGCCGCCTCGGGCGGCTGGCCCTGCCAGCCCAGCCGCCAGCGCAGCACACCCCATTGCCGCTGGCGCAGCCAGTGGCACAGCCGCACGAGCAGCCGCTGCGCGGCAAAGCCCAGTGCTGCGGCGTCCGTGGTCGGCGCGGGCAGCGTGACCGTGTCCTCGAACACCGGGGTGGCCGTCCATGGCGACAGGGGCTGCGGCGCATGGCCGTACAAAGCGTCCAGCGCCACCAGCAGGGCAGGAGCGGTGCGGCGCGCCAGCGCGGCACGCGGGCAGCGGCGCAGCGCCCCCAGCGTGCGCAGCCCCGCGGCGGCCAGCACCTCGCGGTGGGGTTCCGTGGCGTCCAGCCGCTCGATCGGCAGTGCATCGAGCCGTGCCCGCCAGTCGGCGCCCAGCGCACAGCGCCAGCCACCATCGGGCGGGGTGTCGCGCGCCAGCGCCAGCGCCGCCAGCGCCGTCGGGGCCACCCCGATGCGCGGCCAGCCGCGCGCGGCGGCTTCCGTGCGCAGCCGCTGCAGCAGTGCCACACGTCCGCCGAACAGGCGCGCGCTGGCCGACAGCTCGATGACCCAGCCCCCGCCCAGCGGGGCCGGCTGCGGGCCGTAGCGGGCCAGCCACGGCCCGGCCTCAGGTGCCGACGAGCCGCAGCCGCTCAGGCACGCGAACCACAGGGGTGTCGGGGGCATCGGTGTTCTGCTTCTCATCGTCGTCGGCGCACGGGTGCGTGAGCCGCGTCAGCGGCAGCGGGGCGCGCAGGCGCAGCGGCCCCGGCAGCGGAGGGCCGCGCCGCTTGTGCACGTGCACGGTCACGCCGTCGGCGTCGCTGTCCAGCAATTCCAGCCGCAGTACCGCCGCCGACGTCGCCAAACCGCGGGTGGCGTCGAGGCTGGCCAGCACCAGCGGGGCTGGCCACGCACCGGGCCGCGTGGCGTCACGCCGGCTGGCCGCCGCCGCGAGTTGCAGCCGCCGCATCGCCGCGCCCGTCGGACGCCGCCAGTGCACCCAGCACGCGGCCACATCCGGGCAGCGCAGCACCTGCTCGGCGGCCCACAGTGCCTGGGCGTCGTCGTCTGGCGTAAGCCGCAGCAGCCGCTCGGGCGCGATCCCGTGCGCCGCCCACACCGCGGCGTGCGGCAGCAGCGGCAGCCCGATCAACACCACCGGGCCTTGTGCCGCGGCGGCGCGTAGCGCCGGCTGCCACAGCCGCCACGGCAGGGCATGGGCCGACGGCACTGTGCATTCGACGACCGCGCCCAGCGGCCACCCCCCGCCGGGCAGCGCGGCGTCCAGCGCCGGCCAGCCCGTGGGGGTGACGGGCTGGTCCGCGGGGGCGACCTGATTGGCCCACCAGACATCGGTGCGGGGCAGCGGCAGCGACATGCCAATACTGTACAAAAAAACAGTATTGGTGTCGCGCGGTGGGCCCAACGGTGTGTCCGGCCCGCGGCACGCCGTCCGTCCACCCGCCGGACGGTCGCCGACACGTTGCCCCGTCCGAGAAGGAAAGCCCTACAATGGGCTCGTTGTCGCGTGGCCGACAGCCGGTGCGTGGCGCTCGTCGCGGCGCGGCGGTGGCACGGGGCAACATCTCTTGCGTTTGTGTTCCAAGGAAAGTCATGTCTGGATTCGAGTTGGCTGGGAATGTTGTGATCGACTTCCTCGCCCAGGGGCTGACCGCCGCCCCGTGGTGGCAGATCGTTCTGTTCACCCTGGTGATGACGCACATCACCATCGTCAGCGTCACGCTGTTTCTGCACCGCCACCAGGCGCACCGCGCGCTGGACCTGCACCCGGTGGTGTCGCACTTCTTCCGCTTCTGGCTGTGGTTGACCACCGGCATGGTCACCAAGGAGTGGGCCGCCATCCACCGCAAGCACCACGCCAAGTGCGAGCAGGAGGGTGACCCGCACAGCCCGCAGGTGTTCGGCATCCGCAAGGTGTTCTGGGAAGGCGCCGAGCTGTACCGTACCGAAGCCAAGAACGAAGAGACCCTGCGCCGCTACGGCCACGGCACGCCGGACGACTGGATCGAGCGGCACCTGTATACGCGCCACTCGCGCCTCGGGGTGAGCCTGATGCTGATCCTGGACGTGGCGCTGTTCGGCGCGGCGGGGCTGGCCGTGTGGGCCGTGCAGATGGTGTGGATCCCGTTCTGGGCCGCCGGGGTCATCAACGGCATCGGGCACTTCTGGGGTTACCGCAATTTCGAGTCGCCCGACGCCAGCACCAACGTCTTTCCGTGGGGCATCGTGATCGGCGGCGAGGAGCTGCACAACAACCACCACACCTACCCGACGTCGGCCAAGTTCTCGGTCAAGCCGTATGAATTCGACATCGGCTGGGTCTATATCCAGGCGCTGGCCAAGCTGGGGCTGGCCCGGCCGAAGAAGGTCCCGCCGAAGCTGGCCTTCGGCGACGTCAAGCCCGTGCCGGACGAGCAGACGCTGGAGGCGATCGTCGCCAACCGCTACGAGATCATGGCGCGCTACGCCCGCGAAATGCGCGCGGCAATCCGCGCCGAGTGGGACGCGCTGCGCGCGCAGGTCGGGGACGAATCGCTGCTGAAGCTCGCGCGCCGCTGGCTCCACCGGGACGAAGACAAGGTGCCGCCGGCCGTGCGCGAACGGCTGCAGCGCCTGCTGGCCAGCGCGCCGACGCTGGCGCAGATGCACGCGATGCGCGAGGAGCTGCGGCAGCTGTGGTCCAACACGGCGCTGACGCGCGAGCAGATGGCACGCGAGCTGCAGGCGTGGATCGAGCGCGCCGAGCGCAGCGGCATCCAGGCGCTGCGCGATTTTGCCCAGCGGCTGCGGGCGGCGCGCCTGTCGGCACCGGTGGCGGCCTGAACCGGACGCCCGGCAATCCCGCCGGGCCATGAACCGCCGCCATGAACGGCCGATAACGCCGGGCCATAAAAAAACCGCCAGCACGGCTGGCGGTTTTGTTTTGGGAAACATCCGCGCGGCCGGCGCTGCCGACCGCTCGTGGGCTCACTTGAGCTTGGTTTCCTTGTACTCGACGTGCTTGCGCGCGACCGGGTCGTACTTCATGAACGACAGCTTGTCGGGCGTCGTCTTCTTGTTCTTGGTCGTGGTGTAGAAGTGGCCGGTCCCCGCGGTGGATTCCAGCTTGATCTTTTCGCGTCCGCCTTTGGCAGCCATGATGAACTCCTATCGGTGATCAGGCCTGACCGCGCGCACGCAGGTCGGCCAGCACGGCATCGATGCCGACTTTGTCGATCAGGCGCAGCGCCGCGCCCGAGACGCGCAGACGCACCCAGCGGTTTTCGCTCTCGACCCAGAAACGGCGGGTTTGCAGGTTCGGCAGGAACCGGCGCTTGGTTTTGTTGTTGGCGTGGGAGACGTTGTTTCCCACCATGGGCTTCTTGCCCGTGACTTCGCACACGCGTGCCATGTGGCCACTCCAGTTATAAAACAAGCCGCCCCGGGGCATCCCCCAGGGCCGCACCTCATCCGCGTCCTGTGTTGTGCCGCCTGCCACCGGTGGAGTGCCTGATTCGAAGGTTCAATTCAAGCCCGGTGGACGGCTCCGGCTCGCGGATGGCCCATTGCTGCCCACGTGCCAAGCCGGCGATGCCGGCGTGGCGAATCGGCAACAAACTGAGCATTATAGCGGATAACGCTGGCCGCGCCCCGAAGCGCGGTGGTCGCGTGGATGGGGTGCCGGACAAATGGTGGCAGCGGCGGCGCATGGGGGAGCAGGGCACTCGCGCCTCCCGGTAGCGATTGCGCGCCGCATTGGCTTCTCTGCGACCGCGGGGGCAGGTGGCCTAACCGCGTGCCGCCGCCGCGCTTGCCCTGCACCGGCTCGCGAGGGGCGGTCAGCCCGTCTGCTGTTCCAGAAAGCGCTGCGCGTCCAGCGCAGCCATGCAGCCGGTGCCGGCGCTGGTGATGGCCTGCCGGTAGACGTGATCGGCGACGTCACCGGCCGCGAACACGCCGGGCACGCTCGTCATCGTGGCAAAACCGTCCTGCCCGCTACGGGTGACGATGTAGCCGTCCTTCATCGCGAGCTGCCCTTGGAAGATCTGTGTGTTGGGGCTGTGACCGATCGCGATGAACACCCCCTGCAGCGCGATGTCCTCGGTCGCACCGCTTTGCACGTGGCGCACGCGCACACCGGTCACACCGGTGGCGTCGCCCAGCACCTCGTCGAGCACGTGCCAGAGCTTGAGCTCGATCTTGCCCTCGCGCACCTTTTCCATCAGCTTGTCGACCATGATGGCCTCGGCGCGGAAGGTGTCACGGCGGTGGATCAGCGTGACCTTGCGCGCGATGTTGGCCAGGTACAACGCTTCCTCGACGGCGGTGTTGCCGCCGCCGACCACACACACGTCCTGCCCGCGGTAGAAGAACCCGTCACAGGTGGCGCAGGCGCTCACGCCCTTGCCCATGTACGCCTCTTCGGAGGGCAGGCCCAGGTACTTGGCCGATGCGCCGGTGGCGATGATCAGCGCGTCGCAGGTGTAGGTGCCGCTGTCGCCGGTCAGGGTGAACGGACGCTGGCCCAGATCGACCGTGTGGATGTGGTCGAAGACGATCTGCGTCGCAAAGCGCTCGGCGTGCTGCTGGAAGCGCTGCATCAACTCCGGGCCCTGGACCCCGTGCACGTCGGCCGGCCAGTTGTCGACCTCGGTGGTGGTCATCAGCTGCCCGCCCTGGGCCAGGCCGGTGATGAGCACGGGCTTGAGGTTGGCGCGGGCGGCGTAGATGGCGGCGGTGTAGCCGGCGGGGCCGGAGCCGAGGATGAGGACACGGGCGTGGATCGTCATGCGCCGCATTGTACGTAGCCCCCGGGTGCCCCGCGCCGTGCCCGGCCTTCCGGCCTCGGACGCCGGCGGTTGTGACGGTTGTGACGGCGGTGTTGATGGCAGGACGGTAACGCACCCCGATCCGGCGCGCAGAAGCTTCCTATTCCCGCAGTGCTTTGTGCCTTCGACAGAAGCGGGGGACGTACGACTCAGCCGTGGCACCGCGATCACGTGGTCTGCGGGATCCCGGTCGGTGCCAACAAGCGGCCCATCCCACGGTAAGCTAGGGGGTGTTGCCACGTGCGTCCGTCATTTTTTCCATGAGCCGATCCGCCAACGTCCTCAACGCCGATCTCTCCGTGCCCGTGCGGGGGTGGCAGCGCTTCGCGCAGGAGATCGCGCTGCTGCTCGGGGCGGTGGCACTGGGGTTCTGGCTGCTCGCGATGCTGAGCCACGACCCGGCCGATCCGGCGTGGTCCACGTCCGGCACCGGCGTCGGGGTGCGCAACTGGGGCGGGCGGCTTGGCGCATGGGTGGCCGATATCGGGTACTACGTGTTCGGGGCGTCGGTGTGGTGGCTGGTCCTCGCGGCGGGGCGGGCGTGGCTGGCCGGCCTGGCCCGCTGGTTGCGCGCGGGGGCACCGCGCACCGAGGCGCCAGTCCCGGCGCCCCGCTCCGGGTGGCAAACGGCCGCGACCGTGGTCGCGCTGGTGGGGCTGATGCTCGCCAGCGCCGTGCTGGAGTGGAGCCGCATGACGCGCTGGGACGGTTGGCTGCCGGGGCACGTTGCCGGTGGCGTGGTCGGTGGTCTGGTCGGGCCGTGGGCGCTACGCTGGCTCGGCGAGACCGGCTCGGCGCTGGTCGCGCTGGGGGTGTGGGCGGTCTGTCTGGCGTGGGTGATGCGCTTTTCCTGGGCCGACGTGGCCGAGCGCATCGGCGCGGCGGTGGAAGGGGCCGTGTTGCGCTGGCGCGCGCAGCGCGAGCGCGACGAGGATTTGCGCATCGGCCGTCAGGCGGCGCGCGAGCGTGGGCGCGGCGCGGCCGCCGCCCATCCGGCGACGGCGGCGGCACGCGAGCCGCGCTGGGACGAGCCCCCCGCCGCGGCTGGCCGGGACGAAACCCCGCCGGTCAAGTCGGCCTCGTCCGAGGAACCGGGGGGCGCGGCGGCGGCTGCCGAAGGGCGCTCGGAACGGGGCAAGGCCGCGCCGGCGCCGCGCGTTCACATCGAACCGGCGGCCGCCGCCGTGGAGCCCAGTGCGCGCGCCCTCCAGGAAAAACAAAAGCCGCTGTTTGCCGAAGCCGAGTCGCCACTGCCGCGGCTGGACCTGCTGGACCCGCCGTCGCGTCAGGCCGCCACCGTCGCGCCCGAAACACTGGAGATGACCAGCCGCCTGATCGAGAAAAAGCTCGCCGACTTCGGCGTCGAGGTGCAGGTGGTGGCCGCGCAACCCGGGCCCGTGATCACGCGCTACGAGATCGAACCGGCCACCGGCGTCAAGGGCTCGCAGATCGTCAACCTGGCCAAGGATCTGGCCCGGTCGCTGTCGCTGGTGTCGATCCGCGTCATCGAGACCATCCCGGGCAAGAGCCTGATGGCGCTGGAGTTGCCCAACGCCCGGCGCCAGACGATCCAGTTGAGCGAAATCCTGGGCTCGCAGGTGTATCACGAAGCGAAGAGCCTGCTGACCCTGGGGCTGGGCAAGGATATCGCCGGCCACCCGGTGGTGGCGGATCTGGCCAAGATGCCGCACTGCCTGGTCGCGGGCACCACCGGCTCGGGCAAGTCGGTCGGCATCAACGCGATGATCCTGAGCCTGCTCTACAAGGCCGAGCCGAAGGACGTGCGGTTGCTGCTGATCGACCCGAAGATGCTCGAGCTCAGCGTCTACGAGGGCATCCCGCACCTGATCGCGCCGGTCGTCACCGACATGAAGCAGGCCGCCAACGGACTGAACTGGTGCGTGGCCGAGATGGAGCGGCGCTACCGCCTGATGAGCAAGCTCGGCGTGCGCAACCTGGCGGGCTACAACGCCAAGATCGACGACGCCGCGGCGCGCGGCGAGTCGATTCCGAACCCGTTCAGCCTGACGCCGGAGGCACCGGAGCCGCTGCAGCGGCTGCCTTACCTCGTGGTCGTGATCGACGAGCTCGCCGACTTGATGATGGTGGTGGGCAAGAAGATCGAAGAGTTGATCGCGCGGCTCGCGCAAAAGGCCCGTGCCGCCGGCATCCACCTGATCCTGGCCACGCAGCGCCCGAGCGTGGACGTGATCACCGGGCTCATCAAGGCCAACATTCCGACGCGCATCAGCTTCCAGGTCAGCAGCAAGATCGACAGCCGCACCATCCTCGACCAGATGGGGGCGGAGGCGCTGCTCGGCATGGGGGACATGCTCTACCTGCCCTCGGGGGCGGGGCTGCCGACGCGCGTGCATGGCGCGTTCGTCAGCGACGACGAGGTGCACCGCGTGGTCGCGTTCCTCAAGGAACGCTACGGCGAGCCGGACTACCTCGACGACGTGCTGGAGGCCCCTGCAGGTGAAGGCTTCGGCGGCCCTGATGGCGCAGGCGACGGCAACGCCGGCGGCGAGAAGGACCCGCTGTACGACCAAGCGGTGGCCATCGTGCTGCAGGACCGCAAGGCCAGCATCAGCTATGTGCAACGCAAGCTCAAGATCGGTTACAACCGCGCCGCGCGGCTGCTGGAGGACATGGAAAAAGCGGGGCTCGTGAGCGCGCTGACGGCCAGCGGCCAGCGCGACATCCTTGTCGGGGGGCGCCCGGAATGAGCCCGCGCATCCGCTCCGGCGTTGGCGGGGAACCCGGCGCCCGTCTGCGACTCCCTGTGGGCATGATGCAGCGACGAATCACACTGCTCGCGCTTACCGCCCTACTGGGTGCGCTGGCGTGGCCCGCGGCCCGGGCACAGGGCCCGGCGCTGCGCGCGCTGGAGGCGTTTCTCGCCGGGGTGCAGCAGGGCCGTGCCACCTTCACCCAGACCGTGACCGCGCCGCTGCGCGACGGCGAAGCCGCGCCGCGCACGCGCACCAGCCGTGGCGAGTTCGCCTTTCTGCGGCCGGACCGCTTTCGCTTCCACTACACCCACCCGTTCGAGCAGCTCATCGTCGCCGACGGGCAGACGCTGTGGCTGTACGACCCGGACCTGAACCAGGTGACCGCGCGCCGGCAGGCGGAGGCACTGGCCAACACGCCGGCCGCGTTGCTCGCGTCGGCACCGGACCTGCGGGCGGTGCGGCAGGTGTTCACGCTCGCCGAAGGGGAGCCGCGCGACGGGCTGGACTGGGTGGAGGCCGTGCCGCTGGGGCGCGATGGCCAGGTGCAGCGCATCCGCATCGGTTTCCGTCAGGGGCAGCTCGAGGTGTTGGACATCCTGGACAGCTTCGGTCAGCGCTCGGTGCTGCGCTTCGGCCCGCTGGAGCGCGCGGCGGGCCTGACGGCGGCCAGTTTTCGCTTTCAGCCACCGGCTGGGGCCGACGTGCTGCGTCCCTGAGGCGCGCGGGCGACGCTGCACCGGTTGCCGGGTTTGGGGGTCAGGTGCAGTGGTCAGGCGCGCAGGGGCAGGGCGGCCCCCACGGCCATGAACACCCCGCCACACGCCTGATTGAAGCGCCGCCCCACCCGACGCAGCCACGGTGTCAGGCGTGACGCGGTGCTGGCGATCAGCACTTCGGTGGCCACCTCGATCGCCGCGAACGTGCCGGCCATGATCACGAACTGCCCCCAGAGGCTGCGGTGCGGGTCGATGAACTGGGGTAGAAAGGCTGCGAAGAAGAGCAGCCCCTTGGGATTGGTCACCGCCGACAGCAGGCCCTGACGGGCCATCGACGCGCCCGAGCGCTGCTCGCTGCGGGCCTGGATGTCCATCCCGATCGGGGGCGAGCGCCAGACCTGGATGCCGAGAAACACCAGGTACAGGCCCCCCACCCACTTCATGACCGTGAGCCAGACCAGCGAGGTCTGCAGCAGCGCGCCGATGCCGAACATCGACAGCGCGATGACGATCACGAAGCCTAACGCGCCGCCGGCGATGGTGTAGAGCGTGCGCCGACCGCCGTACAGCGCCCCGTGCGTCAGCGCCAGCAGGCCGTTGGGGCCGGGCGACAACGACAGGCCCAGCGCAGCCAGAGTGTAGAGTAGCCACGTCTCGAGAGCCATGCTTGCATCATGCCACCGCCACGGGCGCGGTCAACTGGCAGGGATCCGCTGCGCGACAATCCCGTCATGGCTGTCTCCCTCCCCGTTCCCCTGGCCGAGCGATTGCGACCCCGCACCTTGGGCGAGGTCATCGGCCAGGCCCATCTGCTGGGGCCCGGCATGCCGCTGCGGCTGGCGTTCGAAAGCGGCCGCCCGCACAGCTGCATCCTCTGGGGGCCGCCCGGGGTGGGCAAGACGACGCTGGCGCGCCTGATGGCGCAGGCGTTTGACGCGCAGTTCATCGCGATCAGCGCGGTGCTCGGTGGCGTCAAAGACATCCGCGACGCGGTCGAGCGCGCGCAGGCCGCGCGCGAGGGGCTGCATCCGCAACCGACCATCGTCTTTGTCGACGAGGTGCACCGCTTCAACAAGGCGCAGCAGGATGCCTTCCTGCCGCACGTGGAAAGCGGGCTGTTCACCTTCGTCGGCGCCACGACAGAAAACCCCAGCTTCGAGGTGAACGCGGCGCTGCTGTCGCGCGCCACCGTGTACGTGCTGCAGCCGCTGACCGAGGCCGAGCTGCAGACCCTGATCGATCGGGCGCTGGCCACCGGCGAGGTCCCGACGCTGGACGCCGCGGCGCGCGCCCGGCTGGTGGCGTATGCGGACGGCGACGCGAGGCGGCTGCTCAACACACTGGAGACCGTGGCGGTGACCGCGCGCGCGCAGGGGCGCGACGCGATCGACGACGCGTGGCTCCTGCACACGCTCGGCGAGCGGCTGCGCCGCTACGACAAGGGTGGGGAGCAGTTCTACGACACGATCAGCGCGCTGCACAAGAGCGTGCGTGGCTCGGACCCGGACGCTGCGCTGTACTGGTTCGCCCGTATGCTCGACGGTGGGGTGGACCCGCGCTATATCGCGCGGCGCCTGATCCGCATGGCCAGCGAAGACATCGGATTGGCCGATCCGCGCGCGCTGCGCCTGGCGCTCGACGCCACCGAGGTGTACGAGCGCCTGGGCAGTCCGGAGGGCGAACTCGCGTTGGCCGAGGCGCTGGTGTACCTCGCGGTGGCACCCAAGAGCAACGCGGTGTACCGCGCGTACAAGGCGGTGCGCACCTTCGTGGCGCGCGATGGCACCCGGCCGGTGCCGCTGCACCTGCGCAATGCCCCCACGGCGCTGATGAAGCAGCTCGACTACGGCAAAGGTTACCGCTACGCGCACGACGAACCCGACGCCTTTGCCGCGGGGGAGGACTATTTCCCGCCCGGGGTGCAGCCGCCTCCGTTTTACGAACCCGTGCCGCGGGGGCTGGAAATCCGCATCGGCGAGCGGCTGACCGAGCTGCGGCGGCGCAACGCCGAGGCGCGCGGACATGGCGCGGCGGCCGGCCCATCGCCCGGGGGCGACGAAAAGCATTAGCGAATCTAATGCTAGTCGAATCTGATTGATCCGGCTATTGCGATGCCCGCCACCGGCCCGCGAACCTCAGGGTAAACCCGCAGGTGTTCTCCCCGACCTAGGGCAAACACGCACCCGCCGTCGAAGACCCCTTCGCTACAATCCGCCCACCCGAACCCGCCCCAATGGCCCGACACGGACCGGCGCTGGCGGGTTTTTTGCTAACCCGTTCGGCCAGCAGCCGCAGGGGTTGGTGGTTCCACACAACGGAGATCTCTCATGGATGTTTTGCTACAGCAGATCATCAACGGTCTGGTGCTGGGCAGCATGTACGCGTTGGTGGCGCTTGGCTACACCATGGTGTACGGCATCATCGGGCTGATCAACTTCGCCCACGGTGACGTGCTGATGGTGGGGGCGCTCACGAGCTGGACGATCATCGCCCAGGCGCGTGACGCGATGCCGGGCATGCCGGGCTGGGCGGTGCTGATCCTGGCGGCGCTGATCTCGATGCTGGTCTGTGCGGTGCTCAATTTCTCGATCGAGAAACTCGCCTATAAGCCGCTGCGCAACTCCCCGCGTCTGGCACCGCTGATCACCGCGATCGGCATGAGCATCCTGCTGCAGACGCTGGCGATGATCATCTGGAAGCCGGCGCCGAAGTCCTACCCGACGCTGCTGCCGAGCGAGCCGTTCAACCTCGGGGGCGCGGTGATTTCGCCGACGCAGGTGGCGATCCTGGCCACGACGGCGATCGTGCTGTCGCTGCTGATGTTCGTCGTCAACAAAACCAACCTGGGCCGCGCGATGCGCGCCACCGCCGAAAACCCGCGCGTCGCGGCGCTGATGGGCGTCAAGCCCGACGTGGTGATTTCCGCCACCTTCGTCATCGGCGCGATGCTGGCGGCCATCGCCGGCATCATGTGGGCGTCGAACTACGGTACCGTGCAGCACTCGATGGGCTTCATGCCCGGCCTGAAGGCCTTCGTTGCCGCGGTGTTCGGGGGCATCGGCAACCTGGCCGGCGCGGTCGTCGGGGGCATTTCGCTCGGCCTGATCGAGTCGCTCGGGGCCGGTTATCTCGGGCCGCTGACCGGCGGCTTCCTGGGCAGCCAGTACTCGGACATCTTTGCCTTCATCGTGCTGGCCATCGTGCTGATCTTCCGTCCGTCCGGGCTGCTGGGCGAGCGGGTGGCGGATCGCGCCTGACGCACCGGGACAGGAGACGCTGACATGAGCCAATCGTCCAACAAGTCCAAACTGATCGCGTTTGCGCTGGCGGCCATCGGGCTGCTGGTGCTGCCGCTGCTGCTGCAGGCCACGGGCAGCAACTCGTGGGTGCGCATCGTCGACATCGCGTTGCTGTACGTGATGCTGGCGCTGGGCCTGAACATCGTGGTCGGCTACGCCGGCCTGCTCGACCTCGGCTTCATCGCGTTTTTTGCCGTCGGGGCGTATCTGTACAGCCTGCTGGCATCCAGCCACCTGGCCGACAACTTCCCCGCGATCGCGGCGATGTTCCCCAACGGTATTCACCTGAGCTTCTGGATCGTGATCTTCCTCGCGGCGGTGCTCGCTGGGATGACCGGTCTGATGCTGGGCTACCCGGTGCTCAAGCTGCGCGGCGACTACCTCGCGATCGTGACGCTGGGCTTCGGCGAGATCGTGCGCATCTTCATGCTCAACCTCGACCGCCCCATCAACATCACCAACGGCCCCAAGGGCATCGCCGGGGTGGATGCGGTGACGGTGTTCGGCCACAACATGGGGCAGCGGCTCACCGTCTCGCTCGGTGACTGGTCGTACACGTTCGAGTCGGTGACGCTGTACTACTACCTGATTCTGTTCTTCGTCGTGATGACGGTCATCGTCGCGCACCGCATGGGCAACTCGCGCATCGGCCGTGCCTGGATGGCCATCCGCGAGGACGAAATTGCCGCCAAGGCGATGGGGATCAACACGCGCAACCTCAAGCTCGCGGCGTTTGGCTCCAGTGCGACGTTCGGGGGGATCGCGGGCGTGCTGTTCGCGTCGCTGATGCGCGGCGTGTATCCGGAGTCGTTCGTGCTGATGGAGTCGGTGATGATCGTCGCGATGGTGGTGCTGGGTGGCCTGGGGCACATCCCCGGCGTCATCCTCGGCGCGCTGCTGCTGGCCGGCCTGCCGGAGCTGTTGCGCCACCTCGCCGGTCCGTTGCACCACCTGACGGACGGGCGGCTGGCGCCGGAAATCCTGCGTCAGCTGCTGATCGCGCTGGCGATGATCATCGTGATGCTGCTGCGTCCGCGCGGCCTGTGGCCCGCGCCCGAGCACGGCAAGGCCCTGAGCAAGTGAGGAGCGCGACATGACCGATACGATTCTGAAAGTCAGCGGCGTCTCCAAGCGCTTCGGCGGCCTGCAGGCGCTCTCCGACGTCGGCATCCAGATCCAGCGTGGCCAGGTCTATGGCCTGATCGGCCCCAACGGCGCCGGCAAGACGACGTTCTTCAACGTGATCACGGGGCTGTACACGCCCGACAGCGGCACGTTCGAGCTCGGTGGCAAGCCGTATGTCCCCACCGCCGTGCACGAGGTGGCCAAGGCGGGTATTGCCCGCACATTCCAGAACATCCGGCTCTTTGCCGAGATGACGGTGCTGGAAAACGTGATGGTCGGCCGGCACGTGCGCACGCGCACCGGGCTGATCGGCGCGATCCTGCGCACCCCCGGCTTCAAGGCCGAGGAAAAGGCCATCGCCGAGCGCGCGATGGAGCTGCTGGAGTACGTCGGTATCGCCAAGTACGCCGACTACAAGGCGCGCACGCTCTCGTACGGCGACCAGCGGCGCCTCGAGATCGCGCGGGCACTCGCCACCGACCCGCAGCTCATCGCGCTGGACGAGCCGGCGGCCGGCATGAACGCCACCGAGAAGGTGCAGTTGCGCGAGCTGATCGACCGCATCCGCCGCGACGGGCGCACCATCCTGCTCATCGAACACGACGTCAAGCTCGTCATGGGCCTGTGCGACCGCGTCACGGTGCTGGACTACGGTAAGCAGCTCGCCGAAGGCACGCCCGCCGAGGTGCAGCGCAATCCCAAAGTGATCGAGGCCTACCTGGGCACCGGAGGACACTGAAAATGGCCAACACCCTGTTGAAAGTCACGGGCCTGAAGGTCTCGTACGGCGGCATCAAGGCCGTCAAAGGCGTCGATCTGGAGGTGCGCGAGGGCGAGCTCGTCACGCTCATCGGCTCCAACGGTGCCGGCAAGACGACGACGATGAAGGCCATCACCGGCATGCTGCTGGCCGAGGCCGGCGACATCGTCTACCAGGGGCGCAGCATCCGCGGCATGGGGTCGTGGGACCTGGTCAAGCTGGGCCTGGTGATGGTGCCGGAGGGTCGGGGGGTCTTCACACGCATGACCATCACCGAAAACCTGCTGATGGGCGCCTACGTGCGCACCGACAAGGCGGGCATCGAGGCCGACATCGAGCGCATGTTCGCGCTGTTTCCGCGCCTGAAAGAACGGCGCGACCAGCTCGCCGGCACCATGTCCGGCGGCGAGCAGCAGATGCTGGCGATGGCGCGCGCGCTGATGGCGCGACCCAAGCTGCTGCTGCTCGACGAGCCGTCGATGGGCCTGTCGCCGATCATGGTCGACAAGATCTTCGAGGTCGTGCGCGACGTGCACGCGCAGGGCATGACGGTGCTGCTGGTCGAGCAGAATGCCCGCCGCGCGCTGCAGGTGGCCGACCGCGGCTACGTGATGGACTCGGGTGAGATCCTGATGACCGGCGAGGCCAAGGCAATGCTGGACGACCCGAAGGTGCGCGCCGCGTACCTGGGCGAAGCCGCCACCGCCTGAGCAGCGGGCCGCCCGGCGTGTGTCGGGCCCCGCCACCTACAATAACGGGCTTTGCGCACCGGTGCCGCAAGGCCCGTTTTTCGTTGCCGACGCCATGACCACCCAGCCCCCGACCGAACCGACCCCCGCCGACGCCCACGCGGACAGCCCGCTGATCGCCGAGCGCCGCGAGAAATTGCGGGCGTTGCGTGCCGCAGCCCAGCAGGGCGGGCCGGTGGCATTCCCCAACGATGTGCGCCCGCAGCACACGGCCGAGGGACTGCAGGCCGAGTACGGCCACATGAGCAACGAGCTGCTGGAGCCGCTGCAGGCGCGCGTGAGCGTGGCCGGGCGCATGATGCTCAAGCGTGTGATGGGCAAGGCGAGCTTCGCGACCATCCAGGACGCCTCCTTCGGGCCCACCGGTGGGCGCATCCAGCTCTACCTGACCAAGGATGCGCTGGGCGAGGCGACCTACGAGGCGTTCAAGCATTGGGATCTGGGCGACATCCTCTACGCCGAGGGCACGGTGTTCAAGACCCGCACCGGCGAGCTCTCGGTAAAGGCGGACCGGCTGCGACTGGTCGTCAAGAGCCTGCGCCCGCTGCCGGACAAGTTCCACGGCGTGCACGACCAGGAGCTGAAGTACCGCCAGCGCTACGTGGACCTGATGACCGACGTCGCGGCGCGCGAGCGCTTCGTCGCGCGCAGCCGCGCCGTCACCGCGCTGCGCGAGGTGATGGTGAGCAACGGCTTTCTGGAGGTGGAAACGCCGATGCTGCACCCCATCCCCGGGGGGGCCAACGCGCGGCCGTTCGTCACCTACCACCACGCGCTGGATCAGGAGATGTACCTGCGCATCGCGCCGGAGCTGTATCTGAAGCGCCTGCTGGTTGGCGGGTTCGACCGCGTGTTCGAAATCAACCGCAACTTCCGCAACGAGGGGATCAGCGTCCGCCACAACCCCGAGTTCACGATGATGGAGTTCTACGCCGCGTACTGGAACCACGCGGACATGATGGCCTACACTGAGCGGCTCATCCGCCAGGTGGCGCATGCGGTGTGCGGGGGCGGGCGGCTCGTCTATCAGGGGCGTGACGTCGATCTGGACGCGCCGTTCGAGCGCCTGACCATCCGCGAGGCGATCCTGCGCCACACCGACGCGGGCGAGCGCGTCGACGATCCCGAGTGGCTGCGGACGCAGTTGCGTCGCCTCGGCGTCGATCCGGTGAAGGAGCGGCTGGACAGCCGCAGCCTGGCCGGGCTGCAGGTGCTCTATTTCGAGGAGACGGTGGAGGACAAGCTCTGGCAGCCGACCTTCATCTGCAACCACCCGACCGAAATCTCGCCGCTGGCGCGTGCCAGCGACACCGACCCCACCATCACCGAACGCTTCGAGCTCTACATCACCGGGCGCGAGGTCGCCAACGGCTTCTCGGAACTCAACGACCCGGAAGATCAAGCGGCGCGCTTCCACGCCCAGGTCGCCAACAAGGACGCCGGCGACGACGAGGCGATGTACTTCGACGCCGACTACATCCGCGCGCTCGAGTACGGCATGCCGCCCGCGGGCGGCTGCGGCATCGGCATCGACCGGCTGGTCATGCTGCTGACCGACAGCGCCAGCATCCGCGACGTGATCCTCTTCCCGGCGCTGCGCCGGGAGGGTTGAGGGCGCTGACGCTTCGCGGCCGCTTTGTCGGCTGGCGTGAAACGCGCCGTGCCCTGTTAGCGTCGCCCACGTGCTAGGATAGTTGCGCCGCACGTGGCGGATCATGCTGCGCAGCCGAAGGGAACCCGAATGCATCGCCTGGATCCGGATACCGAGCGGGCCGCGCGCCAGTTCCTCGACCGCATCCGCGGCCGGTACGATCTGGCGGGTGCCATCGTTTACGGGAGCCGCGCCCGTGGAAATCCACGGCCGGACAGCGACGTGGATCTTGCGGTCATCCTGCGCGGGGAACGCCGGCGCACCCTGCCCATCAAGCTCGACATGGCCGATGCGGCCTTTGATGTCCTGCTGGCAACGAACGTCTTGATTTCGCCGTTGCCCGTGTGGCTGGACGAGTGGGAGCACCCGGATACCTTCTCCAATCCGGCGCTGCTGCGCAATATCGAGCGCGAGGGCGTGCCGCTGTGACCGCCGACAACCCCGCCACCACTGCGTTGATCCGCAAGGCAAAAACGGCCTTGGCCTCTGCTGAGGCGCTGTTCGCGCTGGGGGATGTGGACGGTGCGGTCAACCGGGCCTACTACGCGATGTTCGATGCGGCCCGCGCCGCGCTATTGGGTGTGGATGGCGGCATGGACCCCTCCGTCGCACGGACGCACAGCGGCCTCATCGCCATCTTCGGCCAGCGGTTGGTCAAGGGCGGGCACGTGAAACCCGAACTGGGCCGCTGGCTCAACCGGGCGCACGAAATCCGCATGGTTGCGGACTACGGTGGCGAGGCCGTGCAGCCGGAGGACGCCCACACCCTGATTGGCCAGGCCGCCACTTTTGTCGAGGCGATGGCTGCGTTGCTGGAATCCCGCGCGGCCTGAAGCGACCGGTCACGCCGCGTACGCTTCCAGCGCCTTGCGCAATTTTTTTAGCGCCGCCGCTTCGATTTGGCGGATGCGCTCGGCGCTCACGCCATACTCATGGGCCAGCTCCTGCAGCGTCGCGCCGCCGCTGCCGTCGTCGTTGACCTGCAGCCAGCGCGCGGTGACGATGCGGCGCGAGCGCTCGTCGAGTTGCGCGAGCGCGCGCTCGATGCCTTCGCTGGCGAGCAGCTCGCGCTCGCGCGCCTCCAGCACCGCGGTCGGCTCGTGGCGGTGGTCGGCCAGGTAGGCGATCGGGCCGTGGGTGTCTTCGCCGTCGTCGCCCGGCAGCGGATCGAGCGCGACGTCGCCGCCCGACAGGCGGGTTTCCATCTCGATGACATCGTCACGGCTGACCTTGAGCTCGCGCGCGACGACGTCGATTTCGGCGTCGCTCAGGCGTTCGCGCACGGCATCCTCGTCGGCCGCGCCCGCGCGCAGGTCGCGCTTGAGCGCGCGCAGGTTGAAGAACAGCTTGCGCTGCGCTTTCGTGGTCGCGACCTTGACCATGCGCCAGTTGCGCAGGATGAACTCGTGGATCTCGGCCTTGATCCAGTGCACCGCGTAGCTCACGAGCCGCACGCCCTGCGCGGGATCGAAGCGCTTGACCGCCTTCATCAGGCCGATATTGCCCTCCTGGATCAGGTCCGCCTGCGGCAGCCCATACCCCAGGTACTGGCGCGAAATCGCTACCACCAGCCGCAGGTGCGACAGCACCAGACGCCCCGCGGCCTCCAGGTCGTGCTGCTCGCGCCAGCGGCGCGCGCAGTCGCGCTCCTCCTCGGCCGTGAGCATCGGGATGCGGTTGACCGCGCTGATGTACGCGTCCAGATTTCCCAGCGGCGGCAGCGTCAGCGACGTGCTCGACCACACCGGCGCGGGTACCGGCGCGGCGCTCGACAGGGCAGGGGTCATCGCGGTCATGGGGCCTCCTCTCCGGATCAGTGATTGTGTGTTCATATTAGCACTCTCTTTGATCGAGTGCTAACGGCGGGGTTCCCGCCTTCGCTTGGGGTTGCCCGGCGCCGGGGCAACCCTGTTACGATCGTCAGTTGGGCGCGAGGGGAGCGCTGCATCCAGGGGTTCAACGTGTCGACGACACCTCCACGTCAAACGGCCGACAAAATCCAGCGTATCGCCAGCATCTTGCTGTCCTTGGTGCCCAGCGACGGTCGAGCGGTTGGAAACGTGTGGCTGCGGCGCGAGATCGAGGCCCGGCTCGCCACCGACGGCCTGACGCTGAGCGAAGACGAATACTGGCAAGTCCACGGCACGCTGGTCGCACAGGGCGTATTGGTCAAAGGGCAGGGGCGTGGCGGCTCCGTGCGGCGTGCCGTGCCTGCGCCAGACGGCCATCCGGCCGAAATATCCGTGTCCGAAAGCCACTCTGCGCCACCGGACGACTTTGACCTGCGACCCGTGGAGGCGCCCGCGACGGCGACCACCGCCACGACACCCCGGCGGACCAGCACGGCCGGCCGCGCGGCTGTCGGCCGGCCGCCGCGCGGCGTGGGCGATGGACCAGCGCAAATCCTCTCCTACCGGCACGGCGACCGCCGCGTGAACAACCCTGAGGTGGGGATGGTCACCCCCGCCACCGACCCGGACGCGGGCAAAACCCGCTGGACCTACGACCCCCACCTCGACCCGGCGCTGCAGTTCGACCCGCAGCGCGCCCGCATCGAGGCGCTGATCGACGACGCGCTGGCGTCCGGCGACGCCGAGCGCATGCGCGCGGCCTTGCAGGAACTCAAGCGCCTGCAAGCGCCGTATCTCAATTGGGCGGGCAAGGCCGAACGCACCAGCTTCGAGGTCGACACCGTCTCCCTGCACGTGCACGAGCGCATCGACCCGATGAGCATCCTGGCCGCGGTGCGCAAGGCGATGAAGGGCGAAGGCAAGGTCCGGGGCGAGCAGTCATCCGGCCCCTTCCAATACGGGCTGTTCAACGCGCCGTTCGAAAACCTGCCGCTGCGTGACGCCATTGATTTCTACCGGCACGAAAAAGGCTGGGCCAACCGCCTGATCGCCGGCGACAGCCTGCTGGTGATGAACAGCCTGCTGCAAAAGGAGAGCATGCGCGGTCGGGTGCAGATGATCTACATCGATCCGCCCTATGGCATCAAATACGGTAGCAACTTCCAGCCCTTCGTCAACCGGCGGGACGTGAAAGACCGCAACGACGAAGATCTGACGCAGGAACCCGAACAGATCCGCGCGTTCCGCGACACCTGGGAGCTGGGCATTCACTCCTACCTGACCTATCTGCGCGACCGGCTGTTGCTCGCGCGCGAGCTGTTGCACGAATCCGGCAGCATCTTCGTGCAGATTTCTGATGAAAATGTCCATCATGTTCGGGAACTGATGGATGAGATTTTTGGAATAGATAATTTTTATGCGCAGATAAATTTCAGAAGCATGTCCCCTTTAGGCCAAGCGGGGCTCGCATCTGTATATGACTACATCGTGTGGTACGCGAAGGACAGGTCGAGGACTAAATATCGACCGATATATCGTGCCCGTGAGATTGAGGATGAGCCTGAATTTTGCTTCCTTGACAGCGGTGGCGGAATTTTCAAGAAGATCGGCAAGGAAGAAATAGCAGAGCTAAACGCAGAGGCAAGACAAAGAATTTTCAAACGCTCGGTGCTTACCTCATCTGGATATACGCCTTCATGCACGTATGTGTTTGATGCTCTCGGTGATAGCCACTCCCCGCTTAGCGGAAAGAGTTGGCGAACACATCATGACGGCATGGCTCGACTAGTTAAGGCTAATAGGCTCGTCATCTTAGGCAGCAATCCTTATTTTCGCCAATTTCATTCGGATTTTGGTCTAGTACAACTTGAGAACTCATGGATTGATACTGCTGCTGGTTACAGCGATCAAAAGGTCTACGTAGTCCAAACATCTGACCGTGTTATTGAACGCTGTCTATTGATGACCACCGACCCCGGCGATCTGGTGCTCGACCCGACCTGCGGCTCCGGTACCACCGCTTTCGTTGCCGAGAAATGGGGCCGACGCTGGATCACTTGCGACACCTCGCGCGTGGCGGTCACACTCGCCAAGCAGCGGTTGATGACGGCGAGCTACGACTATTACGAGCTCAAGTACCCGCACGAGGGGCTCAAAGGCGGCTTCATCTACAGAGCACAGCCTTACATCACCCTCAGTACTATTGCTAATAACCAGGAAATCGACGCGATCTACGATCGCATGCACCCGGCGATCGAGGCGGCGCTGGCCGATCTCAACGCCGCGCTGCGTGCCGCGCCGCCAGCGCCCTACGTGGTGACGGAAGGCGGGCGCAAGGGCAAGGCCGTCGATTTTTCGCTGCCGGCGAGCAAAAAGGAAACCCTGCCTTGCGGCGACGAGGTGATGGCCGGCGCCCTGCTCGAATGGGAGGTGCCGTTCGACTTCCCGGCCGACTGGCCGGAAGCGGCCCGCGCCGCCTTCGAGGCCTTTCACGCCGCGCGGCAGGCGATGCAGCGCGCGATGGATGCGTCGATCGCCGCCCACGCGGATCAGGAGCTGCTCTACGACCAGCCGGCGGTGGCCAAAAACAAGCTGCGCATCACCGGGCCGTTCACCGTGGAGGCGGTGCCCTTCCCGACAGTGAAATCGCTCGACGAGCCGCTCGGGCCGGCGCAGGCCGACGCAAGCGTCGCGCGGCTGGGCGAGAGCGGTCGGCAACACCAATGGCGCGACGAGCTGCTGAAGACCGGCATCCGTGGCGGGGGCGGTCAGGTGTTGCGCTTCGCCGACCTGGAGCCGCTGCCCAGCGACCCCGCAATCCGCTACCTGCATGCGGCGGGGCACCTGGATTCCGGCGAGCGGGTGGTGGTGAGCTTCGGTCCCGAGCACGCGGCGCTGGAGCAGCGACAGGTGGCGCACGCCCTGAACGAGGCCGGCACGCTCTTTCCGCTGCCGAAGATGATCGTGTTTTGCGCCTTCGCCTTCGACCCGGAGGCGGCCAAGGACATCGACGCGATCCGCGGCATCACGGCGCTCAAGGCGCAGATGAACCCGGACCTGCTGACCGAGGACCTGAAAAGGGCGCGCGCCAGCAACCAGAGCTTCTGGCTCATGGGGCAGCCCGAGGTGGAGGTGCGCCGCCGCCGGGACGGCCTGTACGAGGTCGAGGTGCACGGTTTTGATTATTTCGATACCGTCAAGGGCGAGTTGGTCTCGGGCGGCAAAAGCAAGATCGCGATGTGGTCGCTCGACACCGATTACGACGACCGCTCGCTGTTTCCGCGCCAGGTGTTCTTCCCGATGGCGGGCAAGGGCGAGGGTTGGGAGAAACTCAAAAAGAACATCCGCGCGGAGCTGGACGAAGCCAAACTGCAGGCGTTCCACGGCACGGTGAGCCTGCCATTCGCGGCCGGCGATCATCGCAAGATCGCGGTGAAGATCGTCGACGATCGGGGAATCGAGTCGCTGAAGGTAATGCTGTTGAAGGATTGAGTATGCAAATTACCCGATTGATATTAAAAAATTGGCGGAATTTCCGTTCGGTGGATGTCACGCTCGGTCCGAGGACTTACGTACTAGGACCAAATGCCGCGGGCAAGTCGAACTTGCTGGAGGTTTTCCGTTTTTTGCGCACCATCGTGCAAGCCAAGGGCGGCGGCCTGCAGCAGGCGGTGGAACGCTGCGGTGGACTAAGCCGCCTGCGTAGCCTGCATGCGCGCAGAGACCCAGAAGTCCGCATCGAGGTCGAGGTAACGGACGATACGGCCCATAGCCCCCCCCACATATGGCACTACGTGTTGGCGCTGAAGTCCGAAGGCAAGGGGCAACAGCGACCTATCGTGACGCAAGAGCGTGTCATGCTGAACGGTCGTGAGATCGTTGTCCGTCCTAACGACGAAGACCGTAAGGACCCGGAACGGCTCACCCAGACGCATCTGGAACAGATCGCCACCAATGTCGAGTTTCGGGATTTATATGATTTTTTCGGCGCGACGACTTATCTACATTTGGTTCCCCAATTACTTAAACACGGCGACGAGATCAGCGGCCGTGTGCTGGAGCAGGATCCGTTCGGCCAGGGGTTGATGCAACGCATTGCAGCTACCCCGAAAAAGGTGCGCGATGCACGATTGCGGCGAATTCGATGGGCCGCACTCGATAAAGCCGTGCCGCTCTTTTCCGAGTTGCGTTTCGAACAAGATGTCGTAACAGGTATGTGGCATCTCGAGGCGAATTTCAAGCATTGGCGCGATAAGGGCGCATGGCAGCGCGAGAACCAGTTTTCCGACGGTACGCTGCGTCTCGTCGGCCTGCTCTGGGCCTTGCAGGACGGAGAAGGGTTACTCCTGCTGGAAGAACCCGAGCTCTCTCTGCACGAGGAGGTGGTACGAAGAATTCCACTACTCATCGACCGTGTGTTACGCGACTTGAAGCGGCGCGCCACCTCGCGACAAGTCATCGTTAGTACGCACAGTAAGGCGCTGTTGGACAGTGTATCGGATGCCACGATCTTGGTGATCGAGCCAGGCCCCAATGGGTCGACCGTCCGCCTACCGACGCCCGCAGAAACTGAACAAATGGAGCACGGCCTTACACCTGCTGAAGTCTTCGTTGCCAAAACGTGTCCTAAATCGGTCGAGCAGTTGGGGCTGTTCGAATGAAGCGGATACTCGTCGTTGGCGAAGATGCGTTGTGTTGCGCGCTGGGCAAGCGACTGGTGGAGGAAGTGATGCCTGGCTGGTCGTTGGCAGGCGAACCGATCAACAAGCGCGGCATCACAGAACTGGTACCGGCATTGCCGCGTTACCTCAATCAAGCGCGCTATGTGCAGCCCGTGTTGTGCATCGCGGATACCGATGGGCGCTGCGTGCGAGATTTGCTTCGGAAGTGGCTGTCGAGTTTGGAGATTCGGTCATGTGCATTCTATCTTAGGCTGGCCGTTACAGAGGCCGAAAGTTGGGTGCTGGCGGACAGAGAAAAGTTCGCAGTTCATTTTGGGGTCTCTGTGACTAAAATTCCTCATTGCACTGATGAAATCGATGATCCAAAGCGGTTAATTCTTTCTCTTGTTCGTAAATCGCGTAGTCGAATTCATCGGGTGGAAATGGTATCGGAGTCTGATGCCGGTAAGCCGGGTAGCGGTTATAATGAGCATTTGCAGTTTTTTGTAAAAGAGGTATGGCGTCCGTTAGTGGGTTGTTCCAATTCGGAGAGCCTTGCTCGAGCTGTTCGTCGGTTACGAGAGTTTGTTGGATCGATGGAAAGTATCTCGTGAATTATGTGTCGTTCGGTCATGATGCATGATGATGTTTGCCGGAGAGTTCTGCATTGAGACGAAGGTTACCGCGTGAATGCGTCTAAGATCATGATCGTCTATTCTAACTCCCGCCGCATTACCCGCCGTGCGCGGTGGACCACTGGCAGGCGACACGAGCAAGACAAGGCCAATTGCGTCCCTATCCACCGCGCGGTGAGCCTGCCGTTCGCGGGGGGTGAGAACCGCAAAATCGCGGTGAAGATCGTCGACGACTGGGGGATCGAGTCGCTGAAGGTGGTTCCCCTAGATTGAGCCCATGGGCATGGATTTGCTCGATCGGATCCTCGCCGCGGCGCTTGCGGGCGAGACGGACGACTGGGAGTTCAAGTCGGCCAAAGGTGGCTTGCCGCGCAGTTTCTGGGAAACCTATAGTGCCATGGCCAATTCGCAGGGGGGTGTCGTGGTGCTCGGGGCTGTCGAACACGAGGGGCGGATTCGGCTCGAAGGCTTGACGGACGCAGAGTTGTCGCGCTGCCGAAAGGCCCTGTGGGATGGGCTCAACAACCGCGGGCTGGTTAGTATCAATCTGGTACAGCCCGGACATATCCGCGTCATCGACATCGATGGCAAATCGTTACTCGTCGTCACCATTCCCCGCGCCAGCCGCACCCAACGGCCGGTTTATTTGCGGGGCAACCCGTTGGGTAACACCTACCAGCGCCGTCATGAGGGTGACTACCGGCTTGGTGACGTGGAGGTCCGCCGGATGTTGGCGGATGCCGACGAGTTACCCGTCGATCAGCGCATTCTTCCGGGTTTCGGTCTGTCCGATCTGGATGCGGCCACACTGCTGCAGTACCGCCAGCGCTTGCGTTTGGTCAAGGGTGATCATCCCTGGCTGGCCCTGCCGGACCAGGATCTGCTGGAACGACTGGGCGGCTGGCGCCGTGATCGCGTGACCGGACAGGAGGGGTTGACACTCGCGGGGCTGCTGATGTTCGGCAAAGATGCGGCCCTGCGCGACGCGGCGGCGGTTCCAAATTATTTCGTCGATTACCGGGAGAAGCTGGATCCGGCGCTGCGTTGGACCGATCGACTCTGCCCCGATGGGACTTGGGAGGCCAATCTGTTCCAGTTCTACACGCGGGTGTGGCCCAAACTGTCCGCGGGATTGCCCCAGCCCTTCCGTCTGGAGGGCGAGATGCGGCGTGATGAAACGCCCGCGCACGAGGCGCTGCGCGAGGCGTTCGTCAACGCCCTGATCCATGCGGATTACGTGGGTGTCGGAGGCGTGGTGGTCGAGCGCTATCCCGACCGGTTCGTGATCGAAAACCCGGGGACACTGCTGGTGTCGCTGCGGCAATACCACCAAGGGGGTGTGAGTGAGTGCCGCAACAAGTCGCTCCAGCAGATGTTTCTCCTGATCGGCGGTGGAGAGCGCGCGGGTTCCGGTGCCGACAAGATCCGTTCGGGGTGGCGAACGCAGCACTGGCGAGCACCGCGCCTCGATCTGTTCACGGAGCCCGACCGGGTCCGGTTGACCTTGCCGATGGTGAGCCTGATACCGGTGGAAACTTTGGAGTGGTTGCGCCGCTGGCTGGGTACGCGCATGGAGACGCTGACGTCGTCGGAGTTGCAGGCGTTGGCCACCGCAGCGCTGGAGGGTGCGGTATCCAACGCCCGTCTACAGGAACTGTTGAACGCGCATGCCGCGGACATCACGCGTACGCTGGCACGGCTGTGCGCCGAGGGGTTGTTGGTCTCCGACAACCGCCGGCGCTGGACGACGTACCGCTTGCCCGTCCATGGCAGCCAGGACGCATCGGCTGACGGCCACGAGGCTGTACGCACCGGCTCCGCACATTGGGATCCGGACTTCGCACATGTGGGGCCGGACTTCGCACATTTGCCTGCCGACTCCGTACGTTCCCCCTTGGGCTCCGCACGTTTGCGACCGGACTTCGCACACTCTCCAGAGGAATGGTCGGCGATGCAGGCCCTCGCGGCCAATGTGGCACAAACGCGCAAGGCTGCGCCAGAGCAGGTGCGACAGGCGATCATCGCGTTGTGCACCGGGCGCTTTCTGACCGCGGAGGCGCTGGGCGTGCTACTGGGGCGGCATCCCGGCGGTTTGCGCAGTCGTTATCTGAAGCCCATGGTGGAACAGCGCTTGTTGCGTCTGCGTTACCCGACCAGCGTACACCGTCCCGACCAAGCTTACACCGCGACGGAGACGACCGCGTGAATACGCCCAAGACGTTGATCATCAACTCCCCCTTCGAGCGCCCCACCCACCACTGGCGGCGCGGCAGCGACACGCGGCTGGAGCTGGTCGAGGGTCGCCGCCCGGCCGGCTACGAGATTTTCGACACGCGCAACAACACGGTGCGCGGCGTCGCGCTCGAACTCGTCAACCGCATCCGCGAGCGCGTGGATGCGTGGCGCGCAGTGGGCTATCCCGGCGTGACCGCCGTGACGCGGGCACTGCTCGACCATTGGCGCGACCCGGAGGCCAAGCGGCCCTATGCGTTTTACTTTTGCCAATTGGAGGCAATCGAGACGCTGATCTGGCACGTCGAGGCATCGCCTGAGTTTCGGCAGGGGATTGCCGTTCCCGGCGACGGTGGCCCGTTCGAGCGCCTGTGCAACAAGATGGCCACCGGCACGGGCAAAACCACCGTGATGGCGATGATCGTCACGTGGCAGGCGCTGAACGCACTCGCCTACCCCAAGCGCACCAAGGATTTCTCGCGCGCGATTTTCATCGTGGCACCAGGGCTCACGGTGAAGGAGCGGCTGCAGGTGCTCCAGCCGGGGCACCCGGAAAACTACTATGACGCCTTCGCCCTGTGCCCGAACGAGGCACTGCGGCAAAAGCTCAATCAGGTCGAACTGCTGATCGACAACTGGCACAGCCTGCTGCCGCTCAAGGACCCCGAGCGCTCGGTGGTGAGAAAGGGCGCGGAGAGTGACGAGGCGTATGTGCGCCGGGTCCTTGGCCGGCTCTCCGGCTACCGGGACATCGTCGTCATCAACGACGAGGCGCACCACGCGTATCGCAAGCCGGCCGAGGTCAAGATCAGCAAGAAGGATGCAGAGGCACTGGGCATCGACCTTGACGAGGCGACCCGCTGGATCGAAGGCCTGGACCGCATCCACAAGATGCGCCGCATCCGTCGCTGCTTCGACCTGTCGGCGACTCCGTTTGCGCCGACCGGTAAGACCAGCACCGAGGCGGCGCTTTTCCCCTGGGTGGTGTCGGACTTCGGATTGAACGATGCGATCGAGGCGGGGCTGGTGAAAACCCCGCGCGTCGTGATCCGCGACAACGCCCTGCCCAACGCACAGACCTATCGCAGCAAGCTGTATCACCTTTACCGCGAGCCCGAGGTGGCGGAGGATCTGAACCGGCGCGGTGCTGAAGCGCACGAGGCGCTGCCGCAACTGGTGCAGGAGGCGTATACCTTGCTGGGCGCGGATTGGCGGGAGACGCTACGGGCGTGGCGCGAGGCCGGCCACGTCTCGCCGCCGGTGATGCTGACCGTGTGCAACCGCACGGAAACGGCCGCGCGTATCGAGCACTACTTCCGGCACGGGGATGCGCACTGGCCGGAGCTCAATGCACCGCAGCGCACGTTGCGCGTCGATTCCAAGGTGCTGGAGAAGGCAGAAAGGGGTGAAGCCGCCTCGAGCGACAAGGCCTACGAGGAGGTGCTGCGCGCAATCGTGGAGGCTGCCGATATCCCCGAAGCGCGCAAGGTGCCCCTGCGGGAGATGAAGAAAGAGGAACTGCTGCGCGCGATTGTCGATAACGTGGGCAAGCGTGGCACGGCGGGGCAGGATCTGCAGAACGTGATCTCCGTGGCCATGCTGTCCGAAGGCTGGGACGCCAAGAACGTCACGCACATCATGGGCTTGCGCGCCTTCACCAGTCAGCTACTGTGCGAGCAGGTGATCGGCCGCGGCCTGCGCCGGGTGTCGTATGACACGGAACCGGTGGTCTGTCCGGACGGACAGATACGCGAGCTGTTCCGACCCGAGTTCGTCAACGTCTTCGGCGTCCCGCTGTCCATCTTCCAGGACATCGAGGGCGGGGGTGAGGCGCCGCCGCCGCCCAAACCCAGCACGCAGATCGAGGCACTTGCAGAGCGTGCCGAGCTGGAAATCGGCTGGCCCAACGTGCTGCGCGTCGATGTCATGTTGCGTCCCGAGCTGGTTGTGGACTGGTCGAAGATGCTGCCGCTCAAGATCGACCCTGCGCAAGTCCACGTCAGCGCCGATCTGGCGCCGGCGCTCGGTGGTGCGGCCGATCTGTCGAAGGCGGTATCCATCGACCTCGAGGCGCTGCCCGAGGAGTTTCGACTGCAACGGCTGCTGTTCCGTGCCGCGCACAAGGCCATGAACACGCTCGAGCATGGCTTCACGGGCGGTCGCGAGTTACTGATCCAGCAGCTCGTGCGGCTCACCGAGCAGTTTTTCAACTCCGACCGGCTGCAGATTCCGTCGTTGTTCCATCAGGATCCGCTGCGCAAACGCATCCTGATCGCGCTGTCCATCGACACGATCGTCGGGCACGTCGTCGCACAGATTCAGCAACAGAACCGCGAGCAAATGGAGCCCGTTTTCGACCCCGAGTTGCCAATCGGCTCGACCCGTCTGATGCGCACCTGGTACACCACCAAACCCTGTCTGGAGACGCGCAAGTCGCAAATCAGCCACGCCGTCGCCGACAGTACGTGGGAGCATTACACGACGTCGAGGTTGGAGGCGAGCGAGGAGGTCGTCGCTTACGCCAAAAACGATCATCTGGGCTATCAGATCCACTATTTGTGGCGGGGCAGCAAGCGCCGGTTCGTGCCCGATTACCTGATCCGCCTCGCAAACGGCAAACACCTAGTGCTCGAAATCAAAGGCGAGGACTCCGACCAGAACCGGGCCAAGCGCATGGCGCTGGATGCCTGGGTGCGCGCGGTCAACGCCCACGGCGGTTTCGGGGTTTGGTGTTGGGACGTGGTAAAGGCGGAGCCGTCGCGACTGTTCGATATTCTGCGGCACCATGCGCAGAGTGGAATCCACAGCGAACCGGTCGGTGAGCAGGTTCCTCGGATGGTCTGTGCTTGAATCGGGCTGTGATGGACGCGCCCCCACGCTTGCCAAACACTGGTTCCATGCACGGCATGCCAGTCAAACGACGTCGACCGCGTCCCGCGTTGGTGAGATGGGTCCGTGCAACATTGGCGGCCGGGCTGATCTCTTTGGCGAGCGGGGCCGCGTTCGGTGCCACGGACGGGCTGCGCGTCGAGGTCGTTGCCACGGGGCTCGTTCACCCGTGGGCGGTGGCGTTCCTGCCGGACGGGCGTTTTCTGGTCACCGAGCGGCCCGGGCGGCTGCGGGTGATCGGCGCGGACGGGCGCGTCGGCCCCCTGGTGGCCGCGGTGCCGCGCGTCGATGCGGTGGGGCAGGGCGGACTGCTGGACCTGGTGCTCGACAGCGACTTTGCGCGCAACCGCACGCTGTATTTTTGTTATGCCGAGCCGGACCCGCAGGGGCAGGGCAATTCGACCGCGCTGGCGCGGGCGGTGTTGTCGGCGGACGCCAGCCGGCTGCAGGAGGTGCGGGTGATTTTTCGCCAGCAGCCGCGCACCGCGAGCCGCCTGCATTTCGGCTGCCGTATCGTCGAGGCGCCGGACGGCACGCTGTTCCTGACGCTGGGGGAGCGCTACCAGCGCATGGCCGACGCTCAGACGCTGGACAATCACCACGGCAAGGTGGTGCGCGTGACCAAAGAGGGCGCGGTGCCGCCGGACAACCCGCTCGTGGGGCGCGCCGGCGCGCTGCCCGAAATCTGGAGCTGGGGGCATCGCAATCCGCAAGGTGCGGCGTGGGGGCCGGACGGGCGGTTGTGGATCCACGAGCACGGCCCGCAGGGCGGCGACGAGCTCAACCGGCCCGAGCGTGGGGGCAACCACGGCTGGCCGGTGGTGACGTTCGGCGAGCAGTATGGGGGCGGGCCGATCGGTGAGGGCACGCACAAGCCCGGCATGGTGTCGCCGCTGTACCACTGGACGCCGTCGATCGCGCCGTCGGGTATGGCGTTCCTCACGAGCGACCGCTACGGCGCGGCGTGGCGCGGCAACCTGTTCATCGGCGCGCTGCGCGGGCAGCACCTGGTGCGGCTGGAGCTGGACGGCACGCGGGTCGTGCGGGAACACCGGCTGCTCACCGGGGGGCGCGAGCGCATCCGCGACGTGCGCCAGGGGCCGGACGGCTGGCTGTACGTACTGACCGACGCGCCGGATGGTCGGTTGCTGCGGTTGCTGCCGGCGCGCTGAGCCGGTCCGAAGCCTCCCTCAGGTGGACCAGGGATTGAGGGTCACGACGGGCAGACCGGCGAAATCCTTGCTGTTGCGTGTGACCAGCACCAGGTCGTGGGTCAGCGCCGTGGCGGCCAGCAGGCTTTCGATCGCGGGCAGTGGGCGGCCTGCCGCGGCCACCAGCCGGCCCCAACGATCGGCGACGGCGCGGTCGATCGGCAGCACGCGCCCGGTGAAAAAAGCCGGCAAATCCGTTTCCAGCCAATCGAGCAGGGCCTGTCGCCGGCGGTCGTCCGTCACCCCCTCGATGCCCTTGCGAATCTCGCCGAGGGTCAGGACCGATACGTACAGCGTCGTGGCGGGCCGCTGCGCAAACCACGCGGCCACACCGGGGTCCGGAGACCTGCGCCGCAGTTCGGACAGGACGTTGGTATCGATGAGGTAGCTCAAAGCACCACCTCGCGCGTGCGGCTCGGATCACGCGCGAAAGCGATGTCCTCCTCGCCGTAGAGCGGCGAGCGCCGCATGAAGTCCAGCAGCGACTCGCTCGCCTGGGCCAGACGTTCGAACGTCTCGCGCGAGACGACGATGGCCACCGGTTCACCGTGGACCGTGATCGCCTGGGGCTGTTCGCGGGCGCACTTGACCAGCTCGGACAACCGGGCTTTGGCTTGTTGCATTTGCCATGTCTGCATGGCGTCACCTCGCTTCTGACCAGTTAGGTCAGATTCTAAGCGGCGTCGCGCCGGCCGGTGATCCGCTCGGTTCGCCGCCGGTCGGCCACGCCCGCGGTACGATCGGGGCATGACCGTTTGGACGTTGCAACAGGCCGTGCGCGCCAATCCCGTGCTCGCCGACGTGGCCGAGCGCGCGTGGGCGTCGCGCCGGCTGCTGCAGCGCGTACAGGTGCACCTGCCGCCGATGTTGCGGCCACAGGTGACGGCCGGGCCGCTGGAGGCGCAGACGTGGTGCCTGCTCGCGGCCAATCCGTCGGTCGCGGCCAAGGTGCGGCAGCTCGCGCCGGTATTGCTGGCGGCCGCGCGTGCCACCGGTGCCGACGTGCAGACGCTGCAGGTTCGGGTGATGGGCCGCGAGACCCGGGAAGGCCGCGGGAGCGCGCCGCGCTAGCGCCCGGCCGCGCGGGGCTACAATGCCCGGATCGCCGGGACCGGGTGCGGACCCGGTGTCTTCGTTGCGCCGCCGTAAAAGCGCGCGATCCACGCATTGCAAGAGCCGCGCACCCCGCTGGGGCCGGCGCGGTAGAGACTTCATGGCCATTCCTCTGTTGACCAAACTGTTTGGCAGCCGCAACGACCGGCTGCTCAAGGGTTACCGCAAGATCGTCGAGCGCATCAACGCGCTGGAGGCGGGGCTGCAGGTGCTCAGCGATGAGCAGCTGCAGGCCAAGACGGCCGAGTTCAAGCAGCGGCTGGCCAATGGCGAGACGCTCGACGCGCTGCTGCCCGAGGCCTTTGCCGTCGTACGCGAGGCGAGCCGGCGCGTGATGAAGATGCGCCACTTCGACGTGCAGCTGATGGGCGGCATCGCGCTGCACCAGGGCAAGATCGCCGAGATGCGCACGGGCGAGGGCAAGACGCTGACCGCGACGCTGCCGGTGTACCTCAACGCCCTCACGGGCAAGGGTGTGCACGTGGTGACCGTCAACGACTACCTCGCCAGCCGCGACGCCGAGTGGATGGGGCGGCTGTACAACTGGCTGGGCTTGAGCGTCGGCGTGAACCTGCCGATGATGTCGCGCGAGCAAAAGCAAGCTGCCTACGCCGCCGACATTACCTACGGCACGAACAACGAGTACGGTTTCGACTACCTGCGCGACAACATGGTGTACGAGCCGCGCGACCGCGTGCAGCGCGGCCTGCACTACGCGATCGTGGACGAGGTGGACTCGATCCTGATCGACGAGGCGCGCACGCCGCTCATCATCAGCGGGCAGGCGGAGGACCACACGGAGCTGTACCGCAAGATCCGCACGCTCGTGCCGCTGCTGACGCGCCAGGAGGGCGAGGCCGATCCTCGCACCGGCGAGGGCGTGATCAAGCCCGGCGACTTCACCGTTGACGAAAAGTCGCACCAGATCCACCTGACCGAGCAGGGGCACGAGCGCGCCGAGGAGCTGCTGGCCCGCGCCGGGTTGCTGCCGGAGGGGGCGTCGCTGTACGACCCGGCCAACATCACGCTGCTGCACCACCTGGTGACGGCGCTCAAGGCCGAGCACCTGTACCACCGTGACCAGCACTACGTGGTGCAAAACGGCGAGGTCGTGATCGTCGACGAGTTCACCGGCCGCCTGATGGCGGGGCGGCGCTGGAGCGACGGGCTGCACCAGGCGGTGGAGGCGAAGGAAGGCGTGGCGATCCAGCCGGAGAACCAGACGCTGGCCTCGATCACGTTCCAGAACTACTTCCGCCTCTATGAAAAGCTGGCCGGCATGACCGGCACCGCCGACACCGAGGCGTACGAGTTCCAGGAGATCTACGGGCTGGAGACGGTGGTCATTCCGCCCAACAAGCCCAGCCAGCGCCGCGACGAGCAGGACCGCGTCTACAAGACGACGGCGGAGAAATACCGCGCGGTGATTGCCGACATCCGCGAGTGCCACGAGCGGGGCCAGCCGGTGCTGGTCGGGACGTCGTCGATCGAAAACTCCGAAATCGTCTCGCAGCTGCTGCAGCGCGAAGGGCTGCCGCACGAGGTGCTCAACGCCAAGCAGCACGCGCGCGAGGCCGAGATCATCGCCCAGGCCGGGCGTCCCGGGGCCATCACCATCGCGACCAACATGGCCGGGCGCGGCACCGACATCGTGCTCGGGGGCAACCTGGAGAAGATGATCGCCGCGGTCGAGGCCGACGCCGCGCTGGACGACGCGGCCAAGCAGCAGCGCATCGAGCAGCTGCGCGCGCAATGGCAGGCCGACCACGAGAAGGTGAAGGCCCTGGGCGGCCTGCGCATCATCGGCACCGAGCGGCATGAGAGCCGCCGCATCGACAACCAGCTGCGCGGCCGCGCCGGTCGCCAGGGCGACCCGGGTTCGTCGCGCTTTTACCTGTCGCTGGACGACCCGCTGATGCGCATCTTTGCGGGCGATCGCGTGCGCGCGATCATGGACCGGCTCAAGATGCCCGAGGGCGAGGCGATCGAGGCCGGCATCGTCACCCGCTCCATCGAAAGCGCGCAGCGCAAGGTCGAGGCGCGCAACTTCGACATCCGCAAGCAGCTGCTCGAGTATGACGACGTCGCCAACGACCAGCGCAAGGTCATCTACCAGCAGCGCAACGACATCCTGGACGCCGAGGACCTGTCGGCGCAGGTCGCGTCGCTGCGCGAGGGGTGCCTGACGGACCTCGTGCGCCGGTACGTACCCGCGGGCAGCGTCGAGGAACAGTGGGACCTGCCGGGCCTGCAGAAGGTACTGGCGGAGGAATATGGCCTTGCGCTCGACCTCGTCGGCGAACTGGAGCGCGCCGAGGCGATGGACGACGAGGACATCGTGCGCCGCGTGGTCGAGGCCGCGCACGCCGCGTATGAAGCCAAGGTGGCGCAGGCCGGGCGTGCGGCGTTCACGCCCTTCGAGCGCGTGGTGCTGCTGCAGACGCTGGACCAGCACTGGCGCGACCACCTGAGCGCGCTGGACTACCTGCGCCAGGGCATCCACCTGCGCGGCTACGCGCAAAAGCAGCCCAAGCAGGAGTACAAGCGCGAGGCGTTCCAGCTCTTTGCGCAGATGCTCGACGCCGTGCGCGACGAGGTCACGCGCATCCTGATGAACGTGCGCGTGCAGTCGCCCGAGCAGGTGAGCGACGCGGCGCAGCAGATGGAGCACGACGCCGAACGGCTGCGCAACGTGACCTACACCGCGCCGACCGAGACCGGCGAGGCCGAAACCACCGCCGACCAGGGGCTGCTGAGCCAGCCCGCGGCGCCGGCCGTGCCGCGCGTCGGGCGCAACGACCCCTGTCCCTGCGGCAGCGGCAAGAAATACAAGCACTGCCACGGCAAGCTGACCTGAACCTTGGAGCCCCCCCCATGGCCGTCAACTGGACCGCGCCCGAACCCCACACCTTGTTGCCCGTGCCGGGCGTGCGCCTGGGCGTCGCCGAAGCGGGCATCCGCAAGGCCGCCCGCAAAGACCTGACCGTCATCGCACTCGACCCCGGGGCGGCGGTGGGCGGGGTCTTTACGCGCAACCGCTACTGCGCCGCGCCGGTGCAGGTGTGCCGCGAGCACCTGGCGGCGGATATGGGCATCCGCGCGCTCGTCATCAACACCGGCTGCGCCAACGCCGGTACGGGGGAGCAGGGTCTCATCGATGCCCGCACCGTGTGCGTGGCGCTGGCGCAAAAGCTCGGCGTATCGCCGCAGGAGATCCTGCCGTTTTCGACCGGGGTGATCATGGAGCCGCTGCCGGTGCAGCGCGTGATCGACGGGCTGCCGGCGGCGATTGCCGACCTGGGTGAGGACGGCGCGTACTGGTTGCGCGCGGCCGAGGGAATCATGACCACCGACACCGTGCCCAAGGCCGCCAGCAGCCGCGCCACCGTCGATGGCGTGCCGGTGACGGTCACCGGCATCGCCAAGGGGGCGGGCATGATCCGCCCCAACATGGCGACGATGCTGGGCTTCGTCGCCACGGACGCCGCGGTGGACCCGGCGCTGATGCCGACGCTCGTGCGCCGCGTGGCCGACGCGTCGTTCAACCGCATCACGGTCGATGGCGACACGTCCACCAACGACTCGTTCATCGTCATCGCCACGGGCCGTGCGGGGCACCCGCCGGTGACGTCGCTCGACGGCCCTGCGGGGGAGGCGCTGCTGGCGGCGCTGACCGAGGTGGCGCGGACGCTGGCGCACGCGATCGTGCGCGACGGCGAGGGGGCCACGAAGTTCATCACCGTGCGCGTCGAGGGTGGCCGCGACGCCGACGAGTGCCTGAAGGTGGCGTATGCGATCGCGCACTCGCCGCTGGTCAAGACGGCGTTCTTCGCCAGCGACCCGAATCTCGGGCGGATTTTGGCCGCGGTGGGCTACGCCGGCATCGACGACCTGGACCAAGGCCGTATCGAGCTGTACCTGGACGACGTGCACGTGGTCACGCGCGGCGGACGCCACCCGGCCTACCGCGAGGAGGACGGTGCGCGCGTGATGAAGCAAAGCGAGATCACCATTCGGGTGGATCTGGGGCGCGGGACCGCCAGCGAAACCGTGTGGACCTGCGACCTCAGCCACGACTACGTCAGCATCAACGCCGACTACCGCAGCTGACGCGCCCATGAACGAACGGTTCGAACGACTGCTCGCGCGGGCGGACGCGCTGATCGCCCGCATCGAGGCCATCCTGCCGCAGCCGCTCGGCGCGCCGGACTGGGGAGCGTCCGTGGCCTTCCGCTACCGCAAGCGCGGCGCGCACGGGGTGCTGGAGCCGGTGCGGCACGTCGCAACCATCCGGCTCGACGACCTGCGCGAGATCGACGAGCAAAAAGCCAAGGTGCAGCGCAACACCGAGCGCTTCGTCGCGGGGCTGCCGGCCAACAACGTGCTGCTCACCGGCGCCCGCGGCACCGGCAAGAGCTCGCTGATCAAGGCCTGCCTCAACGCCTACGCGGACCGGGGGCTGCGCCTGATCGAGGTGGACAAGGCCGACCTGACCGACCTGCCGGACATCGTGGACGTGGTCGCGGGGCGGCCGGAGCGCTTCATCGTTTTTTGCGACGACCTCAGCTTCGAGGAGGGCGAGTCCGGCTACAAAGCGCTCAAGTCGATCCTCGACGGGTCGGTGGCGGCGGCCAGCCCCAATGTGCTGATCTACGCCACCAGCAACCGGCGCCACTTGCTGCCGGAGTACCTGCGCGAAAACCTCACCTACACCCACACCGACGACGGCGAGGTGCACCCCGGCGAGGCGGTGGAGGAAAAAATTTCGCTTTCCGAGCGCTTCGGGCTGTGGGTGAGCTTTTACCCGTTCAGCCAGGACGAGTACCTGGCCGTGGTGGCGCAGTGGCTGCGCCACTATGGGTTGGACGAGGCGGCGATCGAGGCGGCGCGGCCGCAGGCGCTGGTGTGGGCGCTGGAGCGTGGCTCGCGCAGCGGCCGCGTGGCGTATCAGTTTGCCCGCGATTATGTCGGGCAGCGCGATCGGCAGGCGGCGCCCCCTGCATGAGGGCATGCGGTCCCCAACCGAGGTGCTCACCGTGGACCCCGCATCCGATGTGCTGATCGTGCACCCGGAGCAGCCGCGCGTGGGCGATCGGCGCTTGATCGACGTCGCAGTCGGCATCGTGTGGGACGGGCAGGGGCGGTTCCTGCTGACCACCCGTCCGCCGGGCAAGGCGTACGCGGGGTACTGGGAGTTTCCGGGCGGCAAGCTGGAGGCAGGCGAGACGGTGGCGCAGGCCCTGACGCGCGAGCTGCACGAGGAAATCGGCATCGACGTGCACGCGGTGCAACCGTGGCGCGAATGGGTGGTGGACTATCCGCACGCCCGGGTGCGGCTGCACGTGGGCTGTGTGTGGGACTGGTCCGGCGCGCTGCACATGCGCGAGGGGCAGCAGTCCGCCTGGCAGCACCTGCCGGTGAACGTATCGCCGGTGTTGCCGGGCACGGTGCCGATCCTCGAAGCCCTGGGGCACGCGCGGGACATGCGGGCATTCCCGATGACACGTCCCCCCACCCAGGGGTAAGATGCATCGCCAAGGGCGGGGAGGTCCCGCGCAGGAGGCGATGGCATGCAAGGATTGGTGACGTTCCGCTTTCCCCCGGGCACCTGCATCGTGCAGGCCCAGCCACCCGAGCGCCCGGCGGTGACGCTACTGTCGCCGGGCGTGTCCGTGATGACCGACCTGACCGAGGTGCGCGCTGCCACCACGAGCCCGCGTGAGACGCTGCGCGCCGCGCGCGAAACGATGATCCACCAGGGGGTGCGGCTGCTGTTCGTGGTCGAGACGATGCCGTGCGTCGAGGGGGTGGTCACCGCTGCCGACCTGGAGGGCGAGCGGCCGATGCAGGCGCTGCAGCGCCGCGGCGTCACCTACGACGAGCTGACGGTGGCCGACGTGATGACGCCGCTCAGCGAGTTCGATGCGATCGACTACGCCGAGCTGCGCCGCAGCAACGTCGGCGACGTGATCCAGACCCTCAAGCGCGTGGGGCGGCGCCACCTGCTGGTCGCCGAGGCCGCCACGGCCGCGGCCGGCCCGCGCATCCGCGGCATCATCTCGCACACGCAGATCGAGCGCCAGCTGGGGCAGCCGATCGACGTGCTCGACGTCGCGGCGACGTTCTCCGAGATCCGGGCGTCGCTCGCGGCTTAGTGCAGCGCCGGCGGATTGCCGGCAGCGTCGGCGTCCGGCGGAGTCGGGTCGGGGACGCGAAATCGCTCGCTCGCCCAGCCGCCCAGGTCGATCTGACGGCAGCGCTCGCTGCAAAACGGCCGCCAGCGGTTGTCCGGCGCGTAGCGCGCCGGCCCGCCACATGTCGGGCAGCGCACGGTGCGGGGCGTCGGCGTTTCGTTCATGCGCACAGGTGCACTTCAAACTCGGCGTCGGCGTCCGCCGCGTGTTCCAGCCGTCCGTCCTCGGTGCGGCGCAGCAACCGCACCGAAAAGAGCAGCCGGTTGCCGCTGATTTCCGGAATCAGCCCGCTGCTCGGATCGATCCACAACCGCAGCAGCTGGAAGGTGCGCGTTTGCGGCAGGTTCTGCTGATACTGACCCTGCGTCGCATAGACCTTTTGCGCGAGGCCCGATTCGCGCAGGAGCTTGAGCAGCAGTTGCACCGGCTCGGCCAAGCACGCGATCTCGCCGGCCCAGCGCGCCAGATCGGCCTGCCGCTGCTCCGGGGGGCGGTGCTGCCAGTCGTGGTAGGCCGGCAGGTCGAAAGCGCAGGTGCCACCGGGGATCGCGATGCGGTTGCGCACCGACGTCAGCCACTCGATGCCCGCCAGCGCGTGACCGGCCTTGCCCTCGTCGTCGCGCAGGGCGGTATAGCACGCATCGATGTGCGCAATGAGCTGTTCCAGCGCGGTTTCCGAGATGGCTGGGTTGCCCCGATACCCGTTGAAGACCTGCTTGTGCCGCTCCAAGTCCTTCAGGATTTCGGTCTTCAGGTCCGCGCGCGCCCCGACCTCCATGATTTCGAACAGCGTCTGAATCGCGAAGTGGTGGTCGAGCGGGTGGGTGCGCCCGATCAGCGCCGCCAGCCGCCGCAGCAGGTGCTCCAGCCGCAGATAGGTACGGATGCGCTCGTTGAAAGGGTATTCGTACAGAATCACGCGGGCATCATAGCGGCATTCCCCGCCATTCCCACGCGGCGCGCACGCGCGCGCGCAGGGTGTCGAGGTCGATGCCATCGTTGTCGATCACCACGTCGGCGGCGGCCAGCCGCTGCGCCCGGCTGGCCTGCTGCGCCAGCACGGCGAGCACCTGTTCGCGCGGCCAGCCGTTGCGTGCCATGACGCGCTGAATCTGTGTCTCCGGCGTGCAGTCCACCACCCAGACGCGATCGCACCGCTGCCGCCACGCGTCGGACTCGACCAGCAGCGGCAGGTCGAGCACGATGGTGTCGGCCGTGCACGCGGCGATACGGCGGTCGATCTCGGCGCGCACGATCGGGTGGATGATCGCCTCCAGCCGCGCCTTGGCCTCGGGGTCGGCGAAGACGAGGGCGCGCATGCGGTCGCGGTCCAGCGCGCCGTCCGCCCGGATGTAGTCGGCGCCGAAGGTCCGGCGGATGGCGTCGATCGCGGCGCCACCGGGCGCCGTGCTGGCGCGCGAAAGGGCGTCGGCGTCGACCACGGGGGCGCCCAGTTCGGTCAGTATCGCGGCGACCGTGCTCTTGCCGCTGCCGATGCCGCCGGTGAGCCCGATGCGCAGCGGCCGCCGGGTCTCAGGCGCGCTCACAGGCCGAGCACCCCCAACACCTGCCGCGGCCCCAGCGCCCACACCAGCAACCCGCCAAAGGCCAGAAACGGCCCGAACGGCACGTAACGCCCTTCGCGCAGCGTCTGCATCGCCTTCATCGCCAGCCCGACCACGGCACCGAGCGCGGACGCCACCAGCACGATGGGGATCAGTGCCTGCCAGCCGAGCCACGCCCCGAGTCCCGCGAGCAGCTTGAAGTCGCCGTACCCCATGCCTTCCTTGCCGGTCAGGAGCTTGAACGCCCAATACACGCTCCACAGGCTCAGGTAGCCGGCCACCGCGCCCCACAGCGCATCGGCGAGCGTCACGCCGCTCCAGCCGAGCGCGGCGGCGATCAACCCCGCCCACGCCAGCGGCAGCGTGATGTCGTCCGGCAGCAGCGTCGTGTCCCAGTCGATGAACGCCAGCGCCAGCACCGCCGCCGCAAAGCCCCACCACGCCAGCGTCGGCCACGCGGCCCCGTGGCGCGCGAACACGATGGCAAACGCCACCCCGGTCAGCACCTCCACCAGCGGGTAGCGCCACGCGATGGGCGCACCGCACGCCGCGCAGCGCCCGCGCAGCAGCAGCCAGCCGAGCACGGGGATGTTGTGGTACCAGCGTATCGGAGTCTTACACGCCGGGCAGTGGGAGGCGGGGTAGAGCAGGTCGAAGCGGGACGATTCGCTGGGTAGGGGGGGCGCGCCACTCTGGGGGGCTTGCAGCGCCGCGCACTCCGCGGCCCAGCGGCGTTCCAGCATTCGTGGCAGGCGGTGGATAACCACGTTGAGAAAACTGCCGACGATCAGCCCAAGCAGGGCCGCCGCCGACCAGCCCCACGGCCCGAGCGCGGCCGGATCGAGTAGCGTCGTGGACATGCCGCGATCGTAACCGCAACGCCGCGGCGCCGGTCAGGCCGCCAGCCGGAAGCGGTTGATCTGGCGCCGCAGCCGGTGCACCGAACCTGCTCGCGACGGGGATGCGTGCACAGCGAAGCGCTCACCCCGGCTCGGGGGCTGCCACGCAAGGGGGCCCCGGGGATCATTGGCATGGAGGTTGCTCCTGATCGGGAGTGACGCATGCGACGCTACCCCCCCCTGCTCATGGTCGCCCCCGAGCGGGGCACGCTGGGCGAAGAAGACCGGCGGGCCATCCTGGGCGTTCTGGTCGACTACCTGGCCGATGGCCGCTATAGGGCGTGGCGGCATGAGGCGCGTCGAGATCGAGTGCCACGTGCGGCTGGCGATGAACGCTCTGGCGCGCTGTTGGGAAGTGAGTACGATGTGCCGTGGTGTCTCGGCTCGCACATGCCCGCGCTATGTTGCTAAGATGTAATGATGAGCGCAGAGTACTGGTACCACCTTCACTTCAAGCTGAGGCTCTACGAGGCGGACGGCAACGCTTTCCAGCGCTTGGTGGCAGATATTCTGCACGCCGCTTTTCCGGACTTTGAGCCCGTTGCTCCGGCGGGCCGCTACGGCGATGGTGGTAACGACGGCTTCATTCGCGGCGAGGGGAGGTATTTTCAGGTCTACGGCCCGCATGCTGGGTCTGCACCACAGCCAGCCGATGTCGTGCGAAAGGTCAAGGAGGACTTTGCCAAACTGCGCCAACGCTATCCGAACTTACAGCGCTACAGCTTTGTGATGAACGACCGCTACCGAGGTGTGCCGGCGAATGTATCCGATGCGCTGCTGGCGCTCGAGCAGGAAACCGGTGTTGCCTGTGACGCCGTGGCCAGCCACGTTCTGGCCGACCTTTTCATGAAGCTGCCTGAGGTCCGGCGACAGATGATCCTTGGTGGCGTTCCCACGACGCTTCCCGAATATGTCGACCCGCGCGCGGTGGCCGAAGTTCTGCAGCACTTGGCCGATGCCCCTATGCGCGTTGACCCTAGCCGCGAACGCGCCCCCGATTTCGAAGAGAAAATCCGTTTCAACGGCCTGCCACCGGCGGTGGCTGACCGGCTGCGGTCGATGTCCTATCAGTGCGGGACTGTTGAAGATTTTCTGGCATCGCGTGGCCGGCATCTGGCGCAGGCTATCGCCATGGAGTTGCGCGAGCTGTATGCGCAAAGTCTTGCGACTGTAACGAGCGACGATGCCGATACGTCGGCATTGCGTTATGTCTGGATGATCGAGCAGCTCCTTCCGCCCGTGGAGCACCCGCACAGCCTGAAAGCCTATCGTGAGGCGGCCGAGGTGGTGCTGGCCAAATATTTTGAGAGTTGCGACGTCTATGCACAACCTGGCCCTGGCCGTTGCGCCCCATGAACATTTGGGCTTTGCCGATAGCCTGATCGGGCTTGCGGGTTGGCTCCGCACGCGGCTCGATGCGCCGCGCACGCTCGATGAGCTGTATGCCATGCTCTCGCAAGAGGAAAGCGGGTGGCCGCGGCGTCCAAGCTTCGAGCAGGTGGCGCTGGCGGTGACGCTGCTTTTTGCCATCGGCGTGGCTCGGTTTGCCCATGAAGATCGCATTGAGCGGGTGAAGTCATGAGGCTGCTGTCCCTGCAATGCGATCGCCCCTCGTTTCGGCAGATCGATTTTCGGCCAGAAGGGCTGTCGGTGATCGTGGGCGATGCGAGCCAGCAGCAGGCCAGCGCCAACGGCGTGGGCAAGACGCTGGCGGTCAAGCTTGTGCACCACTGTCTGGGGGCGCGCCGCGACGAAACACTGGCGCGTGGCGTGGGCGATTGGCGCTTTGCGCTAGAGCTTGAGCTTGCCGACGGACGGCACCGTATCGAACGCAACGGTGACGGCTCCGACATCACGCTCGATGGGCGCGAGATGAACCTGAGTGCGTTGAGGCAATGGCTCGATACGCATGGGCCGTTCGTTCTGCCGGGGGATGTACCGGGGTTTTCGTTTCGTGCGCTGTACGCTCGCTTTGCCAGACGCAACCGCGACGGCGATTTTGCCGATCCGATACGGTTGCACCGGGAAGAGCAGCATGAGGCGCTGGCGCGCACGCTCTACCTGCTGGGGGCAGATATCACGCTGGTGACACGCAAGGCGGTGTTGCGCGAGCGGGTGTCGGCCATCGAAAACGCGCGCCGCCTGCTCCAGGACAGCGACCAGCGGCTGCGGAATCTCCTGCGCACAGGAATCGACGTGCAAGCGCAGCTGGCCGACCTGGGCGAGCGCATCGAGCGGACCCGCGAAAGGCTTGAGGCCATGCAGGTGGCCGAAGAGTACGCCGCGGTGCAGCAGGAAGCCGACCGGCTGACCCGTGAGCTGCGCGCGCTCGAAACCCGCGTCGCGCAGATCGACTTTGCGCTTGTCGGGATCGCGCGCGCCCTGGAGATGCGTCCCGATATCGAGCGCGAGACGCTGCTGGGTTTTTACCGTGGCCTGGAGCACGTGTTCAGGCCCGAAGCATTGGCCGACTTCGAGCGGGTGGAGCGCTTTCACCGGTCGTTGGCCGAGCAACGCCGCCAGCGGCTCACCCGCGATAAGCTGCGCCTCATGGCCGAGCGGGAAGAGTGCGAAGCCAAGCGCCGCAAACTAGCCGGAGAGCGCGACGCGCACCTTGCCTTTCTTCAACAGCACCACGCAATCGACGACTATATGGCCGTCGCGCAGCAACTGGCGCGCATGCAGGCCGACCATCAACTGCTTGCTCAATACCGCAGCGTTAAAGAACAGTGGGAGTCGGAGATACTGGAGCTACGCGAAGCCATGACGCACGACGACCGGCTGGCAGCCGAGTACGTGGCAAGCAACCCGCTCTGCTGGGCCGATCAGCGTTTCCGCGAACTGATCCACGCACTCTACCCGCGCGAAGCAGCCGGTATCGTGCTCGAAAACAACACCGGCACCAACAAGCTACGGTACGACCTGAAGGTGCAAGTAGAGGGGCAAGGCTCGGATGGCATTCACGCCGCACGCATCATGGCGTTTGACTGGATCGTCTATCGGCACGGCTCGTATCACACGATGCGCCATCTGTGGCACGATAACCATCTCTACGATCCGGTCGATCCACACCAGCGCGCCGCTTGGTTGCGGCTGACCCATGCTGCCCTTGCTGGCAGCGGTTCGCAGTACATCCTGTCGATCAACACCGAGAACTACGGCTCGACCCGCGCATTGCTCGGGACAGAGGGGGGCTGGCTCGATGACGCAGTGGTTGCCCGCCTCTCGGGCGACGCGGACGCACACAAGCTGCTCGGGGTGCGCATTGGGGTGGCGGTGTAGGGTCCGCGCGCTGGCCGCCCAGACCGGCGAGGCGCAGATCGAAGCCAAGGGCGAGGAGGTGGCCGCCTTCGTCGGCCTGGTGCGCGACCTCATCCGCCGCGCGCGCGAAGAGGCGCGCTTTATGCCCGTCTGCGCGGCGAGCTGGATGAGGGCGGCAGGGGTGGCACTGAACGCGTCGAACGTGGCGGTTTGTTGGCCCGGCTGCACTTGGGCGGTGCGCATGGCCTGCTGCACCGAGGACCACGTTGAGGCGGTGCCGAGAGAGGCGCCCAGCGCCTGTTCTTCACGCTGCAGCGCCTCGAGCGCCGTCTGCAGCTTGGTTTGGCTCTCCGCCAGCGGTGCGTTGGCGTTGCCAGCCGCCTGGGCGCTGGCGTCGCGTCGCACGTCGAGCGACGCCAGCAGCGCGGGGTAGAGCGCGCGCAGGTACCGTACGCTCTCGCGCTCCTTCGCCGAGAACGCGATCTGGTCGCGTATCGCCAGGAAGAAAGCGGTCGCGGGCACGGCGATCGTGGCGATGAGCGCCACCATCAGGATCGCCATCTTGGGCGCAAAGCGCAGCCGGCGCATCAGCAGCACGCCCGGCGTCCAGATGCCGTGGGCGCCGAAGGCGGACACGGCGGCGGGCTGACTGAGCGGCGCCGGTCGGTCCAGGACCGTGACCGCGTCGCGCGGGGCGTGTGTGTGGGACGGTGGCGGCAAGGACGGCACGATTCCCTCCGTGGTTCGTGTGGGGTGCAAAGGTGGGCAGCCTGCTGCGTGCAGACCTTACCGCGAGCCTACGGTCGAATCGACAGCCCCATGTCCCCAAAGGTCGTGAGGAAAACGCCGCCCCGGGGTACCCAGGGGGTCCATACCCACCCATCCGGGCGGTCGCGGCACGTCAGCCCACGACCGCTGACCCCCTGCATGGCGCGTCGATCGCGTGGCCCGCGGTACCGAACCGACAAGCAAGCGCCGTGCCGGGGGGGCGCCGTGCGGGCGCGGGCCGCCGGGGCGTCCCCCAAGGCGCCCCGTGCCCGTGTAAGCGGATCACGCCGGCGCGTGCACCGCCACCTGTGCCGCCGCCACCGCCGTCATGTTGAGCACGCGCCGCACCGTCGCCGCGGGGGTGAGGATGGTGGCGGTGCCGTTGACGCCCATCAGAATCGGGCCCACCGTCACGCCACCGCTGGTCGTGGTCTTCATGACGTTGTAAAGGATGTTGGCCGCGTCCAGATTGGGGCACACGAGCAGGTTGGCGCTGCCCGACAGCGTCGAATCCGACAGGAAGCGCGCGCGGATGTCGGGCTCCAGCGCCGCGTCGCCGTGCAGCTCGCCGTCGCACTCGATGTCGGGGTGGGCGGCGACGAAGAGGTCGCGCGCGTCGCGCATCTTGCGCGCGCTGGCGCGCTTGGACGAGCCAAACGTCGAGTGCGACAGGAAGGCCACCTTCGGCACGATGCCAAAGCGCTGCACCTCCTGCACGGCCATCGCGGCGATCTCGGCGAGCTGCTCGGCCGTGGGGTCCTCATTGACGTAGGTGTCGGTGATGAAGATCGGCCCGCGGTCCGTGTTGACCGCGTTGAGCGCGGCGTACAGCGATGCGCCCGGACGCCGTCCGAGGATGCTGTCGATACGCTCCAGGTGCGTGGTGTACGTGCCCACCAGCCCGCAAATCAGCGCGTCCGCGTCGCCCAGGTGCAGCATCAGCGAGCCGATGATGGTGTTGGAGCGGCGCACGGCGGCCTTGGCGACCTCGGGTGTGGCGCCGTTGCGCTTCATCAACTGGTGGTACGCCTCCCAGTACTGGCGGAAGCGCGGGTCGTCTTCGGGGTTGACGTTTTCCACGTCCACGCCCAGGCGCAGGTGCAACCCGGCCTTGCGGATGCGGGCTTCGATGACGGCGGGCCGTCCGATCAGGATCGGCTGCGCGATGCCTTCTTCCAGCGCCAGTTGTGCGGCACGCAGTGCCCGCTCGTCCTCACCGTCGGCGTAGGCGACGCGCGCCTTGCGCGGGGCGGCCTTGGCCACGTGGAAGATCGGCCGCATCAGGATGCCGGTCTGAAAGACGAAGCGCTGCAGGCTGTCGCGGTAGGCGTCGATGTCGGCGATGGGGCGCGTGGCCACGCCGGAGTCGGCCGCCGCCTGCGCGACGGCCGGCGCGATGCGCAGGATGAGGCGCGTGTCGAACGGCTTGGGGATCAGGTAGTCCGGGCCGAACTGCAGCTCCTGTCCGGCATAAGCCGCCGCGACCTCGTCGCTGATTTCGGCCTTGGCCAACGCGGCGATTTCGCGCACGCAGGCAAGCTTCATCGCTTCCGTAATGCGCGTGGCCCCGCAGTCCAGCGCCCCGCGGAAGATGTACGGGAAGCACAGGACATTGTTGACCTGGTTGGGGTAGTCGGAGCGGCCGGTGGCGATGATGCAGTCCGGGCGCGCGGCCTTGGCCACTTCCGGGCGGATTTCCGGCTCCGGGTTGGCCAGCGCCAGGATGATCGGGCGCTCGGCCATCGTTTGCACCATCTCGGCCGTCAGTACCCCGGGGGCCGAGCAGCCGAGGAACACATCGGCCCCGCGCACCGCGTCGGCCAGCGTGCGCGCGTCGGTGCGCCGGCAGTAGCGGCGTTTGGATTCGTCCAGCCGCCCGGCCAGCGCGTCCTCGCGCTGGTCGTGGATGACGCCTTTGGAGTCGCACACCAGCATGCGCTGCGGATCCGCCCCCAGCGCGACGAAGAGGTCGAGCACGGCGATCGCCGCCGCCCCGGCGCCGGAGACGGCGATGCGCACCTCGCCAATCGGCTTGCCCACCAGCTCCAGCGCGTTGATCAGCGCCGCCGAGGCGATGATCGCGGTGCCGTGCTGGTCGTCGTGAAAGACCGGGATGTTGAGCCGCTCACGCAGCTGGCGCTCGATGTAGAAGCACTCGGGGGCTTTGATGTCCTCGAGGTTGATGCCGCCGAGCGTGGGCTCCAGCGCGGCAATGATGTCGACCAGCTTGTCGGGGTCTTTTTCATTCAGCTCGATGTCGAAGACGTCAATGCCGGCAAATTTTTTGAACAGACACCCTTTGCCCTCCATCACGGGCTTGCCCGCCAAGGGGCCGATGTCGCCCAAGCCCAGCACCGCCGTGCCGTTGGTCACGACGCCCACCAGGTTGCCGCGGCTGGTGTAGTCGGCGGCCTTGGTCGGGTCGGCCGCGATTTCCAGGCACGGATACGCCACGCCGGGCGAATAGGCGAGGCTCAGGTCGCGCTGGTTCGAGAGGGCCTTGGTCGGGGTGACGGCGATCTTGCCGCGGGTGGGGGTGCGGTGATATTCGAGCGCGGCGTCGCGCAGGGCTTGTTCGGCAGGGGTCATGATGCAAAGTCGAAACGATTGGCCAACCTATAATAAACCGCGATGACATCCCCCCGCGTCCGATGGCCTCTGTGGCTCGCCGCCTTGGCGATGCTGTGGGCGTCACTTTCTTCGGCGTTGGCGCGCGTGTGGGTGGAGGATGGCCCGGGGCGCATCGAGATCTGCACCAGCACCGGGGTCGTCTGGGTTACCCCTGATGGGGGCATCGATGGGGGCGCATCCGACGATGCGCCGTCCACGGGTCTGGCGTCCATCCACTGCGATTGGTGTCTCTTCAGTGCCGCGGCGCTGGGTTTGCCCGCGGACGCCAACCCCACGTGGGTCGACACCGCCCGGGTTGCCGACGCGCCCACTGGGGAGGGCGGGCTGCGCGCAGCCGACGGTGGCCGATGGTGGCGACCGGCGCTGCGTGCGCCACCGCATTGAATTCCTCTGTTGACCTGGGACGGGTCGCCCCCAGTCCCGCGCGCGCCCCGTGCTGACACCGGCACGATCGGGAACACGTCGTGGCATCGGGCGACCGTGTTCGGCGTGCATCGCCGTCGCGCGCCGTTGAACGCGCTGCCGCGACGGCGGAGGAGTTCAGAACATGTTCGATCGGTGTGGGCCCCAGGTGGGTCGCTGCACCCGACGTCGGGGTTTGGGGCTTGCCGTTGCGTTGGCAGCGGCTTGGACACTCGCGGCGTGTCAGCCGAGCCGGCCGGCGTTTCGCGGGATCGACGTGACAGGGGCAACGTACGGCAAAACATTGCGGCTGACCGACCAGCACGGCCAAGTGCGCACGCTCGACGACTTCCGCGGGCGCGTGGTCATGCTGTACTTCGGGTTCGTCCAATGCCCCGACGTCTGTCCCACGGCGCTGGCGCGTGCGGTGGAAGTGATGCAGCGGTTGGGCCCCGACGGGACGCGTGTGCAGCTGCTGTTCGTCACCGTGGACCCGGAACGGGATACGCCCGCGTTGCTGCGTGAATACCTGGCGGCATTCGATCCCGGGTTCATCGGACTGACCGGCACGCCCGAAGACATTGCGCGGGCGGCCCAGGAGTTCAAGGTGTACTACGCCAAGGTGCCCACCGGCAGCGGCTACACCATGGACCACTCGGCCCAAACCTATCTGATCGACCCGGCGGGGCGGTTGCGAATCGTGCTCAAGCACGAGCAAAGCGCCGACGACTACGCGCACGACATCGCGCTGTTGCTGCGCGAGTTCGACGCGGGCGCTTGACCCCCGTACGGCGCCAAAGCGTTGTTGCACGCGCTGTCGCCGCCTGACGGTTTTTTGCGGATCCAAATTGACTGTTGACCGAAGAGGAATTCCTACTATGGTGAACAAAGAATGGCTTTTTTGGCGCACTCGGGCGTGTGCCCTGCTCGTGGCGTCCGCTCTCGTGTCCGGGGCCCAGGCGTCGGGCTTGCCCAGTGCGGTGGCCGATGAGAGCTACCCCATCGTGGAGTTGATGCCCATCGTGATGAAACACGAGGCAGAGCTGGCGCTATCGCCCGAGCAATCGGCCGCTTTGGTGGAGTTTCGGCGCGCCGCGATGCCCAAACGCTTGGCGTTGCAAAGCGAAATCAAGCAAGTCCGTGCCGAGTTGCGGCAGCGCATTCTCGATGGCGCGGCGCCGGCGCAGCAGCAAGCGCTGCTCGAGCGCTGGTTGCGCGCCGAGCGCGAGCACGCCGAGATGCGGGCGCGCTGTGCGGAATTTTTGCGCACGACGCTCACGCCGCAGCAAATGGCGCTCGTGCAGCAGCGCTACGTGGAGAGCTTGCGTTGATTCCCGTTGACCCCCGTTAACCCCGATACGAAGGAGTGTCGTTCATGAACCATATTCGATCGATCATCGCCCTGGCCGCGCTGTGCGGCTTTGCCATGGCACACGCCCAGACGGTCAAAGTCGAAGAACCGTGGGTGCGCGGCACCGTCGCGCAACAAAAAGCCACCGGGGCATTCATGCGCCTGACGGCACCGGAGCCGATGCGTTTGGTGGCCGCCGAGTCGCCCGTCGCGGGTGTCGTGGAAATTCACGAAATGGCGATGGAAAACCAGGTCATGCGCATGCGCGCCATCCCGGCGTTGCCCTTGGCGGCGAACCGGCCGGTGGAGCTCAAACCCGGCGGCTACCACGTGATGTTGATGGATCTGAAGCAGCCGTTGACCGGCGGGCAGGAAGTGCCGATCACCCTCGTCTTCGAAAATGCCGCGGGGCAGCGCGTCACGCAGACGATCGCGGCACCTGTGAAGGCGCTGGGGACGGCAGGGGGCATGTCCGGCGGTCAGGGCGGGGGGCATCAGCATGGCGGCCACGGTGGGCACAAGCACTGAACACGATGCGCTCGGCCACGACAGCCCCGTGCGTCGCCTGGAGGCGGGCGAAATGTTGTTCGAGGCCGGCGAGCGCGGCGGATGCTGGCGTGTCCAGCGCGGCATCGTGCGGCTGGACCGTCCCACCGCGGACGGCCACGTGTTGGTGATGCTGGCGTTGCCCGGCGACTGGCTGGGCACCGATACCCTGTGCGATCACCCGCACCAGTGGCGTGCGACGGCCGTGACTCCCGTGCGGTTATTGCCCTGTCGGCCATCTGACGAGGATCAGCGACGCGCGTGGCAGGTCGAAGCGTTGTTGCAGCTGCCTCAGCGCTGTCACGATATGGCGCGACTGCGCACCGGTTCGGTGGCGGATCGCGTGGCGGCGCTGTTGCGCATGCTGCATGGCGTGACGGCACCGGCGTGGGTACGGCCCGAGGCGTGGAACGTGCAAGGCTTACGCGGCGCTTTGCCGCCTCTGCGCGTGATGGCGGATCTCGTCGACGCGAAGCACGAGACCGTCTGCCGTGTGTTGGGCCAGCTCTTGCCGCGAGATCCGCGTCCGATGACGGGCATCGTGGCCGTCGCCGCCGGCGCTTCAGCCGCCGACGTGTGAGGGCGCATCGGCATGCGTCACGGCACGGCCTCGGCGGTGGCGCGGGTGTGCCGCGCCACCGCCGGGGCGGGCGGCTCCGCCGCGCCGGCCCCGCGGGCGAACGTCACCACGTGGTCCATCGCCACGCGGATGCCGATCCATTCGCCGACCGCGTGGTTGTGGTGCGAGGGCACCAGCGCCATCACCGTCTCGCCGCTGGCCAGGCGCAGCGTGTAGAGAAACTCCGAGCCGCGGAAGGCCTTGCGCACGATCTGCGCCTTCACCGGCGCGTCGTCGTCGTGCACGATATCGTCGGCGCGCAACAGCACGTCGCACAACCCGTCGGGGTAGGCCGACGGCAGCGGGCACTCCTCCATGTCGAGGAGATCGCCCAGCGGGGTCTCGACCACCACGTCGTCGCCGCGCTGGCGGATGCGCGCGGGGGTAAAGACGCCGTGCCCGATGAACTCGGCGACGAAGCGCGTGGCCGGCCGGTGGTACAGCGAGTAGGCGTCGTCCCACTGGTGTAGCCGCCCCTGGTGCATGACGCCGATCACGTCCCCGATCGCGAACGCCTCCATCTGGTCGTGTGTGACGAACAGTGCCGTCAGCCCGGCCGACTTGATGATCGCGCGGATCTCGTGCGCCAGCCGTTCGCGCAGGTCCACGTCCAGGTTGGAAAACGGCTCGTCGAGCAGCAGCAGGTGCGGCTGTGGGGCGAGCGCGCGCGCCAGCGCGACGCGTTGCTGCTGGCCGCCGGAGAGCTCGTGCGGGTAGCGCCGCTGCAGGCCGTCGAGCCCGACGAGCGCGAGGGCCTGCGCCACCCGTTCGCGCCGCTGCGCCGCGTCCAGGTGGCGCAGCCCGAAGGCGACGTTGCGCCCCACGTCCAGGTGCGGAAACAGCGCGTAGTCCTGAAAGACCATGCCAACGCGCCGCGCCTCCGGCGGCAGGTGGACACCGTCGGCGCTGACGAGCCGCCCGCCGAGCGCGATGCTGCCTTGGGCGATGCGCTCCAGCCCCGCGACCGCGCGCAGCAGCGTCGTCTTGCCGCAGCCCGAAGGGCCGATCAGCACGCCGATGTCGCCGGTGCGTAGGCCCAGCGTCACGCCCTCCACCGCCGCCTGCGCGGCGCCGGGGTAGCGCACACCGACCTGGGTGACCGACAGTTCCATGCCGCCATTGTAGATAATGTGCATTCTCATTCAAAGTTCCGATGCGCGCACCCGTCCCTTCTTCCCCCGCCGCTGCAGTGCCCCCGGCCGGTCCCGGGGCCTCGGCCGTGCGACGCGCTGCCGCGCGGCTCGTGGGGCAGGGGGCGGTCGTGGCGCTGGCGGTGGCGCTGGCCTTGCCCGTCGTGGCGCTGGCGCTGGCGGCGCTGCTGGGTGAAGCGGCGTCGTGGCAGGTGTTGCGCGAGATGGCGGCAACCGTGCTGCCCGAGTACGTGCACACGACCGTATGGCTGTGCGTCGGGGTGGCGGTGGCGGTCGCGATGGTCGGTACGGCCACCGCCGCGGCGGTGACGCTGTTCGACTTTCCCGGCCGGCGCGTGGCGGAGTGGCTGCTGCTGTTGCCGTTGGCAATGCCGGCCTATGTCGTCGCCTACGCCTACACCGATTTTCTGCAGTACGCCGGGCCGTTGCAGACCGCGCTGCGTGAGGCTTTCGGCTGGCAGGGGCGGGTCTTTCCGGAAATCCGCAACGCCTGGGGCGCCGGCTGGGTGTTCACGTTCACCCTCTACCCCTATGTCTACCTGCTGACCCGCACCGCGCTGACCGAACGCGCGCCGCAGCTGCTGGAGGCGGCGCGGCTGCTCGGCGCGCCGCTGTCGCGGCGCATCCGCGAGGTGGCGCTGCCGCTGGCGCGGCCCGCGATCGCCGCGGGCGTGGCGCTGGCGTTGATGGAAACGCTGGCCGACTACGGCGTGGTCAGCTATTTCGGGGTACAGACTTTCACCGCCGGGATCTACAAGGCGTGGCTGGTGATGGACGACCGCGCGGCAGCGGCGCAGCTGGCGCTGCTGCTGCTGCTGACCGTGGCGGCGGTGTTGTGGGTGGAGCAGCGCGCGCAGCGGCGCCTGCGCTTCGCGGGGCAGCGTCCCGCCCGCGGCGGTGCCGAGGCGCGGCCGACGGCCCTGCGCGGCGCGGGCGTTGCCCTCGCGTGGGCGGTGTGCGGACTGCCGGTCCTGTTCGGTTTCGTCCTGCCGGTGCTGTTCATGCTGCGGCCGCTGCTGGAGGCGTGGGACGTGCTGCCGTGGGCGTCTTTCATCGGGTGGGCGCGCAACAGCCTGACGCTGGCGGCGGTGAGCGCGGTACTGGCCACCGGGGTGGCGCTGGCGCTCGGGTTTGCGCTGCGGCGGCTACCGACGGCGCTCAACCGCCTGGCCGTGCGGGTGGTGGGCCTGGGCTACGCGGTGCCGGGCGCGGTGGTCGTCGTGGGCCTGCTGCTGCCACTGGGTTGGGTGCAGGCGCGCTGGCCCGAGAGCCCGGCGGCCGCGTGGCTGCTGACGACCGTGCTCGGGGTCGTGTGGGCGTACCTGGTGCGCTTCACCGCGGTGTCGCTGCAGTCGGTGCAAAGTGGCTACAGCCGCCTGCCGGCGAGCTGGGACGACGCGGCGGTCACGCTGGGCGTCAGCGGCGCGGCGCTGTGGTGGAGCGTGCACTGGCCGCTGCTGCGGCGCTCGGCCATCGCGGCGTTGCTGCTCGTTTTCGTGGACGTGATGAAGGAGCTGCCGGCGACGCTGGTGTTGCGCCCGTTCGACTTCGACACGCTGGCCGTGGTGGCGCACCAGATGGCGCGCGACGAGCGGCTCGGCGAGGCGGCGTTGCCCGCGCTGACGCTGGTGGCCGTGGGGCTGATCCCGGTGGTCCTGCTCAGCCGCGCGCTGCGCCGCGGCGAGGCGGCGGCGTGCTGAGCGGGTGCCTTGGTCCCCCCGCCAGGAATCGAACCTGGATTTGCCGCTTAGGAGGCGGCCGTTCTATCCATTGAACTACGGGGAGGCACCTAGGAAGCGCTGCCAACGACGCCTCTATTTTCTCTGCGATGGCCGCTGATGCTTTGTTATGCTAGTGCTACGAACTGCTACGCGTAGCACTCACATGGCAAGCATCATCCAGCACTACGGCAAGTGGCGCGCGCAGGTGCGCCGCAAGGGGTGGCCAGTCTACACCAAGTCGTTCGACACCAAGGCTGCGGCCGAGAAGTGGGCGCGGCAGATCGAGGCCGACATCGATCGCGGCGTGCTGCCAGGCGCGTCCGTCGTAGCAGCGCGGCGCTACACCGTAGCAGACCTGATCGAGGACTACCGGCGCCTGCGCGCGCAGTCGCGCCCGGTGCTGGACACCACCACCGAGCACTACAACCTGCGCCGCCTGGCCGATCACCTGGGGACGCTCGATGCCGCCAGGCTGCGGCCAGATGATCTCGTGGGATACGCGCAGATGCGCGCCGACGAAGGCGCGGGGCCGTACACGGTCAACATGGAGGTGTCCAAGCTCGGTACCGTCATGCGCATGGTGGCCAGCATCAAGCACATGACGCTGCCGGACGTGGTGCAGCAGGCGCGGCCGCTGCTGGCGCACCTGGGGCTGATCGGCGGCGGCGGCAGGCGCGAGCGCAGGCCCACCGATGATGAGCTCGACCGCATCATCGCGCACATGCACGATACCTACGGCCAGGTGTGGGCCGATGCGGTGCGCTTTGCGGTGGGCACGGCGATGCGCCGTGGCGAGATCGTGCGCATCCGCTGGGACGACCTGGACGCCGCCAGGCGGCTGGTGCTGGTGCGGGATCGCAAAGACCCGCGCCAGAAGGCCGGCAACGATCAGTGGGTGCCGCTGCTGGCCGACACGGCGATGGGCGACATGTGGGCTTTGGTGCAGCGCCAGCCGCGCGTCGATCCGCGCATCTTCCCCATCGGCGACTCGACGCTTTCGAAGTACTTCACGTGGACATGCCGCGCGCTGAGCATCCCAGACCTGCACTTCCACGACCTGCGCCACCATGCGATCAGCCTGCTGTTCGAGCGCGGCTTTCGCATCGAGCAGGTGGCGCTGGTGTCCGGCCACAAGTCGTGGCAGCACCTGAAGCGCTACACAAACCTGCGGCCGGAGGATTTGCACCGCGGGCCGTAAGGCTCAGTGCGCCGCTTCTGAATACTCCGGCCAGTCGCTCAGCAGCGCGCGCGAGCGGTCGGTGACGAAGAGCAGGTCAGCGCGCAGCCAGTTTGGCAAATCGGGCTCACTGGCCAGCAGGCCGCCGATCTTGGCGCGCTCGGCGGCGGCGAACTCCAGCAGCGTCTCCTCGGCCAGCGGCCCGCGCAGGATGTGGCGGATGACTTGGCTTTCGATATCTTGCACGAATTCGCGCGCCTTCATGGCGTAGGCCAGCAGGCGGCCCAGCAGCGCGGCGATGCCGGGGAGCTGGTCCACGTACCACGGGTTTGGCGCAGGGTGCTGGAGTTCGCGGCGCAGGAACTTCCAAACCGCCTGGGCGAAGGCGATGTCGTGGTGGAAGCACGTGGCGATCTGCCATATGACGCGGCGGATGGCGCGCATGTCGCGCTCGCTGACGCGTTCGCGGGCCTGCGGCGCGTCGGGCGGCGGGCAGCCGTGCAGGTCCATCTTGAGCACGTAGGCGATGGCCTCCACCAGCTGGTGGCGCGGAAGTTGCTGATAGCGGGCGATGCGGAACCTGTGGTGGATGCGGCTCCAGATCTCGGCGCGGGCCTTGCCTTGCCGCTCTGGCGGCAGGCCATGGCAGCGCATGTTGACCGCCTCCTGAAGCTGCTGCTGCTCGGATGGGGTCAGCGTCTCGGTGGCGTCGGCGGGCAGTTGCTGGACGTACTGATCCAGCACGTCCAGCACCCAGCGGCGGAAGGCGCGGGCGCGCTCGGTGCGGGCGAACATGCCCAGCAGGTGCGCGCCGCGCAGGCTGAAGACGCGCACCGTTTGCTCGCCTCCAGCGGTGGGAAGCTTGACCAGGCGCGTCATCTTGTCGGTGAACTCCGAGGCGTTGGCGTTGTAGAGGTTGGTGACGCTCTGCAGCGGCTTGCTGTAGCCCAAGGCTTCACCGATCTCGTGAACCCTTAGCCACATCTCGTTATCGAGGTGCACCACGTCGAGCGTGACGCCCTCAAAGTTCAGGGTGGCGGGAAGGTGGGTGGTGGAAGCGGTCATGGCATGCCCCTTGGTTTGCCGTTGAAACCGCCTGCAACCCCCTGTCAACGGGGTGGCAGGCACGTGGCGGGTTGACAGACCGGAACCAAGGGACCGGCGGGCCTTTCGGCCCCCCGCACACGGCCCGCCAGAAACTGGCTGCGCATGCGCCACAGCCAGCTTCGGCAACGCGTGCGCCGAAGCAAAAACCGCGCAAGCGGTGCCATCTCGGCATGGCTGGCGCGGCGGCTGCGCCTTGGTTTTCCGGCTGTCACCCCGGGCCAGTGCAGCGGCACTGGCAGGGTGGAGGATACCACAGGCGCGTCGGGTGTCAATGGGCGTGTAAAGCGTCTTGGGCCTCCTGCCGCTTGATGTCAAGGTACTCGGCCACGTCGCGCACGTCGGCAAACCGCATCTTGCCGTCCACGTAGGTCGGGATGCCAAGCTCGCCACGAGCGATGCGCGCGTGCAGCGTCGCCACGGCCAGCCCCAACACCTGCGCGAGCTGCTCCATGCTCAGGCGCAGGCCGTAACGCTCGATCAGATACACGGTGGTGAGCATGCTCATAGGTCCATGACCTCCACATCGTGGGGCAGGCGCTTGCCCGCCAGAATCTCGGCGATGCGCTGCTCGGTCAGCCGGTGGCAGCGCACCATGGCGCGCGCGCTCAGCGCCTCCAGCGCATCGGCGTAGCTCTCCAGCACCGCGCGCACGGCTTGGATGCCAGCGCCATCCAGCCGTATCGGCTTGCCCTCGAGGCTGCGCCTGCCGGCCATTGCCAGCGCGGCAATCGCGTCATTCAGCAGCCCGGTGGTGTCGTGCACGTCCACCATGTCGCCGGTGCAGGCCAGCCACGGGCCGCGGGCGATGAGAGTCTCAAGCATGTTCACGGCGTCGCTGCACACGCGCCAGTCGTCCGTCGTCGGCTGCGGCGCGGTCTCCAGCGCCACCAGCCCTTGCCACATGCGCGTCAGGTGGTGCGTGCGCCACTCCAGCGGCAGCGGCTCGGTCGGGCTCGCCATCAGTTCGTGCCACGGCGTGTAGCTGCGGATCACGCGGGGCTTCTGGCGCCTGCGCTTGGGCTTGGTGCGGCCTGCCATTTCAAGACTCCGTACATTTGCTGCACCAATACGGATTTGGCGGTACTTCACGGTCGTGCCCATTGTCGGCCGGTCCTCCACAGTTGGGGCAGCGGGTTAGGTCATTGGCGGTTTCTGCTAGTCGCTCGCGCAGGGCGAGAGCAATTTCGTCAAGGAACACACAGCCGCGTTCGTGGTGGCGCAGGTGCAGTTCAATGCCTTCCAGCGCCTGCCTCAGCAGGGCTTCGTCGCGCTGCTCGCGCTCTTCCATCACCAGCAACGCTTCGGTCATGGCTCTGTTCGTCTCGGCGTGGGCCTCGCGCTCTTTCTTGAGCGCGTCCGTGGCCTGAACCGCCATCAAGCGGTTGCATTGAAGCCCTTGCTGAAAGCCACGATTCCACGATGTTTCGGCCCACCTGCGCAGTTGTTCTACTTCTGCCTGCAAGCGCTCGACCTTCCCAACAGCGCACTCGTAGTGCCCATGTCCCCTCTCCTGTTGGGTCCCCCGTGATTCGCCGCCATCCCACCTCGGGATGACCAGATGCGCATACCGCATCTCACGCTCCAGACACTCGGGGGCGGCTGGGGCTGGTTCAATGTCCACCTGTACTTCGAGTTCTGTTTGTCGAAATAGGCGCGACTCGCCAAGCGCGATTTCTTTGGCGTCGTGCTCATCCTCGTCATTTGAAATTTCGACGAGGATTTTCTCGCTGACAACAACATCGACTATGTACCACTTCCCACATCCATCGGCGCTGGTGCTGGCACGGGATTTATAGCGGTCAGTCATTGGTTGGCTCCGTTTCCATACCTGCGTCGTGGTAGTAAACGACCGCCTTGCTGTCGTTTTTGCAGGCGCGCATAAGTCGAGCGAGGTTTTCAAGACGTAAAGCGGCGCTCTCAAAAAATTCGTCGCGCGACTGGCTACCAATAACCTCAGACAGACTCACGTCGATGACGCACTCTTTTCTCGGCATGTAGTTAAGGATTCGAGCATCCTTGCCATCCTCGTCAGGCCACACCTGCAGCGGAAGGTTGTATGTCCAATAGACCTGGTTCTTGTCAGTCATTGCAGTTCTCCTGTTTCGACTCGCGCCCAACGTGTACGTTCGGCCAGTTTCCAACGGCCTCGATGATGCTTGGCATGGTGGATTTTTAGTTAGTTTGTGTGATTGTTGGCAAACGCGCGAATCAGGCGTGGGTAGTCGGCCGAAATATCCCTTGCGTATAAATCCCCAGTGAGGGCGTGACGCAGGATTACATACTCACGTCCCTGATGCTGAATCCTGCCGACTTCCCTCAGACTCCAATCGAACGGCGACAGACGCACGAGGTAGTCTTCTTCCCGATTGCCGAGCTTCAGTCGTTCGGTGCTCATGGCTTTACACCTTTCTGGCCGGTGGCCTTGGCGATTGCTGCGCGGGCTTTTGAAAATGTGGCATCAAGTTGCGACCACCCTTCCCCATCTGCTGCCGATACGATCTCTTGTAAAGCCTCAAGTAGATCAGGCGCTGCGGCAATCAGTCTGGCGTTTGCGGCGCATTCTTCGCTCCACGCCTTTTCTCCAAGCCAAGCTGGGCCAGCTTTCCAGCCCATTCCTCGCCCATTCCTTTCCTCAGCAGTCCACGGGCCGGGGGTATGTTTCGTTTCCATAATCGCTCCATGCTGATCAATGACGGTTAGCAATTCGTCCAAGCCGACGCCTTCGGCGCGCTGCGCCGTGTTACCGGCGTAGACGCCAAGGTCAACACCGGCTTGGGATGAAATGCGGTACATGTTCATGCTGCTCTCATTGGTGTCGCGCGACCAGATTAGGGCTCAGCCTTCATCGCCGCATCAATCGTGGAGTCGATATTGTTTGGATGCAACGGAATCCACTCCCCGTCGCTCGTGCAATCGCATACCGTGATCGAGTCAGCCTTGTCCCTTAGCCACCGATACCGCTCTGCATCGGTGCGGAGTGACTCGACCTCGGCGTGCAGGCGGCGCAGTTCGGCGGCGGCGTAGGGCAGCAAGTGCAGTCTCATGCCCTCGGTGTCTTCGAGTTGAGCAGCCAGCCGCAGGGCTTCGGGTTGGGTTTTGTAGGTCATGCTTGTTCCTTCATGCCTTCTGTTCCATGCCTTTTCCAAGCTGCTCGCGCAGGGCGTCCCGTTCTTCCAGCAGCGCCCGGATCGTGTCGGGGTCGCAGGCAGCGATATACACCGCGCGCGACCCATGACCGTACCGCTCGTCTGGCTGCCAGTGGACGGTGCACACCGGGTACCCCTGGACGCTCTCCACCGTATCAGTACGGCCGTCTTTGATTTCCCACGGCCCAGGCGTCAGCTCCTTCTCCAGAGCCTTGCGGATGCGTTCGTAGCGGTCAGTCATTGTCTTTCTCCTTCGCCAGCGCAGTATCTGCGATATGGTGGATGTCGCCCAACATGACGGTGAGCGCGAACGGATTGGGGTTCATCGCAGAATTAATCGAGCTTAGGCTTCGGATATCTTTCAACGCCTTCTCCATCCCCTCGGCGCGGAACACAAGGGATTGAGCGGCTTTGATTGAATCGTAGTCGCCATGAACGAATAGATTTCCGTCACCTTTCCCGATGCCAATCGTCACAGCAGTCATGGGCTTCAGCCACTCCACCTCTGTATGCAATCGGCGCAGTTCGGCGGCTGCCCTCTGTCGGGTGTCGATCTCGTGCAACCACGCTCTGGCGCTTTCCTCGCACGCGGCAGCCAGCCGCAAGGCCTCTGGTTTCGTGCTCATTCCTCTCCCCTCAAAACGCGCTCGGCGGTCTCCAGGCGCAGCTCCACCTTACCGCCCCCGGTGCTGCCAAAGCCGCCCACGCCGCGCGCCGTGGCGCTCAGTTCCTCCACCTCGGTGAAGGTCACGCGCGGCACCGCGCACACGTAGGCTTGCGCAATGCGGTCGCCCGGATCGATGCGCACCGGCGGCTCGTCTTCGTCCAGGTGCCAGCACTTGAGCAGCACCTTCACCGGCCCGCGGTAGTCGCTGTCGATCACGCCCGGGAAGGCGTCGATGCCGTGCTTGAAAGCCAGCCCGGATCGGCTGGCAATGCGGAGCATGTAGCCCTCGGGCACCTCGAAGGCCAGCCCGGTGTCCACCACGACTGGATGGCCGGGATAGCAGATGTCGCCGATCTGCGCTGCGCCGTTGACGGTGGCCGCATACAGGTCAAAGCACGCAGCGCCGTCGGTGGCGTAGGTCGGCATGGTGGCGTTTGGGTGGGTCTTCTTGATCTTGATCTTCATTGCGATCTCTTTCCGGTTACGAAAAACTGCGGCGGCTGGTACGCCACACGCTCATTGCCGCGACGGCTTGGGATGCGCTCGTGGTCCAGACACCCAGGGCGCGCGGTGGCGTGCGTCCAGTCTGTTCCTGTCCACGCTTGACTCTGCGCGATAGGCTGGCTTCTGCGTGTCGAATGAACGAGCCCGTATTTCGGCTCGCAACCTTTTTTCCAGTACTCTGAATCCATGCGTTGCACAACGCATTCAATGCACAGCAGCCGAATCGCGGATCAGCACTTCACTGACAGGCTGCCGGATTGCGTCTGCAATTTCCTGCGCAGTGGCGATTTCTGCTTTTTTCAGATGCTGCTTGATGAGGTCATGAATGGATTTCATGTTCACAACTCAAAACGGCACCCCGTCAAACCGCCACTCAGGGCACGCGCCCTCGTCGCGGCGGAATTCCTCCGGCGGCTCTGCGTTGAAGCGCCTGCACATCGGCGGCTGCGCGTAGTGCTCGCAGTGCTCGCATGTGGCGCGGATGGCGTCGAGCTCGGCAAGCCTGGCGCGCAGCGCGTCGCGCACGGCGACAAGCTCGATGGCGGTCATGGATGTCATGTCGTGATTGCCTCCTTACTCGTGTCGAACCGGCAGGCGACGACGCGCGGGTATTTGCCATCCATCTGCACGGCGATGGGGCTGGGTTCGCGCAGCTCGCTCGTGCGCGCAAGCGCCTCGTCGATGGTGTCGGGCGGCGGCATCTCGCCGCGTTGCTGCCACCACTGCCGCGCCTTCATGCGCGCGTAACCCTCGTGCTCCAGGCAAATGAACTCGCTGGCCACGCGCCGCCAGGCGCTCCAGTAGTCCACGCGCAGGGTGTCGGGTTTGCCGTCTTTGCCAGGGTGTCGTGAGTAGGCCACCTCGGTCACGCTGTGCCACACGATGTCGGTGCTGAGCACGGCGGATGATGTGTCGGCCACGCGCATGTGCTGCACGCGCTCGGGCTCCGGGAGCGCGTGCCCGCAGGCGGCGCATTTGCGCGCACCTGCGGGGTTGGGGTTGCCGCATGCCTCGCAGTGCTTGATGGGGGCTTCGCCGCCGCCTTTGGCCTGCTTGACGCGGCCCTTGACCTGATCCACAGGCCCGAGCGTGGCCGTGGTGTCGGTGAAGTCCAGCCACAGGCAGTCGCGCTTGCCCGGCGCGGTGCGCATGCCGCGCCCTGCGATTTGCACGTAGAGCACGGGGCTGCGGGTGGCGCGCAGCAGCGCGATGCAGTCGAGCTCCGGCACGTCAAACCCGGTGGTGAGCACGGCGACGTTGACCAGCGCGCGCAGCCGCCCGGCGCGAAAGTCGCGGATCAGCCGCTCGCGCTCGGCCTTTGGCGTCTTCGCGCTCACGACATCACAGGCGATGCCGTGCGCCACCTGCAGCTCCATGGCGATGTGCTGCGCGTGCTCGATGGTCACGGCAAACACCAGCCAACGCTGGCGGTCTGCGGCCAGGCGCACGATTTCGGCGCAGGCGGCGCGCACGATTTCGGTCTTGTCCGACGCCTGGGCCAGCGCCTGCACCACGTAGTCGCCGCCTTGCAGGCGCACGCCGCTGGTGTCGATGCGGGCGGAGGTCTCGGCGCGCACCAGCGGGGCAAGGTAGCCATCGTCGAGCAGCTCGCGCATGGTCACGCGCGCGGCGATGTGGGTGAACAGGCCGCTTTGCGTCAGCCATACGCCGTCGCCACGGAATGGCGTGCCCGTCCAGCCAATGACCCGCAGATGCGGGCAGTAGCGGCGCAGCTCGTCGATCAGCTTGCGGTACATGGTGGTCTCGCTGTCGCTGATCAGGTGGCACTCATCCACCAGCAGCAGGTCGAGGTGCCCGAGCTGGTGCGCGCGGTTGCGCACGCTGCCGATGGTGGCGTAGGTGATGGCGCGCCCAAGCTGGCGCGCGCCCATCGAGGCGCTATAGGCCCCAACAGGCGCATCCGGCCACACCGCGATCAACTTGGCAAGGTTTTGCTCGATCAGCTCCTTGCTGTGCACCAGCATCAGAATGCGCGTGCCGGGGTATTGCGCAATCGCGCGGCGGCACAGCTCGGCAATGAGCACGCTCTTGCCAGCGCCGACGCACGCTTCGACGATGGGGTCGCCGTCCGGGTGGTCGGCGAACCACTGCCAAAGCTCGTCGAGCACGCGCTGCTGGTAAGGGCGCAGGGTCAGGCTCATGCCACCACCTCCGCGCCTGGCCATTCGGCCTTGACCTTTTGCACCTCAGCATCGGCCAGCATGACCTTGTGCTGCGCGGCCCGGATTTCGCGGCTGGCAAAGTGCGGTGGCGCGCCGTTGACGAACTCGCCGCCGTCTGGCGTGCGGTAGCGCACGGCGGCGTTGCCGTCCGGCTCTGCCGTGGCGTCCACTTGCTCGCCGATGCGCTCGAGCAGCAGCGGGATGTAGCGGTGCCCGTCGCAGCCGGCGTGCTGGCGGCTGATGTCGATTGCCGTGTTGCGTAGCTCGCACTTCCAGCCGCCTTTACCGTCCGGAACGGGCGTGGAATGTGCGCAGGTGCGGCAGTTGACCAGCGGCGCTTGCTCGCCGTGGCACAGCCCGTGCATCGCGCAGGTCTTGCATTGCCACCATGCGGGGTCGCTGGAGATGCGCGGCGGCGGCTCAGGCGACTCGATGATGGACAAGGCCCGCGCGCGCAGGCGCTCGAACGCCACGGCGTCAAACTCCACGCGCTCGCTGTAGAGCTCGCTGGTGTTCTTGTTCTCGGCGATGTACATCGCGCGCGTCATGCCGGTCAGCCCCATGTACACCTGCATCTGCGCGTAGTGCATGGGCTTGGCATCACGCACTCCTTTTGCCTTCAGCTCTTCAAAGCTCTTGGCGTTGTGGGTTTTGAACTCGAGCACGTGCCAGGTGGCCGGCGCTTCCGGCAGGCCCAGCGCCGCACCGTCGAGGCTGCCGGCAAAGTGCCCGCCGTGGTCGGACACGCGCCACTGGCGTCCTTGCTCATCAACATCGGTAACCTGCACGCCGATGGCGCGCAGCTCACCGACGATGCGCTGCTCGAACTGCCGGCCGGCCTCGAACAGACGCAGCATGCGCCCGTCGAAGGCTTCCTTGTCGGCCCAGCGCCAAGACAGCCACAAGTAACGCGCGCATGGATGCCCGATCAGGCTGGCCCCCAGGTGCGGCCGGTGGCCGGCCTGCGCCTCGCGCTGCTCGTGCAGGCGGTAGATGGCCTGCACGGTGGCGTGAGCGGGTTGCGGGATGCTGGCCATGGCGGTCAAGCTGCGCGCTTGGCCCAGGGCGGAGTTGCGGCTGGCGCGGCAGGCTGCGCGGCGACTGGCATCGAGGGAATGGCCACCCCTTGCGCGGCCTCGTAGCCGGTCACTTCGTTGCGGTCGCCGTACTGGCCGCTTTCGTCCTTGCGGACCTTGACGCGGATGCGCACAGGCTTCATGTGCAGCTGCGTGCTGTCGGAGAGCTTGAGCACGCCGGTGGCATGGCACAGCGCCGAGAGCTGCGCCTGCGCGATGCGCTCGGCATCGGGGCTTCCACGGTGCTGGACGTTGAGCTGGGTGAACACCTTGCGGCCACGGTAGGGGCCGTCCAGCACCTCGAAGGTCAGCGCCAGGGCTTGCCCCATTCCGCTTTTGAGGGGGCGCACCTCGGAATCGATGATGTGCGCCAGGTACGTTCCGGCCGGGATGGGCGAGAGCGATTCTTGCGGGGCGACTTGCGTCGCGTCGAACATGATTTGGGCCATGATCGGCTTCCTTTCAGGTGTTGGCCGCCGCAAAGGCCGGGGCGGCGTCGGCTTGAGAGATGGAGGCACGCACCTTGTGTGCGATGGCGCCAAGGTCCGGCGGCTCGAACATGGCCAGCGCGCCGGAGCGGTCTTTGGCCTCGTGCGTGAAGTCGCGCCCGGTCTGCAGCCAGCGCGTCACGTTGCCTCCCTGGTCGCGCTCCACGCGCAGCGCGAACACGAAGTCGAAGAAGTAGGCGATGCCCTGCCCCAGCATCTGCCCAGGCAGGCTCGGGAAGTACAGCGTCGCGCCGGTCGCGGCGTCCTGCTGGCGCGCTTGCTTGCAGGACATGTAGACATTGCGCCCTGGCAGGTCGCGGAACGCGCGGATGAGCCCCCCCATCTGGTCGGCCAGTGCGCCGTAGGCTTGGCGCGGGTCTTTGGCGCCGGCTTTCTCGCGCGCCAGCACGACCTCGGCGATCTCGCTGATGCTGTCCAGGCACACCCAGCGGAAATCGCGCGCCTCGGCGCTTTCCGCCACGAAGCGGTACGCCTCGTGCACGTCCTCGATGCTGCCGACCTCGATCACCGGGATGTCGTGCCCGCGCAGGGACAGCAGCCCCGCCTCCGCGCTGATGATCACCGTTGGCTCGCCGGTGGTGGCGCACAGCGTGGTCTTGCCGGCGCCAGCCGGGCCGTGCACCAGGACCTTGATGCCGTTGTCGCGCGCGGCTTGCGCGGTGGTGGTGAGCTTGATGGCCATGGCGTCACACCTTCACAGCCACGCTGGTCTTGGCCGGTTTCACAGTGATGTGCGGGGCCAGCACACGCGCCCAGTATTCGGGCTCGTGGGCGCGCAGCCACTTCGCGCCGGTGGCGTCGAGCTCCACCACGGTCTTGACCGGGATCATGCTGGCGGGCGCGCCCGCTGCCGCGCACGCGGCGGCCAGCGCCTGCGGGTCTTCGCAGGCGTAGTTGAGACGCGCAGTCAGCGTCACCTTGACGCCGCCGGCCTCAATGGTCTGGCTGCCTTCTTCCTTGTTGAAATTGGCCAGCGCGGCGATGCGCTCCTCGGCCTCGATGCGGCGCTTGCGCGCAAAGTCTTCATCGCGCTTGGCATCGATGAGCGCCTGCACGGCGTCGGTCAGCGGGTCGGTGGTGGAGATGGGTTTGAGCACTGCGGTCATGGTTTGCTCCTTGGGTGGTGCGGGCGATCAGCCCGCAATGGGTCCGGCCAGCACCAGCGCCAGCAGGGCGATGACGATGCAGGCGGCGATCAGCACGCCGTCGATGTCGTAGCTGCGCTGCTGTTGCAGGTGCGCACGCAGCAGCGCCTCTTGCAAGCGCAGCGCGTCGCGGTCGTGATCCGGCCGCTGGCGCGACACGTAGGCGATGCCGATCTGCACCTTGCCGGTGTGGTAGGGCGGCACGGTGCGCGCCGGGCGGGGCAGGGTTGGGCGGGATGCCCCGAGGTTTGCGTTTTCACCCATGGCACTTCCTTATAAGGTTGAGGTTGACCTGCCCCGGCCGCTGCGCGCCGGCCGGGCTTGTTGCCGTGTCAGTAGTCATTCGGCCCGTCGTAGTCCTCGACTTCGAAGTCGATGCGCTGCAGTAGCGCGTCTCGTGCCGGGTCGGCCATGGCTAGAAGGGCGTGATCCGGCATCTCGACAATGCCGGTGATCTCCACCAGCTCAAGCTGGTTGGTGCGCTCGCACCAGGCGTCATCCAAGAAGATGCCGACCACTTCGTTCGGCACGCCGCCGCGCACCGTATAGCGCATCAGGGCGCTGATCGGCCCCAGCTCGATGAGCGCCTCGTACAAGCCGTCGCGCGGCTCGTACTGGACGCAGTACTCGTCCAACTGGCGATCCAGAAACCTGTCATACGCCCCGTGCTCGTACTCGTACATCTCGGCCTCCTGAAAAAAAAGCCCGCCAGCCCGGCGGGCAAGGTCCCGACGACCCCAAGTCAAAGGACGGCGTGCCGCCCTTTGGTTTGGCGCCTGAGCTCTTCCCGCGTCTTGCAGCGGCTCCCAGGCCAGTCGCCCCATCCTTGGCGGTGCGGGGGCAGCACCTTCATGGCACCTCGGGCCTTTGCGCCCTTCCCGACCCCGAGCATGGGGCCGCCGGTTGACCATCTGGCCGGTGCGCCAGCGCGTGAGTGCTGGCGTTGAGGGAAGTATAGGCAACACCTAACATCAAGTCAATAGGTAAACCTTAGTGCATGAGTAAGGGAAAACCCTAACCGTCGCCTTCCTGCAACACCGGCCCGCTGACGCAGGCAACAAAAAACCCGCCTCGGGGGGCGGGTTGGAGTGGATGGCGCGCTGGCGTTGGGTGTGGGGCGGCCTGGGTGAAAGTGGCGGCTGAAAGATTCAGCGCCGAGCCGTGGCGCTGGGACTGTCGTTACGCCAGCGGCAGCTCGATCTGCGCTGCGCCCTGGCGATGCTCCAGCACGCGCGCGATGGTGTATTCCGTGCGCAGTCCGTGCGCCGTTTGCCACTGCGTGACGCGGGTTTCGGCCAGCAGGATGTCGCCCTTGGCAAAGCGCACCAGGTTGCGGTCCACGCGGGCGAGGAAGTCACGGTCGGCCATGGTCACGAAGACGGCGTTTTGCCCATCGTGCAAGCGCCACTTGTTGTCCTCGCGGAACGACAGGCTCACGATGGAAAAGGCGATCGTGCGCACCTCCTCCATCAGCAGCACATCCTCGGGCGGCGGCGCGTGGAACCACGGTGCCTGCGCGCGCTCGATCGTGACGCTGATGCGCTCGTCATCCCCAAGCGCAAGACGTTCGATGCCATCGCGCTCGATAGGTTCGACCACCTTGGCCAGCGCCTCGCGCACCGCACGGCGCTGAAACAGCACGATCACGCGCTCTTCCACCACGGCGATGTCGCCGTCCTCCACTGTCAGGCGGCGGCCTTTGGGTGTCGTCTCCACGCGCGTGATCCGGCGCCCGCGCAGCCACTGTATCAGCCCGATCAGCCCAGCCCCACCCACGCCAATGACCTCCAGGATGGTCTTGGCGTTGGCAAACGCCGTGGCGCCATCGCCAGACAGCCACGTGATGAGCTGTTGCGCAAGCTGGGTCGAGACCGACAAATCGATGCCAAAGCTGCCGGTGCGAAAGCTCGCCCGCACATCCACCCGCACACGCAACGACTCGCCAAACAGCGCGCGGCCTGACTCTTCGCACAAGTCGCCCAGCGCCAGCAAGGCGGGAGCCAGGTCGCGCACGTCCATGGTGTGCGCCTGAAGCGCCGGACCGTCGTAGGTGATGCGGAAGGCACCCATGGTGGCATTGTATAGGCGCGCAGCACCAGAAGCCAGCCTCGGCGGGCGGGTTGGTGGCGGCGCGGTTACAGCGTCATCCAGCCGTCTCGATGACGCGCACGGCTCCTTCGGCCGCGTTGTGCACGGCGTGCCAGCGCATGCCAACGGAATCGGCCTCGCGCTCGATCTCGGCGCGGCTGGCGCGCAGCGCCTCGCGCTGCTTGGGGCCCAGCATCGGGTCGTCGTCGCGCGGCACAGCAGCAATCAGCGCGGCGCGCTCGATGCCGGCCACATCGCGTGCGCGTTGCAGCTCAAACAGCCGCGCCCGCGCATCGCGCAGCGAAGCCGGGATGCGCACAGGGTGCAGCACCGTGAAGTGCAGCACGGCCTTGGGGCTGAAGTAGCCAAAGCGCACGCGCTGCCCGCCGGGCACCAGCTCGCCGCCCTGGCCGAACCCTGGGGCCAGATCAGGCCGCAGGCGCAGCACCTCGTCGCGTACCTCGGTGCCAAAGCGCCGCCCGATCTCTTCCTGCTGCGGCACGTCGGCCTCTTCCATCTCGTCGAGCTTGTCCAGGTTGGCCAGGCTGCTGTAGAGCAGCGCTGCAGTGTGCAGCAGCTCATTGACGTTGCGCGCTGCCGTGCAGCGCAGGGGCCCAGGGTGCAGCCCCAGGACGGGGTGCTCGATGGCGTCGAGCGGGCCGGCCTTGGCCATCTCGGCATACATCTCCAGGGCGGCATCCAGCAGGTTGCGAACGCCGCTGCTGGCCTTGCCGTACAGGCAGTCCAGCACGTCGTCGCGGATCAGTCGCGCAGCCGCACCCTGGCCGCCGTAGGCGTGCACCACGCCCACCATGATGCGCTCGCCGGTGTCGGCCACCGGCTCCCAAAAGAGCGGCCGCCAGGCGTGCATGGGGGCGTTGCGGATGTCGTCGATGATCTCGCTCATGGCCCGGAGAATAAATCATCCGGCGTTGGAAAGCGAGAGATCAGCGCATTTGCCACGTTGGCGATGCGCTGGCTGACCATGGTGGCAAGCGAATGCGCGCCGAGGTGTGTCGGCACTTCTTGCGCGGCCAGCTCGACGGCATCGCGGTTGAGCGCCAGCGCCTGGGCCACGGCGCTGCGAAGCAACTGCTCCGATGCTTGAACGGCGCGCGCCATGTCGCACAGCTTGTTGGCGTCTGGCAGGCTGCCCTGGCCCAGCGCGTAGGCGTGGTCGATCCAGGCCTCGCTGGCGCCGTCCCAAAGGATGTTGCCCAGGTTGCGGTCGTGATTGGCAATGGCCTCGTCTGCGGCAGCGGCCAGCGGCGCTGTGCGCAGGCCGACCGCGATGCGGCAGGCAACCCATTCCGCGCGGCTCCTTTGCTCGCCTGGCGGCAAGCCGTGCAGCCCAAGCCGCTGCTTCAGGCTTGGGTAGCCGTCGTCCGCGCTGGCAAAAGCAGGGTGCGGGTCTTCCTCCACCAGGAATGGCTGCGGCACGGGCAGGCCCCATGCGCGCAAGAGCAAGGCCGCGAATGCCTCGGCGGCAATCTGTCCAATGGGGCCCCGCTTGACCACGGCTGCGCGCCGGCTGCCGTCTGGCAGGATGATCGCGCAGCGCGCAGCGCCGGTGCTCCCGTCACCGGCTGGCCTCTCGCTGCCTGGAACGATGGCGGCTGTCTGGATCATGGTTGCTGGATGACGGCGCAGGGCCGGCAAAGTCGCTGGTCTCGATCAGTCCTGGCGGGATTGATGGCGGCGCAGACAGCAGCTCCGCCAGCCGCGCCCGGTACGCCGGCGCGTCGTGATCCACCAGCAGCGCCAGCAGCGTGCGCAGCTCGTCGCGGTGCGGGCAGGCGGCAATGGCGTCCAGGACGACGGGGAGGGCGGCGTGAATGGTTACGCCGTTAGACCCTTCATCAGCGCTTGGATGGTCGTGCTCATGGTCATCCTCCCTTGGCCTTCCTCTCCCCCAAACGAGCCATTCAAGGCGCACTCCAAGCACTGCTGCTGCCCTGACTGCTGTTTCGAGCTTGAGCCGCTTTGTCTTTCCTGATAGCCAATCGTTGACGCTTGGCTGGGCTATACCAACGCGACGAGCAAGCTCGGCCTGCGTCATCCCGGCAGCATGCATGGCCTCCCTCACACGCTCACTGAGCGTGGTCTGCGGCGGCGATGTTGACTGCCTCATTAGGGAATCCTAATACAAGCAGATATAGGTGTTTCCTTGACGAATGCTTAGGTGCATCCTATACTCGCTCACCATGAGCGATGTCATCACCGAGCTTGGCGGCCCATCCCGCGTGGCAAGGATGCTTGGGATCAAGCCGCCTTCTGTCATCGGCTGGGGCGGGCGAGTGCCGCCTCAGCGCTGCCCCGCCATCGAGCGCGCCACCCACGGCACCGTAACGGTCGAGCAGCTGCGCCCCGACGTGCGCTGGGTGCGGGTGCCGGACACAGCCTGGCCGCACCCGGATGGCAGGCCGTGCATTGATGTGGCGGCGGTCAAAGAGGTAGCTTGAATGCACCGGGCCACCGAAATCCGCTTTGAGGTGGATGCGGCCGAAGTCGCCGTGCTCGATGGCTACTGCCAGGCTACAGGCAAGAGCCGGGGCGAGGTGATGCGCAGCCTTCTGCGCGGTTGGAGCGATGAGCAGCTTCATGTTGCCACTCTGATTTGCCGCACAGCCGGGGTCAATCCGGCCGCGCCGGAGACCAGCCGGAACAGCAGCGTGGGCCGCATTCAGTGATGGCTCAGCAGCCTTTTTCCACCGCCCCTAGGGTAGCTCCCGAACAGCACGCTCCCGCCGTGCCCGGGGCGGTGGTTCCTTTCACTCAGCGGGCAGGGGCGGGAGCCCAACACGACATGACGGATACCAAGATGCTGGAGGCCGCGCTGTCTTACGCGCGGCTTGGGTGGCACGTGTTCCCGTGCTGGTGGCCAGAGCAGCGCCACGATGGCAAATGGCGCTGCGCCTGCGGCAACGACGAGTGCAAGTCGCCGGCCAAGCACCCCATCGGGGCGCTGGTGCCCGGCGGGCAAAACAACGCCACCACGGATGAGGAAACAATTCGCGCGTGGTGGTCGCGCTATCCGCAGGCCAACATCGCGGTGGCGCTGGCCGCCTCCGGCCTGTGCGCGGTGGATGTCGATCCGCGCAACGGCGGGCTGGAGACGGTGGAGCTGCTGGAAGCCAAGTTCGGCAGCCTCCAGTCGGACGTAATGCAGTTCACCGGCGGCGGAGGCTGGCACTCGGTGTTCCAGTTGCCGCGAGATGCGTCGTCGCTGCCGGGCAGGCTCGGGCCCGGCGTGGACTTCAAGATCAACGGCTACATCATGGGCGACCCGTCGCTGCACGTCAGCGGCAAGCGCTACGGATGGGAGGCGAGCAGCGATCCGCGCGAAGGCGTGGTGCCCAGCCCGCTGCCGGACTGGGTGCGCTCGATGGCGTCAGCCGCGCCGGCGCATCACACAGCGGGCGACGGCGTGGGTTCACGCTACCTTGGCCCCACGGTGGTCGAAGACCTGCAATCGGCGCTGGAGGCTGTGCCGTCGGACGACCGCGACCTGTGGGTGCGATTCTGCCTGGCGCTCAAGCCCTGCGGCCAGCAGGGGTGGGCGCTGTGGGACGCCTGGAGTCGCAAGAGCGTCAAGTATGACCCGGTGGACGCCGCGCGGGTGTGGTACACAGCCAGGCCGCGCGGGGAGATTGGCTACGAGACGATCTTTGCCGTGGCGCAGGAGCACGGCTGGAAAAACCCGGCGCGCACGCAGCCTGCCGCGCCGGTGGCCGCCGCGCCGGTGGCCGACGAGCCTGCGGCAGAGGTTGCCGGGCAGCGCTTCGATGAGGCGCTGCCGCCGTGCCCGGTGGATGCGGTCAACCGCCTCGCGGCATGGGTGGAGGCGCGATCCGACCAGGCGCACCCACTGGTGTGCCAGGCGGTGGCGCTGTCCATCGTGAGCGCGGCGGCGGCCAGACGCTATGTGAGCGAGCACGGGGACCCGGCTTCGCTGTACCTGGGCATCATCGCGCCGGCAGCGAGCTTTGGCCGCACGGCCTTCAGCGCGGCAGAGGACGCGCTGATGCTCTCGGGCCTGTCGGAGATGGTGCGCGGTGTGCGCATTTCCAGCCCGCAGCAGCTGTTTTCATCGCTGTACAACGCCCCGGCTTTGTACTACCTGGCAGACGACTGGGGCGAGCAAATGTACTTCGCCCGCCGTCAGCCTTCGGGCTTGCTTGGGCACACGATGTCGATCATCAACGGGCGCATCTGGGCCGCGCCAGCACAGATTGCGCTGGACAACTGGGCCGAGGTGGGTCTAGGCCGCGCCCGCAGCGAGGAAGAAGGGCCCAGACCTATCTTGCAGCGCCCGACGCTGAACCTGCTGGCGCTGATTGCGGGCTCGCAGGTGGAGCAGACGCTGCGCCGCAGCGAACTCAGCCGTGGCGCGGTGGACAGCATGGTGTTTGTCTGCGCCGAAGACCCGGCCCGCTGGACAGACCGGCCCAGCCAGCGCGAGCGCCCGCTGGACGCGGCGGTGCACGAGACGCTGCGCCGGCTGCGCGGGTTTGGCCCAGGAGAGACGGCGCTGACGCACGAGCAGCTCTTTGGCGGCCTGGCCGTTGTGGTGCCGGCCATGAAAACCGTGCGTGTCACTGGCGACTTGCAGGGGGCGCAGATGGCGCTGGCGCAAGCCTATGCCCAGCGCGGCCCGCTGGCACGGATGCTGTCGGCCGGGGCCCGGCGCAACATGGCCCGCATCTGCACTGCGCTGGCCGCTGCCGCCAACCCGGACGACCCCATCGTGACCGAGCCCATGGTGGAGTGGGCCAGCGCCTTCATCCGCCAGGCGCTGGAGGCCACGCTGCGCGTCTTCCGCGACCGTGGCGGAGCAGAGGACGGCGAGACGGGCCGTCCTTCGGTCTATCACAAGGTGGAGTCCTTCCTGCGCGACTGCGGCTCGCACGGGGCCAGCAAGCGCGAGCTGGTCAAGGGCGTGCGCATGTTCCGCGAGCTGGCCGACGACAAGCGCGACGAGCTGCTGGAGCGCATCGCCAAGGACGGCGTGGCCGTCGTGCTGTCCAAAAAGGGCGTGCGCGGGCATCGCTACGTGCTGGCTGAGTTCTGCCAGCAGGGGGAGCAATCGCCGACATCGCCGACAAACGCCGACAACGTGTCGGCGATTGCTCTTGATGCTAAGTCTTTGACTGCAAAGGAGATTTCGGAGCAATCGCCGACGCCGACGTTCGCCGACGCATCTCTATATAAGGAAATGAACACTCCTTATAGGTCGGCGTCGGCGATGTCGGCGATTGCAAATTTTCCTTATGAATCAAATGGTTAGGTCAAAAGCAATCGCCGACAGGGTTGTCGGCGATTGTCGGCGATTGCTCAAAAAATAGGCAACAAACAGGCGTTTTCTGTGGATAAGTCGGCTGGAATGTCGTTCTACGACCTCAATGCAGACCAACAACGGGCCTACAACCTGCTGATGCCGGTCATTTCCGGGCGTCATGGCCTGTCAGCGACCCTGCAAGGCTATGCCGGTACCGGCAAGACGACGCTGGCGGCCTGCATGGTCAGGGCGCTGCGGGAGCAGGATCACACGGTGCTGGTCACGGCCCCCACGCACAAAGCGCTGGGCGTGCTGCAGGAGCGCATCGGCGATGGGCCGACCTACATGACCATCCACGCCGCGCTGGGGCTCAAGCTCGTCAACCAGCAAGACGGCAGCGGCAAGCTGGTCAGGCACAAGGCCCCGGTGCTGGCCGAGTACGACGTGACGGTGGTCGATGAGGCATCGATGCTGGGCGCAGACCTGTTCGCCCCGGCCATGGCCGCCTGCCAGACCTACGGCACGGGCTTGCTGTTCATCGGCGACCCGGCGCAGCTGCCTCCGGTCACGCCCAACGCGCCAGCGGCGCTGTCGCCCGCATTCGGCCCGCTGGTGCCGGTGCACGCGCGGCTGGATCGCATCGTGCGCCAGGCGCAGGACAACCCCATCCTGCGCTGGTCTGAGACGCTGCGCGAGGCCATCGAGCGCGATGCGCCGCCGGATATAGGGGTGCTGGCCGATCAGCTTCGCCGCGGCGATGAGCGTCTGTGCCAGATCGTGCACGGCGATGACGACCTCATCGCACGCTGGGCAGCAGACGCCTACGCGCATGGCCACGACATGCGGGTGCTGACCTACACCAACGCGGCCGCCGTGCGGCACAACCGGGCGGTGCACGCGCGGCTGTTCCCTGGCGGCGCGCCGTTTGAGTCAGGCGAGCCGCTGATCGCCGCCGACGGCGATATCGACCTGCCGCACGGCGGAAGGCTGTCCAACGGGCAGCTGCTGGTGGTCGATGGCGTCGAGCCCGGCGCCGTGCAGGTCGAAGGCTTCGAGGCGCGCGAGGTGCACCTGCGATCCGACGGCGGCTGGGCGGGCCGCGCACTGCTGGCCGTGCAGCCCGACGCGGTGCAGGCCGAGATCGCCGCGCGCTTTGCCCGCGTGCGCCGCGCCAAGGCCGAAGGCAAGGAGGATGAGGCTGGCCGGTGGTCACGCTCGGCCTACGCGCTCAAGGCGGCCCTGCCAGACATACGGCACGCCTACGCCATGACCATCCACAAGAGCCAGGGCAGCACGTTTGACACGGTGCTGGTGGATTGGCGCGAGGCCCAAAAGGCTCGCATGGCCGGGGCCGATCTGTCGCGTCTGTTGTACGTGGCTATCACGCGCGCATCCCAGCACTGCGTCATCGTCACATGAAGGAAAACACATGGGGAGCATGAGCCGAGAAAAGGGAAAGCGCGGCGAGCGTGAAGTCGCCGCCATCATCAGTGATCTGCTGGGGGTCAGCGCCAGCCGCCGCGTGCGCCAGCACGATGGCGACAGCGACATCCTGGGGGTGCCGGGCTGGACGATCGAGGTCAAGCGCTGGAGCCTGCTGCGCGCCTACGAGATCCACCAGGCCTGGGCGCAGGCGGTGGCGCAAGCCCGGCGCGATGGCGGCATCCCGGCGCTGTTCTTCCGCGCCAACTACCAGCCGTGGCGCGTGATGTGGCCGCTCTCAGTGCTGCTGACGATGCAGTCGGCCGACATGTGGACCGATCCGCTGTGGGCTGCCACCACCAGCCCGGAAGGCTGGGCCGCCGCCGTGCGCGAGTGCTGGATGCATGAACACGTTCAGGCCGACGCCGCGCATCCGCTTCAGCCAGCATGCGGGCTGCTCAAAGTGGAGGAACCTGCGTGATGGAGCCAATCCCGGCGTCTGAGTGGGAGCGTTACAACCGCGGCGCGCTCGACATGATCGTGCACAAGGTCAGCAAGATCGACGTGCTGGTGGAGGCCACGCGAAAGCTGGAAGATCAGCACTCGCGGTTGGAGTCGTCCATCACCAAGATGGCCGACGCCGTGACCAAGCTGGCCGTCATCGAAGAGCGGCAGGATCAGGACCGCAAAGAAATGGCTGACCTGCGCTCCATGCTGGCCGAGATGGCGCGCAAGCATGACTCGAGCATGGAGCGCGTCATGACGGCCATCGGCCGCGTCGAGGACCGCGTGGACGAGCTGGAAAAAGCCGAGCCGATGAACGCGCAGGCCAGGCGCTGGATGTTCGGCGCGCTTGGCCTGCTGGCGACGATCTTCATCTACGCCGTCGCCAACACGCTGGGGCTGCGGTCATGAGGCTGTCAGCACGTCAATGGGGCGGCATCGGCGCTACGGCTGCGCTGGTGGCCGCGCTGGCCGGCTTCGAAGGGTACCGGGAGCGCAGCTACGACGACGGCGTCGGCGTGCAGACGGTCGGCTTTGGCACGACTCGCCACCAGGACGGCCGAGCGGTGCAAAAGGGCGACCGGCTGGACCCTGTACGGGCTGTGGTGGCTTTGCAGGCGGACGCGGACCGCCATGCAAAGGAACTCGCGGCGTGCATCGGCGATGTTCCGCTGACCAAGGGCGAGTGGGACGCCTACGTCTCGTGGGCCTACAACGTCGGCACGGGCGCAGCGTGTAAGTCCACGCTCGTGCGCAAGCTCAAGCAGACGCCGCCCGACTACGCCGGGGCGTGCGCCGAGCTGCTGAAGTGGACGAAAGCGGGCGGGCGCGAGCTGCCGGGCCTTGTCAAGCGGCGTCAGGCCGAGTACCGCATGTGCATGGGGGAGCAGCCGTGACCCCGTGGCCGCTCATCATCGCCGCCGCCGCATCGGCAGCCATCGGATCCGCTGCTGGCTACCGCTACGCGCAGGCCAAGGGGCAGGCGGCGCTGGCCGCGTGCGAACAGGCGCGGGCCGAAGACTCGGCAGCCGCAGCAGCAGCCACGGCCGCGCTGATGAAGCGCGCCGAAGACGCTGAAGGCCGGGCCGCGCGCAGCCTGGCCGAAGCCCGCGCATCCGTCAACCGTCGAATCCAGGAGGCCAAACGTGAAGCTTACGAACTGGCTGGCAGCGGCTGCGGCGTCTCTGGCGCTCTCCGGCTGCGCCTCAACGCCGCCATCGCCGGCGACATGCCCGCGGGTGCCGGCCATGCTGCTGGAGCCGATGCCGGAGCTGCCGCCGATTCCGGCGAGCGCGAAGTAGCGCAGTGGGTGCTGGATGCCGTGCAGCGCTACGAGGAGTGTCGCGCGCGCATCGAAGCCATTCGGCAGTGGGATAACGCCACGCACGGGGAGGGGCCCTGATGCCGCGTCTGTCTGCAGACCAGTGGGAGACGATCCGCGCCGAGCGCGAGGCCGGGGCGAGCTTTCCTGAGCTTGCCGCCAAGTATGGCGTCAGTCATCAGGCCATCCAGAAGCGTGCCAAGGCCGAGGGCTGGGGCGACGGTCAGGACGTTGGCGAGATCGTCCGGCGCAAAGTTGCAGAGAAGGTTGCAGGGGTTGTTGCAGCCTGCAACCCGAAAAAACGCGCAGAGGCAATCAATGCCGCGGCTGAACGCAGCGCCGAGATCATCAAGCGGCATCAGGAGGAATCGAGCGAAATCCGTGAGCGGCTCTATGCTGGGCTGAAGGCGCATCGGGCAGCGGAGACGAAGGAGCAGAAGCAGCTCGCATTCGAGGACCTCAAAGCCGCCAAAATCGCAAGCGAGACGCTGCTGAACATTCATCGCGCCGAGCGGCAGGCGTGGGGACTGGATGAGGAACGCAGCCGTGCTGACGTCGTGATCCACTGGGACGGTGATGAGTAGTGGCCATCGTCATCAAGCGGTTGCGGTTGCATGATGGGCAGAGGGCAATCGTCACCCACCCTGCTCGGTACAAAGTGGCGGCGTGCGGGCGGCGGTTCGGCAAGACGAAGCTGGCGCTTTATTGGCTTACGACGCGAGACAATGGATCTGCAATCAGCGGCAAGCGGGTCGCGTGGTTTGCTCCGACGAACAAGTTGCTGATGGAAGTGTGGGAAGAAGCCGAGCGTACACTGCGGCCGGTGACGCGCAAAAGTAATAGGCAGACGATGCGCATCGAACTCGTCACTGGCGGGGTTATCGACTTCTGGACGCTCGAGGACAAGGATGCCGGGCGTGGGCGCCGCTACCACCGCATCGTAATCGACGAAGCCGCGCACGCGCGCTACCTGAAGGAAGCCTGGGAGCGGGCCGTCAGCCCGACGCTGACCGACTACCGCGGGCAGGCCTGGTTCATCAGCACGCCCAACGGCCTGAACTACTTCTACGAGCTCTTCCGGCGCGGGGAAGACCCGTCCTACCCGGACTGGGAGAGCTTTCACATGCCCAGCACCGCCAACCCGCACCTGCGGCCAGAGGAGATCGAGGCCAAGCAGCGCGAGCTGCCGGAACTCGTCTTCCGGCAGGAGTACCTGGCCCAGTTCGTCACCTTCGGTGGCGGCCTCATCAAGCCCGAGATGCTGGTCATGGGCGAGTGCCCGCCGCATCTGCGCCCGGTGCTGGGGGTGGACCTCGCGATTTCCGAGCGCGACGGCGCGGACTACACGGCCATCGTCGCGATGGCGCGCGACCCTGACACTGGCATCGTGTACATCAAGGAAGTCGAGCGCTTCCGCGCGGGCTTTCATGAGGTGCTCACGCGCATCAAGGCCGCAGCCGCGCGGCACACCCCGTCCATCGTCGCCATCGAGCAGACGCAGTTCCAGGCCGCCGTGGTGCAGGAGCTGGCCCGTACCACGACGCTACCGGTTCGCGGCGTGCGGCCCGACCGCGACAAAGTGACGCGCTTTGCGCCGCTGCTCACGCGCTTTGAGCAGCGCCTGGTGCGGCTCGACCCGTCCGGATGCCCGGCAGCCTTCCGAGATGAGTTGCTAGCCTTCCCGGACAGCGCCAACGACGACATGGTGGACGCGGCGAGCTACGCCTTTGCGGCGCTGGGCATGGGGCAAGGCGGCTACGTGGCCGCAGGCGGGAGGGTGTTCCGATGGTGCAGCGGGTGGCGGGCCTGACGATGCTGGCCGAGTACATCGGCGATGAAGCAGCCGAGAAGCTGCGCGCGGCCTTCGGCGGCTGCCAGGTCAAGGTGCCCAAGACGCGTGCGGGCTCGTGGTGGCAGAGGCTGGTGGAGACGCTGGGCGAGCGCGACGCGGCCGATTTCTGCGAGGCCTTCGGCGGCGAGACGGTCTACATCCCGCGCCACGCGGCCGAAGAGCGCGAGGCCATCCGCCAGCAGGTGCGCGACATGCTGGCGGCCGGGATGACGTACCTCGAGATCGCGCGCACGCTGACATGGACGGTTCGCTACACCGAGCGCGGGCTGCGCAAGATGATGGAAGCCCGCTGCGCTGCGGCGGCGCGGCGCGCGGATGATCCGCGGCAGATGAGCCTGCTGGCCAACTGGTCTAATCTCCAAGATGCCATGCTTGGGTCGGCGGAACGCGCTCCTGCCGACAGTCGGCCCGTCATGGCCGACCATGCCGGCCATGGCACGATCTGACCGCATCCGGGGCGACGCCCTGCCAGCCTTCGGCTCATCCAGCGCCATCGAGCGCATGCTGGCGCGCTTCGGGTGGCTGGCCGGCGGCGACTACGACGATCTGCTGCAGCAAATCGGAATCGGCCGCACCAAGCTGCGCGCGCTGCTCGCTGACGACGAGATCAGCGCTGCCGTGGAGACGCGCCGCCATGCCTGCATCAACACGCCGTGGCGCGTGGAGCACCCTCAGGCGCGCGCGCGGGCGTTTCTGACGCAGGCGCTGGAGCCGCACGCGCACGCCATCATGACGGCTGCGTGGGACGCGGTGCTGTTTGGCTACGCGGTGCAGGAAGTTGTGCTGCAGGAGCAGGGCGGGCGCATCGGCATCGCGCAAACCGTCGCCTGCCCGTTCGAGTGGTTCGCCGTCAAGCCGGACGGGACGCTCTGGTGGCGCGACGATCAGAAGCCAGCCGAAGGCGGCTTCATCCTCGCGGTGCACGAGCCGAGCCTGCGCAAGCCGATGGGCGAGGCGCTGCTGGCCAAGGCCTACTGGCCGTGGTTCTTCCGCACGCACGGCTGGCGTATGTGGGCCAAGTTCCTGGAGCAGGCGGCCGTGCCGCTCATGTACGGCACCACGGACGCCGCCGACAAGCAGCCTCTCTTGGAGCTGCTGCGCACGCTCTCCAGCGGGCCGGTCGCGGTCATCAACAACACCGACACGCTGAAGGCGCTGGAGCAGCCCGGCAACAGCCCGAACAAGTTCGCTGAGTTCGAGACCGCCATCTGCCGGCGCATCCAGCGCTTGATCCTGGGGCAGACGCTGACCAGCGGGACGGACGGCGGGTCCGGCAACCGGGCGCTGGGCGAGGTGCACGAGCGCGTGCGCGACGAGAAGCGCCGCGCCGATGTGCGGCTGGTCACCCACGCCCTGCAGCAGGTGGCCGACATCCTGGCCGACGTCAACGGTCTGCCGCGCGGCACCATCGTGCTGGAAGACCAGCACGGGCTGGAAATGGAGCGCGCCCAGCGCGACGAAATCCTGGTCAAGGCCGGCATGCTGCGGTTCACGCGCGCCTACCTGGAGGAGAAATACGGCCTGGAGTCGGACGATTTCGAGGAGCTGCCAGCCGCCGAGGCCGCTGCGATTGCCGACGTGGGCGCAGGCGGCATCGGGCGCGCCAGCCAGCCATCCGAGACGGCCGCCAGCCTCGTGACGCTGGCCGACAAGCGAGCCGACAGCACCAAGCCAGACCGCCGCCGCTTCACCGCCGCGCAGCAGGCCGTCGAGGACGAGATCGAGCGCACGCTCGTCAACCTCGGCGGCGGGCCGATCGCGCCGGGCGCCATCGCCAGCGCCATCCGCGCGGCCAAAGACCCGGAAGACCTGATGGAGCGCCTGGCGGTCGTCCTGGCCGACGCCGACGACCGTACCTTCCGCCAGACGCTGGAGCGCGCGATGTTTGCCGCCGAGATCATGGGCTACGCGGCCGCCCAGCGCGAGGCACTGAGCGATGGCGTGAAAAATGGCTGATGATGCCGACATGACCGACGCGCATCTGGAGCGCGAGATGGCGGCGCGCTTGGCGTGGCTGCGCCGCCCACAGCAGGCGCTGCCGTACAGCGGTCAGTGCTACTGGTGCGGCGAGAATGTGCATGCCCCGAAGCGCTGGTGTGACGCTGATTGCCGCGACGAGTGGGGGCGCCAGCAGCGGCGAGGAGCGTGACGCATGGCCGTCAGAATCGACTTCGATGCAGATTTTGATGAGCAGGCCGCCCAGGCGCGCGCGCAGCGCGTCATGCTGCCCAATGACTTCTACCGCCTGCCAGCCGAAAAGCGCGCGCAGGCCTTCACCGTCTCAGGCCTTGCAAGGCTCGATCAGGTGCAGGCCGTGGCCGATGCGCTGGCGAAGTTCCAGGCCGACGGCGGCACGTTCGAGGACTTCCGCAAGTGGGCCGCCGGACAGGACTGGAGCCTGCCGCGCCACCGGCTGGAGACGATCTACCGCAACGCGGTGCAGGCGGCCTACATGGCCGGGCACTGGCGGCGCTTCGATGAGGTCAAGGACGACCTGCCCTATCTGATGTACGACGCCATCAACGACAGCCGCGTGCGCCCGTCGCACCTGGCGATGGATGGCGTGATCCGGCCGGTGGATGACCCGCTGTGGAAGCGCTGGACGCCGCCCTGCGGTCACCGCTGCCGGTGCACGCTGCGGCAGGTCTCGGCCCGCGAGGCGCAGCGCAGGGGCGGCGTGACGCAATCCATCCCGGCCGAGGCGGTGCCGGATGAGGGCTGGGGGGGAGACACGAGGCGGTGGGGGGAAAGGCTCAACAAGCTGCGCGATGAGAGGCTATCCGTCTGCAAGCGGCAGAGCCTGGCCGGCAAGCGTCAAGCCCCGTCCGTCGGATGCGTGCCGCCGGCCTACGGCTGGCTGTCCGGCCTGAATGCGCAAGTCCCCAAGCCAAGGCTGGCATCGCTGGATTTCTGGGGCGAGCGGCCAAGCTTGGCGCAAATCGGCGTGGTCCCGGTGGTCGAGATCACGGGCAACGAGTTCGGGGCCAATCTCGCCTACATGCAACTGGCGCGCGCGGCCAATGCACACTTGCGCGCGCTGCAGGCCGAAAGCGGCCTGCCCAACGAGGATACGGGTTGGCTGCTCAGGATCAACAAGCGCTCGCGCAAGAAAATGGGCGACAACGCCGACCAGAGCGCCGATGAGCTGCGCGCGTTGGCCGCTTTGGAGCAGCTGGCGCTGACGGCGGTCGTCGGCGAGCGGCACGAAGACGAGCGGCACCGCAACCCAGATGTTGTAGCCGTGCTCAGGATGTGGGCGGCGCTGATGATCGGCGACCGCCTGTTCCGTGTGCAGCTGACGGTCAAAGACTATGGAGACCCGCGCCTGCTGCACGCCTTGGCTGCCGTGCAAATAGAAAGCGCCCCGCCGGGGATCTTACCGTCCTACTCCGCCCCACAAGGGGTTCAGACAGCCCAGCCGACCACGGGGCGCTTCGTCAGTATACGGGAATTGCTGCGCGGCGCCAAGCTGCAGGACGGGCGCGACTACGCATTGCGCTGAGCTGCGGCAGCAAGCCAGATGCGCCGCGACGCGATCGCTGCCGACGAACCCGTTCACGCCGACAAACCGGCACCAGCTCGCCACCATCGGCGAGCATGGATGCATACCAACGCCTGCACACCCTGACGTTTGCCGTCCGGCCCGCCGAAAAGCCGACCGAGGACGGCCCGCTGCGCTTCGAGGGCGTGGCCTACTCCGGCGGCGTGGTGCCGGCCTACGGCTGGCATGGCGACGTGGTGATCGACCTCTCGGGGCTGCAGAACGCCGACGGCGAGGAGCTGCCGGTGCTGGTCGATCACCAGGCCAGCGTCGAGGCAATTGCCGGCAAGGGGCGCATCTACCGCTTTCGCCAGCCCGACGGCACGCAAGGGCTGCGCATCGAGGGCGAGGTGCTCTCAGCCACCGACGCCGGGCGGCAGATCGTGGCGCTCTTGCAGGCCGACTTCCCGCTGCAGATGTCGGTGGGCATGAATGCCAACTTCCGCGAGGTCACCGAGCCTCTCGTGGTCAACGGCCGCGAAGTGCGCGTCTCGGGCGTCTTTGAGCAGCCGCACATCCGCGAGGTGTCCTTCGTGCCGGTGGGCGCGGACCCAGCCACGTCGGCGGCGGCGCTGCGCTTTGCCTTCGACCCCGTTTCTCAACCCAGCCCCGCAAAGGAGCAAGCCACCATGTCTCGCACTGCCGAAGACGAAGCCCTGATTGCAGGGCTGCAAGAGCAGGTCAAGAACCTGCAGGCCGAACTCGACCGCCTGCGCGAGCAGCGCCGCGTCGAGCAACTGTCCGCTCTGTTCGAGGAGGTCGGGCGCGATGTCCCGAATGGCGATGCCGTCAAGCCGTACCTCGAGATGAGCGAGGCGGCCTTCGCCGCCTTCGCTGCCGACCTGCGGGCGGTGGCCAAGCGGCCGCAGGCCAACCCGGCGCTGTTTTCGTCGCAGGCGCTCAGCCGCGCCGCCTCGACGGCCCAGGATGAGCCGCAAGACCGCCTCAAGGCGCTGCTGGCCGCCGTGGAGCGCATCAGCGCCAGCGCGCAGACCTTGAACGCCATCTGAGAGGAGCATTGCCATGCCGACCATGACCAAGACCATCGGGGACTTCCTGAAGTACGAAGCCCCGCACGGCTACAGCCGCGAGGATGTGACTGTGGCCTCCGGCCAGACGCTGGTGCCGGGCCAGGTGGTGGGTCGCATCACCGCCAGCGGCAAGATCGCCGCCTTCAACCCAACCGCTTCCGACGGCACGCAAAACGCCGTTGGCATCGCCTTCGACGCCGTGGACGCCTCCGGCGGCGACAAGCCCGGCGTGATCATCGCGCGCCACGCCATCGTGGTGGACCGCGACAACCTCGTTTTCGCCGGCAGCCCCACCAACGCGCAAAAGGATGCGGCGGTGGCGCAACTGAAAGCGCTGGGCATCCTGGCCCGCAAGACTGTCTGACCTGGAGGACAACATGAACATCAATGATTTCACCGTCGGCGAGCTGACCGCTGCCATCAACAAAATCCCGCGCCGCTGGGGCCGCATCGGCGAACTGGGCATCTTCAGCAGCCGCCCGCTGGCTACGCGCGACGTGGTGATCGAAGAGCAGTCCTCAGGTCTGGCACTGCTGCCCGATCACGAGTGGGGCGGCGAAGGCACCAAGGCGGGCGCCTCCACCCGCCGCACGCTGTCCTTCCGCATCAAGCAGACGGTGCACGAGGACTTCCTGCACCCGTCTGACGTGATGGGCATCCGCGCGTTCGGACAGGACGCCGGCATGTCTTCCGTGAACGACGGTATCGCGCTGAAGCTGCAGCGCATGCGCGCCAAGCACGACCAGACGCTTGAGTGGAAGCGCTTCAGCGCCATCAAGGGCGTGGTGACGGATGGCGCCGGGACCGTGCTCTACGACCTCTATCAGCACTTTGGAGTGACGCAAGCCAGCGTCGATTTCACGCTCGGCACCAGCACCACGAACATTCGCGCCAAGTGTGAGGCCGTTGTCAACCAGATTGAAGACAACCTCATGGGCGACACGATGACCGGCGTGCACGTGTTCGTCTCGCCGGAGTTCTGGGGCAAGCTGGTGACGCATCCGCAGGTGGTGGACTACATCAAGAACACCCCGACGGCGCAGCAGTTCATGGCGTCTGCAATGAACCAGATTCAGGTCTACGGCGTGGTGTTCGAGCAGTACCGCGCCAGCGTCAACGGCCAGCGCTTCATCGCCGCCAACGAAGGCCATGCGATCCCGGTTGGCACGACCGACACGTTCGCCACCTACTTCGCCCCGGCGGACTTCAACGAGACCGTCAACACCGTGGCGTTGCCGTTCTACGCCAAGACCTGGCCGCAGGAAGGCGACCGCGGCTACGTGCTGCATACGCAGAGCAACAGCCTGCCGCTGTGCCACCAGCCGGCCGCGCTGGTCAAGGTCTTCACCAGCAACTGATGGGAGCCGTCATGCGTGTGCTGATCCTGCAGCAGGCGGTTCTGGCCGGGCAGATGCTCGCCCCCGGCGTCGTGGTCGATGTGGACGACGCTACTGCCGCCTGGCTGATCGAGGCGGGAGCCGCGCAGGCGCTGGATCAGCCTGCGCCTGAGTCGCAGCCGCGCAAGCGCGCCAAGACGCAGGAGTGACGCGCCATGCCGATCCTCACCAGAGCGGAGCTGGAAGCGCGCATCGGCTCGGACGACATCGTGCGTCTGGCCGACCGCGACGCTCCGGCTGGCGAGGATGCGGGCGCGGTGCAGGCTGCGATCGACGACGCCGAGCACGAGGTGCTGGCCTACGTGCGCAAGGCAACGTCCGCGCCGATCCCTGATCCGGCCCCGCCGGTGCTCAAGCGCCTGGTGGCCGTGATCGCGCGCTACAACCTGTGGCGGCGCGACGTGCCGGTGGAGCACCCGGCCTATGTCGCCTACAAGGACGCCATCCGCGAGCTGCAGGCGATTGCCGCAGGCCAGGTGGCGCTGCCGTTCGATGATGGCGGATCGCCTGTGGTGAGCCTGGGCGCTGGCATCGGCTGGGCGCCGCCGCGCGTCATGACGGACGCTGCACTGGCGGGGATGGGGCCATGATCACCGTCACCCTCGACGACCGGGCGCTGAAGGTCGCCATCGATGGGCTGCAGGGGCGCATCGCCAACATGCGCCCGGCGCTGGCGGCGGCCGCGCAGGTGCTGCGCGAGGCGGCCATGCAGGCGTTCGACGAGAGCCGCTCGCCTGACGGCAAGGCATGGCCGCGCCTGAAGCCCGCCAGCATCGTCTCGCGCGCGCGGCGGCACTCGCCCAAGGGCTACGTCAAGAACCGCGCACGCACGTTGGCCCGCTACGCCGACGCCAAGCCGCTGCTGGACACCGGCCAGCTGCGCAACAGCATCCAGGTGTACAGCGTCACCGACACCGAGGCCGTGGTCGGCACCAAGCTGCCGCACGCGGCCATTCACCAGTTCGGGGGCCGGGCCGGGCGCGGGCGGCGCGTCAGCATCCAGGCGCGGCCATTCCTTGGGCTGTCTGAGCAGGCCAAGAGCGAGATCGAGGACATCATCCGCCGCCACGTCGCAGGCGGTGTGGGGGGCGCGTGATGCCAATCCTCGCCGCCCTCGCCTCCCTCAAAGACCGCATCGCCGCGGCCGTGCCGGGCGCGGCCGTGGTGGCCGTGCACGCCGAAGACCTCTCCGGACGCAAGGTCAGCGAGTGGCTCATCAAGCTGCCCGGCATCTACGTCACCTGCGAAGGCGTGGATGTCAAGGCCCGCGAGGCCACGCTGCGCTTGCGCGTCTACGTGCTGGCGCGGCTCGCTGACCTGCGCCGGGTGCCCGCCGAGGCGGGCTGGGCGATGGCCGAGGTGGCGCTGGCGGTGGTGGCCGCCGACCCGCTGGTGACCGATGCGCGCCTCATCTACCGCGACGAGGCGGGGCTGGATCAGCCCGGCATCGGCCTGTGGGAGATCGAGGCCAGCCGGCGCTACGAGCTTGCGCCCGTCGATCCGGCGGCGCTGCCATCGTGCCTGCTGCACCAGCGCTACGAGGCGCTGTATTCGAGCTGGGCGCCATGGATCGGCTCAGCCCACGAGCCCCAATACGAACGTGTTCAGGGCGACGCGCCGGGCGTGGGCGAGCAGGATATCGGCGAGCTGCTGCCATGACTACCACGCCTGACACCCTCACGCTGGAGGCCGCCGACTGGGGCCGCGGCGGCGCGGTGCGGCTTGGCACCGTGACCGACTTCGACGCGCAGCGCTGCCGCGCGCGCGTGCGCATCGCGGGCGACGGCGAGGCGTCCGTGCGCACCGGCTGGCTGCCGTGGGCCACCTGGGCCGCCGGGCACCTGCGCGTCTGGAGCCCGCCCGCGGTTGGCGAGCAGTGCCTGGTGCTGGCGCCCTCGGGCGACATGGCGCAGGCGGTGGCCGTGCCCGCCCTTTTCCAGCAGCGCGGCGCGTTCCCCGCGCCGTCAGATAACCCAAATCACACGCTGCTGGCCTGGGACGATGGCGGCTACATCCGCTACGAGCGCGACACGCACCGGCTGATCCTGCACGCATCCTGCGTGGTGCGCATCGAGGGTGATCTGCTGGTCACGGGCGACGTCTTTGCAGGCGGAGTCAGCCTGCGCCGCCACCGGCACACTGGCGTGCGCCGCGGCGATAGCACAAGCGACGGCCCGACGGGCGGGGAGGCGCCGGCATGTCAGTGATCGACCTGTCGCGCCTGCCCGCGCCGCAAGTGGTCGAGCCGCTGGACTATGAGGCGGTGCTGGCCGCGCTCAAGGCCGATCTCATCGCGCGCGCGCCGGAGCTGGAGCCGGTGCTGGCGCTGGAGTCCGAGCCGCTGACCAAACTGCTGGAGGTGGCCGCGTGGCGGGAGATGGTGCTGCGCCAGCGCGTCAACGACGCCGCGCGCGCCGTGATGCTGCCGTGGGCCACCGGCGCCGACCTCGACAATCTCGCGGCCCGCTACGACCTTGCCCGCCTGCCGGGCGAGGATGATGAGCGATTCCGCCGCCGCGTGCTGATCGGCTATCACGCGCTGTCGGCGGCTGGCAGCCGCCAGAGCTGGATGCTGCGCGCGCTGTCGGTCTCGACCGACATCCGGCAGGTGGACGTGTGGGCCGACCGCCCTGGGCGCGTCAAGGTCTGCCTGCTGGCGCGCGTAGCCGCGCAGGCCGCCGCCATGACCGAGGCGCAGGCGGCCATCGGCGAGGCGCTCTTTGGCCGCCACCCGCAGCACGACGCAGCCACGCCCATGCGCTGGCGCGCGGCGACGGCGGCGGACGCCATCGTCGCGCAGGTGGCCGCCGCGCTGCTCGCGGAGGACGTGCGCCCGCTGTCGGTGGAGGTGGACGTGACGACCGCCACCGTCAAGCCGGTGCAGGTGGTCGCGACGCTCGTGCACCCTCCAGGGCCGGACGGCGCGCTGCTGGCGGCTCAGGCGCGCGCACGGCTCATGGCGCTGGCCGCGCAGATGCGCTTCCGCGTGGACCTGACGCGCGCGCAGATCACGGCCGCCCTCATGGGCGAAGGCCTGCGCGATGTGGTCCTCGCGCAGCCGACGGCGGATGTGTCCGTGGGGCAAGGCGAGATCGCCGCCGTCACCGCGGTGACGATCCTCACGGAGGCGCGTCATGACTGAGCGCGCAGACCTCCTGCCGCTGGCGGCCACCGAGATCGAGCGCGACATCAGCCGCGCCATCGGCCCGTGGACGCCCGGCGCGGAGGTGCTTTCCACGCTGGCCGACCCGGCACGCATCCCGGCCGCGCTGCTGCCGCACCTGGGCGCGGGCGAAGACCTGCCGCCCGTGTGGCCCGGCGACGATGCCAGCCGCCGCGCGCTCATTCAATACAGCCCCAGGCTGCATGCGCTCATCGGCACCCCGAAGGGGCTGCGCGAGCTCGCCAGGCTGGCTGGCGCGCACATCGCGCGGCTGGAGATGCCGCCCGCGAAAACCTTCCTCGGCTTCTGGGACGAGGCGAGCCGCCGCCAGTGGCTGGATGCACACCCGCAGATGCGTATCCGCACGCATCGGCGCAGGAGCGGAGCAGAGGGCCTGATGCTGGGCCGCGCCTTCGTCGGCCATCCCGCCGAGCCGCCCGCCCGCACCGCCGCGATGGCGCGCTCGGCCATCGCGGCCGAGATCGTCTGGCCCGATGGCCGCACGGAGGCGCTCACCAGTCACGGCTGGACGACGCTGGACAACGATGCCAGCGGCACCGTAGATCTGGCACGGCGCGCCGTGGCCGTGGGGCAGGTGATCGGCGATCCGCTAGCCGGTCAGGTCAGCCGCGCCGATGCGAGCGCCAGGCTGTGGCGCATCGCGCGCGTGAGCTACCGCGAGCGCGTGCACCTGCTGACGCTGCGCCAGACCGCGCCGTCGCTGTCGCCGCTGTCGCCGGACGTGGAGCTGGTGGCCGAGCGTGTGCCCCGCGCGGGCGTGCTCGCATTCGGCGCGACGCTGGGTGGCGCGCACACCGTGCGCTCGGACGCCACGGCGCGGCTCTATCACCGCATCCGGCTGCACGATCCGGCCGTGGCCGCGCGCCCGAAGCACGGGCCGACCTATCTGGGCTTCACGCGCCTGACCAGCCCGCCGTTCGTGGCGCTGGCGCACGTGCGCATGCCGCCCAGGCGGCTGCCGATGGCCATTGCCTCCACCGCCATGCGTGCAGCGCTCTCGATGGGCGACGCGCGCGAGCGCATCGCGCCGGTGCTCGCGGCCATGGACTGGGCGCGCGCTGCGCACGACAAGGTGCTGGTGCGCACCCGCCTGCATGGCACCGCGCGCGCCTCCCGAATCCACAAGGCCGGCGGCGTGCTGGCCGGCCAGACCATCCTCAGGAGCTAATCGATGGAACAACAGGTCATCTACCGCGACCGGCAGGAGCTGCAAGCCGCCGACCTCAACAACACGCAAGGCTGGATGGATGAGGCGCAGCGCCACCTGGTGACGGACGCCATCACGCCCGAGCGTCAGTTCGTCGGGCTGACCGTCACCGCGCGCAGCGCCACCGAGATCGAAGTGGCGCCGGGCCGCCTGTACGACGGCTCTAGCGGCAAGGTGTTTGCCATCGAGAGCGCCCAGGTGCACTCGGTCTTTGCCATGCTGCCCTTGCAGGACAGCAAGTGGCTGGCCGTCTCCGCCTTCGGGCAAGAGGAGGACACCGACATCCAGCCGCGCGACTTCCTGATCGACCTGCAAACGCGCGAGGTGGAGCCCGAGGCCGTGGCCATGCAGCGCCGCCGCGTGGCTGTGATCCACATCGCGCAGGGGCTGGAAAGCCCCACGCCCGAGCGCCCCGAGCCGCCGACCGGCTACACGCTCTTGGCGCACGTGCGACTTTCGCCCACCGGCATCCAGGAAGTGGTGCTCGCGACCAGCCGCAAGCTGCCCAACCTGTTCGCCGTCGATCAGCGCCTGCGCGCCGCCGAGGGCTGGATCGCCAGCGCCGAGCCGCGCATCGCGCACATCATGAGCGACATCGCCGGGCTGGGCTCCGACCTGCAGACCCGCGCCAGCATCGAGCACGTGGTGCAGCTCGGCATGGACATGGCCAAGCTCAAGGAGCGCATGGAGATCCCGGACGACTACACGTTCTACGGCGCCGACCACTACCTGAACGAGGACGAATCCGATCCGGCGCAGTCCGGCTACAGCGCAGACGTGCGCGAGGGCATCCGTCCGGCCGTCGTGGCCAGCCAGACCGGTGCGCTTTCGCTGCTCAACCCCATGGACCCCGAGGCGCGCGTGTCGGCCAACGGGCTGTTGCTGCCGGCCTACGAGGAGATCACCCGCCTGCGCATGGAGACGCGCGCTGGCGAGATGGCCATCAACGCCTACCAGTACCAGACGCTGAGCGCCACGCAGCGCAGCATGAGCCGCGAGCGCATCCGCTACGGGGAGACGCTGACCTACTGCACCAACAGCGCGTTCTGGCGCTCCGGCGTCTATGACCCGGTGAGCGGCATCCTGCGCCGAGGCGATGAGACCTGGCTGGTCGATCCGGCCGACCGGCAGGCGGCGCTGCGGCACGCCTTCGTGCGTGTGACGCGCGTGTGGATCGACCACTGGGAAGAGCCGTACTGGGACATCGTGACCACCACCCACACGGTGCAGGGCTCGATTCTGGCGCAGACGGTGCTGATGGCGCAGACCGGCTGGCTGACGTCGCTGGAAGTCTTCGTCACCAGCGCCGATCCGGCGGGCGGCCTCACGGTGCTGGTCACCGAGGCAGCGCTCGGTCAGCCAGACATCACCAAGGTGCTCTCGCGCGCCACGCTCGCCCCCGGCGCCGTGACGGCCGGCTGGCTCAAGGTCACGCTGCCCGACCCGCTGCTCGTCGAATCCGGCAAGCGCTACGCCATCGTGCTGGCCTCCGGCGCCGCGCACCGCGTGGGCTACACCGCCGGCACCGAGTACACGCAGGGCCTCTTGATGTACGCCCAGGACGGCGCGTACTTCACCGCGGCCGCCGAGCGCGATCTGATGCTGCGACTGAACTTCGCGCGGTTCACCTCGCCGCGCGCCGTGGTGCAGATGCAGCCGCTGCAACTCGCCGGAGGTATTCAGGAGCTGGACATGCTCTACGAGAGCGCCGTTCCGGCTGGCTGCCGCCTGGTGTGGGAGTACCAGACGGGCGGCATGTGGCGCCCCGTCACGACGGAGAGCGCGCCGCAGTTCGGCGGCGCGGCCTTGGTGCCGCTGCGCGCGGTGTTCATCGGCACCACCGACCTGATGCCCGCTGTGCGCCACGGCACCGCGCAGGTGACCGTGCGCCGCCGCGGCACGTCTTTCGTGCACATCAGCACCGCCCGCACGCTGGCGCAGGCCTCCAGCAACATCCGCGTGCGGCTGCTGCTGGAAGACTTCTCGCCGGCCGCCGGCCACACCGTGGACTGCAAGCTCATCATCGGCGGCTCGCCGGTGACGGCGGCGAGCTACCGCGACGAGATCGTCGACGGCCGCAGCCGCTGGCGCGAGTATAGGTTCACGCCTGCGGCCACCACGAGCTACCGCATCCGCATCGAGGGCACTGGCGTGACGGCTGCCGCGCCGTGGCACGTGGCCGAGCGCTACGACCTGGCGCTGTGACGGGAGACTGACCCATGCCCACGCGCTTCGAAGCCTACCGCATGCGCGATGGCGTCACGCTGCTGGCGGAGGACTACTTCAACCCGGTGCTGGCGGACATCGACGCCCGCATCGCCGAACTCGAAGGCCGTCGCGCCGACCTGCAAGGCGTCATCGATGACCTGACGCGCTTTGGCCTGGCCCGCATCGATACGCTGATCGGCCCGGCCATGAGCGCCGTCAACGCCATGCTCGACGAACTCACGCAGCGCCGCGACGAGCTACTGTCGGCCATCGGCAACGTCGGCAACCTGGCCACGCAGGCGCAGCTTGATGCGGCCATCGCATCCCACACCCACCAAGCCAGTCAAATTTCCGATAGCACCGCCGTCGGCCGTTCGGTGCTGACTGCCGCTGATGCGGCTGCCGCACGTGCGGCGCTTGGCGTCGCGCCGCCTATCTCCATCACCGGCCCCACATCGGCCTACGTGACCACGACGGTGACGTTGACGATCACCGATCTGGACGATTTCGATGCGTACACCGTGACCGCATCGCACGGCACGGTGAGTAGGTCTGGCGCGACGATCACCTATACCGCGCCAGCTACGGTGCCATCCGGTGGTACGGCCAAGCTCACTATTCAGCGCGGAGCAGGGTCTAGGTCAGTGACCATGCAGATCTTGCCTGCATCGGTTCTGCCGCCAACTGTTACCGTGACCGGATCACCGTCTGACGTGCCAGAGTCGCCGCTGATTGGCACCAGTGCTTTCCAGACCGCAGGCGCTCCCGACACTCACGCATCGACGACGTGGCGCGCGCGTCGGGTCTCTGACGGTGTTGTTGTGTGGGAGTCGGTTAATGACACGGCCAATCTGACGCAAATCGTCGTGCCGAACGGCATCCTGCAAGAAAATACCCAGTATCGGTTCGAGGCTATTCATAACGGAGCGACGCTGGGCGCGTCTGCCGTCGGCTTTATTCAAGCCACGACCAAGGCGCAATTTGCGCTGATCATTGGCCTCCTGCAAGTTGCCACCGGCGGCGGCGCGGGCACCTACAGCCGCATTGACAAAGACTTCAACACCATCAGCAACCCCGGCGCTGCGTATTTCAACAACCACCCGACCTACGCTGGCATCGTCACGCAGACCATCGACGGGCAAGCGATGGTGCGAATCCCTAAATTCTGGTTCAAGGCAGGAGCCGTGCCGTCTGGCCCTCATGCTGGCAAGGTGTACTGGATGATCTCCGACCAGCCTGTCTCAGGATTCTCTGTGCATCCTGCCTTCATCGGCGCGGGCGGCGTTGAGATGAATCAGGTCTGGGTTGGCAAGTATCAAGCCAGCTCTTCTGGCGGCAAGCTGCAATCCGTACCAGGTGTGGCACCGCGCGTAAGCATGGACTTCCCCACGGCGCGTGCCGAAGCCTACGCCCGCAATACAGGTGGCGTGTCTGGATTTCGCCTTTGGTCGGACTACGACATTGCCGCCATCCAGATGCTCGCAAGCATCGAACTGGGCGGGCTGGACACGCAATCGCTCATCGGCCAAGGGCGTGTCAGCCAATCCTCCGCAGCCAACGTCGATGCGTCGGATGTGGCACAGGCCACCTGGCGCGGCATCGTCGGTCTCTGGGGCAACGTCTGGCAAATGGTCGATGGGATCAAGCGCAACGGCGGCAACTGGTGGCGCTGGCAGTACAACGTGCCGGGCAACACCACCACGTCGGACTTCGCAACCGGCTATGTAAATACGGGCCGAGCGGCGCTGACGTCCAGCGGGTACCCGGTGACCTTCGACACGACACTGCTGTCGGCGGGGATCATCGTCCCGGCCACCGTCGATGGCACGCAGTCCAACGGCTCGACCGGCGATTATTTCTGGAGCAACACCAACACTGATGATCGCATCGCCTACCACGGCGGCTACTGGAGCAACGGCGCGGACGCCGGGCTGTTCTCCCTGTCCGTGGGCGTCGCCCCGTCGGATGCGAACGGCACCCTCGGTGCCCGCCTGGCGAAGGTGTGATGAGTCACGACATGACGGGTCACGAGTCAAGCGCCGCGCCGACGCGCGGCGCGTATGAAGAAAGGTTGCCAGAGGCTTACATCGAGCTTTTGACGTTACTGGAAGACATGGACGTGTACGTGCATCAGATCACGCAAAACTGGCCGAAGACCGAGCGCCATGGGCTGGCTGCTGCCGCGCGGCAGCAGGTCACAGCTTTGCAGCGCCTCACCGCCGTGGCGTGGAAGCGCAAAAGCAAGTCGGGCGCGCTGTTCGATTTGGACATCGAGCTGCACGTCCTCAAGACAATCATCCGCAAGGCGTACCGGCTGGGCTACATCAACGCCAATCGGCTGGAGGTGTGGAGTCGGCACGCGGCGGAAATCGGTCGCCGCGTCGGCGCGTGGATCAAGCACGAGTCGGCCAAGGCGAAGGGGTGCGACCTATGAACGGCGGCAACTGGAGCAACGGCGCGAACGCCGGGCTGTTCTACCTGAACGTGAACAACGACCCGTCGAATGCGAACAGCAACATCGGTGCCCGCCTGGCGATGGACGATACGGCCAGAAACGGCGCGGCCACGGCTGCGCTGGCAGCGCCATATCCTTCGGGGTCGCGCTCCTGCCCACCCGTGGGCGAATGTGAACAGGCGGGCGCGGGCCAAGTGCTGGCGTCCGCCGATCTTTTTGGGCGCATTACCGCCTGGGACAACCTGATCGCCGCATGGCGCGAGGCGCGACGCGGCAAACGCAACCGTCCAGAGGTGCGCGCGTTCGAGCACGACCTGGAAGCCAACCTCATCAACCTGCACGAACACCTGCTGCGCGGCACCTGGCGCCCTGGCGAGCCGCGGCGCTTCTGGGTGCGAGACCCCAAGTGGCGCGAGATTACCGCACCGCCATTTCCCGACCGCATCGTGCATCACGCCCTGGTGCGCGTGGTCGAGCCGCCGTTCGAGCGACGCTTTATCCACGACAGCTACGCCTGTCGCAGGGGCAAAGGCACACACCTGGCGGTGCAGCGCACGCAAGCCTTTTTGCGGCGCGCCAAGCGGCGCTGGGGCGACGCCGCCTACATCGTCAAGATCGACGTCAAGAGCTACTTCGTCGCCCCTGAAATATTCATAACAGCATGATTTTTCTTGTGTTATTGTCTGTTTGCGAGTACAATTTCCCCCAGATTTGATGGTCTGATGCGCCGTTTTCTGGGAGTTTTGCGATGTTTGCCTGCCCCGCCACCGAGGACTTCTTCCGCGCCCGGCTCGATCAGATGATCGACCTGCGCCATCCGCTGGCGGTGTTGTCCTCACGCATGCCGTGGCAGGAGTTGGAAGCAAGGCTGTCGCACCTGTTCATGCGCAAAGCGCGCGCAGGTGTCGCGATGCCCGATCTGGACCTCTTTGGCGAATCTCCGGTGCGCGCAGCTCGGGCGTCCAACGCAGGCCGACCCCGCGTGCCGCTGCGCGTGATGATCGCGCTGCTGTATCTGAAGCACGCCTTCAACGAGTCGGACGAAGGGGTGGTCGAGCGCTGGGGCGAAACCCCCACATGGCAGTTCTTCTCGGGGCGGGCGTACTTTGAACATCGCCGGCCGTGCGACGCCACGACGCTGGTGAAGTTTCGCCGGCTGCTGGGCGAAGAAGGCGTGGAAGAACTCTTGGCGCAGACCATCAACGTGGCGGTGGAAACCGGACTCATCAAGCCGCAGGAACTCAAGCGCGTGGTGGTGGACACCACCGTACAACCCAAGGCGGTGGCGCACCCCACCGACAGCCGGCTGCTGGAGACGGCACGCACCAAGCTGGTGGAGGCGGCCAAGGCCGCCGGCATCGCCTTGAAGCAGACCTTTGCCAAGGAAGGCAAGGAGCTGGCCCGCAAGGCAGGACGCTATGCGCACGCGCGGCAGTTTGCGCGCATGCGCCGGGTCATCAAGCGCCAGCGCACGATCGTGGCCAGGCTGCAGCGCGAGATCGAGCGCAAGGCCAGCCGCCTGGGGCAGGCCATCCAGAGTGCTCTTGGCCACACCCTCAACAAGGCGGCGCGTCTGGTGGCGCAGACTGCCAACCGAAAGACCGCCGACGGGACTCGAAAGCTCTACGCCTGGCACGCGCCGGAGGTGGAGTGCATCAACAAGGGCAAGGCCCGCTGCCCTTACGAGTTCGGCGTCAAGGTCGGCATTGCCAGCACCCTGAAGCACAGCCTCATCGTCGCAGCCCGGGCCTTCCATGGCAACCCCTACGACGGGCACACGCTGCAAGCGCAGCTGGAGCAGGCCACGATCCTGATGCAGGACACTGGCATCAAGCCCAGCACAGCGTTTGCCGATCTGGGCTACCGCGGGGTGGAAGCCGACATTGCGGATGTGCGCCTGGTGCACCGCGGCAAGATCAAGCGCCTCACGCAGCAGGAGCGCAAGCTGCTCAAGCGCCGCCAGGCCATCGAGCCGGTCATCGGGCACTTGAAGCAGGATCACCGCATGGACAGGTGCCACCTCAAGGGCGAGCAGGGTGACCGGCTGCACGCGGTGCTGTGCGCGGCGGGCTACAACATCCGCTGGCTGCTGCGCATGATCACGAAGAAGGGCGTGCCCTTCTTGAGGCGAGCTTTTTTGCGCCTCATTGCGGCCGTGCGCCTCATCGGCCGGTGGCTCGCCCAGCGGCGGCCAACCGAGTCCAGTGGCGCCAACCCTGCCCAGCTGCGGCTAAGGGCGGCGTGAAAATGAATTTTTCAGGGACGACTACTTCGCCAGCATCGACCATGACATCTTGCTGCGCCAGGTGGTGCGTGTCGTGACGTGCGAGCGCACGCTGGCGCTGTGGCGCACGGTGCTCTCTGGCTACGGTTTCGATGGCGTTGGTATGCCGGTCGGCGCACTCACCAGCCAGCTTGCAGCCAACATCCTGCTGGACGCGCTGGATCACCGCATCAAAGATGACTGGGGTGTGCTTGAGTACGTCCGCTATATGGACGACATGGTGCTCATTGCGCCCGACAAGGCGTCTGCCGCCCGGCTGCTGGACGCCATCGCCGACGAACTCGCAGCGCTTGGCCTGCGCCCGAACCCCAAGAGCGGCTACTGGCCGCTCAAGCGCGGCGTGGACTTCTGCGGCTACCGCATCTGGACGACGCACATTCGCCCGCGCCGACGCGCCATCCGCGCGTGGAAAGCGCGCTTTCGTCGCCTGGCTGCCCTGTACGCGCGCGGCGCAGTGGCGCTTCGCCGTTGCCGCGAGGCGGTCATGTCGTTCGTGGCGGTGATGCGTCCGGCCAATGCCGACGTGACGACACGCCAGATGCTCCATCGCTTTGTCCTGAAAGGCATGCCATGCTGACCATCACCGATCACATCCTCACCATCGACGACCAATCCATCCCCTTGCCGCACCTGACCAAGCCCGCCACCGTGCGCGTCTGGCGCGTGCCGACGGAGTACCGCGAAAACGGCATTTTCGTCTCGGTCACGCCCATCGGCGAGCCGCAGGAAATTCCCGCGTGCGATCTGCGCCAGTGCGAATACCTGGGCGAAGCGCCGCTCGACCCGCACCCCGACGCGCTGCTGACCGAAGCGAAGGCTGCAAAGAAGCGCCAGATCGAAGCCGAGCGCGATGCCGCGTGCGAGCAACCAGTCACGGCTCTCGGTCGGGTGTGGGACGCCGACAAGCGTAGTCAGGAGCTACTGGCGTCTGCGATCACTCTGGCACAAGCAGGCGCACCGCTGCCGCCTGTCTGGCGCGACCACGACAACGACAACATGTCGGTCACCGGCATCGCCGACTTGCTGGCGATTTCCGGCGCGATTGCGGCTCAGGTGCAGCAAGCCTACGCCACGTCGTGGGCGCGCAAAGCGGCGGTGGATGCAGCCACCACGATTGAAGAGGTCAACGCAGCATGAAACAGCGCCTGCTCAACATCTTGATCGCGCTCGACCAGCTGCTGTGGGTGGTGTTGACGCTGGGCAAAGGCAGCCCGGACGAGACCATCTCGGCGGCCGCGTGGCGCATGGAGCAGCAGGGCAAGGTCGCCGGGCGCGTGCTGCGCCCGCTGATCGACGCGCTGTTTTACCCGCTGGAGCGCGACCGCTGCCGCCTGAGCTTCGAGAGCGAGCGCGACGGCAAACAACTCCCACCCCTGTACCGAAAGGAGATCAACCATGTCTGAAGCCTTCCACCATGGCGTCGAGGTCGTCGAGATCGACAACGGCGTCCGCCCGATTCAGACCGCGCGCAGCTCGGTGATCGGCATCGTCGGCACCGCGCCGGCGGCCAGCGATGCGAGCGTTCCGCTCAACACCCCCATCCTGCTCACCACCCCGCGCAGCGCCGCGATTCTGGGTGGCACGGGCACGCTGCCGGCGGCGGTGGCGGCCATCCACGCGCAGGGGTATAGCCCGCTGATCGTGGCGATCCGCGTGGCCGATGTCGCCGACGATCCGAATACGACTGCCGTCAACGAGCGGCTGGAGGCCATCATCGGCGGCACGGATGCGGGCACCGGTGCGCGCACGGGTATCGCCGCGCTGGAGACGGCGCGCAGCGTGCTGGGCGTGGTGCCGCGCATTCTGCTGGCGCCCGGCTTTTCGCAGCACAAGACGGTGGCCGACGCGCTGATCGCGCAGGCCATCAAGCTGCGCGCGGTGGCCCTGATCGACGGCCCCAACAGCACCAGCGCCGCGGCCATTGCCTACCGCGCCCAGTTCGACTCCAGCCGCGCCTACCTGATCGACCCCTGGGCGGTGGTCGATGGCAGCGTGGTGCCGGTCAGCCCCCATGTGGCCGGGCTGATCGCCAAGATCGACAACGAGCGCGGCTTCTGGTGGAGCCCCAGCAACAACCCGCTCTTGGGCATCGACCGCCCGGCGCGGCCGATCGATTTTGGCCTGGGGCGCGTGGACTCGGAGGCCAACCTGCTCAACGAGCCCGGCGTGGCCACGCTCATCACCGAGCAGGGCATCCGCCTGTGGGGCAACCGCACCTGCTCGTCCGACCCGAAGTGGGCCTTCCTGTCCGTGCGCCGCACCGCCGACATGATCCACGAATCCATGCTGCAGGCGCACCTGTGGGCGGTCGACCGCGCGGTTGGCAAAGCCTACATCCGCGACGTGCAAGAGTCGGTCAACGCCTATCTGCGGCACCTCAAGAGCGTGGGCGCGATCCTGGGCGGCCGCTGCTGGCTCGATGAGGAGCTCAACACCCCGGCCAACCTCGCGGCAGGCAAGGTGTATTTCGACTTCGACTTCACCCCGCCCGCACCGGCCGAGCGCGTCACCTTCCGCTCGCACCTGGTGGCCGACTATGCCGCCGCGGTCTTTGAACAGTGATGAAAGGAGCTTGAAATGGCGATTCAACACGTTTTGAGCAACCTCTCGGCTTTCGTGGCGGGCAAGGGGTATCTGGGCCGCGTGGCGGAGTTTTCGCCCCCGAAGCTCGCGCCCATCGTGCGCGACTACAAGGCCGGCGGCATGGGCGCGGAAGTCGCCATCCCCATGGGCGCGGTCGAAAAGCTCGAAGCCTCCTTCACGATCACCGGCTACGACCCCGATCTGTTCGCGCAGTTTGCCGTGGTCCCAGGGCGCCTGGTGCCGCTGCGCTTTACCGGTGCGATGGTGGACTACGACGGCACCTGTCGGCCGATCGAGATCACGCTGCGCGCGGTGCTGTCGTTTGAATCCGACGCATGGAAGCCCACCGAGGCGAGCGACCTCAAGGTCAGCGCGATGTGCCACTACTACAAGCTCGACATCGATGGCCGCACGCTGGTGGAGCTCGACCCGGTCAACATGGTGGCCGTGATCAACGGCCAGGATCAACTGCAGGCCGTGCGCGCCGCGCTGGGGGTGTGACATGGACACCGTGACCGTCACCGTGCTGGTGGGCGGCTGGTGGCTGCCCGGCCGCCACCTCGCCGCGGGCGACACGCTCACGCTCGATGCCGCCACCGCCGAGGCCCTGGCCCGGCGCGGCATCGTGCGCCTGCAAGCCGCCGATGTCGCATCGAATGCGGGCACGGAGGAAGCGCCCGCGCCCATCAAGACCCGCCGCAACCGCAAGGAGACCGCTCAATGACCATGACCATCAAGCTGCGCGAGCCGGTGCAGATCAACGGCGCCACGGTTGGCGTGCTACATCTTCGCCGCCCCAAGGTGCGCGACCTGGAAGCCATCGACAAGGTGGCGGGCGAGACCGCCAAGACCGTGGCGCTCATCGCCAACCTGGCCGAATGGACGCCCGACCAGGTGCGCGAGCTCGACGCCGCCGACTTCGCCGCGGCCAGCAAGGCCGTGGCCGAGATGCTGGGAAACGGCTGATCCAGCCGATGGACGGGCTGGAGATGCTGGCGCTGGCCTACCACTGGCCGCCCGATGTCGGGCGCGGCATGGACGTAGCCGAGTTTGCCGAGTGGGTCAAACGCGCCGAGCGCGTGCTCAAGGCGCGCGGTGGCCTGTGAGGATGTGGTGCAACCATCCGACGATGGCGCGCATGATGGCCACCAGCGGCCACAGCGCCAGCGTGAGGATGGCCACGGCAGCCGCGCCTTGCCATGACCAGCCATCCACCGCCAGCGGCAGCGCCGAGGCCAGCAACGCGAGCAGGAATGCCAGAATGAACGAGGTCATGCCATGAGTCTAGCCGGGATGACGGTTGGCGTCATCATCAGCGCCATCGACCGCGCCAGCGCCCCCATCAAGCAAATCCAGGGCGCCACCTCGACGCTTGGGCGCGCGCTGGAGTCCATCTCGACCAAGGCGGCGATGGCCGGGGCCGCGCTGCATGGCGTGGCGCTGGCCACCTCCGGCCTGTCTAGCCGCATGCAGCAGATCGGCATGCAGGCCGTGCATGCCTTCGCGGCGTTCGATGACGCGCGCGCCACCATCGCTTCGATGCCTGGCGTCACGCAAGAGGCGCTGGCCAAGATGCAGGCCTCGGCCTTTGCCTTCACCCGGCAAAACCGCGCCACGCTCGCCGACTACTACAACACCGCCTACAACATCCTGTCGGCTGGCATCCCGGAGGCGCTGGCTACTTACGCCACCGAGGTCTCGATCAAAGTCGGGCAGGCCACGCGCGGCAGCGCGGACGAGGCCGGCGAGGCGGTGGCGATCCTGTGGAACAACATGCGCGACGGTAGCCGCGATGCGGCAGCCGAGTTCGCGCGCATGGGCGACATCATCACCGCCACGCAGCAGCGCTTCCAGATCAAAAACCTGTCGCAGCTCACCGAGGGGCTGAAATACGCCACGCCGGCCGCCAAGACCGCCCGGCTCGCGGTGGACGACATGGGCGCGGCGCTTGGGCGGCTCAACAGCGCAGGCCTGCAAGGCTCCATGGCCGGAACGGCGCTGGCCAACCTGCTGGCCAACCGCTTCAAGGCGGCGCAGGAAATCGGCTTCAAGGTGGCGGTCAAGAAAGGCACGGGCGAGCTTGACCTCTTGCGCACCCTGGAAAACCTCAAGGCCAAGATCGGCGACATCAACCGCCTCACGCCCGAGATGGAGGACAAGCTGCGCAAAGGATTTGGCGAAGAAGGCTTCCGCGCCGCGATGCTGTTGCTCGGTCAGACCGAAGTGCTCAAGGAGGATTTGGCCGCCATCCGCGGCAGCGCCGGCGCGTTCGATGCCGCCAGCCGCGTGCTGAACGAAAGCGCCGGCGCCAAGTGGCAGCAAATGCTCAACCGTTTCGAGCAGCTATGGATACGCCTGGGCGAAGCGCTGATGCCGCTCAAGGACGCCATCGCCGTCCCGGTGCTGGCGGTGGTGGACAAGATAGACGCGCTCATCACCAAGTTCCCATCGCTGACCCGCTGGGTGGTTGGCGGCGTGGCCGCGCTCTCAAGCCTGGCGGCGGCCGCCGGCACGGCGTTGATTGCCATCGGGGCACTGGGCAAGCTGCGCGGGCTGTTTGGGCGCGGCAAAGCCGGCGCCGAAGCGCCAGGGGGAGGTCTGCTCGGCAACCTTGCCGGCGGCGTGCAAAAGGTGTGGGTCGTCAACATGCCTGGAGGCGGCCTGCCCGGCATGGGGGTGCCCGACACCGGCGGCAAGGCCGGAAGCGCTGCGCGCAGCATCGGCAGCCGCATCCGCTCGGCTGTGGCCGGCGTGATGATGCAGGCCAGCCTCGCCTGGCAGGCCATCGCCGCCTGGGGCGGAAAAGCCTGGGGCGTCATTGCCCGCATCGGCGCAGCGCTTGCGCCGCTGGCCGCCCGCATCTGGGCCGTGGTGTCGCCGCTCGGCAAGCTGGCTGCCGCATTCGCCGCAGGCTACGCTGTTGGAACGCTATTGAACAAGGGCATCGATGCGCTGCTGTCGAAGCTGCTGGGTGTGCCGACCTCGCTGGGCAGCGTGATCTACGACATCGTGCAAGCCGTCAAGGACGTGCCGCAGCGCATGCTGGCCATCGGAGGGCAGATCGTCGATGGTCTGCTCGCGGGATTGCGCCAGCGCTGGGCCGCGCTCAAGGAAGGCGTCACCGACATGGGGTCGGCCATTTCAGGCTGGTTCAAGGACAAGCTGGGCATCCGCTCGCCCAGCCGGGTGTTCGCCGAGATGGGTGGCCACCTCATGGGCGGCCTGCGGTTGGGCATCCAGCGTGCCGCCGGTCTGCCGCTGTCGGCCATGGGTGCGGTGGCCGGGGCGCTGGCCACGCCGATTGCCGCCGGGACGCTGGCCATGGGCAGCGCAGCGGGCGCGCTGGCTGCACCACTCACTGCCATGGCGCCGCTCGCACCGACGCCTGCCGCCGCGCTGGCTGCACCACTCACTACCATGGCGCCGCTCGCACCGACGCCTGCCGCCGCGCCGATCCACATCACTGTCAACCTCAACGGCCCCGCCACGCCAGAGGCCGCGCAGGACGTGGCCGCCGCCGTGCGCCGCGAAGTCGAGCGCGCGCTGGCTGAGTCCGCCCGGCGCGAGCAGCTCGCCCGCCGCGCAGCGCTCATCGATGGAGGGATGGCTTGATGGACGTGCTCATGACGCTTGGCGATGGCACGCAGGTGTTGCGCTTTGCCATCGAGACTGCCGCCTACCAGTCACTCACCCGCCGCACCGAGTGGCGCTGGCCCGCGCAGGATCGGCTGTGGGCGGAGCCAGCGCGCCAGTTCACCGGGCGCGGCACCGACGAGATCACCATCGAAGGCGTGATCCTGCCGGCCTACCGTGGCGGCCTTGGGCAGATCAAGGCCATGCGTGCGCTGGCCGACGCGGCACTGAAAGACGGCAGCGCCGCGCGGCCGCTGATGCTGACCACCGGCTACGGCGACGTGCTGGGAGAGTGGGTCATCACCGGCCTGGAAGAGGAGCAGCCCGTCATCGGCCCATCCGGCGCGCCGCTGGAGCAGCGCTTTCGCCTGACGCTGGCCGCCTACGCGAGGGACGCCGCATGATGCCCATCTACACCACGCAGCAAGACGGCGAGCGCCTCGACCTCATCTGCTATCGCTGGTATGGCACGCTCGCAGGCCGCATGGTCGAGCGCGTGCTGGAGGCCAATCCTGGCCTGGCCGCGCGTGACCCGGCCAACCTGCCGGCGCGCACGTCCATCGCCATGCCGCCCGCGCCTGCGCGCGCAACGCCTGCGCCGAGGATCATCTGATGCGCCCGGTGTTCTACCTCTTCAGCGTGGACGGCGCCGACCTCACCGACACGCTGATGGATCGCGTGACACGGCTGACCGTGGTGGACGCCGAAGGGCTGGCCAGCGACACGCTGGAAGTCGAGCTCGACGACCGCGGGCAGCGCATCCCGCTGCCGGCCGCTGGCGACCGGCTGCGGCTGCTGCTGGGGTATCTTGATCGGCCGCCCATCCCCACCATCGGCGATTTCGTCGTGGACGAAGTGCGGCTATCTGGCCCGCCGCTGACGGTCTCGTTTTCCGCCAAGGGCGCGGACATGGTGCGCACGTCGGTCAAAGCCCCGCGCATCGATGCCGGTGACGACGACACGCTGGACAGGCTTGCGCGTCGCATCGCGCAGCGCCAAGGGCTTGAGCCCCACATCCATCCGGACGCGGCCCACATCCCCATCGGCCACATCGACCAGCAGGGTGAGAGCGACATGGCGCTGCTCACCCGCGTGGCCAGGGCGCGCGACTGGGTGCTGCGGCTGGACGGCGAGCGCCTGACGCTGCGCCCGCACGCGGGCAACCTGCCACCGGCGCGCGAGCCGCAGCCATGGCGCCCGGCGCTGCACCGGCTGGATGCCAGGCGGATCACGCGCTACGACTACACCAGCAACAGCCGCAGCCAGTACAGCCGGGTGCGCAGCTACTACTACGACCCGGACACCGGCCGGCGCGTGCCGGTGGAAGTCGGCGACGGACAGCACCCGGATGCGCCCGTCATGGAGGTGCGACACGACGCCAAAGACGAGCGCGCCGCGCGCGATGCCGCAGCCGCCCGCCTGCGCCAGCTGCGGCGCTCAAGCGGCAGCCTGACGCTTGAGCTGCCCGGCGACACACGCCTGCTGGCGGGTCATCACGTGCTCGTGACTGGGCTATCCGATCCTGTCGGCGGGCAGTGGGTCATCCAGCGCGCCGAGCACACGCTGGATGCCGAAGGTCTGCGCACGCGCATCGAGTGCGTGCCGCCCTCCGAAGGCGGCCGCGCCAGTCAAGACCTGATCGACGAGATCATCGAGGAGGTGGAATGAGCGACGTCAGCCTGATCGACATCCTGCCACGCCGTGCGGCAAGCCTTGCCGCGCTCAAACGCTGGATCGGCCTGTCAGCGCGAAGCGCGCGGCCCATCGACGGCATCGACCACCTGCGCCAGTCGATCCTCGACATCCTCAGCACCTACCCCGGCGAGCGCATCATGCGCCCGGAATACGGCAGCCGCATCCGCGACCTGATCGACCGACCGGTCAACGCGCAGTGGCTGGCCGACCTCTATCACGAGGTGGCAGTCGCCATCCAGCGCTGGGAGCCGCGCGTCAAGGTGCAGCGCGTAGCAGCCAGCATGGACACGCCTGGCCACGTCACGCTAGACCTGACGCTGCGCATCGGCGCGCAGGAGCAGCCGCAGACGCTGCGCGTGGAGGTGTGACGGTGGGCATCCAGCAGCGCATCCTCAACGTCCTGATCGCGCTCGATCAGCTTGCGTGGGTACTGCTCACGCTGGGAAGAGGGCACCCGGATGAGACCATCAGCGCGGCCGCCTGGCGCATGGAGCGCCAGGGCAAGCTGGCCGGGCGCATCCTACGCCCGCTGATCGACGCGCTGTTCTGGCCGCTGGAACGTGACCACTGCCGGCGCGCGTACCAGTCGGAGGCTATGGGGCGGCAGTTGCCGGATGTGTACCGTTGCCGTTGATTGCATTGAGCGCGTCGGTGGTACGAATTTGCTACTGACGGCGATCAATCCCTAGCATTCAACCCATTGAACTACGGCGGGCCCGCAGGGCGACCGATTGTACCGGTCGAGGGCGGGCTGGCGCTGGGGCGCCGGGCAGAGCGCGGGCGGCGACCCGGGAGGAGCAGGGCGCGGGGCGCGCCGATCAGATGTCGCGGGCCATACGTTGCGGACCGCTTCCGGTGCGCGCAGGCGCGGGCCAGCCCGACGATGCAGCGATCATTTCGACAGCAGCCGCATTGCGTCTTCCAGGCCCTTGAGCGTTAGCGGGAACATGCGCCCGCCCATCAGCTGCTGGATGATCGCGATGCTCTGCCGGTAGGACCACACACCCTGCGGTTCGGGGTTGATCCACACGTGGTGCGGAAACGCGTGGGTCAGGCGCTGCAGCCACTCGGCGCCGGGTTCCTCGTTGTTGTATTCGACGCTGCCGCCGGGCTGCAGGATTTCGTAGGGGCTCATCGTCGCGTCCCCGACGAAAATGAGCTTGTAGTCCTTGTTGTATTTGCGGATCACGTCCCACGTGGGGTGCTTTTCCGCGAAGCGGCGGCGGTTGTTCTTCCACACATAGTCGTAGACGCAGTTGTGGAAGTAGTAGAACTCGAGGTGCTTGAACTCCGCGCGCGCGGCCGAGAACAGCTCTTCGACGCGCAGGATGTGCTCGTCCATCGTGCCGCCCACGTCCATCAGCAGCAGCACCTTCACGTGGTTGTGGCGCTCCGGCACCATCCGGATGTCCAGACAGCCCGCGTTGGCTGCGGTGGCGCGGATGGTGCCCGGCAGGTCGAGTTCCAGCTCCGAGCCCTCGCGCGCAAAGCGCCGCAGCCGCCGCAACGCCATCTTGATGTTGCGCGTGCCCAGCTCCTGTGTGTCGTCGTAGTCGCGGTAGCTGCGCTGCTCCCAGACTTTGACGGCGCTTTTGCCCCCGCCCTTGCCGCCAATGCGGATGCCCTGTGGGTTGTGGCCGCCGTGGCCGAAGGGACTGGTGCCGCCGGTGCCGATCCACTTGCTGCCGCCCTCGTGGCGCTCCTTCTGTTCCTCGAGCCGCTTGCGCAGCTCCTCCATCAGCTCGTCCCACTCCAGGCGCGGGGCGTTGGCCTTCTGCTCTTCGGACAGCAGCCGCTCGAGCGTCTGGCGCAGCCAGTCGGCCGGGATTTCCTTGGAAAAATCCGCGATCTGCTCGACGCCGTGGAAGTACGCCGCGAACGCGCGGTCGAACTTGTCGTAGTGCCGCTCGTCTTTCACCAGCGTCGTGCGCGCCAGGTAGTAAAAATCGTCGATCGAGCAGGCGTCCGGGTTGCGCGGACCGACCACGCCCGCCTGCAGCGCCTCGAGCAGTGTCAGGTATTCCTTCACGGACACGGGCAGCTTGGCCGCGCGCAGGGTGTAGAAGAAGCCGGTCAGCATGGCAGTCTCATGCGCGGAAGCGGGGGCGTCTCCGGCAAGGCGGAGCCATTCTTTCAGCGGTTGCGCTGGTTCATGAAGACGAGCTTCTCGAACAGGACGAGATCCTGTTCGTTCTTCAGCAGTGCGCCGACCAGTGGGGGCACGGCCAGCTTGCCGTCGGGGCCCTGCAGCGCCTCGGGCGCGATGTCTTCGGCCGCCAGCAGCCGCAGCCAGTCCAGCAGCTCCGAGGTGGAGGGTTTTTTCTTCAGGCCCGGCAGCTGGCGGATGTCGAAAAAGGTGCGCATCGCCGCCGCGACCAGCGCGTCTTTCAGGCCCGGGAAGTGCACGTCCACGATTTGCTTCATCGTGGGCGGGTCGGGGAACTTGATGTAGTGGAAGAAGCAGCGGCGCAGGAACGCGTCGGGCAGCTCCTTTTCGTTGTTGGAGGTGATGAACACCAGCGGCCGGTGTCGGGCGCGGATGAGCTCGCGCGTCTCGTAGCAGTAGAACTCCATGCGGTCGAGCTCGCGCAGCAGGTCGTTGGGGAACTCGATGTCGGCCTTGTCGATTTCGTCGATCAGCAGCGCCACGGGGCGGTCGGCCTCGAACGCCTGCCACAGCACGCCCTTGACGATGTAGTTGCGGATGTCCTTGACGCGGTCGTCGCCGAGCTGGCTGTCGCGCAGGCGGCTGACCGCGTCGTACTCATACAGCCCCTGCTGGGCCTTGGTGGTGGACTTGATGTGCCACTGCAGCAGCGGCATGTCGAGCGCGCGCGCGACCTCCTCGGCCAGCATGGTCTTGCCGGTGCCGGGTTCGCCTTTGAGCAGCAGCGGGCGCTGCAGCCGGATCGCGGCGTTGACCGCAAGCAAGAGGTCGGGGGTGGCGACGTAGGAGTCGGAGCCTGTGAATCGCATCGGTGATCCTGCAACGAAGGGGCGGCCCGCGCGGGGCGTGCCCTTGGGTTTCCCCGGGGGTGGGGGGCGGGAACGAGTCTATATAATCGGTCGTTGATTTTTGTCAAACGTCCCTCGCATTGTGCTTGCAAGATGAAACAAACGTTGACCTCCACGCTGAAAACCGTTGTCGCAAGCGCGACTGTTCTGTTGGCCTCGGTATCGCACGCCCAAACGGCCGCGGGGGACGTCAAGGCCGGTGAGGCGAAGGCCGCGATGTGCATCGGCTGCCACGGCATCCCGGGGTACCAGAACAGCTTTCCGGAAATCCACCGCGTGCCGATGATTTCGGGCCAGACGGCCGGCTACATCTCCGCCGCGCTGCAGGCGTACCGCAAGGGTGACCGCAAGCACCCGACGATGCGCGGTATCGCGGGGTCGCTGACGGACCAGGACATCGCCGACCTGGCGGCGTTCTACAGCGCGCACAACGCGGGCGTGACCGCGCCCGAGCAGCCCAAAGCGCCGCCCGCCGCGGTGGCCGCGCTGCTGGAAAAGGGTGCCTGCACGTCGTGCCACGGGGCCAACTTTAGCAAGCCCATCGACCCGAGCTATCCGAAGATCGCCGGCCAGCACGCCGACTACCTGTTCGTCGCGCTGAAGTCGTATAACGTGCAGGGCAACCCGTACATCGGCCGCGCCAACCCGATCATGGGCGGCATCACGCAGCAGTTCAGCAACGCCGAACTCAAGCAGATCGCCAACTACCTCGCCACCGTGCAAGGCGAGCTGGCGACCAAGCCGCAGCCGCGCTTCCGCTGACCCGGTGCCAGCTGCCGCACCGCGACCGGCCCTGCGAGGGCCGGTTTTGTTTGGGTGCTCAGTAGGGGCGTTTGTGCGCCCAGCAGGGGCACAGCCCAGGATGCCTGCCCCCGAGGCCGATTGGGTGGCGGTTCGGCGTCGGGGCGTGGTGCGGGGGGTATAATCGTTAATTTCGTCCAGGCCGGGTCGGTCTGGTGGTTCATCACGATTGGATGGGGGATCGAGCCATGCAAGGGCTTCATCTGACGGCTGATCTGTACGACTGCCGAGGGGCCGAAGGTCTGATGACCGATGCGGCGGTGCTGGCCGAGCTGTGTCGGCGCCATACGATTGGGGTGGGGTTGACCCTGGTCGATGAGAAGTGGTACCCGTTTCCGCCCTACAACGGACAGCCGGGCGGCGTGACCGGGATGCTGCTGCTGGCGGAGTCGCACCTGGCCGTGCATACGTGGCCCGAGCGCCGCGCCGTAACGCTCGACGTGTACGTGTGCAACTTCACCACCGACAACTCCGCCAAGGCCGAGGCGCTGCTGCGCGAGATCGTCGCGGCGTTCGAGCCCGGCCGCACCGAGATCCACCGGCTGCAGCGCGGCAGCGAGCAGCGCCCGCCCGCGGAGACGATCCTGGAATCGCTCAACGATGCCGGCGATGCCGTGTACGGCTACGTCAGCAGCGAGCGTGTGCTGGCCAAGCGCAGCCCGTATCAGACGATCGAGCTGATGCGCACGCCGCGCTTCGGGCTGGCGATGCGCATCGACGGGCACTTCATGACCTCCGAAGGCGAGGAGTTCTACTACCACGAGTGCCTGGTGCATCCGGCGGCGGTGGCGCACGGGGCGGTGCGCAACGTCCTCATCATCGGGGGCGGCGACGGCGGTGCCGCGGAGGAGGTGCTCAAGCACCGCGGCGTGGAACGCGTCGTGATGGCCGAACTCGACGGCGACGTGGTCGCGATCGCGAAAGAGCACCTGCACGCGGTGCACCGCGGGGTGTTCGACGACCCGCGGCTGGAGGTGAAGATCGGGGACGGGCTGGCCTTTGTCGCCGAAACGTCGGAGCGGTTCGACCTGATCCTGTTGGACCTGACGGACCCGGAGACGCCGGCCGGGTCGCTGTACCAGGAGCCGTTTTTCCGCTCGCTCAAGCGCATTCTCCGTCCGGGGGGCGCGGTGGTGCTGCACACGGGCACGCCGGTGTTCGAGCCCGAGCAGGTGCGGCGCATCAACACCGCGTTGCGCGCGGTGTTCGAGCAGGTGCACCCCTTCGGCCTGTATGTGCCGCTGTACGGGGCGTACTGGGGCTTCGCGGTGGCGTCGGACCGGCTGCAGCCGCGCGCCATCGACGCGGCGACGCTCGACGCGCGCGTGGCGGCGCTGCCCGATCTGCAGTACTACAACGCCGAGGTGCACCACGCGCTGTTTGCGCTGCCCACCTACTACCGCCGCCTGGTGACGCCGGCGGCGGGTGACGTGCGCATGGTCGAGCCGCAGCCGTCCGCGCTGCAGTGTGCGCAGGCGTGCGTGTAAACGGCGGATCGACGAACGAAACGGCCCGGCGGGTGCCTGTCACGTGCAAGGCGGCCTTCGTGCGGAGGCGCAAGCGGCGCCCCGATTGGCGCGAGTAGCCCTGTCACGGCGGGGGGTGACTGGCGACCGTCGTCGCGTCGCCCGCCGCCGTGGTGGCGTGGCGTGCCCGTCAGGCCCCGGTACCGAGCCGGGCGCGGTGGCGCGCGATCTGCCGCTGGACCTGGGCCGGGGCGGTGCCGCCGACCGTGTTGCGCGCCTGCAGGCTGCCGCGCAGGCTCAACACCTCGTACACGTCCGGCCCGATCGCGGGGTGGAAGGCCTGCAGGTCCGCCAGCGGCAGCTCGGACAGGTCCCGCCCGCGCTCGCTGGCCGCGCGCACGGCGGCCGCCACCGTCTCGTGTGCGTCGCGAAACGGCACGCCTTTTTTGACCAGGTAGTCGGCCAGATCCGTGGCGGTGGCGAAGCCCCGGCGCGCGGCAGCCTCCATCGCGTCGCGGTTGACGGTGATGCCGCCGGACTTGGCCCCCGTGGCCGGGTCGCGCTCGCCGCCGATCATGTCGACGAAGATACGCAGCGTGTCGCGCACCGTGTCGACGGTGTCGAACAGCGGCTCCTTGTCCTCCTGGTTGTCCTTGTTGTAGGCGAGCGGCTGCCCCTTCATCAGCGTGATCAGGCCCATCAGGTGGCCCACCACGCGCCCCGTCTTGCCACGCGCGAGTTCCGGCACGTCCGGGTTCTTCTTCTGCGGCATGATGGAGCTGCCGGTCGTGAAGCGGTCGGCGATGCGGATGAAGCCGAAGTTCTGGCTCATCCACAGGATCAGCTCCTCGCTCAGGCGGCTGATGTGCACCATGATCAGCGACGCCGCGGCCGTGAACTCGATGGCAAAGTCGCGGTCGCTCACCGCGTCCAGGCTGTTGAGGCACAGTTGCGGCTCGCCCCGTTCGTCTACCATGCCCAGCGTGCGCGCCACGCGCTCGCGGTCCAGCGGGTAGGTAGTGCCGGCCAGCGCGGCACTGCCGAGCGGCAGCCGGTTCGTGCGCCGGCGCACGTCGCGCAGCCGCTCCTCGTCGCGCGCGAACATCTCGACATACGCCAGCAGGTGGTGGGCAAAGCTCACCGGCTGCGCCACCTGCAGGTGCGTAAAGCCCGGCAGGATCACGTCCACGTGGCGTTCGGCCACGTCCACGAGGGCCCCCTGCAGTTCGCGCAGCAGGGCGATGAGTCCGTCGATTTCATCGCGCAGCCACAGCCGCACGTCGGTGGCGACTTGGTCGTTGCGGCTGCGGCCGGTGTGCAGCCGCTTGCCGGCGTCGCCGACGAGCTGCGTCAGCCGTGCCTCGATGTTGAGGTGCACGTCCTCCAGCGCCAGCTTCCACTCGAAGGTGCCGGCTTCGATTTCCTGCGCGATCTGCTGCAATCCGCGCTGGATGTCGGCCCAGTCCTGCGCGCTGATGATGCCTTGGGCGGCCAGCATCTCGGCATGCGCCAGCGACCCCTGGATGTCGGCTTTCCACAGCCGTTTGTCAAAGAAGACGCTGGCGGTGTAGCGCTGCACCAGCTCGCTCATGGGTTCGGCGAACAGGGCCGACCAGGCGTGGGCTTTGGCATCGAGCTGGTTGTGGGTCATGGCGTCAGGATGGCGCCGGCCCCGGATGGACGCGTCCGCGGCGCTGGCGTATAAAGTGCACGTGGCGTTGCATGGATTTTACCGGGGCGGTCCGCCGGGCCGACCCGGCCCAGGAGGGCGCACGATGGGCACGCGGGTATTGGTGGTGGACGATGAGCCGTTGGCGCGCGAGCGGCTGCGCGACCTGCTTGGCCGGCTGGGCGAGCCGGTCGACGTGGGCGAGGCGGCGGACGCCCGCAGCGCCTACGCGCGGCTGGTGAGTGAACCGTGGGACGTGGCGCTGCTGGACGTGCAGATGCCCGGGCTCGATGGGCTGGGGCTGGCGGCGTTGTTGCGCGGGCGCGCCGACGCCCCGGCGGTGGTCTTCGTCACCGCCCACGCGGAACACGCGCTGCGCGCGTTCGAGCTCGACGCGGTGGACTACCTGACCAAGCCGGTGCGGCTGGAGCGCCTGCGGCAGGCGCTGGAGAAGGCACTGCGCTGGCGCGCCGCCGCGGCCGCGCGGGGTGCCGGGCTCGAAGGGCACTCCGGGCCGCGGGCGGAAACCCCGGCGGAGCCGGACCGGGTGGGGGCCTACCTGCTGATCCACGACCGCGGCCGCACCGAACGGGTGCCCATCGACGAGGTGATCTACCTCAAGGCGGAGCTCAAATACCTGACGGTGCGCACGCGCGAGCGCAGCCACATCTACGACGGGTCGCTGCACGAGTTCGAGCGTGCGCAACCGCAGCGCTGGCTGCGCATCCACCGCAACGCGCTCGTGGCGCGCGACCGCGTGCGCGCGCTGGAGCGCGTGCACGAGCGCGGCGGTGACGGGAACGGGGAGGTTTTCGACGGCTGGGTGGTGCGGCTCGACGGCGTGCCGGAGCGGCTGCAGGTGTCGCGTCGCCAGTTGCCGCTGGTACGCGAGGCGCTGCTGGCCGAGCGGGTGGCGTGCTAGCATGCCAGGATGTCCGATGCTGCCGTTCCCATCGTTGCGTCTTCTGCTACGACCGCCCGCGCTGCCGCGCTCGACTTGACGATCGCCACCCGCGAAAGTCGCCTCGCTCTGTGGCAGGCGGAGCACGTGCGCGACCGCCTGCAGCGTCTGGGCCACCGCGTGCGGCTACTCGGGATGACGACGCGCGGGGACCAGATTCTGGACCGGGCGCTGTCCAAGGTGGGCGGCAAGGGGCTGTTCGTCAAGGAGCTCGAAGTCGCGCTGGAGGAGGGGCGGGCCGACCTGGCCGTGCACTCGCTCAAGGACGTGCCGATGGCGCTGCCGGACGGGTTCCGGCTCGCCTGCGTGATGGCGCGGGAGGATCCGCGTGACGCCTGGGTGTCGCCGCACGCGGCGGACCTGGCGGACCTGCCGGCGGGGGCGGTCGTCGGGACGTCGAGCCTGCGCCGCGTCGTCCTGCTGCGGGAGGCCTTCCAGCGGCTGGGGCGCGCCGACGTGCGCATCGAGCCGCTGCGCGGCAACCTCGACACGCGGCTGCGCAAGCTCGACGAGGGGCAGTACCACGCGATCGTGCTGGCGGCGGCTGGTCTGCGCCGGCTGGGACTGCAGGATCGCATCCGGCGCGTGTTCGCGCCGCACGAGATGCTGCCGGCGGCGGGGCAGGGGGCGCTGGGCATCGAAATCCGCGTCGAGCGCGCCGACGTCGCCGAAGCCCTCGCGCCACTGGCGGATTGGGCGACGTGGGCCGCGGTCACGGCCGAGCGGGCCGTCTCGCGCGCGCTGGGGGGCAGTTGCTCGGTACCGCTGGCCGCGCACGCGACGTGGCTGGAGGCGGCCCCGGCGGCCGCCGGTGACGTGCGCCGACTGCACATCGCCGCCGCGTGGGGGGAGCCGGAAGGCGCGGGGCCCCTGTTGCGGGCCGAGGCCGAGGCCGCGGTGGGCGATCTGGCCGCCGCCGAGGCCGCGGGCCGGTCGGTGGCCGAGCGGTTGATCGTCCAGGGGGCACGCGTCGTCGCCGCGGGGTGAGCCGTGAGTGCCACCTCGGCCACGCGGCCCACGGTCGTCGTGACACGCCCACGCGAGCAGGCGGCCGCGTGGGTCGAGGCGCTTGGCGCGGCGGGTTGGCCCGTGGTGGCGCTGCCGCTGATCGAGATCGCCCCCGCCGTCGAGCCCGCCGCGCTGCGAACGTTGATCGACGGCTGGCGCGGGGTGGACGCGGTGTTGGTCGTCAGCCCGGCGGCGGTGGCGGTGTTGCGGCAGGCACAGGTGCCGCCGCCCGCGGCACCGGTGCGCTGTTGGACGCCCGGTGCGGGCACGGCGGACGCCCTGCGGGCCTGGGGCGTGGCCCCGGCGGCGATCGATCAGCCCCCGCCCGACGCGGCCCAAATGGATACGGACGCGCTGTGGCCGGTCGTGGCACCGCAGGTGCGGCCGGGCTGGCGTTTGCGCGCGGTGCGGGGGGTCTCCGCCGACGGCTACGAAGGGCGTGACACGCTGCTGCAGCGCTGCATTGAACGCGGCGCCACCGTCGAGACCGTGACCGCCTACCGGCGCCAAGGGCCCCGCTGGGATGCCGCGCAGCGGCAGGCGGCTGAGCGGCTGGTGGGGCCGGGTGCGATCTGGCTGTTCAGCAGCAGCGAGGCGATCGGATACCTGCGGGCGTTGATGCCCGGCGCGCCGTGGTCGGCGGCGCGGGCGCTCGTCACGCATCCCCGCATCGCCGCGGCGGCGCGCGCGCTCGGTGTGGGGCAGGTCGTGATGAGCCGTCCGGCACTACCGGAGGTCGTACAGGCCCTAGAATCGATGGCGTGAGCGACGCCCCGACCCTCAACGTTCCCGCTGCCGAGCCGCGCCCCGTGCCGCGGCGGGCGGGGGCGTGGGTGGCGGGCGCTGCCCTCGCGCTCGCGGTGCTCGCGGGGGCGGTGTCGCTGTGGACGTGGCAGCGGCTCGCGCGTACGCAGGAAGAGCTGGCCCGCCGCAGCGCCGAGTGGCAGGCGGAACAGGCGACCACGCGCGCCCTCGCCGAACAAGCGCAGGCCACGGTCAACGAACTGCAGGCCCGCCTGGGCGTTGCCGAGGTCAAGTTGTCGGAAGTCGCACTGCAGCGCGCGCAGCTCGAGGAGTTGATGCGCTCCGTGTCGCGTTCGCGCGACGACGCGCTGGTGCAGGAGCTGGAGGCCGCGCTGCGCCTTGCGGTTCAGCAGAGCCAGCTTACCGGCAGCATCCAGCCCGTGGTCACCGCGCTGCAGGTGGCGCAGCAGCGCATCGAGCGCGCGGCGCAGCCGCGCCTGAACCCGGTGCAGCGGGCCATTGCGCGCGACCTCGGGCGCATTCGCTCGGCGGCGCTGGTGGACGTGCCGGCCCTGGTGATGCGGCTCGACGAGCTCGCCCGCGCGGTGGACGAGTGGCCCCTGCGCGCCGACCCGCCGCGCGACGAGCCGCCCGTGGCGCGGGACGAAGGGGCGCGCCGCGCCGCGCCGAAGGCATCCGAGGTGGCCCCCCTTCCAGCGGTCGCCGCCGGCGGCGAGGCCGCGTCGGTCAGCTGGTGGGCGCGCGTGCAGGCCACGGCGATTGCGTGGGGTCAGACCGCGTGGGCCCGGCTGCGCGCCGCGTTCGGGGATTTGGTGCGCATCCGCCGCATCGACGTGCCCGAGGCGGTGTTGCTCGCACCGGAGGAGGCGTATTTCCTGCGCGAGAACGTGCGGCTGACGCTGCTCAACGCCCGTCTGGCGGTGCTGGCGCGCCAGTTCGACAGCGCGCGCGCCGATGTGCGGGCGGTGGAGCGGCATCTGCGGCGCTACTTCGATATTGAGGCGCCGCGCCTGCGGCCGGTGTTACAGACGCTCGACGAGCTGCAGCGTGACCTGCGGCACGAGACGCTGCCCCGGCCCGATGACACGCTCGCGGCGCTGGCCGCCGCGGCGGAGGGACGCTGACGTGCGGATCGTCGCAGTGAGAGGCCCGGGGCGCGGCCGCGCCGATGGGGACGGGTGTCGGCCATGAAGGGGGTGTTCGGGTTCCTCTTCATCGCGGCGCTGGCCGTGGCGGCGGCGCTGTTCATGGGCGACAACCCGGCCACAGTGACGCTGTTTTGGCCGCCGTGGCGGGTCGACGTGTCGTTCAACCTCGTGTTGGTCGGGGTGGTGCTTGCCTTTGTGGTGGGCTACGCTGCGCTGCGCGGGGTGGCGTTGTTGCGTGCGTTGCCGCGCCGGGCGAGCCGCTGGCGCGCGTTGCAGCACGAGCGCGCGGTCGTCGGCCTGCTGCTGCAAGCCTGGGGGCAGTGGCTGGGCGGGCGTTTCGTGCGCGCGCAGCGCGCCGCCCGCGAGGCCATCGAACACCTCGCCGCCGGGAACCGCGACACGCTGCCGCACGCCGACGCGCTGTGGGTGCTGGCGCACCTGGTTGCGGCCGAGAGTGCGCATCAGCTCGGGCAGCGCGAGCAGCGCGACGCGTGGCTCGCCGCGGCGATCGACCCCGTGCGCGGACGCGAAGCGCCCCAGGCGCGCGAAGGGGCGTTGCTGCGCGCGGCGGAGTGGGCGCTCGACGCGCGGGATGCCGACGCCGCCGCGCAGTGGCTGGCGCAGTTGCCGCAGGGGGCCGCGCGGCGCATCCAGGCGGTGCGGCTGCGCCTGCGGCTGGCGCAGCTGCGGCGCGACAGCCGCTCGGCGCTGGAGTTGGCGCGGCTGCTGGCCAAGCACCGCGCGTTTTCCGCGGAAGCACTGCGCACCGTGGTGCGCGGCATCTGGCTCGAAGCGCTGCGCGATGCGCGGGACATCGACGCCGTGACCGCGGTTTGGCGCCGCCTCGAGGGCGAGGAGCGGCGCGACCCGACGCGCGCGGTCGCGCTGCTCGCGCACGTCGAATCGCTGGTGCATGCCGGCATCGTTGCCTCCGACGGGCCGGTACCACACGTCGTCGACGAGGCGATTCGCACCGCCTGGGCCGGTTACGCGACGCTGGACGCGTCCGAGCGGCTGCGCGCGGTGGCGCTGGTGGAGCCGTGGCTGGCGCGGCTGGATGCGGCGTGGCTGCCGCGGCTGGAGGAGGCGCAGCAGCGCCAGCCCGACGACGCCGGGCTGCAGTACCTGGCGGCGCAGGCGTACCGGGCGCGGGGGCTGTGGGGCAAGGCCCAGACGCTGCTGCAGCAGGCCGTGCGTGCCCTGGACGACCGCGAACTGCGCCGGCGCGGCTGGTGCGCGCTCGCCGAGTTGGCGGAGCGGCGCGGCGACGAGGCGGCGGCCCGCGATGCGTGGAAGCGTGCCGCGCAGGGGTGAGCCATCCCCCCGCGGCTTACGCGACAGGCGATTGGTTCGAGGCGGTCCCGACCCGCCGTATGCGCCGCCGACGGCGCCAACGCACGGCACCGATCCACAGCAAATGCACCGCGGCATACGTGACGACGGCGGCCACCGTTGCGACGATCATCAGCCCGACGACCAGCGGCTTGCCCACACTCGTCACCCACGCCCACATCGACGCGAGCTCCTCCCGCAGCCCGGCACCTTCGGGGGCGTCCCGGCCGGCGGGTGTGTAGGCCAGCGCCTGTGCCTCGTCCGCGGCACGTGCGTCCTGCGGGGTGTCCAGCACCCATTCGCCGAGCTTGTAGGCGCCGAAATACACCGGCCCGAACGTCACGGGATTGGTGACCAGCGTGCTGGCCACCGCCGCCGGCAGGTGCGCCCGCAGCAGCACGGCGAGCGTCGCCGAGGCCGGGATCTGGGCCACCGGAATCAAGAAGCCGAAAAACACCCCCAACGCCAGGCCGAGCGCGAGCCCGCGCCGGTTCAGGTGCCACAGGCGCGGATGATGCAGATACGGCCCCAGCCAGCGCAGCCAGCGGCTGGTGGCCAGCCGTTCCCGGCTGGGCAGGAGCGAAAGCAGGCTCGATTTCATCGGTGTTGGATCGATTTCTTTGATTGTCCCCGATTTCGCCGCGACCCCGGTGGCGGGCGCCGTTATGCTGCGGGCATGCGCTGGGAAGATGTGCTGTATACACAGGGTTTTGGCACGCGCCGCGAGTGTCGGTTCCTGATCGCCGCGGGCGCGGTGCAGGTGGGGGGCGACCGCCGTCCCGTGACCGACCCCGACGAACCCTTCGCTGGCGGCGGCCCGGCGCCGGGCATGGTGTTCTGGGTGCAGGGGCAACGCTGGTGCTACCAACCGCGGGCGTATCTGATGCTGCACAAGCCCGCGGGTTACGAGTGTTCGCAGCGGCCCGGGGCCTGGCCGCCGGTGCGCGCGCTGCTGCCCCCGCCGCTGCGCCGGCGCCCGGGGCTCGCGACCCGGGGGGTGCAGCCGATCGGGCGGCTCGACCAGGACACGACGGGGCTGCTCTTGCTGTCGGACGACGGCGCGTTCATACACCGCCTGTCGTCGCCGCGCCATCACGTGCCCAAGGTGTACGAAGTGACGTGTCGCCACCCCGTGGACGCGGCGCAGCTCGCGCGCCTGCGCGAGGGGGTCGTGTTGCGCGACGATCCGCGGCCCGTGCGGCCTGCGGCGCTGGAGGTGATCGGCGAGCGCCGGCTGCGCCTGACGCTCACCGAGGGGCGTTACCACCAGGTCAAGCGCATGGTCGCGGCGGCGGGCAACCGGGTCGAGGCCCTGCACCGCAGCGCAATCGGGCCCGTGCAGTTGCCGCCGGACCTCCCGCCCGGCGCGTGGCGCTGGCTCTCGCCCGACGAGATCGCGGCGCTGCACGCCGCGGGCGTCAGAGCGGATCGACCAGAAACGCGCTGACGGCGGCGAGCAGCGCCGCGGGTTGGTCGGGGTGCGGGCTGGGGTATTCGTGTTCGCGCACGTATGGGATGGGATCGTAAGCGTTGGTACCACATCGCTACCGTCCCGGGCCCCTCGTGGAGGAACACGAGGTGGCGCGCGCCGCCCGAGGGGGGCGGTTATGCTTACGCCTCATGCGTTTGTTGTTGGGATCGTTCTGGCGCGCCGTGGCCTATTGCCTGCACCCGCGGGTGATGGCGCTGTCGCTGCTGCCGCTCGTGCTGCTGGTGGCGGGCGCGTTCGCGCTCGGCTACCTGTTCTGGGACCAGGCGGTCGACGCCGTGCTCGCGTGGCTGCAGAGCTGGTCGCTGGTCGAGTTCGTGCTCGGGTGGCTGGAGAGCGTCGGGCTGGGCGGGTTGCGCGCGGTCGTGGCGCCGTTGCTGGTGCTCGTCTTCGTCACACCGCTCATCGTCGTGCTGTCGCTGCTGGCCGTGGCGCTGCTGATGACGCCGGCGATGGTCGATCTGGTCGCAGCGCGCCGGTTTCCGGACCTCCAGCGCCGCCGCGGCGGCGGTTTCTGGGGCGGTGTGGCGTGGTCGCTGTGGTCGACCGTGCTTGCGCTGCTGATGCTGCTGGTGTCGCTGCCGTTCTGGCTGATCCCGCCGCTGGTGCTGGTGCTACCGGCGCTGATCTGGGGCTGGCTCACGTACCGCGTCTACACCTACGATGCGCTGGCCGAACACGCGACGGTGCAGGAGCGCCGCGCGCTCGTCGCGCGCCACCGAGGGCCGCTGCTGGCGATGGGCGTGCTCATCGGGCTGCTGAGCGCCGCGCCCAGCGTGCTGTGGGCGTCCGGCGCGATGTTCATCGCCCTGGCGCCGCTGCTCGTGCCGCTGGCGATCTGGGTATACGCGCTCATTTTTGCGTTTGCGTCGCTGTGGTACGCGCACTACCTGCTGCAGGCGCTGGACGAGGCACGGCGGGCCGACGCGGTATCGCCCGCAAGCGCGCTGAGCGGCACCCCGGTGCCGGGCCCGGCCACCGCACCGTCTGCGCCGTCCGCGCCCGCTGCCGACACCGTCATCGACGTCGACGCCCGACCGTTGCCTCCCGCTGGATCATGACCACCCCACACACGCGCCCTTCCCGCTTCGGCCTCATCGTCATCGGCGACGAGATCCTCTCCGGCAAGCGCCAGGACAAGCACCTGACCAAAGTCATCGAGCTGCTGGCGGCGCGCGGGTTGCGCCTGCACTGGGCGCGCTACGTCGGCGACGACCGCGACGGCATCACCGACGTGCTGCGGCAGGCGTTCGCCAGCGCCGATGTGGTGTTTGCCACCGGCGGTATCGGCGCGACCCCGGACGACCACACGCGCCAGGCCGCGGCGGCGGCCTTGGGTGTGGAGGCTGTGCTGCACCCGGAGGCGAAGGCCCTGATCGAGCAGCGCATGCGCGAGGTCGCGGCCGAGCAGGGCGTGCCGTTCGAACCCGACCGTCCCGACAACGTGCACCGGCTCAACATGGGGGTCTTTCCGCGGGGGGCGCGCATCATCCCGAACCCGTACAACCGCATCCCGGGCTTTTCGTGCGACGGCCCTGGGGGCGGCACGGTGCACTTCGTGCCGGGGTTTCCGGTCATGGCCTGGCCGATGATCGAGTGGGTGCTCGACACCCACTACCGCGACCGTTTCGGCGCCGACGCGCAGCAGGAGCGTTCGGTGATCGTTTTCGGCGGCATCGAGGCGACCCTGACGCCGCTGATGGAGCGCATCGAGGCCGAGCACCCGGGGGTCAAGGTGTTCAGCCTGCCCAGTGTCGACCACCCCGAGTACGGCCGGCACATCGAACTCGGCGTCAAAGGGGCCGCCGACGCGGTGGGCGCGGCGTATGATGCGCTGCTGACCGGCCTGCGGGCGATGTCGGTGCGGCTGGGCCCCGAATTGGTGCGCAGCGGCGATGCATCAAAACAGGGCATGACGCACCAAAACGGTTCATCGTGATCGTGGACGGTTACGTTGTCGTGCTGACCGGTGTTGGCACGAAAACTGCTTGGACTTGCTGACCCTTTTTCGTCCCCCGTTATCTCTGCAGGAGCACACTGATGGCCAAGACCGTCGCCGACGTGATGAACATGGTCAAGGAAAACGACGTCAAGTTCGTCGATTTCCGCTTCACCGACACCCGTGGCAAGGAGCAGCACGTGACCGTGCCGATCTCCGCCTTCAGCGAGGACAAGTTCACGTCGGGCCACGCGTTCGACGGCTCGTCGATCGCGGGCTGGAAGGGCATCGAAGCCTCCGACATGCTGCTGATGCCGGACCCCAACACCGCCAACATCGACCCGTTCTTCGAAGAGACCACGCTGTTCCTGCAGTGTGACGTGATCGAGCCGAGCGACGGCAAGGCCTACGACCGCGACCCGCGCTCGATCGCCAAGCGTGCCGAGGCGTATCTGAAGGCCTCGGGCCTGGGCGACACCGCCTACTTCGGCCCGGAACCCGAGTTTTTCCTGTTCGACGGTGTGCGCTGGAGCACCAACCCGGGCAACTGCTTCTACGAGATCGAGGAGTACGAGGCCCCCTGGAACACCGGCACCAAGTTCGAGAATGGCAACCGCGGCCACCGTCCGCGCACCAAGGGCGGCTACTTCCCCGTCCCGCCGGTGGACAGCACGCACGACATGCGCGCCGAGATGGTGCTGATCCTCGAGTCGTTGGGCATTCCCGTGGAAGTGTTCCACCACGAGGTGGCGGGCGCAGGCCAGTGCGAGATCGGCACGAAGTTCAGCACGCTGGTGGAGCGCGCGGACTGGACGCAAACGCTCAAGTACGTCATCTGGAACGTGGCCAACAGTTACGGCAAGACGGCGACCTTCATGCCCAAGCCTTATCACGGCGACAACGGCAGCGGCATGCACGTGCACCAGTCGGTCTGGAAGGACGGCAAGAACCTGTTCGCCGGTGACGGCTATGCGGGGCTGAGCGATTTCGCGCTGTACTACATCGGCGGCATCATCAAGCACGCCCGCGCGCTCAACGCCATCACCAACCCGACGACCAACAGCTACAAGCGCCTGGTGCCGCACTTCGAGGCCCCGGTCAAGCTGGCGTACTCGGCCAAGAACCGCTCGGCGTCGATCCGCATTCCGTACGTCGCGAACCCGAAGGCCCGCCGCGTCGAGGCGCGCTTCCCGGACCCGATGGCCAACCCGTACCTGTGCTTTGCCGCGCTCCTGATGGCGGGGCTGGACGGCGTCGAGAACAAAATCCACCCGGGCGAGGCGGCGACCAAGGACCTGTACCACCTGCCGCCGGAAGAGGACAAGCTGGTGCCCACCGTGTGCCACAGCCTCGACCAGGCGCTGGAGTACCTGGACAAGGACCGCGCGTTCCTGACCAAGGGCGGCGTCTTCACCGACTCCATGCTCGACGCCTACATCGAACTCAAGATGCAGGAAGTCACGCGTGCGCGCGTCGAGGTCACCCCGACCGAGTACGACATGTACTTCAGTTTGTGATGGGGATGGCCGCCCCGATGGGGGCGGCTTTCTGTCACCCCGGGGGCGGCCACGTGCCGCCCCTTGCGTTTTGAACGATACTGTGGCGTCGTGTGTCCTAACGGTGCATGAAAATGACGGGTTCAGACAATCTATCAGGGATGACCAAAGCGGCCATCGGTGCGATGGCAGTCGCGATGTGGCTTGCAAGCGACGTTGTCGGGGTTGCGGTTGCGCAAGGCAGCACCATTTGGCGCTGCGGCAACGAATACACCAACAGCCCTGGCCCCAATCCGGCCGCGCGCGGCTGCCGCGAGGTGCAGGGCGGCAACCTGACGGTGGTGGAGGGGACGCGCCCCGCGGCGACGGCCGGCGCCAAGGACGGCGGGGCGCGCAACGGTGCGGGCGAGGCGGGCGGTGGCTCCGCCGGCGGCGCGCGCAGTGCGAGCGAGCGTGTGGATCCGGACCAGCAGCGCCAGCGCGACGCCGAGGCGCGCCGCATCCTGGAGCAGGAGCTGCGCCGCGCGCAGGAGCGGCTCGAACAGGCGCGCGCCGATTACGCCGATGGCAAGCCGCCGCGCCTGGCCAACGAGCGCACCGACTCTCCGCGCTACCAGGCGCGCGTGGAGGAGCTGCGCACCCGTGTCGAGCGTGCCGAGGCGGACGTCGCCGCGATCCGCCGCGAAATGGCGCGGCTCGACGGCTCGCGCTGACGCCCCGATGCCGACCACACGCGCAAGACGCGGTGGGGAGGTGGGGGCGGCGGGGTCGGCCTACGCCGCACTGGACCTGCTCGCCACCCTCGTGGCCGTCATCGACGACGACGGCCGCATCCAGTATGCCAACCACGCGCTGGAGGATGCGATCGGCCTGTCGCGCCGCACGCTGGCCGGGGTGCCGCTGGCGGAATGGATCACGCAGCCGGAGCTGCTGCACAACGCGCTCGCGGGCGCGCGCGGTCACGAGTACGCGGTGATCCGCTACGACACGCACCTCAAGCGCCTGATGCGCGCTCCGCTACCGGTGCACCTGGTGCTGGCGAGCACCGAGGCGGCGGACCGCCGCATCGTCGAGATGCTGCCGCTGGAGCAGCAGGCGCGGCTGGAGCGCGAAGAGCGGCTGCTCGAGCAGGCGCAGGCCAACAAAGAGCTGATCCGCAACCTTGCGCACGAGATCAAAAACCCACTCGGCGGCATCCGCGGGGCGGCGCAGCTGCTGCAGATGGAGCTGGCCGACCGCGAGGACCTGACTGAATACACCGCGGTCATCGTGCACGAGGCCGACCGGCTGCAGTCGCTGGTGGACCGGCTGTTGGCACCGCACCGGCGCGCACCGGTGATGGGCGATGTCAACATCCACGAGGTGTGCGAGCGCGTGCGCACCATCATCCTCGCGGAATTTCCCCGGGGGTTGCGGGTGGTGCGCGACTACGACACGTCGATCCCCGAATTCCGAGGCGACCGCGAGCTGCTGATCCAGGCGGTGCTCAACCTCGCGCACAATGCCGCCCACGCGCTCAAAGATCGCATCGCCGCCGGGGATGCGTGCATCACGCTGCGCACGCGCGTGCAGCGCCAGGTGACGTTTGGCAAGCGACGCTTCCGGCTGGCACTGGAATTGCATGTCATCGACAACGGTCCCGGTGTGCCCGAGGACATCAAGGACCGCATCTTCTACCCCTTGGTGTCGGGGCGGGAGGGTGGCTCCGGGTTGGGGCTGACGCTGGCGCAGACCTTCGTGCAGCAGCACCAGGGGCTGATCGAGTGCGACAGCCGTCCCGGGCACACGGACTTCAAGATCCTGATTCCGTTGCCGTGAGCGCGGGCGGGGTCGGAACACGTGACCAGGAAACGAGCCGCGCATGAAACCGATCTGGATCGCCGACGACGACCCCTCCATCCGCTTCGTGCTGGAGAAGGCGCTGGCGCGCGAGGACCTGCCCACACGCAGCTTCGACAGCCCCAAAGCGGTGCTCGACGCGCTCGCCGACGGGGCGGACGAGGGGCCGCAGGTGCTGGTCAGCGACATTCGCATGCCGGGGGGATCGGGCCTTGATCTGCTGGAAAAGGTCAAGCGCCGCTACCCGAACCTGCCGGTCATCATCATGACCGCGTACTCGGATCTGGACAGCGCCGTCGCGGCGTTCCAGGGCGGGGCGTTCGAGTACCTGCCCAAGCCGTTCGACCTGCCCAAGGCGGTCGAGCTGATCCGCCGCGCGGTCGAGGAAAGCCAGCGCGACGAGGTGGCGCAGGAGGCGCTGGCGGCCACGCCCGAGATTCTGGGCCAGGCACCGGCGATGCAGGACGTGTTCCGCGCGATCGGGCGGCTTAGCCAAAGCCACGTCACCGTGCTCATCACCGGCGAGTCCGGCACCGGCAAGGAACTGGTCGCGCGCGCGTTGCACAAGCATTCGCCGCGCGCCAAGGGGCCGTTCGTCGCCATCAACACCGCGGCGATCCCGAAAGACCTGCTCGAGTCCGAGCTGTTCGGCCACGAGCGCGGGGCGTTCACCGGTGCGCAGACGCTGCGCCGCGGCCGCTTCGAGCAGGCGGAGGGCGGCACGCTGTTCCTCGACGAGATCGGCGACATGCCGTTCGAGCTGCAGACGCGCCTGCTGCGCGTGCTGTCGGACGGCCACTACTACCGCGTCGGCGGGCACAGCGCGCTCAAGGCCAACGTGCGCGTGATCGCCGCCACACACCAGAACCTCGAGCAGCGGGTCAAGGAAGGTGCCTTCCGCGAGGACCTGTACCACCGCCTCAACGTCATCCGGCTGCGCCTGCCGCCGCTGCGCGAGCGGCGCGAGGACATCCCGCTACTGGCGCGCTTCTTCCTGCAACAAAGCGCCCGCCAGCTGGAAGTCGAACCGAAGCGCCTGTCGGATGCGGCGTTGCGCGTGCTGCAGGCGTTCGACTTCCCCGGCAACGTGCGCCAGCTGGAGAACCTCTGCCACTGGCTGACCGTGATGGCGCCGGCGCAGGTGGTCGAGGTCAAGGACCTGCCGCCGGAGGTGCGCGCCGCCTCGCGAGCGACGCCGGGGCGTGAGGGGGCGGGTGCGTCGCTGACGGCTGGTGTACCCGTGGCGGCGATGCCCTCGGAGCCGGCGGTTTCGGCCGCGGCGTGGAGCGTGCCGTTACCGGCCGAGACGGCGGACTTACCCACCACCCCCCACGGCACCACCGAGGGTGGCGGCGTTCCCACCACGCCGCAGGCCGCTGCGGTGCCGACCTTTCACAGAAGGGCGAGTGGGGCCTCGGCCCCAGTGGGTGCCGATTGGGAGGCCGGCCTGATGGCTGAAGCCACCGCATTGCTGGCCGAAGGGTGCCCCGATGTCTGGGATACCCTCGTACGTCGGGTCGAGGCGCGTTTGATACAGGCGGCATTGCAAACGACCCGTGGTCGCCGTATCGAGGCCGCGCAGCGCTTGGGGATCGGGCGCAACACCATCACGCGCAAGATGCAGGAGCTCGGCATGGAGTGAGGACCGTTGCGCGCATCAGGGAAATGAACGGGGTGGGATCATTGGTTGCACCTGTGCACCCCAACGTGGCCGCGCCCGCAACGCTGCGCTGTTAGCTATTTCAGGCGTCGGCGAGGGTGAGCAGCACCGGCGCATGGTCGCTGGGCTGAGGCCGCTTGCGCAGCGAACGCTCGATCGTGCAGGCCCGTGCCAAGTCTTTCAGCGCATCGCTGATCCAGATGTGGTCGATGCGCAGCCCACGGTTTTTCTGGAACGCGAGCTGGCGGTAGTCCCACCACGAATAGCTCTTGGGCGGCTGGGGAAACAGGCGAAACGCATCGTGCAGGCCCAGCGCGCGCAGCGCCGCCAGCTTGGCGCGTTCCTCGGTGGTGCAGTGGATGGTCTCGCGCAGCCCCTCGGGGTCCCACACGTCCTCGTCGTCCACCGTGATGTTGAAGTCACCCATCAGCACGAGCCGCGGGTGGCGCGTGAGCTCCTGCGCGATCCAGTCACGCAACGCGTCGAGCCAGCGCATCTTGTAGGCAAACTTGTCCGTCCCCGGCGCCTGCCCGTTCGGGAAATACGCCCCCACCACCCGCAGCGGCGCCGCGCCCGACGCCGGCTGCACGGTCGCCGCGATCACGCGTGCCTGCTCGTCCGCAAAGCCCGGGATGTTGCGTTGCACCTCGGTCAGCGTTGCGGGCGAGCGCACCAGCAGCGCCACGCCGTTGTAGGTCTTTTGGCCGAACCACGCCGCCGCGTAGCCAGCCTGCGCCAGTGCGTCCGCGGGGAACTTGTCATCGGTGAGCTTAAGCTCTTGCAGCGCCACCACGTCCGGCGCCGCCGTCGTCAGCCAGTCGATGACGTGCGGCAGACGGACGGCGAGGGAGTTGACGTTCCAGGTGGCCAGCCGCATCGGCTCATCCTTGCGATCAGCTCGACGCCGCGGGGTGCACCGTATCGGCGACCATAACCTCTCCCCGCAACGAGTGCGGCAGCGCTTGGGTGATGCGCACGTCGATCATCTGGCCGATGAGGCGCTGGCCGTGGGGACCGCCGTCGAAGTTGACGATGCGGTTGCACTCGGTGCGGCCCATCAGCTCCTGTGGGTTCTTCTTCGAGGGGCCTTCGACCAGGATGCGCTGCACGGTGCCGACGCGGCTGGCGCTGATGCGCGCGACGTTCGCCTCCAGCGCCTTTTGCAGCGTCTGCAGGCGGCGCAGTTTGACCTCGTGCGGGGTGTCGTCCGGCAGGTTGGCCGCCGGCGTGCCGGGGCGGGGGCTGAAGATGAAGCTGAAGCTCGCGTCGAAGCCGACGTCCTCCACCAGCTTCATCAGTTTGGCAAAGTCCTCCTCCGTCTCGCCGGGGAAGCCGACGATGAAGTCGCTCGAGAGGCTGATGTCCGGCCGCACCGCGCGCAGCCGCCGGATGGTGCTCTTGTACTCCATCGCGGTGTAGCCGCGCTTCATCGCCATCAGGATGCGGTCGCTGCCGTGCTGCACGGGCAGGTGCAGGTGGCTGACGAGCTTGGGGATGCGGCCGTAGGCCTCGATGAGGCGCGGGGTGAACTCGTTGGGGTGGCTGGTGGTGTAGCGGATGCGCTCGATGCCGGGGATGTCCGCCACGCACTCCAGCAGCAGGGCGAAGTCCTCACCGTCACCGCCACGCCAGGCGTTGACGTTCTGGCCCAGCAGCGTCACTTCCTTGACGCCCTGCTCGGCCAGGCCCGCCACTTCCACCAGCACGTCCTCCAGCGGGCGCGAGACCTCCTCGCCGCGGGTGTAGGGCACGACGCAGTAGCTGCAGTACTTGCTGCAGCCTTCCATGATGCTCACGAAGGCCGAGGCCCCCTCCACCCGCGCGGGCGGCAGGTGGTCGAATTTTTCGATTTCGGGGAAGCTGATGTCCACCTGCGGCCGCGCCTGTTGCTGACGCTGGCGCAGCAGTTCCGGCAGGCGGTGCAGCGTCTGCGGGCCGAACACCACGTCCACGTACGGCGCGCGCTGGATGATTTCCTCGCCTTCCTGGCTCGCGACGCAGCCGCCCACGCCGATGAGCACGCCTTTTTTCTTCAGGTGCTTGACGCGACCGAGGTCGGAGAAGACCTTTTCCTGCGCCTTCTCGCGCACGGAGCAGGTGTTGAAGAGGATCAGGTCGGCCTGCTCGGGGTCGTCGGTGGGTTCGTACCCCTCGGCGGCGGCGAGGACGTCGGCCATCTTGGCCGAGTCGTACTCGTTCATCTGGCAGCCGAAGGTGCGGATGTAGACTTTTTTGCTCATGGCGGCAACAGCGGTTCGTGGTGTAGATCCAGAGGCTGCGGAAAGCCTGCCATTGTAGGGCGCTTATGCCAACGCCGATACCCCTCATGCCGGTTGGTGCCCGCACCGTGTTCTGTAGGCCATCGTATCGGGTGAGGAAAGCGTCTGCCGTGACGGCGGTGTCGGGAAAGTGCCGGGAGTGGACCCCCCGTGGCAGCGCCGCACCGGCTGCAGGGTGTCGGTTTAGCGCAGCCTGCGCAGGATGCCCTTTTCCAGCTCCAGCGCCACCAGCACGCCCGCGCCCACCGCGGCGCTGACGAACAGCAGTTCTGGCGGCAGGGCCGCGCTGCCAAAGGCCGCCTGCATGAACGGGGCGTAGGTGAACAGCGCCTGCAGCGCACAGGCCGCCGCCACCGCGGCGAGCACGCGCGGCGTGCCGCGCACGCCCACCCAGGTAAACGAGCGCGCCCGCAGGTAGCGCACGCTGAAGAGATAGAAGATTTCCATCGCCACCAGTGTGTTGACCGCGAGCGTCTGGGCGACTGCCGTCGGGTACCCCGACGCGAGTGCCCAACGGTAGGTGCCGAAGATGCCGAGCGCGAACAGCCCCGACACCAGCCCGATGCGCCACAGCACGAAGGGCGAGAGCATCGGCTCGTCCGGGCGCCGCGGGGGGCGGTGCATCACGTCGGGCTCGGTCGGCTCGAAGGCAAGCACCATCGCCAGCGCGATCGAGCTCACCATGTTGACCCACAGGATCTGCACCGGCGCGATGGGCAGCGCGAGCCCAAAGAGCACCGCCACCAGCAGCGACACCGACTCGCCGCCGTTGATGGGCAGCAGGAACGTGACCACCTTGCGCAGGTTGTCATAGACCGTGCGGCCTTCCTCCACCGCGCGGGCGATGGTGGCGAAGTTGTCGTCGGCGAGCACCATCGCCGCGGCGCGCTTGGCGGCCTCCGTCCCCTTGTGGCCCATGGCCACGCCGACGTCGGCGGCCTTGAGGGCTGGCGCGTCGTTGACGCCGTCGCCGGTCATCGCGACGATCTCGCCGTTGGCCTGCAGCGCACGCACGAGGCGCAGCTTGTGCTCCGGCGCGGCGCGCGCGAACACATCGGTCGTGCGCACGGCGTCGCGTAGCGCCGCGTCGTCCATCGCCTCGATGTCCTGTCCCGTCAACGCGGCCCCGCCAGTGCTCAGCCCCAGCTGGCGCGCGATCGCCGATGCCGTGACGGCATGGTCGCCGGTGATCATCTTGACGCGGATGCCGGCGCTTTGACAGGCGGCCACGGCCGCGACGGCCTCCTCGCGCGGCGGGTCGATGATGCCGACCAGGCCAACGAGCACGAGGTCGTGCGCGACCGCGTCGTGGGTGAGCGGCTCGCTGACGTGCCATGGGCGCCGGGCGATGGCCAGCACGCGGCGGCCTTGCGCGGCCTGTTGCTCCACCTGCGCATGCCAGTGGTCGCGGCGCAGCGGGCGGGCGTGGCCGTGGGCGTCCAGCTCCTGGCTGCACATCGCGAGCAGCCGCTCCGGCGCGCCCTTGACCCACACCTCCGCGCCGGCGTGGCCGGTGGCGCGCCGGTGGGCCGTGGCCATGTAGCGCCGTGCCGATTCGAACGGCAGCACGCCGATGCGCGGGCGCTCCTCGGCCAGCCGGCGCGCGTCGATCCCGGCCTTCATCGCCAGCGTCAGCAGCGCGCCTTCGGTGGGGTCGCCCGACAGCCGCCAGTCGGGCGGGTCCCCTTCGCCCGGGCGCAGCTCGGCGTCGTTGCACAGCGCCGCGCCTTCGGCCAGCGCCAGAAGCGCCGGGGCCTCGCGCCACAGCTCGGCGGGCTGCAGCGGTATTCCGTGGCGTCGCAGCGCACCGGTGGGGGCATAGCCGACGCCGTCCACCTCGACGACGCCGTCGGCCAGAACCACCTGCTGCACCGTCATCTCGTTGCGGGTGAGCGTGCCGGTTTTGTCGGAACAGATGACCGTCACACAGCCGAGCGTTTCCACCGCGGGCAGACGCCGCACGATGGCGCGCCGCTGCGCCATGCGCTGCACACCGATCGCCAGCGTCACGGTCATGATCGCGGGCAGCCCTTCGGGAATGGCGGCCACCGCCAGCCCCACCGCGGCCATGAAGGTCTGCAGCGCCGGCAGCTCTCGCACGCCCCAGCCGAAACCGAACAGCAGCGCGGCCGCGGCCAGCACCGCCAGCGTGATCCAGCGGCCGAGCTGCGCCATCTGCCGCACCAGCGGCGTCGTGGTGTCCCCCACCGTTTGCAGCAGCCGCCCGATGCGCCCCATCTCGGTCGCCATGCCAGTGGCAACCACCACCGCCCGGCCCTGACCGCGCGTGACCAGCGTCCCGGCGTAGCCCATGCTGCGCCGGTCACCCAGCGGTGCGTCCGGTGTGACCGGTTCCGCCTGTTTCGCGGTGGGGACCGACTCACCCGTCAGCGCCGACTCGTCGATCTGCAGCTCGTGCACCTGCAGCCAGCGCACGTCGGCGGAGAGGCTGTCGCCGGCGGCGACCTGCACCACGTCGCCCGGCACGAGGTGCACCGCGTCGATCTCCAGCAGGCGCCCGTCGCGCCAGACTTGGGCGCGCGGTGCCAGCAGGCCGCGGATCGCCGCCAGCGCCCGCTCGGCCTTGCCTTCCTGAATCACACCGATGCCGACGTTGAGCAGCACGACGGCGAGGATGACGAGCGCGTCGATGCCGTGCCCGATCGCGACCGTGATCCCCGCCGCAGCCAGCAGCACCCAGATCAGCAGGTTGTCGAACTGCCGCGCAACGCGCCGCCACAGCGGCACGGGCGGGGCTTCCTGCAGCCGGTTGTCGCCGTGGCGTTGGCGCCGCGCGGCCGCCTCGGCGCTGGTGAGCCCCTGCGCCTCGGCGCCGAGCCGGTGCAGCACCGCGTCGGCAGGAAGCGCGTGCCAGGGGACGGTGTCGCGGGCGGACGTGTCGGCGGGCGCAGGGGAGGCGGCGTGATCTTTTACCATGACTGGATCAGGGTTTTAGGGTGGCGGTTGTCCGATGAAGGGAGAGTTGAAAGGTGTGGTTTCGCGGTGGTGCTTACGCCCTGGCAGCCGACGACTCGGCGTGCCGGATCGCAGCCGCCACCCCGCGCAGGTAGGCGGCCAGCCTCGGGTCGGCGTGGAGTTGGAGGAGCAACTCCGCCGCGCGTTCCATGTCGCGCCAGCTGCCGATGCGCGTCTGCCAGGCGCGGGCGTTGCGCTGCCAGCGGTCGAGCCGGCGCGCCGCCTTGGGCGCGAGGGTCGATGCCACCGCCTCGGCGCCGTAGCGCAGGCGTTTGGCCAGCAGCCGCGCGGCGTGCAGTGCGTCGGCCGCGTCCCCGGCGGCATCCGGGTGCAGGCGCTGGCGCAACCGCGCGTGCCAGCGCGCCAGCCGTTGCGCCGCCCAGTCGGCCGGGGCGTCGATGCGCTCGGGCAGCGCCAGCAGCCACCGGCCGTGTGCGAGCAGTGCCTGTCCCACCGCCGGATCGCCGAGGCGGGCGCGCAACGCCCGCCGCTCGCGGCGGGCCGCGGCCTGCAGCCGGCGCTGGGCGCGCTGCCACGTCCGCTCGCGCGTGGCGTCCGGTGGACTGCCGACGAACGCCGCTGCCCAGGCGGGCAGCGTCTCGGTGGCGGCGACGTCCAGGTCCCGCACGGCCCCGAGCGCATCGAGCAGCGGCTGCAACGGTTCGCGCGCCGGGGGCTCGGGTAGCCACGGGCGCAGCAGCCGCAGCAGGCTGCGCCAGCGTCGCCAGCCAACGCGTGCCTGGTGTACATACTCGGGGTCGTCACCACGGACGGCGAGCGCGAGGTTGTCGCACACTTGCCCCAGCGCATCGCCGAGCGCGGCGCGGGCCACCGCCATCGGGTCCGCATGCCGCGGCAGCGCGAGTCGCTGGGCGTGCACGGGTTGGTCCCAAGTGCCGTCGAGCAACTGCTGCGCTCGCTGGGCCTTGCTCAGCCGCGCGGGCAGCAGCGGCAGGCTTTGCGCCAGCGCGTCGGCGACGCGGTCCAGTGCGGCCGGGTCGCCGCGCAGCAACTCCAGCTCCAGCTCCAGCAGCGGCGCGTGGCGCCCGCCGGCGCGCACGGTGCCGGCGTCCAGTGCCACCTCCACGACGCCGTCGGGGGCGTGCACGACCCACGTCGTGCGCACGCAGCGCGTTTCGTACACGGCCTGGAGGCTGGCGAGGCGCTGCGCGGCTTCCGGGTGCTCGCCCAGCGGCGTGGCGAGCAGTGCCCGCCGGTCCAGCCGGGGGCGGTTGAGCGGCACGGTCCACTCCCCGCGCGCGCTCCACGCCCCGGTCTGGGTGCCGGCGGTCTTGAGCGTCTGTTCCCACAGGGCCGTGGCACGGGCTCCGTCGGCCGACGCAGGGGCCGCGAGTGGGGTGATCGCGCGCACGCGCAGCGCGCAACGCTGTTCGCGCAGCCAGCCGTCCGGCGTGTCGTAGTACCGGTTGACCAGGCGTTGCTGGCGGGCGCGCCGGCGGCGCAGCAGGGGGTGCGTCCGCAGGCGGGCGAGCGCCTGCGCGGCCCGCAGGCCCGGTAACGCGAACTTGAGCTCGATTTCTTGCGGCACAATGCCCTCCGGCCAAGTTGACCCACCGATCCTAGCCGCAAGTCGTGTCATGAACCACCCCTCCCGCGACCTTTCGCACGTGGCGCCCACCGACCGCGCCGAAATCCTGAGCCAGGCGCTGCCCTACATCCGCCGCTATCACGGCAAGACGATGGTCATCAAATACGGCGGCAATGCGATGACCGATCCGGCGCTGCAGGCCGCGTTCGCGGAGGACGTGGTGCTGCTCAAGCTCGTCGGCATCAACCCCGTGGTCGTGCACGGGGGCGGCCCGCAGATCGAGACGCTGCTCAAGCGCCTGGGCAAGCAGGGCCAGTTCATCCAGGGCATGCGCGTCACGGACGCCGAGACGATGGAGGTCGTCGAGTGGGTGCTGGCCGGCGAGGTGCAGCAGGACATCGTCGGCCTGATCAACCGCGCCGGGGGCAAGGCCGTGGGCCTGACCGGCCGCGACGGCGCGATGATCCGTGCCCGCAAGCTGCGCATGGTGGACCTGCAGGACCCTGCCGTCGAGCACGACGTCGGGCAGGTGGGGGACATCGTCTCCATCGACCCGTCGGTCGTGCGGGCGTTGCAGGAGGACCAGTTCATCCCCGTGGTCAGCCCGATCGGCTTTGGCGAGCACAACGAGAGCTACAACATCAACGCCGACGTCGTGGCGGCCAAGCTCGCGACCGTGCTGCAAGCCGAGAAGCTGCTGATGCTGACCAACATCCGCGGCGTGCTGGACAAGGACGGCAGCGTGCTGACGGAGCTCACGCCGCGGCGCATCGACGAACTGGTGGCCGACGGCACGATCAGCGGCGGCATGATCCCCAAAATCGCCGGGGCGCTGGATGCGGCCAAGAGCGGGGTGAAGGCCGTGCACATCATCGACGGGCGCGTGCCGCACGCGCTGCTGCTGGAGGTGCTGGGCGACCAGCCCTTCGGCACGATGATCCGCTCGCACTGAAGGCGCACGGCCCCGCTGCGCCCGCGGTCGCGGCACACCCGTGCGCCGGGGGGACCAGCGCTTGGACGGCGCCGGTTTGGAGTAAACCCGCGTTTCGGTAAAACGCACGTTCACCAAAACGCACGTTTCAGTCAAACCCGCGTTTCGCTACAACGCGCGTTTCACCAAAACGCAAGTTTCACCAAAAAGCGGTTGACAAGCACTCGGTGGGCTCTAAAATAGAACGATCGTTCGTTTTATTTTGAGGCTCGCATGGCCATCACCGATACCCCGTCCGCGACGGGCACTGCCCGCAAGCGCCGCCCCCACTCCGGCGGTAACGCCCGCGGCGCGAAGGCCGTCCACAAAGGCCAGCAGACCAAGGCCGCGATCATCGACGCGGCGCTTGCGATGGCGTCGCATGTCGGGCTGGAGGGCCTGAGCATCGGCGCGATCGCCGAGGTGATGCAGATGAGCAAGTCGGGCGTGTTCGCGCACTTCGGCTCGCGCGAGGAGTTGCAGATCGCGGTGGTGCGCGAGTACCACGAGCGCTTCGAGCGCGAGGTCTTTCGCCCGGCGCTCGCCGCCCCGCGCGGGCTGCCGCGGCTGCGTGCGCTGTTCGACAACTGGATGCGCCAGACGTCGCTGGAAATCGATTCCGGCTGCATCTACATCAGCGGGGCGGTCGAGTTCGACGACCGTCCTGGTCCGGTGCGTGACGCGCTGGTCGACACCGTCAACACCTGGCAGGCGGCGGTGCGCCGCGCCGTGCAGCTGGCGATCGACGAAGGGCACCTGCGCGCCGACGCCGACCCGGCGCAGATCGCCTTCGAGATCCACGGTCTGATCCTCGCGCTGCACTACGAGGCGCGCTTCCTGCGCAGCCCGGACGGCGTGCAGCACGCCCGCGCCGGTTTCGACAACATTCTGGCGCGCTACCAACCCTGAGCATCGGGTCCGCTCCCGACTTCTTCCGTTCCCAACCCTTGACACCCGCCCTCTGAAGGAGACCATACCATGCCCCAGTACAACCCGCCCCTGCGCGACATGCAATTCGTCCTGCACGAAGTGCTGCGCGTCGTCGACGAGCTCAAGGTCTGCCCGCCGCATGCGGAGGTGGACGCCGACACCATCAACGCCGTGCTGGAGGAGGGGGGCAAGTTTGCCGCCGAGGTGGCGTTCCCGATCAACATCACCGGTGACGCCGAGGGGTGCCGCCTGAACAAGGAGACCCACGAGGTCACGACGCCCAGCGGCTTCAAGGCCGCCTACGAGCAGTACGTCGCCGGTGGCTGGCCCGCGCTGAGCTGCGATCCGCAGTATGGCGGGCAGGGGCTGCCGTTCGTCGTCAACCAGGCGTTTTACGAGATGCTCAACAGCGCCAACCAGGCGTGGACGATGTACCCGGGCCTGAGCCACGGCGCGTACGAGTGCCTGCACGCGCACGGCACCGAGGAGCAAAAGCGCCTGTATCTGCCCAAGCTGACGAGCGGCGAGTGGACCGGCACGATGTGCCTGACCGAGCCGCACTGTGGTACGGACCTGGGCCTGTTGCGCACCAAGGCCGAGCCGCAGCCCGACGGCACCTACAAGCTCACGGGCCAGAAGATCTTCATCTCCGCGGGCGAGCATGATCTGGCGGAAAACATCGTCCACCTGGTGCTGGCGCGCCTGCCCGACGCCCCGGCCGGCACGAAGGGCATCAGTCTCTTCGTCGTGCCCAAGTTCAAGGTCAACGCCGACGGCAGCCTGGGCGAGCGCAACGCCATCTACTGCGGCGGCATCGAGCACAAGATGGGCATCCACGGCAACGCCACCTGCCAGATGATCCTGGACGGCGCGGTCGGCACGATGGTGGGCCAGCCGAACAAGGGCCTGCAGGCGATGTTCGTGATGATGAACGCGGCGCGCCTGGGTGTGGGCAACCAGTCGGTCGGCCTGACCGAGGTCGCGTTCCAGAACGCGCTCGCCTACGCGAAGGACCGCATCCAGATGCGCAGCCTCTCCGGCCCCAAGGCGAAGGACAAGCCGGCCGACCCGATCATCGTGCACCCGGACGTGCGCCGCATGCTGCTGACCGCCAAGGCGTATGCCGAAGGCGGGCGCGCGCTGTTGATCTACTGCGCGCTGCTGCTGGACAAGGAACTGCACCACCCCGACGAGCAGGTGCGCAAGGACAGCGCGGAGTTGCTGGCGCTGCTGACGCCGATCGCCAAGGCGTTCCTGACTGACAACGGCTTCATCGCCGTCAACGAGTGCCTGCAGGTCTTCGGCGGCCACGGCTACATCAAAGAGTGGGGCATGGAGCAGTTCGTGCGCGATGCCCGCATCAACATGATCTACGAGGGCACCAACACCGTGCAGAGCCTGGACCTGCTGGGCCGCAAGGTGCTGGCCAACCAGGGCGCGACGCTGAAGAAGTTCGGCAAGCTGGTGCAATCGCTCATCGAGGAAGAAGGCGTCAACGAGAAGATGAGCGAGTTCATCAACCCGCTGGCGCAGCTGGCCGAGCAGATGACCAAGTTCACCACCGAGATCGGCTTCAAGGCGCTGCAAAACCCGGACGAGGCGGGCGCGGCGGCCGTGCCCTACCTGCGCGTGGCGGGGCACCTGGTGTTCGCGTACTTCTTCGCCCGCATGGCGTCGGTGGCGCTCAAGGCCATCGCCGCCGGCAGCACCGATCCGTTCTACCGCGGCAAGCTGCAGACGGCGCGCTTCTACTTCGCGCGCCTGTTCCCCGAGACGGCGACGCTGATGCGCCAGGCCCGCGCCGGCGTGGCGTCGCTGCTCGACACCGACGCGGCGCTGGCCTGAACCCGCACAGACGCAACAGGAGACCGGCATGAAAACCCGTATCGTCGCCCCCCGTATTGCCGCACTGCTGCTGGCGCTGGCGGCGCCGGCCTGGGCCCAGATGACCCCCGTGGGTCGTTGGCACACCATCGACGACGAGACCAAGGAGGTCAAGAGCGAAGTCGTCATCACCGAGAAGGACGGCGTCCTGACGGGCCGCATCGACAAGCTGCTGCGCAAGGGCGCGGATCCGAACCGCCGCTGCACCGCCTGCGAGGATGACCGCAAGGACCAGCCCTTCATTGGGCTGGAGATCATCCGCGGCGTGCGCAAGGTCGAGGGTAAGGAGGTGTGGGATGGCGGCACCATCCTCGACCCCGAGAAGGGCAAGATCTACAGCGTTCGGCTGACGCCGGTCGACGGCGGATCGAAGCTCGAAGTGCGCGGTTACTTCCTGTTCATCGGTCGCACGCAGACCTGGGTGCGCGTGAACTGACGCGCCCCTTCACACGCAAGGATTCACCATGTCCCGATTCACCGTCAAACGCGTCGCCGTGTTGGGCGCCGGTGTGATGGGCGCGCAGATCGCCGCCCATCTCGTCAACGTGCGCGTGCCCGTGGTGCTGTTCGACCTGCCGAAGGACGGCGCCGACAAGAGCGCCATCGCCCGCCAGGCGATCGCCAACCTGAAGAAGCTCAAGCCCAGCCCGCTCGGGGTGGCCGACGAGGCCGACCTCATCCAGCCCGCCAATTACGACGAGCACCTGGGGCTGCTGGGCGAATGCGACCTCGTCATCGAGGCCATCGCCGAGCGCATGGACTGGAAGCACCAGCTCTATGCGCGCATCGCGCCGCACCTGGCCAGCCACGCGATCCTGGCCACCAACACCTCCGGGCTGCCGATCCGGCAGTTGGCCGAACCGCTGCCCGCCGAGCTGCGCCCGCGCTTCTGCGGCATTCACTTTTTCAACCCGCCGCGCTACATGCCGCTGGTGGAGCTGATCGCCACCGCCGACACGCGCGCCGACGTGCTCGACGCGCTGGAGGGGTTCGTGACCACGACGCTGGGCAAGAACGTCGTGCGGGCCAAGGACACGCCCAACTTCGTGGCCAACCGCATCGGCATCGCGGGGATGCTCTCGACGATGCGTGAGGCCGAGCGCTACGGGCTGACCTTCGACATCGTCGATGACCTGACGGGTAAGCGCCTCGGGCGCGCCTCCAGCGGGACGTTCCGCACCGCCGACGTCGTGGGACTGGACACGCTGGCGCACGTGATCCGCACGATGCAGACGCAGCTCAGCCCCGAGACCGATCCGTTCTACGAGACCTTTGCCACGCCGGCCGTGCTGCAGGCCTTGCTGGACAAGGGCCACCTGGGCCAGAAGACCAAGGCGGGTTTTTACAAAAAGGCGGGGCGCGACGTGCTGCGCTTCGACCTCGCCAAGGGTGAGTATGTCCCCGCCGGGGCCAAGGCCGACGAGGTCTACGGCCGCATGCTCAAAAAACCCGCGGCCGAGCGCCTGAAGCTGCTGCGCAATGCCGAAGGGCCGCAGGGGCAGTTCCTGTGGGCCATCCTGCGCAACGGGTTTCATTACGCGGCGCTGCACCTGCAGTCGATTGCCGAGACCGCGCGCGACGTGGACCAGGCGATGCGCTGGGGCTTTGGCATGAGCCAGGGCCCGTTCGAGCTGTGGCAGGAGGCGGGCTGGCTGGAGGTCGCCCGCATGGTGCAGGAGGATATCGACGCCGGTCGCGCCCTGTGCCGCGCACCGCTGCCCGACTGGGTCTTCCACGGCCCGGTGGCCGAGCGTGGCGGCGTGCATCAGCCGGAGGGATCCTGGAACCCGGCGACCGGGCGCTTTGAGCCGCCGCGCACGCTGCCCGTGCACCAACGTCAACTCTACCGCGAGCGTGTCTTTGGTGAGGGTGGCCCGGACTGGCGCACCGACGGCACGACGGTGTACGAGGACGACGCGATCCGCCTGTGGACGCTGGATCGTCCGGGCCTGGACGACGTGTTGATCGCGTCGATCAAGACCAAGATGCACGCCATCAGCCCCGCCGTGGTCGAGGGGCTGGACCGCGCCGTGGACGAGGCCGAGGCGCGCTTCAACGGTCTGGTCGTGTGGTCCGGGGACGAGCCGTTCTCGGTCGGCGCGGATCTGCAGGCGACGCTGCCCGCGTTTGCCGCGATGGGCGTGCAGGCCATCGAGTCGGTCGAAGCCGAGATGCAGCGCGTGATGCTGCGCCTGCGCTACGCCCAGGTGCCCACGGTGGCGGCTGTGCGTGGCATGGCGCTCGGCGGCGGCTGCGAACTGGCCGTGCACTGCGCGCGCCGTGTCGCGCACATGGAAAGCTACATGGGACTCGTGGAAGTGGGCGTGGGCCTGATCCCCGGCGCCGGTGGGCTGACCTATATCGCCCGCCGCGCGGCTGAAAATGCACGCGCCTCCACCGGCACGGACCTGCTGCCCTTCCTGACCGAAGGTTTCAAGGCCGCCGCGATGGCCACCGTCGGCACGAGCGCCCTGGAGAGCCGCAAGATCGGCTACCTGCTCGAGAGCGACGTGATCGTCCCGCACCGCGACGAGCTGCTGTTCGTGGCGCTGCGCACCGCACAGGCGATGCACGAAGCCGGCTACCGGCCGCCGCTCAAGCGCCTGTTCCCGGTAGCGGGGCGCTCCGGCAAGGCCACGATCCTCGGGTCGCTCGTCAACATGCGCGACGGCGGCTTCATCACCGCCTACGACTTCGAGATCGCCAGCCGCATCGCGCACGTCGTCACCGGCGGTGACGTCGAAGCGGGCACGCTGGTGAACGAGGAATACCTGATGAAGCTCGAGCGCGAGGCCTTCTGTGCCCTGATCGCGCAGCCCAAGACCCAGGAGCGCATCCTGGGCCTGCTCAACACCGGCAAGCCGGTGCGCAACTGATCCGACGCGGAGATACCCGACATGAAAACCCTCCAAGACGCCTACATCGTGGCGGCCACCCGCACGCCGATCGGCAAATCGCACAAGGGGTACTTTCGCCAGACGCGCCCGGACGACCTGCTGGCGCACACGCTGCGCGCGGCGCTGGCCCAAGTGCCGGGGCTGGATCCGGCAGCGATCGAGGACGTGATCTGCGGCTGCGCCATTCCCGAAGCGCAGCAGGGCCTCAACGTCGCCCGCGTCGCCGCGGTGCTGGCCGGGCTGCCCAAGAGCGTGGGCGGCATCACCGTCAACCGTTTCTGCGCCTCGGGCCTGTCGGCCGTGCAGATGGCGGCGGACCGCATCCGCGTCGGCGAGGCCGACGTGATGATCGCCGCGGGCGTGGAGAGCATGAGCATGGTGCCCATGATGGGCAACACGCCGAGCCTCTCGCCCTCCATTTTCGCTAAGCTCGACAACGTCGAGGATTACGGCATCGCCTACGGCATGGGGCTAACGGCCGAAAAAGTGGCCCAGCAGTGGAAGGTGAGCCGCGAAGCGCAGGACGCGTTCGCGCTGCAATCGCACCAACGGGCGATTGCCGCACAACAAGCGGGCGAGTTCGCCGACGAGATCACCCCGGTGGACGTGGTGGAGCGCGAGCTGGACCTCGACAGCGGCGAAGTGCGCACGCGCACCCGGACCGTGACGCTCGACGAGGGGCCGCGCGCCGACACGAGCCTGGAGGCGCTGGGCAAGCTGCGACCGGTGTTCGCCACGCCGCGCCGCGCCGATCTGACGCCGACCGGGCTGGGCACTGTCACGGCCGGTAACAGCTCGCAGACTTCGGACGGTGCCGGCGTGCTCATCCTGGCCAGCGAGGCGGCGGTCAAGCGCTTTGGTCTCACGCCGCTGGCGCGTTTCGTCTCCTTCGCCGCCCGCGGTGTACCGCCGCACATCATGGGCATCGGTCCGATCGAGGCGATTCCCGCGGCGCTGCGCGCCGCGGGCCTCCAGCAGGACGACCTCGACTGGATCGAACTCAACGAGGCCTTTGCTGCGCAGTCGCTGGCGGTGATGAACCAGCTCGGGCTCGATCCGGCCAAGGTCAACCCGATGGGCGGCGCCATCGCGCTCGGGCACCCCTTGGGGGCGACTGGGGCCATCCGCTCCGCCACGGTGGTGCACGCGCTGCGCCGCCGCAACCTGCGCTACGGCATGGTCACGATGTGCGTGGGCATGGGGCAGGGTGCGGCGGGCATCTTCGAACGGGTATGATGGAGCGCACCATGGCCGACATCCTGCAACACGCCGAAGGGGGGGTGCTCACGCTGACCCTCAACCGTCCCGAGCGTAAGAATTCGCTGACCAGCGCGATGTACGCCACGCTGGCCGACGCGCTGGCCCAAGCGGCGACGGACGACGCCACGCGCGTCGTCGTCATCCAGGGCAACGAGGCGATGTTCTGCGCCGGCAACGACATCGAGGAGTTTCTGCACCAGCCGCCGATGGGGGCGGACAGCCCGGTGCTGCGCTTTTTGCGGGCGATCGCGACCTTCCCGAAGCCGCTGCTGGCGTCGGTGTGCGGCCCGGCGGTGGGCATCGGCACGACGATGCTGTTTCATTGCGACCTGGTGTATGCCGGGGACAACGCGGCGTTTTCGATGCCGTTCGTCAACCTCGGCCTGTGTGTCGAGGGGGCGGCAAGCCTGCTGGCCCCGGCGATGTTTGGCTACCACCGCGCGGCCGAGGCGTTGCTTCTGGGTGAACCGATCTACGCCGAGGCCGCGCTCGAGGTCGGCCTCGTCAACAAGGTCCTGCCGCCGACCGAAGCCAACGCCTACACGCAGCAGATCGCGGCCAAGCTGGCGGCCAAACCGGCGGTGTCGCTCGTGGAAACCAAGCGCCTGATGAAAGGCAGCCAGCAGGAGGCGGTGGTGCAACGCATCGTCGACGAAGCGACGGTGTTTGCCCGGCTGCTGCGCGGTCCGGCCGCGAAGGAGGCATTCACCGCCTTCCTGGAGAAGCGCGCCCCCGACTTCAGCCGCGTCTGAGGAGGCAGGTGATGACGCGGGCCACGCAGACGCCGGTGGAAGCGGTCGCGTTCGAGCCCGCGTTCATCGCGGGCGTCAAAGAGATCTTCGAGCGCAAGATCGCCTTCAACGCCGTCTTGGGCCTGCGCATCACCGAGATCACCGCCGACCGGGTGCGGGCGCGCATCGACATGCGCCCCGAGCTGGTCGGCCACTTCGCCTACAACCGCATCCACGGCGGTGTCATCAGCGCCGGGCTGGACGCGATGGGCGGGCTGGCAGTGATGGCCGCGATCGGCGCGCGCCACATGGACGAGCCGCCCGAGCAGCGCCTGCACCGCTTCGCCAAGCTCGGCACCATCGACCTGCGCATCGACTACCTGCGCCCCGGCATCGGCGAAGCCTTCATCCTCGAAGCCGAGGTGCTGCGCCTCGGCTCCCGCGTGGCCTCGACCCGCATGGCGTTTCTAGCACTCGACGGTAAGTTACTGGCCACGGGGGCGGGGGCGTATATCGTCTCCTGACCGGCAGCGTCGATGTTGCCCATCGTCTATATCAATCTCGACCGGGATGTGCATCGGCGTGAGCGCATGGAGGCGTTGCTCGGCGCGCTACCTTTCCCATACCGCCGTCTGCCGGGGGTGTTGTGGCGTGAGCTCGACGCCGCGCAGCAAAGCCATCTGTATTCCCCGGACGTGAACGCGCGGCAGTTTTTCCGCCCCCTGGTGGACGGTGAAAAAGGCTGCTACGCCAGCCACTTGCGGGCGTGCGAGTACCTGTTGGATTCGGGCAGACCGGCGATGGTCGTGCTGGAGGATGACGTGGCGCTCGACGACGGGTTTGCCGATGTGGTGCACGCGATTGCCACCATCTCGCCGGATCGCTGGGACATCATCAAGCTCTACAGCCGGAACGACGAACGTCCTCGCGATCACTGCCCCCTGACGCTGCGTCACCGGCTGGTCAGCTACCAACGGGTGCCCAGCATGAACAATGGGTATGTACTCAGCCGCAGCGGGGCGGTCAAACTCCTTGCCGGTCGACGCCCGTTCGGGCGGCCCGTCGACGTCGACGTGCGCTATTGGTGGGAGTGTGATCTCCGCGTTCTGGGGGTGGTGCCATCCGTCGTCGGGATGGGGGCAGCGTCGGAAGCCAGTAGCATCTGGCGGGAGGCCCGGCCGCGCCGTACCTGGTCCGAGCGCTGGCGACGCTGGGTGCTGCAGGTGGATTACTCCATCCGCAACGCCCGGTATCGTGCTCGGCAGGTGACCCCCGGCAGCTGCCTACCTCCATCATGAGGCGGCGCTGCGATCGGGGCTTGCGGTGCCGTTGAAAGGGTTTCCTGCGAGCCCGGCGAAGAGATTCGTGTACCGTTGCAGCATCAACCGCCGGTCGAAGCGTGTCCGTACCACGCGCTGGCCGGCGTCGGCCAGACGCTGGCCTTCATGCGGGGTCGCCACGAGACCTGCCAAAGCATCCGCAAGCGCGTGCGGATCTTTGGGGGGAACCAGCAACCCCGTCTGGCCGTGATCGATGATCTCGCGCACCCCCTCGACGGCCGAGCCGATCGCGCAGCAGCCGCTGGCCATGCCCTCGAGCAGCGACAGTGCCAACCCTTCATAGTGCGTGCTGAGAACACAATAGCGCACCCGCCCATACAGAGTGGGTAACGCATCGGTCGCGCCCAGAAATCGCACCCAGGGGGTGACGCCCAATCGTTCGGCAAGCCGTTCTGCGCGGAGGCGCCAACGTCGGCTGCCGCCGCCGGCCAGATAAATGATCATCGGGGTGCCGCGGTCCATCAGCAGGCGTGCCGCACGGATGAGCGTTTCGTGATCTTTTTGCCGCGCAAAACGCGCCGCCATGACCACGGCGGACTCGCGTTCCCCCCATGGAAGACCGTGTCCCCAGCGTTGTGTGTCGATACCGTTGTGAATGGTTACGCACCGGTCGGCGGGATGGCCCAGCCGAATCAGCGCGTTGTGCACGGCGTCGGAGACGGCCACGATGGCATCGGTGCGGCGAGCCAGCCAAATCGACTGACGCAGGCGCCACCACGTATAACGCTCGCGCACATTGTGCTCGACGTGCACGAGGTGGGGCACGCCGGCGAGCCAGCCGGCGTACCGCCCCCACAGGTGGTCGCTGAATCCATGCGCGACCAGGATATCCGGCTGCCATGCACGACAGATTTGCCACAGTCGCCACACGGCGTACGCGTGAGGCCGCCGTGGCACGGTTTCGACGGCCAAGCCGCGACGGTGCAATTCGGCCACCCGGTTCGAGATGTCCTGGGATCGACGCCTCAACACCAGCAGCGTCTCCTGCTGCCCGTCGGTCTGGCAAAGGTCCAGGGCAACCTGCGTCGCGCCGGAGAATCCCCCGGTCACGAAATGCAAAATCTTCAGCCGGCGCGCCGTCCCGGTCGCCGATGGGGAGGGCTCACGCGGCGCTTGCATGCGGGTGGTGTGTTCCGGGGGTATGGGCGCGCAGCACACCCAGCCACAAAACGTTCATAAACAGGTAGATCATGTGGCCACTGTTGTGGGCAAACAGGACTTGGGTCATGCCGAATCCTATAAATCCGACAACCGTCACCACGCCGCACGCCGCGATCGTGACGGCCGTCTCTCGCGCCAAACCCGGTGGTTCCGAGCGCAATCGCCGCAGCGCCTGCCCGCAAATCACCAGTGGCACTGCATAAAACAGGGCCAGCGTGGCGACGCCCCATAAGCCAGCCTTGGCCCACAGGTCCAGCCATTCGTGGTGCGCGTGGCCGAATCGCAGCACGACGTTAGGAGCGGCACCGGCTTCGACGAGCCGTTGTTTCTCCGCCGCGTAGCCGGCCTCGCTCCAGCCCACCCAAGGCCGCTGCAGACCCATGGACCATGCCAGCCGCCAGTGCGCCAGTCGGTGCCCGACGGAATTGTCACTTTCGCCCGCCGTCCGGAAGCGTTCCCATTCCTGCCAGGCCAAGGCCACCCGTTCGCCGATGCTATCGCGGGTGACGGGCAATGCCATGGCGATGAACATGAGACCCGTGGCCAGCATACCGATCATGCGCCAGCGCCGTCGGAATCTCGCAGAACCCCCTGGAGACCCATCGCGCATGCGTACCCACGCGATCCAGAGCAACAGAACGGGCGCGACGATCCAGGCGCCCCGGGTGCCGGAGGCGATCGCCGCATACAGCCCGGCTGCCACCGAGCCGGCGGCCCATAACCGCATGATGCGGGTCGCTGCGTGTCGCCACCACAACGCGCTCCAGCAGGCCAGCAGGACAGCAATGTCGCCAAACTGGATCGCGTTGGTGTAACCGGCGGCGCGCTCCCAGCCCAGGCCATGCCACTGCCAGGCGGCCGTCAGCCCCGCCAGCCAGGCTCCGGTCCAGCAGCCGTGCTGTAACCACTGGGCGGGCGGCGCGTGCCGGGTGACGGCAATCCACGCCACCAGTGCGAGCAAATATTTGACGGTTCGGTCGAAATCAGATGACCCGATAGAACCCGACCAGTCCACGTCCACCCGCACGAGCCGCATCAACGCCATGGCCAGGACGGCGGTGACAAAGGCCCAGAAACTCGCATCACGGGGTAACACCAGACCGGCTCGCCACGCCATGACGCCGGCGATCACCAGCAACAGCGCGCCCCACGAGTAACCACTGGGCAGCGCCAGGCTGAATGCTGGCAGGGTGAAAGCCGCCGCCGCCACCAGGCGTGGCGGGATGGCTGCGCGCTCCATGCTGGCGGGACGGACGTCGTGGTCGGTGCGTAACGGGCTACGGCTTCAGTGACCGCTTCCCACCATCTCGCCTGCCCGCAACCGATACACCGTCCCGCAATACGGGCAAGCCACCTCACCGGTCTTGGCGACATCGAGGAACACCCGCGGGTGGCTGTTCCACAGCTCCATGCCAGCCTTGGGGTGCGGGCAGTGGATGCCGCCGTGGGCGTTCAGGTCGGCAGCGGTGAGTTCGACGACGGCGGTGGGGGTCGAGGTCGCGGTGGTCATGGACGTGTTCACACCAGGGTCAGCCAGTGGGCATACTTGGGGTTGCGCCCGTTGACGATGTCGAAGAATGCGCTCTGAATCTTTTCGGTGATCGGGCCGCGCATGCCGGCACCGATCTGCACGCGGTCGAGTTCGCGGATCGGAGTCACCTCGGCGGCGGTGCCGGTGAAAAACGCCTCATCGGCGATGTAGACCTCATCGCGCGTGATGCGTTTTTGCACCACGTCGAGGCCCAGGTCCTTCGCGATGTGCAGCACCGTGTTGCGGGTGATGCCGTTGAGCGCGCCGGCCGACAGGTCCGGGGTGTAGATCACACCGCCTTTGACGATGAACAGGTTTTCCCCCGCACCTTCGGAGACGAAGCCGCTCGGGTCCAGCAGCAGGGCCTCGTCGTAGCCGTCGTCGGTGGCCTCCATGTTGGCCAGGATCGAGTTCGTGTAGTTCGACACCGTCTTGGCCTGCGTCATCGTGATGTTGACGTGGTGACGCGTGTAGCTGGAGGTCTTGACGCGGATGCCGCGCTTCATGCCTTCCTCGCCGAGGTATGCCCCCCACGCCCAAGCGGCGACCATCAGGTGCACGCGGTTGCCCTTGGGGCTGACGCCGAGTTTTTCCGAGCCGATCCACGTCAGCGGCCGGATATAGCCGCTTTGCAACCCGTTGGCGCGGATGACGGCGCGCTGTGCCTCGTTTACTTCCTCCTGCGTGAACGGGATCTGCATGCGCAGGATCTTGGCGCTGTTGAACAGCCGCTCCGTGTGCTCCTGCAGGCGAAAGATTGCGGTCCCGCGCTCGGTCGCGTAGGCCCGTACCCCCTCGAACGCGCCGCAGCCATAGTGCAGCGTGTGCGTCAGGACGTGCACCTTGGCGTCGCGCCAGTTGACGAGTTCGCCGTCCATCCAGATCTTGCCGTCGCGGTCGTGCAGCGGGAGGGGGGTCGCCATAGCGGAAATCCTTCGATGAGGCGGGCCCGACAGGCCGCTCCACAGGGGCGGCGAGGCGCGGGCGCCGGAGGTGGAAGAAATGCGCTCATTTTACGTGGGTCACCGCAGGGGTGGCGCTCGGTGTGGGGCATGCCCAGAGCCGCGGTCGCATCGCTGGCGGGGTGTGATCAGAACGGTAAGACAAGGGCCGCAGCGCAAGGGCTGTCGTGCGGTTGTCAACACGCACGGGCCGCAGTGCTTGAAAAAAAGGGGCATTTACCCCTAAAGTCCCGCTCAAGCCGGCCGATAACCCGGATGAGCCCGGGGCGTGTAGCCCTACGTGGGGTGAGATGAGGGTAGCGCCATGTTGACCATTTCCTCGATTGCCGTGGCACCGGCGCCGCAGATGACGCCGACCGTGCGGGCCCAGCCGGTGACGCCGGCGCGGCCCGGCAACGCCGTGAGCCGGGACAGTGCGGGCGGCGCCGTGGTGGCGCCGCAGGGCGAGGCCGCGCGGGTGCAGGTCCAGGCCCCGCCGCCGCTGGCACCGGTGACGCCCCCGCAGGAGGCGCAGCGCGCCGACGGCTACCCCAACGCCGCCGCGCCGGAGCGCACCGGGTTGCCGCCACCGACGGCCGCGGCGGCCCGGGCGGGTGATCCGGCGGCAGACGGTGGCCGTGCGTCCATGCGCGCGGCCGAGGATGGCCGGCGTGCACAGGAGGCCGAGGCCCAGCAGCGGGCCCAGGCAGCGCAGCGCCGGGCGCAGGAGCGGGTACGTGCGGAGGAATCCGTGCAGGCGCGTGAGGCGGCGGACGAGCGCGCCGACGAGCCGGCGTTTCCCGAGGTCAAAAACCCCGCGCTGGAGGCGCTGGACACGCAGATCAAGGAGCTGCTGCCCAACATGTGGAAGGCCAGCCGGGCGGCGGTGGACATGGTGATCGGCGAGGAGGCGCGAAAGGCCGCCGAGGAACGCGCCAAGCGACTCGAGGAACTGCAGGCGCGGCTCAACGCCCGGCCGCTGGCCAACCTTCCACCCGACGAGGCCGCGCAGACCTACGGCGCGACCGCCAACGCGGCCGAGCGGCCTTCAGCGGGTGCGCAGATCGACCGGCTCGTCTGACGGCAGACCGGCGCCGTTCGCGCTCAGATGCGGTGGCGCACCCCGGCGGCCGCGACGCGCTCCATGATCGCGCGCGCGATCTGCTTGAGGGGCAGCACCTCGTGCACCGCACCGGCCTGGATCGCCATCTTGGGCATCCCGAAGACCACGCAGCTCGCCTCGTCCTGCGCGATGTTGTAGGCTCCCGCGTCGCGCATCTCTTTCATCGCGGCGGCACCGTCGGCCCCCATGCCGGTGAGCATGACGCCGATTGCATTGGGGCCCAGCACCCGAGCGCAGGAGCGAAACAGCACCTCGACCGACGGCTTGTGGCGGTTGACGGGGGGCGAATCGTCCACCACCGCGATGTAGTTCGCGCCGCTGCGGGCGAGGGAAAACTGCTTGCCACCCGGGGCGATGTAGGCATGGCCGGGCAGGATGCGTTCGCCGTCGCGCGCCTCCGCGACGCGGATGCGGCACAGGCTGTCCAGCCGGGCGGCAAAACTCGCCGTGAAGCCCGGCGGCATGTGCTGCGTGATGACCACTGCTGGCGCGTCGGGCGGCAGCTCCATCAGGATTTCCTTGATCGCCTCGGTGCCGCCGGTCGACGCGCCGATGCAGATCACCTTCTCGGTGGACAGGCGCGGGATGCCCGATGTCGCCGGCGGCGCCGCGCTCAACGCGGGCTTGGCGACCGGGGCAGGGGGCGCAGCGCCGGGCGCCGCGGCAACGCGCCGCACGCGTGCCCGCGCCGCGATGCGGATCTTGTCCACGATGTCGTCAGCGAGCTGCTGCAGGCCGCTGGCCACCCCGACGCGGGGCTTGGTGACGAAGTCCACGGCCCCCAGTTCGAGGGCCCGCAGCGTCGTTTCCGCCCCCTGCTCCGTGAGGGTGGAGACCATCACGACCGGCGTCGGGCGCAGGCGCATCAGGCGCGAGAGAAACTCGAGCCCGTCCATCTTGGGCATTTCGACGTCGAGCGTGATCACGTCGGGGTTGCGCTCGCGAATGACTTCGCGCGCCTGCAGCGGGTCGGCGGCAGTGCCGACGCAGATCATGTCGGGTTGCTGGTTGATGATTTCGGTGAGCAGACTGCGCACCAGCGCCGAGTCGTCCACCACCACCACCTTGATCTTCGGGGACATGGGGGATCGTCAGAATCAGAACAGATCGACCGTCCCGCCGGCGTTGCTTTGTGCGAGGCGCGTGGCCGCGCCTTGGCGCTCCTGGCGCTCCAGGACGTCCGGGTGTGCGTGTGCCAAGCGCTTGACCATCGCCTTACCGGTGACGGGGAAGAACACCACCTTGCGCGGGTAGATGTCGAGGACGTCCTTGGAGACGACCGGGATACGCTCGGTCGCCAGGTAGTCGAGCACGAACTGGGTGTTGCGCTCGCCGACGTTCATGCTGGTCATGCCAGAGATGACGGCGCCACCGCCAAACACCTTGGCCTGCATATATTCGCGGGTCGAGCCGCGCTTGATCAGTTCGTTGATCAGCAGTTCCATCGCGTACGAGCCGTAGCGACCGGACGTGTCACCGCCCCCCTCGGGCAGCATGAAGTGGTTCATGCCGCCAATGCGCAGGCGCGAGTCCCAGATGCACGCCGCGATGCACGAACCCAGCACCGTCATGATCACCACGTCTTCGTCACTGACATAAAACTCGCCCGGCAGGACCTTGACCGCGGCGTATTTGAAGTGCTGATCGTAGAAAAAGAACGACGCCTCCCCCGGCCGGCGCGGGCGTTGCTTGAGCTGCTGCACATGCTGGGGGGTGCGCACCAATGCGTTCATACTTTTTCGTAGATGGTCTTGCCACGCAGGCGAAAGAGGTCGCGCGCGTCGCTGAAATTCTCGGCGTGGCCAACAAAAAGCGTGCCGTGGGGGCGCAGCAGCCGGTGCAGCCGTGCCAGCACCCGGCGCTGGGTGTCGTGGTCGAAGTAAATCATCACGTTGCGGCAGAAAATCGCGTCGAACTCCTCGCGCAGCGGCCACGACTCGTCGACCAGGTTGAGGGTGAAGAACTGCAGGTGCTTTTGCAGCTCGGGCTTGACGCGGGCCAGTCCTTCGTTGGCTCCTTTGCCACGCAGAAAATATTTGCGCAGCTGCTCCGGCGCCACGGTGCGCAGCTGCTCGAGCTTGTAGATGCCGCGCGCCGCGGTTTCCAGCACGCGGGTGTCGATGTCGCTGGCCCAGATGCGAAACGCCCCCTGCATGCCCAGCACGTCGGCCATCGTGATCGCGATGGAGTAGGGCTCTTCCCCCGTCGAGGCCGCGCTGCACCAGATCTTCCACTCGCGCCCCGCGCCCCCTTCGCGGACCATGCGCGCGAGTTCGACGAAGTGGTGGTTTTCGCGGAAGAACGACGTCAGGTTCGTCGTCAGCGCGTTGACGAATTCCTGCCACTCGGCCGGGTCGCGCGACGACTCCAGCCAGTCCAGGTACGAGCGGAAGCTGTCGTGTCCCGTCTCGCGCAGCCGGCGCGAGACGCGGCTGTACACCATTGCCTGCTTGCCTTCGTGCAGGCTGATGCCCGCGTGCTGGTAGATCAGACGCCGGATGCGGTCGAAGTCCGCCACCGTCCACGCGAATTCGCGGGATTGCAGCGCGGCGGGCGTCTCGGCCATCATGGACGGGGCGGGGTTACTGCCGGGCGCGGCGCACCAGGGCCGAAATGTCCAGGATCAGCGACACGCTGCCATCGCCGAGGATGGTGGCGCCGGAGACGTTGGGCACCTTCTTGTAGTTGGCCTCCAGGTTCTTGATGACGACCTGCTGCTGACCCAGTAACTCATCGACCACCAGGGCGACGCGCGCGCCGTCCGATTCGACGACCACCATGATGCTGTTGGCTGACGCGTCCGTCGTCGGCCGCGGCACCTGGAACAGCCGGTCGAGCTCAATGACCGGCATGTATTCGTCGCGCACCTTGACGAGCTGCGCGCGCTGCGCGACGGTGTTGATGTCGGTCGCTTGCACCTGGAACGATTCGACCACCGACGACAGCGGCAGGATATAGACCTCGTCGCCGACGCGCACCGTCATGCCGTCCATGATCGCCAGCGTCAGCGGCAGGCGCACCTTGACGCTCATGCCGTAGCCCTCGGCCGAGTCGATCTCGACCGAGCCGCCCAGCGACGCGATATTCTTCTTGACGACGTCCATGCCGACGCCGCGGCCCGAGACGTCGGTGACGACCTCGGCCGTCGAGAAGCCCGGCGCGAAGATGAGCTGCCAGACCTCCTGGTCGCTCATGTCGTCGGAGCAGGGGATGCCTTTTTCCCGCGCCTTGGCCAGCAGCTTGGCACGCGACAGGCCACGGCCGTCGTCGCGCACCTCGATCAGGATCGAGCCGCCCTGGTGCGCGGCCGACAGCGTGATCGTGCCGACCTCCGGTTTGCCCTTGGCCAGCCGCTCGTGCGGCAGCTCGATGCCGTGGTCGCAGCTGTTGCGGATGAGGTGCGTGAGCGGGTCGGTGATCTTTTCGATCAGCCCTTTGTCGAGTTCGGTGGCCTCCCCGTGGGTAATCAGCTCGACTTTCTTGCCGAGCTTGCCCGCGAGGTCGCGCAGCATGCGCGGGAAGCGGCTGAACACCACCGACATCGGGATCATGCGGATCGACATCACCGATTCCTGCAGATCCCGCGTGTTGCGCTCCAGGTCGGCCAGACCCGCGAGCAGCTGCTGGTGCAGCGTCGCGTCGAGGTCGCGGCTGTACTGCGCCAGCATCGCCTGGGTGATCACGAGCTCGCCCACCTGGTTGATTAGCTGGTCGATCTTGCTCACCGACACGCGCAGCGTCGTGGTTTCGAGCTGGGCGCTGGCCGCCTGGCGGGCGGCCTTGGCGGTTTCGCGAGCGCGCGCATCGACGGCGGCAGGAGACGCGGCCGCAGGCGACGCCGCGGCGTCGGTGGCGGCACCGTCCGCGGCGCGGGTGTGGGCCTGCAGCTGCGCGACGTGTTCGCTGGGTGTCACGGGGTTGCCCGGCGCACCCGAGAAGAGGCCGTAGCCCTGCACGAGATCGGGTGCCGGCGTGGGGGCGCCGCCCGCACCCGGCACGGTGCCCGCCACCGGGCTACCCGGTGCTCCGGCAAAGAGCCCGTAGCCCTCTTCGATCACGTCGGCGCTGTGCTCCTCCGGGGCCGGCGCCGCGGGGGGGGCGTCGGCCGGTGGTGCGGCCACGGCCGTCGTGCCGATCGGGGTCAGCGATACCTGCTCCCGCGCCACGTGGAACGCGAACAGGTCGAGCAACTCGTTATCGCTGCTGCTCGTGTCGATCTCGTAGACGCGATGGTCGCCCTCGTCGCGCTCGGCCGTGATGGTGCCGAGGCCCGCGATGTCGCGAAACAGCTCCTTGATCGCGTCGGCCTGCTCCCGATGGGTGAGCGGCCCGATGCGGGCCAGCAGGCGCCGCGGCGCACCGGGCGGTGCAGCCGCCGGCATCCCGCCGGGGCCGGTGGTCACGGCCGGGGCTGGTGCCGGGGGCGGAGGAGGCGGCGGCGGGGGCGGCGCGACCGCTGGGCCGGGCGGTGGCGTCTGACCGCTCGCCAGGGCGCGGATCCGCGCGACGAGGCTCGCGGTCTCCGGCGGTTCGCCACCCAGCCCCTGGTGCCGCGCCAGCAGGCCCTTGAGCACGTCGCTCGATTCCAGCAACACGTCCACCATCGGCGGCGTCGGCACCAGCTCGTGGCGGCGCAGCTTGTCGAGCAGCGACTCCATCTGGTGCGTGAGCTCCGCGACGTCCTCGAAGCCGAACGTCGCCGCGCCCCCTTTGATCGAGTGGGCGCAGCGGAAGATGGCGTTCAGTGTCTCGTCGTCGACGGTGTCGAGGTCGAGGTTGAGCAGCAACTGCTCCATCTGCTCCAGGTTCTCACCGGCTTCCTCGAAGAAGATCTGGTAGAACTGGGTCAGGTCGAAGCCGTCGTTCGCGGTATCAGCCATGGCGGGGTCTCGGTCGGCGGTGTCGGTCGGCGGGGCGCGTCAGCGGATCACCTTGCGGATGACCTCGATCAGCCGGTTGGGGTCGAACGGCTTGACCAGCCAGCCGGTGGCACCGGCGGCGCGGCCCGCCTGTTTCATCTGGTCGCTGGACTCGGTCGTCAGGATCAGGATCGGCGTCGTCGCGTACTGCGGGTGCTCGCGCAGCTTGCGCGTCAGGCCGATGCCGTCCAGCCGCGGCATGTTCTGGTCGGTGAGCACGAGGTCGAAGCGTTGTTTCTGGGCCTTTTCGTAGGCGTCGACGCCATCGACCGCCTCCACCACCTGAAAGCCGGCGCCCACCAGGGTGAACGACACCATCTTGCGCATGGACGCGGAGTCATCAACGGCCAGGATCGAGTGCATGGGCGAACCTTGTCGGAAAAGAAATTGTCAGAACAGTTCGATCGACCCAGCGTCCATTTCGCTCTGGGTCACGGGGTTGGGTTTTTGCGGCAGGTAGGTGACGACCGACCCGACCTCTTCTTCGTCGGGCTCCATCGCCTGTTCCGCCAGCAGGTACGCGCAGCCGCGCAGCACCTTGCCGGTGTGCACGAGCAGCTGGGTGGCCATGTCGTGAAACTGCAGTTCGAGCACCGCCTGGTTCAGCGTCTGGCGCAGCTCGTTTACTGTTGCGTCCTCGCCACGGGCTGACAGCGCGTCGACGAGCGCGATCGCGCGATTGAACCTATCCAGTAGGTTGACCGTCGCGTGGTCGAGCAGGCCTTCGAGCCGTTTGAGGTCGTTCATCGCCACCAGCAGCGAATCCTGCAGGTCCGCCACGGCGGCGACGCGGATCGAAACGGCCGGTTCGTCTTCCACCGCCTTGGGGTCGGGCCGGGGTTCGACCACGGTGACTTCCTCCCGCGGCCAGCGTCGCCGCTGCGGGGTGGGTGTCGATGAGCAGGTGGGTGGATCGGACATGCGGGGCCCCATGCGGACGCATCGATGCGGTGACTGTAAATATACCGGTTCTGGGGCACCAGGGGGCGAGGGTTGACCCCGATTTCGCTCTTGGGGGCTGACAATTGCCGCGCAGCCCGGCGTGTGTCCGTTTGCGTGTGCACCGCCAGCGGCCGAATCCGCGACAATTAGGCCGGTGTCTTGCGGCGGGATGACACCCCGTGTCATCCCGGCCGTGGGCGAAACAACCGTCGCCGACCGTGAACGCGCTGCGCCTGTTGCACCTGGAAGACAACCCCGTGGACCATGGGCTGCTGCTGCGCGCCCTGCGCCGTGCCGAGGTCGACGCCGACGTGGTGTTGGTCGACACGCTGGAGGCGTTCCAGGCCGCGTTCGCGCCGCCCGCGCCGGCGATCGACGCGGTGCTCGCGGACTACCACCTGCAGGGTTTTTCGGGCATGGAGGCGTGGGAGTGGCTGCGCGGCGCGGGGCACGACACGCCCTTCATCCTGGTGTCGGGCGCCATCGGCGAGGCCACCGTCGCCGACGCGATGGTGCGCGGGGTGAGCGACTACGTGGACAAGGCGCAGTTGACGCGCCTGCCGCACGTGCTGCAGCGGGCGCTGGAGCTGGCCGCGACGCGCCGCGCGCAGGCCGAGGCCGCGCGCGAGCTGGCCGCGTCGCGCCAGCGGCTGCTGGAGCTGACCGAACACCTGCAGACGAGCATCGACCGCGAACGCGCTGACATCGCGCGCGAGATCCACGACGACATCGGCGGTGCGCTCGCTGCGGTCAAGCTCGATCTGGCGTGGCTGGCGCGCCGCTTGACCGATGAAGAGGCGCTCGGGCACGTGCGCTCGGCGCTGGCGATGGCCGAGCACGCCCTGGGCGCGAGCCAGCGCATCATGCGCAACCTGCGGCCGGCCGTGCTCGATCAGGGGCTGATGCCGGCGCTGCAGTGGCTCACCCGCACCTTTGCCGAGCGCACGGGGCTGGAAGTGGTGCTGCGCGGCGCGGTGCGCGCGGCGCTGTCGGCGCGGCAGGAGATGGTGGCCTACCGCACCGTGCAGGAGGCGCTGACCAACGTGCTCAAGCACGCGCAGGCGCGGCGCGTGGTGATCGACGTCAGCGACCTGGAAGGGCACCTGACGATCGAGATTGCCGACGACGGGCGCGGGGCGTCGGCGCCGGAGCTGACCAAGGAGCGCTCGTTTGGCCTGCTCGGTTTGCGCGAGCGCGCGCAGTCGGTCGGTGGCTGGCTGGACGTGGTCACCGCGCCGGGGCAGGGGATGACCTTGATTTTGTCCGTTCCGCTGGATGGCGCGGTGTCGACCAAGCAAGAGGAGGACGACGCATGATCCGAGTGGTGTTGTGTGACGACCACGCCGTGGTGCGCCGGGGGGTGCGCGACACGCTGATGGAGGCCACCGACATCCGCGTGGTCGGCGAGGCCGACAGCTACCCGATGTTGCGCGAGGTGCTGCGGCGGGAGAAGCCCGACGTGCTGCTGCTCGACGTCGACCTGCCCGGACGCAGCGGGCTGGAAATCCTGGCCGTGCTGCAGGAGGAAGGCAACCCCGTGCGCACGGTGATGGTCAGCATGTACCCGGAGGACCAGTACGCGATCCGCTGCCTGCGCGCCGGGGCGATGGGGTATCTGAACAAGGGCGGCGACCCGCAGGCGCTCATCGCCGCCGTGCGCACCGTCGCGCAGGGGCGCAAATACATCACACCGGAGATCGCGGAGCTGCTGGCCAACCACCTGCAGGCACCGGAAAGTGGCGAGTTGCACGACAGCCTCTCCGAGCGCGAATTGCAGACGCTGCGCCTGATCGCGTCGGGCAAGAAGCTGTCGCAAATCGCCGAGGCGCTGATGATCAGCCCCAAGACGGTGAGCGTCTACCGCGCGCGCGTGCTGGAAAAGCTGGGCCTGTCGAACAACGCCGAGCTCACGGTGTACGCGATCCGCAACAAATTGGTGTGATCGGGTGGGATGGGTTGCCCACGGCGGTACCGCCACGGGCGCCGCGGCCGTGGCGCTCGAAAGCGGTGGGGCCCGCTCGGCGGCAAAGGTGTCACACCCGGAGGCGTCACACCCCGTACAGGTCAGCGAGCAGCCGCATCAGCCGCGCCATCGGCTCGGCCAGCATCGGCAGCGACGCGGCGATGCCGATCAGCCCCACCGACAGCGTCAGCGGAAAGCCGATGGCGAACACGTTCATCTGCGGCGCGATGCGCGAGATGATGCCCAGCACCACATTCACGAACAGCAGCAGCGCGATCAGCGGCAGCGCGATCCACAGCCCGTGGGCGAAGATCGCCGCGCCCAGCTCGTGCAGCCGCATCTGCCGCAGCGCCGACCACGTGCCGTCGCCCACGGGAAAGGTGGCAAAGCTCGCCGCCACCGCCTGCAGCAACAGCAGGTGGCCGTTGAGCACGATGAACAGCAGCATCGTCGTGTTGCCATAGAAGCGCCCGACCGTGCTGCTTTGCGCCCCCGTGCTGGGGTCGAAAAAGCCCGCAAAGTTCAACCCCATCTGCAAGCCGACGATCTCGCCGGCCATCTCGATCGCGGCAAAGACGATGCGCGCCGCAAGTCCAATGGACAGCCCGATGGCGAGCTGTTGCACCACCGCGCCCAGCGCGCGCGGGTCGTTGAGCGACAGGTTGGGGGGCTCTGGCAGCGCGGGCTGGATACACACCGCCATCACGAGGGCAAAGCCGATGCGCGTGCGCAACGGCACCGAACGCGCGGAAAACAGCGGGGCTGCCGACATCAGCGCCAGGATGCGCAGAAACGGCCAGAAGACCGGCGTCAGCCACCCCATCAGCTGCGCTTCGGTGAAGGTCAGGAAAACACCGTCCATCGTCGCGGCCGGAGCGTGCGTTGCCTCGCGCGGGGTCAGACTGCGTACTCGGGCAGCGCCAGTAGGATGCGGCGGATGAACTCCACCAGCGTCGTCAGCATCCACGGGCCGGTCAGCGCGAGCACCGCCACCGCCGCGACGAGCTTGGGCACGAAAGAGAGCGTCGCCTCGTTGATCTGCGTCAGCGCCTGAAACAGGCTGATCACCAGCCCCACCACGAGCACCACGCCCAGCACCGGAGCGGACACCGCCAGCAGCGTGAACATCGCCTGCTGTGCCAGCGTCAGAACGGCTTGCGGTTCCATACGGGGCTCCTCACGTCGGTCGGCGGTGTCGGGTGGCAATCAGGGGGACGGTCAGGGGGTGGCAAAGCTCGCCGCCAGCGACCCGACGAGCAGGTTCCAGCCGTCGGCGAGCACGAACAGCATCAGCTTGAACGGCAGCGCCACCAGCACGGGCGACAGCATCATCATCCCCAGCGACATCAGGACGCTGGCCACGATCATGTCGATGACCAGAAAGGGGATGAAGATCATGAACCCGATCTGGAACGCGGTTTTGAGTTCGCTGATGACGAACGCCGGCACCAGCACGCGCAGCGGCGCGTCGTCTACGGTCGTCGTGGGCGGCAGTTTGGCCAGGTTGACGAAGAGCTGAAAGTCCGCCTGCCGCGTCTGCGCCTTCATGAAGGTGCGCATCGGGGCCTCGGCCGCGGCGACGGCCTGCTCGAACGTGGCCTGTCCCGTGCTGTAGGGGCGGTAGGCGTTTTCGTACACCTGATCGAGTGTCGGCCCCATGACGAAGAAGGTCAGGAACAGCGACAGCCCGATGATGACCTGGTTGGGCGGGGACGCCTGCGTGCCCAGCGCCTGCCGCAGCAGCGACAGCACGATGACGATGCGCGTAAACGCCGTCATCATCAGCAACACGGCCGGCAGGAACGACAGCGCCGTGAAAAACAGCAGCGTCTGGATCGGCACCGAGTAGCTCGTCCCTTGTGGCCCCTGGCCGATGATCAGGGGCAGCTGACCCGGCGGCGTCGCGGTCTGCGACCATGCGGCGGCACCGCCGAGGGCCGCCAGCACGACCGCGCCGTGGCGCAGCCACCGGGGGCGTCGCAGGCTCATGGCGTGGACTCCCGACCGTCCGGCTCCCCCCGCAGCGCGCGGGCGACGTCGGCGTAGCGCGGCGCGGCCCCGTTCGGCACCTCGTCAGCGGGTGCCTCACGGGTCGGCGCGCCGGCGCGCGGTGCGGTGCCCAGCGGCTGCACATGCAGCGTGCGCACGTGCTGTGGGGTGACGCCGAGCGTGAGCCGCACCGTGCCGGTGGGGCCGTCGAGCTCCACGACCACGACGCGCTGCTGCGGCCCCACCATCAGCTGGGACACGACCCGCAGCGTGGTGCCGCCCCCGCCCCCGGCCTGCAGGCGCTGCCGCCACCACTGCACGCCCCACGCGAGCAGCGCCAGCAGCGCGAGCAGCGCCAACGCTGGCAGCCACGAGGCCCAGTTGCCCGCCATCACCGCGCGCTCTCAGTGTTTGCTCAGACGCCGCAGCCGCTCGGACGGGGTCACGATATCGGTCAGGCGGATGCCGAACTTTTCGTTGACCACCACCACCTCGCCCTGCGCGATCAGGTAGCCGTTGACCAGCACGTCCATCGGCTCGCCCGCCAGCGCGTCGAGTTCGACGATGGAGCCCTGGGCGAGCTGCAGGATATATTTGATCGGCACCTTGGTGCGGCCGAGTTCCACCGACAGCGTCACCGGGATGTCGAGCACCAGGCTGATGTCGTTGTTGCCGGTGGGCGCGGGGGCGGCGCCGTCGAAGTGCGGCGCGCCGGCAAAGACGTTGTCGTCGCCGCCGCCACTGCCGCTGCTGGCGGCCTGCTCCTGCAAGGCCTGCGCCCATTCGTCGGCCAGCGCCTGCTCGTCCACCGGGCCGGCGGGCGGGTTGTCGTTGTCACTTGTCATAGCTCGTCGCTCCGTGTCCGTGCCAGCTCTGGTCACTGCTGCGGATGGTGCGCACCACCTTCAGCGCGTACTTGCCGTTGTGCGTGCCATACTCGCATTCCAGCACCGGCACGCCGCCGACCTTGGCCTGGATGATGCGCTCGCGCTCCAGCTCGATGAAATCGCCGACCTTCATCGCCAGCAGCTGCTCCACCGTGGCCTCGGCGGTGGCGAGCTCCGCCACCAGTTCGACCTCGGCGGCCTGGATTTCTTGGCTGAGCAGTTTCACCCAGCGCCGGTCCACCTCCATCGAGTCGCCCTGCGTGTTGGAATACAGCAGGTCGCGGATCGGCTCCAGTGTGGAGTAGGGGATGCACACGTGCAACGAGCCGGTGATATCGCCAATTTCGAGGGCGAAACTGGTGCTGACCACGATCTCGCTCGGGGTGGCGATGTTGGCGAACTGCGGCTGCATCTCCGATCGCTGGTAGACCAGCTCGAGCGGATAGATGCCCTTCCATGCCTTCTTGTATTCCTCCGAGACGACATCGACCATGCGGTTGATGACGCGCTGTTCGGTGGGCGAGAAGTCGCGTCCCTCGATTCGGGTGTGGAACTTGCCAGTGCCGCCGAAGAGGCTGTCGATGACACCGAACAGCAGTGTGGGCTCGCACACGACGAGGCCGCTGCCGCGCAGCGGCCGCACCGCCATGATGTTGAAGTTCGTCGGCACCACCAGCTCGCGCAGGAACATGCTGTACTTTTGCACCTGCACCGGGCCGACAGAGATCTCGGGACTGCGTCGGATGAAGTTGAACAGCCCCACGCGCAGGTTGCGCGCAAAGCGCTCGTTGATGACCTCCATCGTGGGCATGCGCCCACGGACGATGCGCTCTTGTTTGGAGAGGTCGTAGGTACGGATACCGCCAGTCTGGACCTCTTCCTTGGCCAGTTTCTGGCTCTCGCCGGTGACGCCCTCGAGCAGGGCGTCGATCTCGTCCTGGGACAGAAACGCGTCGCTCATGGTGTCACCAAAGGTTTTGGGCGGCGTGTGCTCGCCTCACTGCACGATCAGGCTGGAAAACAGCACCGCTTCAACGGGGCTGTAGCCTCTGTATTCCTCCATGCCGGTGGTTTCGCGCACGAATTCGAGGATGTCGCTGGCCAGCTGCTCCTTGCCTTCCACGGATAGCAGCTGGTCCGCCGTGCGCTTGGAGATCCGCAACAGGATGCCGTTGCGGATCGCCGGCATGTATTTCTTGACTTCGTTGGCCGTGGCCTCGTCTTCCACCTGCAGCGTGATGCCGACCTGGGCGTAACGGGCCGAGCCGGTATCGGCCAGGTTGACCACCACCGCGTCCAGCGGCATGAACGTGGGTGCGACGGCGGGGTCCTTCTTCTTGGGCTTGGGTTTGGCATCCTTGGCCGTCTTGGCGGGGGTGTCGCCGACTTCCTCCTCGTCTTCCGGATGGCCTTTGAGCAAGAAGAACCCCGCGGCACCCGCGCCGATCAGCACCACCACCAGGGCGATGATGATCAACAGGAGCTTTTTGCTCTTGGGCTTTTCGCCAGCGGCGGGGGCTTCAGCAGGTTTGGACATGGTCGGTTCAGCGCAAGTGGCAGGGTCGGGGGCGCCCGGTTGGCGCCGACGCCGGCTATTGTGTCACGCATCCCGTTCGCTGCATTGTCGGGCGGCGGCCCCGCGCGGCCAAAGCCCGATCAACCGCCCGTGGGACCCCTTTATCCGGGTTTCGCGACCTCAGGCGTAGACGTCGAGTCCGACGCCACCGGTCGATCGCATCGGGCGCGCCAGGCCCGGCACGGCCGCCCCCTCCGCTGCGGCGGTCAAGGTCAGCGTGGCGCGTTTCGCGGGGTGGGCGTCCGCGGGGGCGCCTTGGCGCTCCCGCGCCGTGTGGGCGCCGACGTCGAGCTGCCCCAACGCCAAACCCGCGCGGGCGAGCGCGTCGGCCAGCGCGCCCGGCGCCTGCGCCTGGATCATCTGACGCAACGCGCCGTCGTCGGTGCGAAAGCTCAGCTGTGCCACCCCGTCCGACACCGTTACTTCCACCGCCAGCGGATCGTCCAGTCCTTCCTCGACCGAGAAGCTCGCGCGCTGGGCCTTGCCGGCGGCCCACAGGCTGATTTGCGCGCCGATGCTGTCGAACGCTTCGCCCAACGCCTGTTGCCACGCGGCCGCTGCTTCGGTGGCGGCGGGGGCCTCGCTGCTGGCGCCGGCCGGTGCATCCCCCCAGCCTGCGGCGCCTTTGGCGGTGATGTCGTCCCCCCGACGGTCGCGCGATGCCTGGTCCGGCGCGAGGCCCGGTGGGGCCATCTCGGCCATCGCGACCGCGATCATGGGCGGAGGCATCAGTGCCACCGATACGGTCCGTTCCCCGTGGCGCCCAGGGCCAGTGGCGGGCGTAGCAGCATCGGTGGTCGCACCGGTGTCGCGGGCGTTGGCCTCCATCCCCCGGACCGCCGGCCCCGCACGTCCCTTGCCGCGCGCCACCGTCGACACCCACGCGCCGAAGGGCTGGGCCGACGCCGGTTGACCGCTGCCGACCGTCGCGGACGTACCAGTGGGGTCGGCTGGCGAGCGACGGCCGGCTGACGCGTCGTCGGCGGCAGGATCACCAGCCTCGGCCGCGTCGGCGACCGGCTGTCCGACCTCCGGTGGTGGCGTCCAGGGGGCGATCCCCGGCGGGGTCACGCCGTCGGCGGTAGCCGTCGTCGTATCCGTTTCGTCCTGCGCAGGGAGGGTGTCGGCTTCCGCAAACAGCCCGGCCAGCAGGTCGGCAAACGGATCGTCCCCCGCGGCGTCGGGCGTGGCGGGCTGGGCACGGCCCGCGCGGGCGGGGCCGTGGGCGTGTGCGTGGGCCGCCGGGGTGGCGGTGACTTCGGTCTTCATCGCGGACCTCCTTCGTCGGGGTGGCGGGTGTGGCGGTGGCGGTGCAGCGTGGCGGCCATTTCGTCGGTCGCCTTTTGCTCGAGCCGCTGCTGGCGGCGCTGCCAGTCGTGCAACCAACGCTGCTGCACGCGCTGCAGCGCGGCGAGCTCGCGCTCGGCCTCGGCCAGCGCGCCCAGCAGTTGGCCGATGCGCTGATCCAGCTGCTGCAGCACGTCCGTCTGGTAGCGCACGGCGTCTTCGAGTTTGAGCATGAACTGCCGGTGCGTGGCGAGCAGCGTGGGGGTGACGCCCGTGCGCGTGCGGTCGCGCCAGCGGGCATCGGCGTCCCGCGTGTAGGCCTGCAGCTGCTGCATCTGGGCCTCGGCGCTCGCGCGTTCGCGGCGCGCGTGGGCGAGCGCCTGCGCCGCCTCGTCGCGGCGGCGTTCCGCCAGTGTCAGCAGCGGCCCCAAGTCGCGCGGGCGGTTCATGCGCGGCCTCCTGCCGCCGCACGCGCGGCCGCGCCGGTCGCGGGGCGCAACACCTCGGCGAGCTGCTGCACGCTGTCGTCGAAGGGCGCTCCCTCGCGCATGTCCTGCATCAGGAAGGCCTGCATCGCCGGGTGGAGCTGGATCGCCAGATCAGTCTCGGGGTCGCTGCCGGCCACGTACGCGCCGAGCTGGATCAGGTCGCGGCTCTTTTGGTAGCGCGAGTAGAGTTGCCGGAAGCGCCGCGCCAGTGCCCAATGCTCGGGTGTCACGACGTTGTGCATCACGCGCGAGGCCGACGCCTCGATATCGATGGCCGGGTACACGCCCGACTCGGCCAGCGCGCGCGAGAGCACGACGTGTCCGTCGAGGATCGCGCGCGCGGCGTCGGCCACTGGGTCCTGCTGGTCGTCGCCTTCGGACAGCACGGTGTAGAACGCCGTGATCGAGCCGCCGCCCTCCGGCCCGTTGCCGGAGCGCTCCACCAGTTGCGGCAGCCGCGCGAAGGCACTGGGCGGGTAGCCCTTGGTGGCCGGTGGCTCGCCGATGGCCAGCGCGATTTCGCGCTGCGCCATCGCGTAGCGCGTCAGCGAGTCCATCAGCAGCAGCACGTGGCGCCCGTCGTCGCGGAAGCGCTCGGCGATCGCGGTGGCGTAATGCGCCCCTTGTAGCCGCACCAGCGGCGGCGCATCGGCCGGGGCGGCGACGACGACCGCGCGCCCGCGGTCCTGCGGTCCCAGGATATCCTCGACGAATTCCTTGACCTCGCGCCCGCGCTCGCCGATCAGCCCGACGACGATCACGTCCGCCTGCGTGTAGCGCGCCATCATGCCGAGCAGCACGCTCTTGCCCACGCCGGAGCCCGCAAACAGCCCCAGCCGCTGGCCGCGCCCGACGGTCAGCAGCGCGTTGATCGCGCGCACGCCGGTATCCAGCGCCCGCCGGATCGGGGCGCGGTTCATCGCGTTGATCGGCGGCCGCTCCAACGGCTGCGACTGCACGCCCTGCAGCGGGCCGCCGTGGTCGAGCGGGTGGCCGTAGGCGTCCACGACGCGCCCGAGCAGGCCGTCCCCCATCGGCACGCGCAGCACGCCGCGGTCGTTCGGGACGATGGGGTGGGGTTCGTCGCCCAGGCGCGGCCGGGGGCGGTACGGCGGCAGCGGCCGCACCCGCGCGCCCGGGGCCAGGCCCAGCATCTCGCTCGCCGGCATCAGGTACGCGCGGTCGCCGGCAAAGCCCACCACCTCCGCCAGCACCGCCGGGTCGTTCGGCGGGGGCGGGGCGAGCGGGTCGGGGTTGGGGTCGATCAGGCACTGCGAGCCCACCGGCGCGCGGATGCCCTGCGCCTCCAGCACCAGGCCGGCGAGTCGCGTCAGGCGGCCGCTCGCCTCCAGCGGCGTCGGCTGGCTCGCAGCCTGCCGCGCCGCCGCCAGAAAGCGCTCCCACGTGCTGCGGTCAGGCATCGCCACCCTCCTGCGGCTCGTCGTCGGCCCACGAGAGGTCGAGCCCGAGGTTGCCCACCGCCCGCACCCAGCGCCGCTCCACCGTCGCGTCCACCGAGCCGAGCGCCGTCTCCAGCACACACCCGCCGGGCGTCAGGCGTGCGTCGGGCTGCAGCGTCACGCGCTGGCGCTGCAACGCGTCGCCCAGGTGCGGCTGCAGGCGCTGGGCGTCGTCCGGGTGCAGCCGCAGCACCGCCGGGCGCGCGTCGTCGGTGAGCATCCCCAGCGCTTCCTCCACGACCGCCCGCACGGGCCCCAGCGGCTGCGCGAGCTCGCGGCGCACCACCTGCCGCGCGATGTCGCAGGCCAGCAGCAACACCTGGTCGGCCAGTTCGCGCTGGACGGCGTCGAGCTGCTCCTGTGCCTGTTGCAGCAGCGCCGCGATGCGCTCGGCGTGTTCGCGCGCCTGCTGGCGCAGCGGCTCCTGCAGCGCGTCCCGCGCCTCCTGGGCCCCGGTCTGGCGGCCCTGTTCGAAACCCTCGGCGAACGCCTGCGCCCGAGCAGCTTCCACCTCCTCCGCGCTGAAGGTGGGCTCTTTTTCTTCTTCGGGCGGGGCAGGCGCGGCGCGCGCCGCCCGCTCCTCGTCGCTGACGGGCTCGAACGCCCACGCGACGACCGCCTGCACTTCCTCGCGCGGGATAAAGCGCTGGTACGGGTGCGTGCCCCGGTTAGACGAAGGCATCGTCGCCGCCTCCTCCCAGCACGATCTGGCCCTCGTCGGCCAGTCGGCGCACCACCTTCAGGATTTCCTTCTGCTGCGCCTCCACCTCCGACAGTCGCACCGGCCCGCGCGACTCCAGGTCTTCCTTGAGCGCCTCGGCCGCGCGGCTGGACATGTTGGAGAGGATTTTTTCCCGCAGCTCCTGCGACGCGCCCTTGAGCGCGACGACCAGCTGGTCCGACGACACCTCCTTGAGCACCATCTGCAGCGACTTGTTGTCGAGCTTGAGCAGGTCCTCGAAGGTGAACATCTTGTCCATGATCTTCTGCGCCAGATCCGGGTCTTGCTCGCGGATCGAATCGATGACGCTGGCCTCGAGGCTCGCGCCCAGCAGGTTGATGATCTCGGCCGCGGTCTTGATCCCGCCCAGCGAGCTCTTGCGGATCTTGTCGCCGCCGGCGAGCACTTGATACAGCGCCTCGTTCAGGTCTTTGAGCGCCGTGGGCTGGATGCCCTCGAGCGTTGCGATGCGCAGCATCACCTCGTTGCGGGTGCGTTCGGTGAAGTGTTTCAGGATGTTGGCCGCGTGGTCCTGGTCCAGGTGCACGAGGATCGCCGCCAGGATCTGCGGGTGCTCGTTGCGCAGCAGCTCCGCCACCGAGATCGGGTCCATCCACTTCAGGCTCTCGATGCCCGAGACGTCGCCGCCCTGCAGGATGCGGTCGATCAGCAGCGCCGCTTTGTCGTCACCCAACGCTCGCCGGAGCACGGCGCGGACGTAATTATCGGTGTCCGACACCAGCAGGCTTTGCGACTGCGCCTCGCGCGTGAAGCGCTCGATGACCGACTGTACCTTTTCCTTGGGTACGACGCGCATGCGCGCGATTGCCTCGCCCAAGCGCTGTACCTCCTTGGGCGAGAAGTGCTTGAAGACCTCCGCGGCCTCCTCCTCGCCCAGCGACATGAGGAAGATGGCCGCGTCCTGCAGTCCGTCGTCGGTGTCTGCCATGTCCGCTCACCCGTTGCCGCGGCTGGCTCAGGCGGCCGCCCCCTCACCGCTGATCCAGCCCTTGATGATGTTGGCCACGGCGACCGGATTTTCCTTCGCGAGACGGCGCGCATCCGCCAGCCGCAGCTCCTCGGGGCTGGGTTCATTGTGCACCGGTTCGGGCAATCCGGGGCGCTCCACCACCTCGCCAACGACGGCCTGCAGCTGGCTGCCGGGGGCGGGCAGGGCGGCCGCGCCCTCGGCGCTGGCGGTCACCGGTGCGGCCGGCGGCGGCTGCATCATCTTCAGCGCCGGGCGCACCATCCCCAAGTACAGGATCAACGCCACCGCCAGCAACCCGAGCGACGGCGCGAGGCTGCGCACCAGCTCCATCGTGTCCGGGCTCTGGTACCACGGAACCTCGACCGGCTCCGGCTTGGTGGCGTTGAACGGTGCGTTGACCACGTTGACCGAGTCGCCGCGCTCGGCGCTGAAGCCGATCGCCTCGCGCACCAGCGCCTGGATCTGCTCCAGCCGCTCCGGCGGCAGCGCCGCGGTCGCCGGCCCCTTCTTCGCGTCCGGGTTGGGCAGGTGGTTGATCACCACCGCGGCGGTCACGCGGCGGATGGTGCCGGTCGCGCCGCGCGTGACGGAGATGGTCTTGTCCACCTCGTAGTTCACCACCTGCTCGCGGCGGCGGCGGGCGTCCGCGCCGGTGCCGTCCTGGCCGACGACGCCCACCGGCGCGCCGGGACCGTTGATCGGGGCGTTGGTCGCCCCCGGTGCCACGTTGGTCACCGCTCCGGGAACGCCGGCCGGTCCGGTGGCAGCGGCCACGCCTTCTTCCACCGTCTGCGAGCTGCGCACCGCCGCGGGCTCATCGCCCTGGTTCGGGCGGTGCTGCTCGCTCGTACGCTCCGTCAGCGAGAAGTCCACGTCCGCCGTCACCGCGGCGCGCACGTTCTCGCGCCCGACCACCGGCTCCAGCAGGTCCAGGATGCGCTGCGTGTACATCTGCTCCAGCGTGCGCACGTACTCGATCTGCCGCGCATCCGCGCCGAGGCCGCCTTCGTCCCGCTGCGACAGCAGCGCCCCGTGCTGGTCGATGACGCTCACCGCCTTCGGGTCCATCTCCGGCACGGAACTGGCCACCAGGTGCACGATGCCCGCCACCTGGGCGCGGTCCAGCGTACGCCCCGGGTGCAGCGTCAGCAGCACGCTGGCCGAGGGCTTCTGCTGCTCGCGGAAAAAGCCGTTCTGGTTGGGCAGCGCCAGATGCACGCGCGCGTCCGCGACGGAGCTCAGCGACAGGATCGTGCGCGTCAGCTCCCCCTCCAGGCTGCGCTGGAAGTTGACCCGCTCCTGGAACTGCGTCATTCCCAGGCGCGTGTGGTCCATCAGCTCGAACCCCGTCACCGTCCCCTTCGGCAAGCCCAGGCTCGCCAGCTTCATGCGCACGTCGTTGACGCGGTCGGCCGGCACCAGGATCGCGTTGCCGCCGTCGGCGTGTTTGTACGGCACGTTCATCTGCGACAACTGCGCCAGGATCGCGCCACCGTCCTTGTCCGACAGGTTGGCGTACAGCACCCGGTAGTCCGGCCGGTTGATCAGATAGAAGGCCGTGGCGAGCAGGGCGACGAGCGCGATCACCCCGGCACCGAGCGACACCTTGCGTGCAGTGCTCAGGCGCTGCCAGCCGGCCAACAGCGGCGGCGTGCGCTCCCCTTCGGCGGGCAGGGCGGGTTCCAGTTCGGCAACAGCGGTCGTCGTGGTAGCCATGCGCCGCATTATCAAAACGCGGTGCCGCGCGCTAAAGCCCGAACAGCCGGCCGTTCGTCGGCCTCTTTGCGCTTATGTTGCGCGGGGTCGCGGCCCTACGATCAAGGCCATCCTTAGCGCCACCCCACACCATCGATCGGAGCCGCCATGGACCTGCGACTGCTTCCCATGACCACCGCGTCGATGAGCCCGGCGCAGGCCGCCGCGCTGCGCGCCGCGCAAAAAGCCTTGGCCGCGAAGGCCGCGATGAACCCCGCGGGCGCGTCGGGTGTCGCCCCCGCTGCTACCGGCGCGTCGCTCCCGACTTCCGCCGTCGCCCCCACACGCGGGTTCGGTGACGCGTTGCGCACCGCGCTGCAGGACGTCAGCGCCGCGCAGAACCGCGCCAGCGAGCTGCAAAACCGCGTCCAGGCGGGCGACCGCAGCGTCAGCCTGGAGGAAACGATGGTCGCGATGCAGAAGGCGCAAATCGGCTTTCAGGCCGCGCTGCACGTGCGCAACCGCATGATGCAGGCTTACACCGACGTGATGAACATGCAGGTGTGACGACTGTCCGCGATGGCGCCCTCAGCGATGGCGTACGGTCACGCCCACCGACCGTTACGCGGACACGCGGCAGCAACGCCATCTTTGGGGCATCAGTGCAACAGCGGCGGCCGCGTACCCAGCCCTGCGTCGTCCCACACCTCCAGCCACGGTTCGGCCAGCGCCCGGATCTGTGCGTCATGCCGCAGGATCGCCAGCATGATGCGGTGCTTTTCCGCGCGCTCCTGGGGCGACAGCGGAGCGCGCTCGGCCTGCTCGCGCAGCCGCTCGATCAGCACCGCGCACACGCCCTCCAGCTCGACGACGCGGTCCCAGTCGTCGAGCTGCGCGGCTTCCAGCATGCGCGCGCTCGCGGCTTCCAGGGCTTTGTAGAAATCCAGCACATTGGCGGGGCTAGTCGTGGCGGGGGTGTTCATGATGCGGGCTTCGCGGGGTGTTGCTGGGGGCATCGGGTCGGGCATCATTGGGGGCGGATCTGGTTCCACGCGTCCGCAATCGGCTCCAACAGGCCCCGTACTTCGTCGATGATCGCCGCGTCGTTGCGCAAATTGGCCTCCGTCAGCCGCCGCAGGCAATAGTCGTACAGCCCGCGCAGGTTTTCCGTCAGTTCGCCCCCCTGCGGGTCCAGCGCGGCGCGCAACCCCTCGTCCAGGATCCGTACCGCCTTGCCGATGGCCGCGCCCTTGGCGGGGATGTCGCCGCGTTCGATCGCCCCCTTGGCGCTGAGCAGACTTTGCTGCAGCCCTTCGAACAACATGCCGATCAGCTCGTGCGGGGTGGCGGCGGCCACGCGTGTGGCCATGGCCTGACGGGTATACGCGTTGACCGAACGTTGGGTGGGAGAGGTGTACATCTTGCTGCTCCGTGTCACAGGTGGGTGTCTGAGCGGTTTATCGGTCATCGGCTGGACTCCTTGAGCGCATACGCGTTTCTCGCTTGCGATGAAGAGCCACCGCACACGGGAGCAGTTCACACTTTAGCGTAGCGGACACATTCCGGCTCCGGTTGCCGACGTGCTATCACGCCTGTCTCATGCAACGACTATCAGCGATAGCAACAAAAAAGCCGGGGTGTTCCCGGCTCCGTGCACGGCGCGTGTGCGCCAGCCACATGATATGGCCACGTAACGGCAGCTGCCGTATCTGCTTACCCTTGCAGCAGGCGCAGGACGTTTTGGGGGAGCTGGTTGGCTTGCGCGACCATGGCGGTGCCCGCCTGCTGCAGGATTTGGGCGCGGCTGAGGGCGGCGGTCTCAGCGGCGAAGTCGGCGTCTTGGATGCGGCTGCGCGCGGCTGCCAAGTTCTCGCTGGTGTTTTGCAAATTCGTGATCGTATTTTCAAAACGGCTCATCAACGCGCCGTAGTTGGCGCGCAGGGCCGAGATGGTTTGTAAGGCTTGATCCACGATACGGATGGCCATGCTGGCCTTGTCGAACGTGGTCAGACTGATGGTGTTGACAGTGTTGTCACCATTCGAAGTGTTGTTAGCCGCCGCAAAGACGTTGGTTCCGGTTTGCGAGACTGCAAACCCAGTGGCCGAATCCAGCGCCACATAGCCCAGCGAGGTGGCGGAACCACCCAAGGCCAAGGTGGCCGCTGTGCTCACCACATAGGTGCCTTGGTTGTCCAGACGCCCCTGGGCCAAGGTGGCGGTGCCGGCGCTGCTGGCCCCATTGGCAATGGTGATGTTGCTACCCGTGGCGTTTTCCAGCAAGATCGCGTCGCCGGCCTCGTTGAGCTTGGCCGACACGCCCGTCTGCGCTGAGACCTTGTTGATCTCATTGACGGCTTGCGCCAAACCTTCGGATGAGTCGACGTTGCTGACATTGAACGAGATCGTGACCGCGGACGAGTTGGCGGACGTGATGCTGATGCTGTAGGCTCCGGTGGCCTGGAAGTCCAGCGTGGCCAGGCTGCGGGCGCTGGCGGTGACCCCCGTCTCGGCCGAGACCGCGTTGATTCGGTCGGCCACCACTTTGGCGGTATCGTTGTTGGCGATCGAGACGGTTTTGGTCGTCAGACCGGCGATGGTCAGTGTGCCTGCGTTGTAGCCTGCCGACGCGTTGGGTACTGCCGCTGCGCTGACCAGCGTGTTGAGTCCGTACTTGTTGGTGCGCGCGTCCGCGCCGCCGACGGTGATGGTTTGGTATGCGTTGGCCCCGACCTGGAAGGTCTGGGCACCAAAGGCACCGTTGAGGACTTTGAGTCCGTTGAATTCGGTGGTGTCGGCGATGCGCTGCAGCTCGGCGACGAGCTGGTTGGCCTCGGCGTTGAGGGCTTGGCGGTCGGCCCCGGAGTTGGAGCCGTTGGCGGCCTGCACGGCCAGTTCGCGGATGCGCTGCAGGATGGAGGCCGAGGAGCCCAGCGCGCCCTCGATGGTTTGCGCCAGCGAGATGCCGTCGTTGGCGTTGCGCACGGCCTGATTGAGGCCGCGCACTTGGGTGGTCATGCGCTCGGCGATGGCCAGCCCCGCGGCGTCGTCGCGGGCGCTGTTGATGCGCAGGCCCGACGACAGACGGGCAATCGTGGTGCTCATGCCCATTTGCGAGGTGTTGAGGTTGCGCTGCGCCGTCAGCGACATGATGTTGGTGTTGATGGTCTGCGGCATGGTTCGATCTCCACGAAGTCAGGATGGGCGGGACGGGTCCCGCGGTCCGTCGCGCAAGCGCCACCCGCGGGGAGCGTCGATCGAGTGGCTCCCAACGCCTTCGATCGTGAGCGTGATCGTGCCGCAGCGGCAGCTGGGCATAGGCACAAAAAAAGCGCCCAAGCGGGCGCTATTCAAAAGCTTGTGGGTTGCCTGTGGTGTTTATTTACTGGTCTTGTTCCACTGAGCAACTTGCTGGCTGACGTACTGATTGAGGGCGTTGAACTGGGACAATGTTGCGTCCAGCCGCGCATACTGCGCCAGCAGCCGTTCTTCGGTGCGCACGGCCTTTTCGTTGATACGTTTGGCCTGCTCTTGCAAGCGCTGGATCTCGCTCTCCACAGCCTTGACTTTTTGGCCCATGCGCCCGTCTGAGGCCAGCGCTCCGCTCGTGAAGTCCCGCAGCTGGACCGCCAAGCCGCGCACCGGTCCATCGGCTTTGGCCAGCAGGTTACGCACCGCGTCGGGCTGTGCCAATGCGCTCTCTAAACGTGCGCCGTCGATCGTGAGGCTGCCGTCGCGCGCCAAGCGTACACCGATATCGGACCACCGTTGTTGCGTGTCGGTACCGGGGCCAGCCATCCCGATCAGCCGACGCAGCGCCGACTGCAACGTCACGATCGTGCTGTCACCCTGCAGCGGACCAGCCGTGCCCGTCTGGGCGTCGTAACGGGTCGCCTCGGTCAGCGTTTGATTCAACTGGTTGAAGGCACTGACAAACGCTTCGATGGCTTTGCGCGCGCCGGAGGTGTCGCGCGCCACATCGACCGTCACCGGCGTGGCAGTTGTTGCCGAGACCTCCAGCGTCACGCCCGGAATGACGTCGGCGATCGTGCGGTTGCTGGAGGTGACCGCCACACCATCGACCGTTGCAACGGTGTTTTGCGCGGCCTGTGTCAGCGACAAGCCAGCGGTGCCCGCTGCGGGATCATAGGCCAAGCGCGACAGCCCCGCGTTGTCCACGTCATTGCCGTCGCCGTCCGTGACCTGGACACGAAAGCCGCTGTCGGCCCCGATGCCTGTCGAGCGCAACACCAAACGCTGGTTGGCACCGTCATTGACCACCACCGCCCGCACCGAACCGTTGGCATCGTTGATTTTTTGGGCGATATCGGCCAGTGTGTCGGTGGCGGAAACCGAGATCGTCATGGCCGTGCCACTCGGCGTGAAGACGGGCCCCGTGTCCCATCGACCGGTGGTGATAGTCAACGTCCCGCTGCCCACGGGAACCGACGGTGACAAGGCGTCCGAGCGTGCGACTTGACCCTGCGCGAGTTGAGAAACGCTGACGGTGTACTGACCGGGCAATGCTGTGCTGGAGGCCGTGCCGCGTACCGCCTCGGAGGTGGACTTGACGCTCATGCCCTGGTAAGTACTCCCGAGCGTCAGCGCGCGCAGGCTGTCGTCCAGTGCAGCCAGCTGCGACTTGATCTGCCCCACCACCGACAAGCGCGTCTGCGCCGCCGTCGTGCGCAACTGCACCAGGGTAAGCGGCTTTTTTTCCAGCTCCACCAACTGGCCAACAATGGACTTGACGTCCAGGCCACTGCCGATACCGGGGGAAGAGATGGTGGGCATGATGGGCTCCGATCAGTGACAGCAAGTTTCCCAATCTTCGCACCGATCGATGGGCGCGGCAAGGGGAAAAGCGGACAAGGTCACGCCCTCGTCCGCTTACCGCTGCCGCGATTACCGCAGCAGCGCCAGCACGCCTTGCGGCAGCTGGTTCGCCTGGGCCACCATCGCGGTGCCGGCCTGTTGCAGGATTTGCGCGCGCGACAGCGCCGCCGTCTCTTGCGCAAAGTCCGCGTCCTGGATACGGCTGCGAGCCGCCGCGACGTTCTCGCTGGTCGTCTGCAGGTTGTTGATGGTGCTCTCGAACCGCGACTGGATGGCACCGTAATTCGCGCGCAGCGTGGAGATCGTCTGCAACGCCTGATCCACGATACGGATCGCCAAGCTGGCTTTGTCCACAGTGGTCAGGCTCAGCGTGTTGACCGTGTTGCTGCTGTCAGAGTTGGTGGCACCGGAAGCGAAGACGCTGGCCGCAGAAGCGTTGACAGAGAACCCCGTCGCGGAGTCCAGGCTCACGTAGCCCAAGGAGATGGCATCCATGCCCGCCGCAATGGTCGTGGCAGTGCTGGCAAGGTATGTGCCTTGGTTGTCCAGGCGCCCTTGGGCAAGCGTGATATCCCCCACACTGCCCGCACCATTCGCTATTCTGATGTTGTTGCCACTTGCGTTTTCCAGCAAGATGGCATTACCGGCCTCGTTGAGCTTGGCCGACACGCCCGTCTGCGCCGAGACCTTGTTGATCTCATTGACCGCTTGCGACAGCCCTTCGGACGAGTCGGCGTTGCTGACGTTGAACGACACGGTCACCGCCGTCGTGTTGTTAGATGTGATGCTGATGCTGTAGGCCCCCGGGCTGGCGGACGCAAAGTCCAGCGTGGCCAAGCTGCGGGCGCTGGCCGTCACCCCCGTTTCGGCCGAGACGGCGTTGATTCGGTCAGCCACCACCTTGGCCGTGTCGTTGGTCGCGATCGAGACGGTTTTGGTCGTCAGACCGGCGATCGTGAGAGTGGCCGGGTTATAACCGGCGGAGACACCAGGTTGCGCCGCCGCGCTGACCAGCGTGTTCAGTCCGTACTTGTTGGTACGGGTGTCCGCGCCGCCGACGGTGATGGTTTGGTATGCGTTGGCCCCGACCTGGAAGGTTTGAGAGCCAAAGGCACCGTTCAAGACCTTGAGTCCGTTGAACTCAGTGGTGTCGGCGATGCGCTGCAGCTCGGCGACGAGCTGGTTGGCCTCGGCGTTGAGGGCTTGGCGGTCGGCCCCGGAGTTGGAGCCGTTGGCGGCCTGCACGGCCAGTTCGCGGATGCGCTGCAGGATGGAGGCCGAGGAGCCCAGCGCGCCCTCGATGGTTTGCGCCAGCGAGATGCCGTCGTTGGCGTTGCGCACGGCCTGATTGAGGCCGCGCACTTGGGTGGTCATGCGCTCGGCGATGGCCAGCCCCGCGGCGTCGTCGCGGGCGCTGTTGATGCGCAGGCCCGACGACAGGCGGGCAATCGCGGTGCTCATGCCCATTTGCGAGGTGTTGAGGTTGCGCTGCGCCGTCAGCGACATGATGTTGGTGTTGATGGTTTGCGGCATGGCAAGCTCCTAGGTGACACTGGACCAGACGACAGCGACTGACGCTCGCTGTTGACTGCTTTATCGGAGGCCATGCGCAAGACTTTAGGGCAATGCGGGCTGCACCGGTGAAGCCCGTTGCCCGACTTCCGCGGGACCAGGCCACTCGCCGCCGGGCCGCTGGCGCACGATCGTTGCGTTGGGGAACCAGGGGGTTCGCTCGCCCGCGATGAGCCAGCGCCACTCGGGCGGTTGGGGTACGAACACGGTGCAGGGCAAGCCGATGCTGGCCGCGAGATGCACGTTGGCGTTGCTGACCGCGTAGTAGTGATCCAGGCACGCCAGCAGGCCCAGCATCCGCTCCAGGTCGTCGTTGAAGACCGCGGCGTCCAGCACCGGCCGCCCGATGGCCTGAGCCAACGCCGAAACCTCTCCCGGCAGGGGCTTGCGCTGCAACGAGACGATGGTGGCCCCACGTGGCAGCCACTGTGCGATGCTTTCGATCGGAATGCTTTTGTCCAGCAAGCGTTTGCGCGGGCCGTCCTTTTCGCGAAGCGGGTTGGTGCCCCCCTGCCACGTGACGCCGACGTAAGGCGGAGAGCCAAATGCCTGAAGAATGAGGCGGGCTTGTTCGATGGTTTCGGGCTGCGGGGCAATCGCAATGGGCGGTGGGGGTTGGTCGGTGTCGCGCATCCCCACCAGATAGGGTAAGTCCCCAATGTTGATGGCGGCGTCGTGTACGTCTGGAGGGGGCAGCGTCCGCCAAACCGTGTCAATCCAACCCAAGCGCTCAATGAGTGGCGCGATTTTGCTGGGGGTGTAGTAGTCCAGCACGGCACCGCGCTGCTGCAACAACGGCACAAATCGCAGAAAGAACCACTCGTCGCCAATGCCTTGGTCAGCCACGAGCAACAACCGATCCCCGTCCATACGCTCGGGCAGCCGGGTGGCGTAGCCAAGCCCGTTGGGTGCGGCACCGATATTGTGCCGAGACGGGCGAAAGAGGTATTCGCGAAATCCGAGCTCGAACTGTCCCGTGCCCAGCAGGTTCCACGCGATCTGAAAGCGCACGGAGGGTTCACTCGGGTGCTTGTGTACCAGTCGCTCCAACACTGGCAGTTGTTGTTCGAGTTGTCCCAAGTGAGCCAGACAAACGCCCAAAAAATTCATCGCATCCGGATGATTCGGCGCTCGTTGGAGGGCGGTTTCGAAGGATTCGAGCGCGCGCTGATAGTCCTTGCGATCAAAATGCCACAGTCCCAAATTGGTGAGCACGTCGGGGTTGCCGGGGCTGAGCTGCAACGCGTTGTGGTACGCCTCGATGGCTTCGGGCCAATCCCGCAGCCGATGCCGTATCTGCCCCAGGGCGTGCCAGTACAACATGTGGGCTGGGCGGCGCGGCTGCCAGGGCAGCAGCAGCGCCAAGGCCTGTCGTAGCTCGTCGTCCGAGCCATCCATCCGGATGGAGGCGAGGTTGACGGCACTGTCGAGATGGTGGGGGTTGATGGCCAGAACTTTTTCGAATACCTGCGCCGCCGCGGCTTTGTCCTTTAGGCCGTCTTTGAGCACGACGCCCAGGTTGTTGAGCGCGTAGATATGATCGGGTTCGATTTGCAGGCACTCGCCCAGCGCGCGCGCGGCTTGCGGCCACTCTTGCCGCATCAGATGGGCGGACCCTGCCAAAAAGTGCAGCGATGCACGCTGTTGCGGCGTGAGGCGATCGGCGTTGGCTTGAAGTGGCGCGAGTTGGGCCAGCGCTTCGTCTGTGGCTTGTTCATGTAGCGCGCAACGCGCCAAGCCCAACGCCGCCTCAACTCCAATGCTGGAGTCGTCGGAGGGGTGGGGCTCTTGCAGTGTGTGATAAACACCTCGAGCCATCGTGACATCGCCTTTGTCCAGCAGCAGTGCTGCGAGGTCTAACCGCTCGTCGGGGGGCAGACGCTCGATACGCTGCACCCGCTGCAAAGCTTGTGTGGCTTTGCCGTGTTGCTCCCCCCCCCAATAGAGCTTGGCAAGCCACAGCCAGCCTCTTTCATCTTTGGGGTGAGCCGCGGTGTGCTGCTTTAGCCAACGCAGCGCGGCGTCACGGTCACCTTGGCGGTGTGCCGCAATGGCTCGATCGAGTGCCGTGGAGAGACCAGAGGTGGGGCGTCGTTTGCTCATGCGTTGACTCCTGCGAGGGACTTGGGCATCATGCCACAGGCCAAGCCACAGTGGGTGCGGAGGTGAGGGAGGGCAACGCTGTATTTCCGGTGTAAATCTCCCGTTTTTTTGATGATGGGTCTTCCGGTGCGTGCTTAGACTGTCGTTCTGGAGATTCCCTAAATTTTGATGGTGATGGTGATGACGTACAGTGGCAACCCGCTCATTTCTGAAGCGTATCGTCTCGAGCAGCAGCGTTTGCATGAGAATCCAAATTATGGGGTGGCCTCTGTGCAATTCGCGCCGCTTGTCACCGCGTTCATTAATCAGTTTGGTGTACGCAGGGTTCTCGATTACGGGGCTGGCAAGGGAAGATTGGCTCAAAACATCCGCCCGGATCATGAAATTTCCATGACATTTTATGATCCGGCGGTGCCGGCTTGGTCTACCCTGCCTGGCCCGCATGAAATGGTTGCGTGTATCGATGTGCTGGAGCATATTGAGCCGGATTTGCTGGATAATGTGCTGGATCATCTTGCGGTGCTGACGGAGAGATTGGGGTTTTTTACGGTGCACACCGGGCCTGCCGTCAAGACGTTGAGCGATGGTCGCAATGCGCATTTGATACAAATGCCGCCGAGTTGGTGGCTGCCGAAAATTTTGGATCGTTTTGAGTTGGTGACCTTCCAAAGAACGGGGGCTGGTTTTTGGGTGTTGGTGGCCAATCGAGGCGCGCAGATTTCGTAGGATGTGCTATTGAATGGGGGTGATTGTGATTCGGCTTTTCATTGGTTATGATCCGCGCGAGTCCATTGCTTGGCACGTGCTGGCGCACAGCATATACGCTCGCTCCTCCGTGCCGGTTAGTTTTGTTCCGCTGGCGCTGAGCACGCTAGGCGGTTTGATGTGGCGAGAGCGCAGCGCATTGCAGTCGACGGATTTTTCTTTTTCCCGCTTCTTGGTGCCGTATTTGTCAGGCTACGAAGGGTGGTCTATTTTTATGGACTGCGATATGCTGGTGCGTGATGATATTTCGAACTTGTGGGCGCTGCGTGATGATCGTTATGCGGTCATGTGCGTTAAGCACCAGCACGAACCGACTGAGACGGTCAAGTTTCTGGATGCTCCGCAGACCCGCTACGAGAAAAAGAACTGGAGCAGCGTCATGTTGTTCAACAATGCGCGGTGCCGAGCATTGACGCCGGAGTATGTCAATACGGCCAGCGGTCTGGAATTGCACCAGTTCAAGTGGCTGGCCTCCGATGACGAGATCGGTGAAATTCCGGCGGAATGGAACCATTTGGTCGGCTATCAGCCCCCGCGTTCAGGGGTCAAGAACGTACATTACACACTGGGCGGGCCGTATTTTCGGGAATTTGCGGATTGTGAGTACGCGTTGGATTGGTTTATCGAGCGTGACCGCATGATGCGGGTAGACCAGCGCGTGTAGAGGTGGAGTCGTTGCGGCTATTTGGGGTTGTCGGGAGGGCGCTTCTTTGCGCGGAGCTCGGCCTCTCAAAATTCCGCAATCGGTGCTGGTGGTGATCCACACACCGGCGTGGCAGGTGCTGCTGCTGGAGCGTGCGGACGCGCCGGGGTTTTGGCAGTCGGTCACCGGTGCCAAGGACAGCCCGGACGAACCCTGGGCCGTGACCGCCGCGCGCGAGGTGTCGGAGGAAACCGGCATCGACGCCCATGCACCGGGGTGCGTGCTGACGGACTGGGGGCTGGAAAATGTGTACGAGATCTACCCCCGCTGGCGGCACCGCTACGCGCCCGGGGTGACGCGCAACACCGAGCGGGTGTTCGGCCTGTGCGTGCCGGAGGACACGCCCGTGCGCCTGTCGCCGCGCGAGCACACGGCGTATGCGTGGCTGCCCTGGCGCGAGGCGGCCGAGCGGTGCTTTTCCCCCTCCAACGCCGAGGCCATCCTGTGGCTGCCGCGGTTCGCGGTCACGAGGCCAGCGCCCAATCCTCCAGCCGCAGGCCCGGGACCCGGGCAAACTCCCGCGTGTTGTGGGTGACGAGGGTGGCGTCTAGCGCGAGGGCATGCGCGGCGATCAGGGTGTCCATCGCGCCGATCGGGGTGCCCTGTTGCTCGAGCGTGGCGCGCAAACGGCCGTACACCCAGATGGCCTGTGTGTCGAACGGGTGGATCTCCAGCGGGGCGAGAAACAGTTCCAGCGCCTGTTGGTTGCGCGCCGATCCACTTTTGGCGACACCGTAGGCCAGCTCGGCGGCGACGATGGAGGACAGCCCGATCTCCCCGGCGCGGTAGGCGCGGAAGCGCTGCAGCACCGCGGGCGGTTTGCGGTTGATGAGGTAAATGCAAATGTTGGTGTCGAGCAGGATCATGCGGCAATCTCGGGCCGGGCTTGTGGCGGGGGTTGATCGCGCTTCAGCTCGAACCCGGGTTCGAACAGGTCGAGCGCCTGTTCCAGCACGCTCCACGGGTCGTCGACCGGAAAAAGCAGAATCCCGGCCCCCACGCGGCGTATGCCCACTTCACGGCCATGGAACCGGTAGGGTTTGGGCAGGCGGACAGCTTGGCTGCGGCCCGTGGTGAAGAGCTTGGCGGTTTCCATGGGGTGCTCGCAGTCGGTGGTGGAGGACAGTCATGGAGTATATGCCAATGATAGATACCGAGGTCAATCGAGGGTGGACACAGCAGGCTGTGGGCCCAGCACCAGTCGGCTGACTGGTGGCATCATCCGCGCATGACGACGGTGCGCGTGGCGACCTACAACATCCACAAGGGCGTGCAGGGGGTGGGGCCGCTGAAGCGGCTGGAAATCCACAACCTGGCGCATGCCGTGGCGGCGCTCGGGGCCGACATCGTATGCCTGCAGGAGGTGCGCGCGTTTCACCGCCGGCTGCAGCGGCGCTTTGCGCACTGGCCGTCGGCGGATCAGGCGCGGTTTCTGGCGCCGGACGGCTACGAGGCCGTCTATTGCACCAACGCCGTGACGCGCCACGGTGAGCACGGCAACGCGGTGTTGAGCCGCTTTGCCGTGCTGGCGCACACGCATCAGGACGTGTCGGACCACGGGTTCGAGCAGCGCGGCCTGCTGCACGTGGTGCTGGCGCTTCCGTCGGGGAGTGGGTTGGTGGATGACGCCTCATCGCGGACGCTGCACGTGATCGTCGTGCACCTCGGGCTGATCCATGCCAGCCGCGAGCGGCAGGTGCGGGCGCTGGGGCGGTTCATCGCCCAGGCGGTGCCGGCGGGGGCGCCGCTCGTGGTGGCGGGTGATTTCAACGACTGGGGGGAGCGCCTGCACGAGCCGATGGCGGCGCTCGGTTTGCACACGGCGCGCGGCGCGCGGGTGCCGACCTACCCGGCGCGCTGGCCGCTGTTGCCGCTGGATCGCGTGTACGCGCGCGGGGCCGAGGTGCGGGCGCTGCAGGTGCCGCACGGCCGGGGGTGGGCGCGCTGGTCGGATCATCTGCCGCTGGTGGCGGAGGTGGCGTTGCCGTGAACACGGGCTTGCGTCCCGGCCACCGGCTGCGCCTGCTGGAGGGCGGGCGCGAGCTGTTCCCGGCGATGGTGGCGGCGATCGACCGCGCGCGCCGCCTCGTGCACGTGGAGACGTATATCTTCGTCTTCGCGAACGCGGCGCTGGCGGTGGCCGAGGCGCTGGAGCGCGCCGCACGGCGCGGCGTGGAGGTGCGGCTGGTGGTGGACGCGGTGGGGACGCCCGAGGTGCCCGCCGAATGGCAGCGCCGCTTCGCCGAGGCGGGGGTGCGGTGGCGCATCTACGCGCCGCTGGGCTGGCTGGGGTTGTTGATCCCGAGCCGCTGGCGGCGCCTGCACCGCAAGCTGTGTGTCGTCGATGGCGTGGTGGGGTTTTGCGGCGGGATCAACCTGATCGACGACCGGGACGACGTCGTGCTGGGCCGGCTGGCCGAGCCGCGACTCGACTACGCGGTGGAGGTCAGCGGCCCGCTGGTGGCCGAGATGCTGGCGACGATGGAGCGGCTGTGGTGGCGGCTGCAGGCCGTGGGGCGGGTGCGGGAGCGCGACTTTCGCGCCGCGTGGCTGGCGGTGCGCGCCGGACAACGCGGTCGCCGGCGCTGGCGCGCGCGGTCCCCGTCATACGAGTCGGGGGCGGGTGGCACAGCAGGCGCGGTCGTCCACGGCGCGGCGGCGGCCGTTCTGTGGCGTGACAACGTGCGTCACCGCTACGATATCGAGCAGGCTTACTTGCGCGCGATCGCCGCCGCGCAGCGGGAGGTGTTCATCGCCAACGCGTACTTCATCCCCGGGCGGCGGCTGCGCCACGCGCTCGCGGACGCGGTGGCGCGCGGCGTGCGCGTGCGGCTGCTGGTGCAGGGCAAGTACGAGCGTTTTTTGCAGTACCACGCGCCGCGCCCCGTGCACGCGTGGCTGCTCAAGCGGGGGGTGGAGATCCGCGAGTACGCGCCCAGCTCGCTGCACGCGAAGGTGGCGGTGGTGGACGAGGACTGGGCCACGGTGGGCTCGACCAACCTGGATCCGATCAGCCTGTTGCTCGCGCGCGAGGCCAACATCGTCACCACCGACCGGCGCTTCGCCCGTCACGTACGCGATCGGCTGGTCCACTGGCTCGGCACCGCGGGTGCGGCGCTGGAAGTGGCGACACTGCAACGCCGCCCTTGGCACGAGCGGGCGCGCGACTGGGTCGCGTTCGCCGTGATGCGCGTGGTGTTGTTTCTCACCGGGCACCGCTATTGAGCGGCAGGTGTCCGGGGCGTGGATCGACCCAGTGCGTCCGTGGCACCACAAGGATTCCCCGTGCATCGATCGACAGCCGGCGGGGCGTAGCCTTGGCGACGTGGGGTGTTCGGACGAGCGGGCGGATCAACACCCCCACACCCCGATCGTACGCGGCCCGGTATCGCCACGGATCGTGCGCGCGCCGTCACCGCTGCCACCATCGACGGCGCTGCGCACCGCCTCGCTGCGCTGCCAGATTTTGTCTTCCCACGCGATGCCGGGCCGACGGTCGAAGATGACCAAGTGCGCCTCGTCCGCCCCCGCTTTGTCGGCGTAGTCGGCGGTCTGGGTGAGCCCCTCGGCGATGAGGGTGTCGAGGCTGCCCTTGCGGTAGAGCTTCAGTTCGATCACCACCCGCTGCACCGGGCCGAAAAAGCCCTGCTGCTCATCCAGCGGCCACTCGATCAGCAGGTCCGTGCGGCGCCGGCCCAGGCCGTACTCGCGCTGGATGCGCCCGCCGCCGTTGACGATTCTTTGCAGAAAGGCTTGCATCAGCAACTGCGGGCCGGCCTCCTTGTAGTCAAACCCCTCGATCCACGCCTCCGAGTGCTCGCGGAAAAACTGCTGAAACGCAGTGAGCAGCTTCGGGATATCCAAGCGCCGGTCGGCGCGCAGGTACCACGGTTGTTCGTGCGTGATGTAGGACTGTGCCACCCAGGTGAGCTCGCGCGGGATCACCTCGCGGTAAATGCGATTGGCGATGCGGATCTGCGGCCGCGTGACGATGAGCCCCAGATCCTCCACGTACTGCTTGTCGTCGGGGCTGATGTCGGCCAGCGTCACCGGCTCTTCCGAGGCCAGCAGCGCGCTCATGACCCGGTGCACCCGTGGCTCTCGCAGCTTGTCGGTGAGCTGGTCCAGGTGCGTGGCGCGTGACTGGATCAGGTTCTCGCGCGCCTGCCAGTAGTGGGTGAGGGTGATCGGGCGGCTGCGGTCCCTGAGTTCCCGCATATTCCAGGTCAGTTCATGCCCCAAGGCATTCACCAGCCACGGCTGCCCCTCGGTGTCGGCCCAGAGTTCCGGGTAGATGGCGGGATCGAAGGTTTGTCCGGTTTCGGCCTCGTGCTGCTGCCAAAGCTGCTCGCACTCGGCGCGCGAGAAGTTGCTCAACCGCAGCGACACCGCCTTGATGTTGAAGGCTGAGCCGCCGGTGATGATCTCGCCGCCGGAGTGGATGCGGTAGTCGCGCACGTCGCGCACGCCGCACAGCACGACGGTTTGCGGAAAGGCCTCGGGCCGCTGGGCGTAGCCGGCGCGGATTTGGCGCAGCAGCGAAATGAGCGTGTCACCCACCAGCGCGTCGACTTCGTCGAGGAAGAGCACGGCGGGCTTGGCGTCCAGCTGCGCCCAGTGGCGCAGCAGGGCGGTGAGCCGGTCCTGCGGCTCGATGTGCACGCCCGTTTCACGATACCAGCGGTGCACGGCGGCTTCGCCGGTGTAATCCTCGATCGAGCGGGCGATCGCGCTGCACGCGGCTGGGATGCCTTGCGTCTCGTCGCCGCGGGCGGCCTGCGCGCCTTCGATGTTGGCGTAGGCGCAGCGGTAGCGCCCCTGGGCGTTGAGATGGTGCATCAGCGCCAGCAGCGCCGTGGTCTTGCCAGTCTGGCGCGGGGCGTGCAGGACGAAGTAGCGCTTGGCGTCGATCAGCGCTTCGATCTCGGTTAGATCGATGCGCGCCAGCGGATCGAGCATGTAGTGGTCGCCCGGAATCGAGGGGCCGGCGGTGTTGAAGGTTTTCATGCGGGCGCAGGTGGGCGGTGGATTGCAGCGGGGGTGCTGCGCCCCGCGGATCGGGCGGCGCATTAACCGCGCCGTTTGGCGGGGCCTTGATCTGATGCTAGCATGGGCGCATGCTGATGAAAGCCCCCGAGACCATGACCGACGACACCCGACCCGACGAGGAGGGCGTGCCCGTTTCCGTGCGCATCCGCGAGCGCATCCGGGCGGCGCGCAAGCGTTTCCACGCCAACGACAACATCGCCGAGTTCATCCGTCCGGGCGAGCTGGAGCAGCTGCTCGACGAGGTGACCGAGAAGATGCAGGCCGTGCTCGATGCAATGGTCATCGACACCGCGAATGACCACAACACCGAGGACACCGCGCGGCGGGTGGCGAAGATGTACCTCAAGGAGGTGTTCGCAGGCCGTTACGTGCCGGCACCGACGATCACCGAGTTCCCGAATGCGGAGCATCTCAACGAGCTGATGATCGTGGGACCGATCACGGTGCGCAGTGCGTGCAGCCACCATTTCTGCCCGGTGATCGGCAAGGTGTGGATCGGCGTCATGCCCAACGAGCACACCAACGTGATCGGACTGAGCAAATACGCGCGGCTGGCCGAGTGGGTGATGGGCCGGCCGCAGATTCAGGAGGAGGCGGTGGTGCAGCTCGCCGACCTGATCCAGGAAAAAACGCAGCCCGACGGGCTGGCGATCGTGATGGAGGCGACCCACTACTGCATGGCGTGGCGCGGCGTGAAGGACATGAACAGCCGCATGATCAACTCGGTGATGCGCGGCGTGTTCCTGAAGGACGCGAACCTGCGGCGGGAGTTTTTGTCGCTGATCCCGCGGGAGGGCTGAAGGCATGCTGGTGCGACTGCTCTATGTCAGCCGGGCGGTGGACCCGGATACCTCGCACGCGATCGAGTCGATTTTGGCTGCCGCGCGACGTAATAACCTGCACAACGGCATCACCGGCATCCTGTGCTACGGCGGTGGGATCTTCCTGCAGGCGATCGAGGGCGGGCGTGGGGCGGTCAACCGCCTCTACAAGCAGATCATCGAAGACCCCCGCCACAAAGACGTGGAGCTGTTGCTGTACGAGGAAATCTCGGAGCGGCGCTTTGGTGGCTGGACGATGGGGCAGGTCAACCTGACCAAGCTCAACACGTCGATCGTGCTCAAATATTCCGAGCGACCGGAGTTCGACCCCTACAGCGTCTCGGGCAAGGTGTCGCTGGCGCTGCTGGAGGAGCTGATGGCGACCGCCAGCATCATCGGGCGCGTGTGATCGGGGCGTGACGGCTCAAGCGGATAGCGGCCGGTGCCCGCACACCGGACAGTCCGGGTGGCGGGCGAGCTGCACCTCGGAGAACGCCATGCCGCGTCCGTCCAGCATCAGCAGCCGACCCACCAGCCGCGAGCCGAGTCCCACGATGACCTTGAGCGCCTCGGCCGCCTGAATCGTGCCGACGATTCCCACCAGCGGCGCGAACACGCCCATCGTCGCGCAGCGCGTCTCCTCCAGCCCCTCGGTCTCGGGGAACAGACATGCGTAGCAGGGCGAGCGTGCGTCGCGCGGGTCGTACACCGACAGCTGCCCATCGAAGCGGATCGCCGCGCCGGACACGAGCGGCACACGGTGGCGCACGCTGGCCCGGTTGATCAGGTGCCGGGTGCGGAAGTTGTCGGTGCAGTCCAGGACGACGTCGGCGCCGGGCAGCACGGCGTCGAGCAGCGCGTCGTCCGCGCGTTGCACGAGCGGCGTGATGCGCACCTCCGGGTTGATGGCGTGCATGGCCACCTGCGCCGACTGCGCCTTCGGCAGGCCGACGCGCGCGAGGTCGTGCGCGATCTGCCGCTGCAGGTTGGTGGCGTCCACCGTGTCGTGGTCGATCAGCGTGATGCGCCCGACGCCGGCACTGGCCAGATACAGCGCCACCGGGGAGCCGAGGCCGCCTGCACCGACGATGACCGCGTGCGCGGCGAGCAGCCGCTCCTGGCCCTCGATGCCGATCTCGTCGAGCAGGATGTGGCGCGAGTAGCGCAGCAGTTGCTCGTCGGTCATCGCCGCTGCATCAAGAGCCGCTGTCGGGCTTGGCCGCCGGGCGCTCGGTCGCCGTCTTGCTGGCCACCACGGGCAGGCCCTTGAGCTGGTTGAGCGCCTGCTGGAGCTGGAAGTCCTTGTCCGAGCCGAACTCCGGCAGCAGCCGCGCGCCGGGGTTCTTGCGCTGTTCTTCCTCCAGCCGCTGGCGGGCGGCCTCGCGCTCGCGCTCGCGCTGGCGCTGGGCTTCGCGCTCGGCCTCGCTCATCGGCGCCTCGTCGCGGCCGGCCAGGTGTTTCTCCAGGTCGGCCTCGCGCGTGCGCAGCGCGGCAAACAGGTTGCCCTCCGGCGTCTCGTCCACCCACACGTCGGGCACGATGCCCTTGGCCTGGATCGAGCGCCCGCTCGGGGTGTAGTAGCGCGCGGTGGTGAGCTTGAGCGCCGTGTCCGGCCCGAGCGGTCGCACCGTCTGCACCGACCCCTTGCCGAACGTCTGGCTGCCCATGAGCGTCGCGCGCTTGTGGTCCTGCAGCGCGCCGGCGACGATTTCACTGGCGGAAGCCGACCCTTCGTTGACCAGCACCACCACCGGGATGCGCTTGAGCAGGCCCTGCGTCTGTTCGGTCAGGCGCGCGATCGGGTCCGCGCCGGCGCGGCGCCAGTAGTCACGCGGCTGGGCGCGGTAGGTGGCCTTGCTTTCCTCGAGCTGCCCGTTGGTCGTGACCACGACCGCGCCGTCCGGCAGGAACGCGGCCGACAGCCCCACGGCGGCATCGAGCAGCCCGCCGGGGTCGTTGCGCAGGTCGAGCACCAGCCCCTTCAGGTTCGGTTCGGTGCGCACGATTTCCTCGACCTTGCGCGCAAAGTCCTCGAGCGTGCGCTCCTGGAACTGCGACACGCGCACCCACGCGTAGCCGGGCTCGACGACCTTGGCGCGCACGCTCACCGTCTTGATTTCCTGTCGGGTGATGGTGACGGGGAAGGTGCGGTTCTCGTCGCGGCGAAAGACCGTCAGCGTCACCTTCGTGTTGGGCTCGCCGCGCATGCGCTTGACGGCCTCGTTGATCGTCAAGCCCTTGACCGGTGTGTCGTCGATCTTGGTGATGAGGTCGCCGGCCTTGAGCCCGGCGCGAAACGCGGGGGAGTCCTCGATCGGCGAGACGACCTTGACCAGGCCGTCTTCCATCGTGATCTCGATGCCGACGCCCACGAAGCGCCCCGAGGTGCCCTCGCGGAATTCCTTGAAGCTCTTCTTGTCGAAATACTGCGAGTGCGGGTCGAGCGCGGACACCATACCCGCGATCGCGTCCGTGATGAGCTTTTTCTCGTCGACCGGCTCGACATAATCGCTCTTGATCATGCCGAACACCGCGGCGAGCTGCTGCAGCTCCTCCAGCGGCAGCGGCGCCAGCGCCGCGCGGGCGGTCGCCTGCAGTTGTACGGTCGTCAGTGCGCCGGCCAGCGCCCCCAGGGCCACCCAGCCGGCGATCTTGAGTTTGTGCCCCATCGCCATCTCGAGTCGTCTACGCGTATCGCGCCCACTATACACCTTGGACGACGCCGGTGCAGACGCGGTTCCGCGCGTCCGCTGTCGGTGTGGGGCCAGGAGGTGACCGCGGGTGTCCGTGCGCCGACCGCGTCCGTCCAGGTGAAAGGGGCTCAGGCCTTGCCCTGACGCGCGACCGCGGCCGCCGCCGCTTCGGCCGCCGCCGCGTCGCCCAGGTAGTAGCGCCGCAGCGGGCGCAGCTCGTCGTCGAACTCGTACACGAGCGGGATACCGTTCGGGATGTTCAGGCCCACGATGTCGGCGTCCGAGATGCCGTCGAGGTGCTTGATGAGCGCGCGGATCGAGTTGCCGTGCGCGGAGATCAGCACGCGCTGGCCGCGGCGCATCGCGGGCACGATGGTGTCGTTCCAGCACGGCAGCACGCGCGCCACCGTGTCCTTCAGGCACTCGGTCAGCGGAATCTGCTCCGGCGCCAGCGCGGCGTAGCGCGGGTCACCGCGCTGCCCGCGCGGGTCGGCCGGGTCGAGTGCGGGCGGCGGCACGTCGTAGCTGCGGCGCCAGATCAGCACCTGCTCCTCGCCGTACTGCCGCGCCATGTCGGCCTTGTTGAGGCCCTGCAGCGCGCCGTAATGGCGCTCGTTGAGGCGCCAGTCCTTGATGACCGGTAGCCAGATGCGGTCCATCTCGTCCAGCGCGTAGTGCAGCGTGTGGATCGCGCGCTTGAGCACGCTGGTGATGCACAGGTCAAACTCCCACCCCTCCGCCTTGAGCAGCCGCCCGGCCGCCATCGCCTGCGACACCCCGGTCGGCGTCAGCTCGACATCGGTCCAGCCGGTGAAGCGGTTTTCCAGGTTCCAGATCGATTCGCCGTGGCGGATGAGGACGAGCTTGTGCATGGGTGTGGGGGTATGGTGCGGGATCCGATGGGAGACAGCCCGCCATTCTAGAATACCGGTCCGACGGGCCCGCGCTGGGCCTGGTGTCTGTTCAACGCTGCTGGACGTTTCCGTGGATTTTTTGCTTCAGAACTGGATGTTGGTCGCCGTCGCCGTCGGGTCGGCGGCGATGCTGATGTGGCCGGCCTTCTCCGGTGGCGCCGGGGCGGGCGTCTCGCCGACCGAGGCGGTACAGCTCATCAACCGCGACAAAGCGGCGGTGATCGACGTCTGCACGCCGCAGGAGTTCGCGCAGGGGCACGTCACCGGTGCGCGCAACATCCCGCTCGACGCGCTGGAGCAGCAGCTGCCGCAGGCGGTCAAGAACAAGGCCACCCCGCTCGTGTTCGTGTGCGCGTCGGGTGTGCGGTCGCGGCGCGCGGTGGCGATCGCCAAGAAGCTCGGCTACGAGCGGGCGGTGTCGCTCGCCGGCGGCATGGCCGCGTGGCGCAGCGCCAGCCTGCCGGTACAGAAGGCCTGACGTCCCGAGCGAGGAGACCCGCATGGCCCAGGTGACGATTTACAGCAGCGACTACTGCCCCTACTGCCAACGCGCGAAGGCGCTGCTGCGCGCGCGTGGCGTGACCGCGTGGGACGAGATCAACGTCGACGGCCGCCCGGAAGTGCGCGCCGAGATGGCCCAGCGCGTCGGGCGCACCAGCGTGCCGCAGATTTTCATCAACGGCCAGCACGTCGGCGGCTGCGATGACCTGCACGCGCTAGACGCGCGCGGCGGCCTCGTGCCGCTGCTGCAGGCGGGCTGACGCGCCGCGCTGTCATAATCGCGGGCGGTTCCGCCCACGGCGCCGTCACCCGTGCGGGTGCGCGGTGTGTGGCGGCCGTCCCCTGAGTCGCTTTCCACGTGGAAAGCGGCGCCGATCTTGCTACCGTTCCACCATGTCCGACGATCAAACCCCGGTTTTTTCCATCCAGCGCGTGTACCTCAAGGAGGCGTCGCTGGAGCAGCCCAATTCGCCCGCCATCTTCCTCGAGCAACAGCAGCCCAGCGTCGACGTGCAGCTTGGCGTCGAGGCGCAGCCCCTCGCCGATGGAGTCTTCGAAGTGGCGGTGTCGGCCACCGTGCACACCAAAATCGGTGAGCGCACGGTGTTCCTGGTCGAGTGCAAGCAGGGCGGCATCTTCGAGATCCGCAACCTGCCGCAGGAGCAGATGGGGCCGATCCTCGGCATTGCCTGCCCGCAAATCGTCTATCCCTACCTGCGCGGTAACGTCGCTGACCTGATCAACCGCGCCGGCTTTCCGCCCGTGCACCTGGCCGAGATCAACTTCCAGGCCATGTACGAGCAGCAGCAGGCGCAGCAGGGCAACGGCAGCGCGATGGCCTGACGCGCGCCGGCCGGGCCCGCGGCGGCGGGCCGGCGGGGGCGCTGGCCGGAGACGGCACCGATGCACATCACGGTGATCGGCGCGGGGGCCTGGGGCACGGCGCTGGCCATCGCGGCGGCCGGGGCGCACACGGTGCGCCTGTGGGCGCGCGACGCGCAGCAGGCAGCGAGTTTGCAGGCGCAGCGCGTCAATGCGCGCTACCTGCCGGGCGTGCCGCTGCCGGCGGCGCTCGTCTGCGACGGCGGCGACGCGGCGGCCCTTGCCCCGACGCTCGCGCACACCGATCTCGTCGTGATCGCCACGCCGATGGCCGGGCTGCGCGCGTGGCTGCAGTGGCTGGCGGCGGCGCTTCCCGCCGCGGGCCGGGCCACGACGCCGGTCGTGTGGTTGTGCAAGGGGTTCGAGCGGCCGCAGGAGGACGCGGCCGTCGGGCTGCTGGGCCACGAGATCGCGGCGCACGTGGCACCGGCGCTGCGCGTCGGGGTGCTCAGCGGGCCGAGTTTTGCGCAGGAGGTGGCCGCGGGCCTGCCCACGGCGCTGGTGGCGGCGAGCCTCGACGCCGCGGTGCGCGAGGCGCTAGTGGCGGCGTTCCACGGGCCGACGCTGCGCATCTACGCCAACGACGACATCGTCGGGGTCGAGGTGGGCGGGGCGGTCAAGAACGTGATGGCCATCGCCACCGGGCTGTGCGACGGGTTGCGGCTCGGGCACAACGCGCGGGCGGCGCTGATCACGCGCGGCCTGGCGGAGATGACGCGGCTCGGGCTCGCGCTCGGGGCACGCGCCGATACCTTCATGGGCCTGTCGGGCTTGGGCGACCTGGTGCTAACCGCCACCGGTGACCTCAGCCGCAACCGGCAGGTGGGCCTGCTGCTGGCGCAGGGGATGACGCTGGCGCAGGCGGTCGATTCCCTCGGGCACGTGGCCGAAGGGGTCTACAGCGCGCGCACCGTCGCGCGCCGTGCCGCGACGCTGGGCGTGCGCATGCCGATCACCGACGCCGTGGTGGCGCTGCTGGACGGCGCATTGCAGCCGCGCGAGGCGGTGGCGTGGTTGATGGGGCGCGACCCGGTGGCGGAGTGACCGGATCAGCGGCCGCCGTCAGCGCCACCGTCGACGTCCCGCCGCGAAAATCCCATCCCCATCGTTGCACCGTGACGACGTTCGGTGTACCCCGCGGCGTGCTGCGTCGTCGATGAACGCAAGAAACCCGAGACAACACCTCGCCCCAGCGATGGGCGAGGCAACGGGTCAGAACTCCCAGTTGTCGATCAGGCGCGTGCGGCCCAGCCGCGCGGCGCCCAGTGCGACCAGCCGCCCGGGTTGCAGATCCTCGGGCGCCGGGGGTTGCAGGTCCTCGCGCCGGCGCACGGTCAGGTAGTCCACCTGCCAGCCGCGCGCGGTGAGGGTCTGCTGCGCGTGCTGCTCCAGCGCCGCGAGGTTGTGCTCCCCCGCCAGCACGCCGGCGGCGAGCGTGCGCAGCGCCAGCACCAGTTGCGGCGCTTCGGCGCGCTCGGCGGGCGTCAGGTAGCCGTTGCGCGAGCTCAGCGCCAGCCCGTCCGGGGCGCGCTCGATCTCGCCCCCGTGGATGGTGACGGGCAGCGCGAACTGCCGCACCATCTGGCGGATGACCATCAGCTGCTGGTAGTCCTTCTTGCCAAAGACGGCGTGGCGCTCGCCCTTGGCCTGCGCGAAGACGCACTGAAACAGCTTCATCACCACCGTGCACACGCCGGTGAAGAAGCCCGGTCGGAAATGCCCCTCCAGCAGATCGGCCAGTGCCGGTGGCGGCTGCACCTTGAAGGTTTGCGGCTCGGGGTAGAGCTCCGCCTCGCTCGGCGCAAAGACGATGTCGCAGCCCACCTCGCGGAGCTTGTCGCAGTCGGCGTCCAGCGTGCGCGGGTAGGTATCGAAATCCTCGTGCGGCAGGAACTGCAGCCGGTTGACGAAGATGCTGGTGACGGTGACGTCGCCCAGCGTGCGGGCGCGCCGCACCAGCGCCAGATGGCCGTCGTGCAGGTTGCCCATCGTGGGCACGAAAGCGGGGCGGTCGTAGGGGGCCAGCGCGCGGCGCAGCTCGGCGATGGTGTGGATGACTTGCATCTCGGGGGGTTACCAGGCGTGTTGGGTGTTGTCGGGGAAGGTGCCGGCTTTGACCGCCGCAACATAGGCGGCCATCGCGTCGCGCACGCTGGCCGCGCCCTCCATGAAGTTGCGCACGAACTTGGGCGTCTTGCCGAGGTGGATGCCGAGCATGTCGTGCATCACCAGTACCTGTCCCGCGGTGCCGTTGCCAGAGCCGATGCCGATCGTGTGGCAACGGGGCAGCTGTTGCGTGATCTCGGCGGCCAGCGCCGCGGGCACCATCTCGAGCACCAGCATGCTGGCGCCCGCGTCCTGCAACGCCAGCGCGTCGCGCCGCAGCTGCTGCGCCTCGGCGTCGGTGCGGCCCTGCACGCGGTAGCCACCCAGCGCGTGCACGGTCTGCGGCGTCAGCCCGAGGTGTGCGCAGACGGGAATGCCGCGCTCGACGAGGAAGCGCACCGTCTCCACCGTCCAGCCGCCGCCTTCGAGTTTGACCATGTGCGCCCCGGCCTGCATCAGCGCCGTGGCGCTGCGGATGGCCTGCTCGCGCGATTCCTGGTAGCTGCCGAAGGGCAGGTCGCCGATCACCCACACGGTGCCCTGCACGCGCCGCACACCGCGCACGACGCTTTCGGTGTGGTAGCACATCTCCTGCAGCGTCACGCCCACCGTGCTCGGGCGGCCCTGGCACACCATGCCCAGCGAATCGCCAACCAGCAGGCAGTCCACGCCGGCGGCGTCGGCCACCGCGGCGAACGTCGCGTCGTAGGCGGTGAGCATCGCGATCTTTTCGCCGCGCTCACGCATTTCCTGCAGGCGTGGCAGGCTGATGGGCTTGCGCGGGGGCAGGGGCGCGGCCGCCGGCAAGGTGCCGTAGGGGGTGCGGGGGGTCTCGTTCGTCATCGCGCGGCGTCCTTTCGGGGCGCAAGTCTAGACGAAACGGGCCCGTGTGCCTGGCCCCAGCCTCGCTCCGGTCGGGCGGATGTCGCTATGCTTACGCTTGTGACCGTTTGCCGCGCTCGCCTGCCGTTTGGCGCACCGCACCGTCCACCGGGTTGCTCGCTGCCCGCCGGCTCGCTGTGCGTTGGGTGTGCCCCGCGATGAGGGCGGCAGTCTGTCGTTTGCCGTACCGATACCGCTGTCCCGATCCTCCATGCATTCTCCTTCGTGCCCCGATCCCCTGTCGCTGCAGCCGCCGCTGCCGGATATCGCCGCCCAGGCGGCAGCCGATGTGGCGCGCGCGCTCGCTGAAGACGTGGGTCCGGGCGATCTGACGGCGGCGTTGGTGGATCCGGATCTGCGCATGCGCGCCCGTGTCATCGCGCGCGAGGCGGCGGTGGTGTGCGGCGAGCCGTGGGTGCGCGCGGCGGTGCAGGCGCTGGACCCGGACGCGCGCTGGCACTGGCACGTCCCCGACGGGCAGCGCGTGGCGGCCGACGGCGTGGTGTTTGAGGTCGAGGCACGCGCGCGGGCGCTGCTGTCGGCCGAGCGCACGGCGCTCAATTTTTTGCAAACGCTGTCGGCGGTGGCGACGCAGACCGCGCGCTACGTGGAGGCCGTGGCCGGCACCCGCGCACGCATCTGCGACACGCGCAAGACGCTGCCGGGGCTGCGCGTGGCGCAGAAGTACGCGGTGCGCGTCGGCGGCGGACTGAACCACCGCATGGGCCTGCACGATGCGGTGCTCATCAAGGAAAACCACATCGCCGCTGCGGGCGGCGTCGCGGCGGTGCTGGCGCGGGTGCGCGAGATGGCGCCGCAGGCGCTGTTCGTGCAGATCGAGGTCGAAACGCTGGCGCAGCTGCGCGAGGCGCTGGATGGCGGCGCGCGCGTGATCCTGCTTGACAATATGGACCTGGCGACCCTGCGCGAGGCGGTGCGCCTCAACGACGCGCACCCCAGTGGCGGGGCGGTGCTGGAGATTTCCGGCGGCGTCAACCTGCAGACCGTGCGCGCGCTGGCCGAAACGGGGGTGGACCGCATTTCGGTCGGCGCCCTGACCAAGGACGTCAAGGCCATCGACCTCTCGATGCGGCTGCAACCCCTCTGAACTTGCATCGGCGTCCGGGGACAGGCGGACGCGGAAGGACCCCGACATGGCATCCATCATCGAAGTCGACGTCGAACAGCCGGCGTGCACCACCCGCCACGCGTGGGCGCGCGTGCCCGAGGAGCCGTCGCCGTCCGAGCGCGAGGCGCTCAAGGCGCGCATCCGCACCCTGTTGCGCGAGCGCGGGGCGATCATGGTGTCGCACTACTACGTGCACCCGGACCTGCAGGATCTGGCCGAGGAGACCGGCGGCCTCGTCAGCGATTCGCTGGAGATGGCGCGCTTCGGCCGCGACCACCCGGCGCGCACGCTGATCGTCTCGGGCGTGCGCTTCATGGGCGAGACGGCCAAGATCCTCTCGCCCGACAAGACGGTGCTGATGCCGGACCTGGACGCGACCTGCTCGCTCGACATCGGCTGTCCCGCGGACGACTTTGCCGCCTTCCGTGCCCAGCACCCGGACCGCACGGTCGTCGTGTACGCCAACACCAGCGCCGCGGTCAAGGCGCAGGCCGACTGGGTGGTGACGTCGAGCTGCGCGCTCGACATCGTGCGGGCGCTGCGCGACCAGGGGCACAAGATCCTGTGGGCGCCGGACAAGCACCTGGGCGCCTATATCGAGCGCGAGACCGGCGCCGACATGGTGCTGTGGCGGGGCTCGTGCGTGGTGCACGACGAGTTCAAGGCGTTCGAGCTGGAACAGCTGCGCCGCGATCATCCGGGCGCGAAGGTGCTGGTGCACCCGGAGAGCCCGGCCGAGGTGGTGGCGCAGGCCGACGTCGTCGGCTCGACGTCGCAGATCCTGAAGGCCGCGGCGGAGCTGGATGCCGAGGTCTTCATCGTCGCCACCGACAACGGCATGCTGCACAAGCTGCGCACGCTCAACCCGGGCAAGCGCTTCATCGAGGCGCCCACCGCCGGCAACAGCGCCACCTGCAAGAGCTGCGCGCACTGCCCGTGGATGGCGATGAACAGCCTGCGCGGCGTGCTGGAGGTGCTGGAGACCGGCCTCAACGAAATCCACGTCGACCCGGCGCTGATCCCGCGCGCGCGGCAGCCGATCGAGCGCATGCTGGCCTTCACCGCGGCCTGCAAGCGCGGTGAGCCGGCCGGGGCGCTGGTGCCGGGCATCGGCGCGGCCTGACGCCGCGATCCCGAGGCGCGCGCAGGGGCATACACGCGCGGCGTGCCCACCGGTGCGGCGACGGCCCCACAATGGGGTTCACACATCGAACAGGAGACGCCTGCCCGTGAGCGGTCCTGAGGGGTCCGTTTCAGGGCGGTTCCACACCGATGAGGAGACGCCCCATGTTGGCCATCCTGCGACGCACGATCGCCACCGCCGCGGCGGGTCTGGTGCTGGCGGCGGGTTCGAGCGCCCATGCCCGCCCGCTGGAGCTGGACGACGTGGCCCGCGAGGGCGAGCTGCGGCTGCTGCCCGAGCGCCCCGACCCCGAGGGCTACGGGTATGTCTCGCACGTCGTCATCGACGAGGAGAGCCTGCGCGACGGCGTGGTGCGCGTGCACACCTGCCACCAGCGGCTGGACCCCAACGCGCGCATCGTCGTGCTGTTTAACCGCGAGCGCGTGCGCTCGATCGATATCGTGCGGGCGGAGGGGGTGGAGCGCGCGTGGGTGGACGGCCACCGCGTGGAGCTGGCGGGCGTGCAGCGCGGCGGCACGGTCTGCATCGATCTGCGCTCGCGCGCCCTCGATCCTTTGGGCGAGGGCCGCTGGCGGCTGCACGCGGGGCCGCTGATGCGGCGCTACCTGGACGGCTACCTGCCGATGGAGGCGCAGCTGCGCGTGAGCTGGCCGCCGGGCCTGCTGGGCGTGACGGCGGTGGAGCCGGCGCCGCAGCCCGGCGTGCGCCTGCAGACCGCCGCGGACGGCGCGCACCTGAACGTCATTTTTGCCGGGCGCCTGTCGGCCCGGTGGGAGTTGCAGCAGCGCGTGCCCTCGGACGGTGCGCGTTGATCGTGATTCCGCTATGCGGAAAGCGGCTTCGCGATCGTAAAACGCCGCGCTCGGTCGCGCGGCCACGCTTTTTGCATCCCAAAAAAAGCATTCCGCGATACGGGATGGTTGTTGTAAATGTTTGATTTCTCCTGCGTCGCAAAAGTCTTCTATAAGACACAAGACTGGTGTTATGTCTTATAGAAGACTTATACTGGAGGGGACGATGACGGGCGCCGATCGTGCACGGCGCAACCGGGACATCGGGGCGGTTTTCCCATCCTCCACAGGAGTATCGACATGACGCAACAACTGACCCGCGAACAACAGATCGCGGCCCTGGAAAAAGAGTGGGCCGAAAACCCGCGCTGGAAGGGCATCAAGCGCGGCTACAGTGCCGCCGACGTGGTGCGCCTGCGCGGCTCGGTGCAGATCGAGCACACGCTGGCCAAGCGCGGCGCCGAAAAGCTCTGGCGCCTGATCAACGGCGAGGCCAAAAAGGGCTACGTCAACGCCTTCGGCGCGGTGACGGCCGGCCAGGCGATGCAGCAGGCCAAGGCGGGGCTGGAAGCGGTGTACCTGTCGGGCTGGCAGGTCGCGGCCGACGCCAACACCTCCGAGACGATGTACCCGGACCAGTCGCTCTATGCCTACGACTCGGTGCCGACGATGGTGCGCCGCATCAACAACACTTTCAAGCGCGCGGACGAAATCCAGTGGTCGCGCGGCATCGGCCCCGGTGATGCGGGCTACATCGACTACTTCCTGCCCATCGTGGCCGACGCGGAGGCGGGCTTCGGCGGCGTGCTCAACGCGTTCGAGCTGATGAAGAACATGATCGCCGCCGGCGCGGCGGGCGTGCACTTCGAAGACCAGCTCGCCGCGGTCAAGAAGTGCGGCCACATGGGCGGCAAGGTGCTGGTGCCGACGCAGGAGGCGATCGAGAAGCTGATCGCCGCGCGCTTTGCGGCCGACGTGATGGGCGTGCCCACGATCGTGCTGGCCCGCACCGACGCCGAAGCGGCCAACCTGCTGACCAGCGACCACGACGAGCGGGATCGTCCGTTCCTGACCGGCGAACGCACGCAAGAAGGCTTCTTCCGCGTCAAGAACGGCCTGGAGCAGGCGATCAGCCGCGGCGTGTCGTATGCCCCCTACGCCGACCTGGTGTGGTGCGAAACCGGCACCCCGGACCTGGGCTTCGCGCGCGAGTTCGCGCAGGCCGTGCACGAGAAGTGCCCGGGCAAGCTGCTGGCCTATAACTGCTCGCCCAGCTTCAACTGGAAGAAGAACCTCGACGACAAGACCATCGCCGAGTTCCAGGACAAGCTCTCCGAGATGGGCTACAAGTACCAGTTCATCACGCTGGCGGGCATCCACATCAACTGGTACAACACCTTCATGTTCGCGTACCACTACGCGCGCGGCGAGGGCATGAAGCACTACGTCAACATGGTGCAGGAGCCCGAGTTCAAGGCGCGCGAGCTGGGCTACACCTTCGTGTCGCACCAGCAGGAAGTCGGCGCGGGCTACTTCGACGACGTGACCACCGTGATCCAGGGCGGTTCGTCCAACGTCAAGGCGCTGGCCGGCTCGACCGAAGAAGAGCAGTTCCACTGATCCGGCGCGCCGCGCCGCTGCCCCGCCGGGGGTGGCGGCCGGTGTCGGTTGGAACCCGTGGAATGGAAGGCCCGTGGGCTGCTGGAAGGCAGCCCACGGGCTTTTGCCGTTTTCGCGCCGTCGGGCGGCGGGTCAGGCCGTTGTGGAACGCATCAGAGGATGCGGCACGCCTCCTCGAACGGCAGGCGCGGCCCGCGCGGGTGCAGCGCCGCCGGGTCGCCGTAGCCCAGGTTGCACAGGAAGTTGGTGCGCACGGTCGTGCCGGCCCAGAACGCGGCGTCCACCGCGGCGGCATCAAACCCGCTCATCGGCCCGCAGTCCAGGCCCAGCGCCCGCGCGGCCAGGATGAAGTAGCCCCCCTGCAGGCTGGCGTTGCGCAGCGCCGTCGTCTCGATGACGTCGGGTTTGCCGGCGAACCAGCTGCGCGCGTCCGGGTTGTGCGGGAACAGCCGCGGCAGGTGTTCGTAGAACGCCATGTCCATGCCGATGATTGCGGTCACCGGCGCGGCCGCTGTCTTGTCGCGGTTGCCCTCCATCAGGCAGGGCAGCAGCCGGGCCTTCGCCTCGGGCGACTGTACGAACAGGATGCGCGCGGGCGAGCAGTTGGCCGACGTCGGTCCCCATTTCATCAGGTCGTAGAGCTGGCGCAGCGTCGCTTCCGGGATCGGGCGCGGCTGCCAGCCGTTGTGCGTGCGGGCGTGGTCGAAGAGTTGTTCGGTCGTGATCTGCATGGTGTCAGTGAAAAGGGTCACACAGGTGGGGACTGATTGTGCCGCGTCGCCAGGGGGGCGTGGGGCCTCGGGTCATGGCTGGCCAGCGCACCGCCGTGGCCGCTGCGCGTACCGGATCACCGCGGGCCAGGGTGGATCTGTGCGAAAATAGTATGAATCGGCACCCGACCGTGCCGCTACACCGTGCAGAAACGCACGGCTTCCGGTTCAGCCTTTCATTCCTTCTGTTGGACGCGACGGTTATGACACCGCGAACTTGCCAGGAGACCCCCCGGGCCCGTTGAGGCCCCGGCAGTTCGCGCCTGCCCGTGTCAAACCCACCTTTCCAGCGCGGCCCCGGTGCCGCGCTTTTCGTTTGCAGGACCCGTTCCACCATGATCCAGATCACGCTCCCCGACGGTTCGCAGCGCACGTTCGATGCGCCGGTGACGCTGGCCGATATCGCTGCTGCGATCGGGCCCGGGTTGGCCAAGGCCGCCGTTGCCGGCAAGGTGCAGACCGCCGAGGACGCCGCCCCGCGCCTGGTCGACTTGAGCCACCGCGTCGAGCGCGATGCCCGGGTGTGGATCGTGACGCCGAAAGACCCGGAAGGGCTGGAGATCATCCGCCACTCGACCGCGCACTTGCTGGCCTACGCGGTCAAGGAGCTGTACCCGGACGCGCAGGTGACGATCGGCCCGGTGATCGACAACGGCTTCTATTACGACTTTTCGTACAAGCGGCCGTTCACGCCGGAGGACCTGGCGGCGATCGAGAAGAAGATGGCCGAGCTCGCCGCCAAGGACGAGCCGGTCGTGCGTCGCGTGCTGCCGCGCGAGGAGGCGGTGGCCTATTTCCGGGGACTGGGCGAGCACTACAAGGCCGAAATCATTGCCAGCATCCCCGAGGGCGAGGAGGTGAGCCTCTATCGCGAGGGCAACTTCGAGGACCTGTGCCGCGGCCCGCACGTGCCCTCGACCGGCAAGCTCAAGCATTTCAAGTTGATGAAGGTCGCGGGCGCCTACTGGCGCGGCGACCACCGCAACGAGATGCTGCAGCGCGTCTACGGCACCGCCTGGGCGAGCAAGGAGGAGCTGCAGCAGTACCTGACGATGCTGGAGGAGGCCGAGCGGCGCGACCACCGCAAGCTGGGCCGGGAGCTGGACCTGTTCCACCTCGACGAGCACGCGCCGGGGCTGGTGTTTTGGCACCCCAAGGGCTGGACGCTGTGGCAGCAGGTCGAGCAGTACATGCGCCAGGTCTACCGCGACAACGGCTACCTGGAGGTCAAGGGTCCGCAGATCCTCGACAAGGCGCTGTGGGAGAAGACCGGTCACTGGGACAAGTACCGGGAGAACATGTTCATCACCGAAAGCGAGAAGCGCGACTACGCGCTCAAGCCGATGAACTGCCCGGGCCACATCCTGATCTTCAAGCAGGGTGTCAAGAGCTACCGCGACCTGCCGCTGCGCTATGGCGAGTTCGGCCAGTGCCACCGCAATGAGCCTTCGGGCGGCCTGCACGGCATCATGCGCGTGCGCGGCTTCACGCAGGACGACGGCCACATCTTCTGCACCGAGGACCAGATCCTGGCCGAGTGCGATGCCTTCACCAAGCTGCTGAAGAAGGTGTATGCGGACTTCGGCTTTACCGAGATCCTCTACAAGGTCTCGACGCGGCCGCCGGCGCGCATCGGCTCGGACGCGCTGTGGGACAAGGCCGAAGCGGCGCTGATGCAGAGCCTGCGCGACGCGGGGTGTGACTTCGTGATTTCCGAGGGCGATGGCGCCTTCTATGGCCCGAAGATCGAGTACACGCTGAAAGACGCCATCGGCCGCGAATGGCAGTGCGGCACGATCCAGGTCGACTTCAACCTGGCCGAGCGGCTCGACGCCGAGTACGTGGCCGAGGACGGCAGCCGCCAGCGCCCGGTCATCCTGCACCGCGCCATCGTCGGCAGCCTCGAGCGCTTCATCGGCATCCTGATCGAGCAGCACGCCGGCGCGCTGCCGGTTTGGCTGTCGCCGGTGCAGGTCGCGGTGCTCAACATCACCGACGCGCAGGCCGACTACTGTGGCGAAATTGCCAAGGCGCTGCAGGATCAAGGGTTTAGGGTCACGCTCGATCTTGGCAAAGACAAGATCACCTATAAAATTCGCCAACAGGCGATGCAGAAAGTGCCGTACCTCCTCGTCGTCGGCGACAAGGAGAAGGCGGCCGGGACGGTGGCCGTGCGCGCGCGCGGCAACCAGGATCTCGGCGTGATGCCGCTGGCGGACTTCGTGCAGCGCCTGCGTTCGGACATCGCGTCCAGGCATTGACAAAGGAAATACACCATCGCTACCGCAAGACCCAGCAACTTCCGTGACCGCCGCCAGCGCGAGGAGCGGCAACACCGGCTCAACCGCGAGATCACCGCACCCGAGGTGCGGCTGACCGGACCGGACGGCCAGCAGATCGGCGTCGTCCCGCTGCAGGAGGCGCTGCGCATGGCCGGGGAACTCGACGTCGATCTGGTCGAGATCGCGCCGATGGCCAATCCGCCGGTGTGCCGTCTGATCGACTACGGCAAGTTCAAGTACGCCGAGCAGAAAAAGGCGGCCGAAGCGAAGGCGAAACAAAAGGTCATCGAGGTCAAGGAAGTCAAGTTCCGCCCCGGCACCGACGAGGGCGACTACCAGGTCAAGATGCGCAACATCCGCCGCTTCCTGGAAGACGGCGACAAGTGCAAGGTGACGCTGCGCTTCCGCGGGCGCGAGATCACGCACCAGGAGCTCGGCCTCGCGTTGCTGGAGCGCATCCGCACCGACTTGGGCGATAGCATCGTCGTGGAGCAGTTCCCGAAGCTCGAGGGGCGGCAGATGATCATGATGATCGCCCCGTCGCGCAAAAAGGGTGGCTCTGCCAAGGCCGAACCGGCGGCGCCCGCGGCGGCGTCCTGACGGGCGGTGGGTTGTGGGGATGCCGCGGGGTTGACGCGCCGTTCCTGCCACGCGTGTGCTGCGCGGTGCAATCCATCGCCCGCCAACCCGCCGTCTCTTCCGCACGTGTGCTGCGCGGTGGGCGGGCGCCCCGCGTTCCCGGGGCGACCCGGCAGGCTGACCCGACCGTTCGGGTCAAACGGGATATAATCCAAAGCTTCGCGCGGTACGGGCGCGTCTTGGTCGGTTGGCTGGGGCGTGCGCCGGTGCCCGTGAACGGGTGGGGGCGGCTGGCGCGAGCCGGTCGTCGCTTTCCCTACAAGTGGCTCGGGGCCTGCAAGCCCCCGGCGGCGATGCCGGGGCGCCTCACGAGCACAACGCACAACAAAAGGAAGCCTTCATCATGCCCAAGATGAAAACCAAGAGCAGCGCGAAAAAGCGGTTTCGCGTTCGTCCCGGTGGCACCGTCAAGCGCGGTCAGGCGTTCAAGCGCCACATCCTGACCAAGAAGACGACCAAGAATAAGCGCCAGTTGCGCGGCCCGGCCAACGTCCACGAGCGGGATTTGGGCCACATCGCGCAGATGATGCCGTTTGCCGGCCTGTGATGGGCGGCACTGCCCCGTAACGAACCAAGGAGTCGACCATGCCTCGCGTCAAACGTGGTGTCACCGCGCGCGCCCGTCACAAGAAAGTCCTCGCCCTGGCCAAGGGCTTCCGCGGCCGCCGCAAGAACGTCTTCCGCGTCGCCAAGCAGGCGGTGATGAAGGCGCAGCAATACGCCTACCGTGACCGCCGTGCCCGCAAGCGCGTCTTCCGCCAGCTCTGGATCGCTCGTATCAACGCGGCGGCGCGCGAGCTGGGCCTGACCTACAGCCAGTTTGCCAACGGCCTGCGCAAAGCGGCCATCGAGATCGACCGCAAGGTGCTGGCCGATCTGGCCGTGAACGACAAGGCCGCCTTCGGCGCCATCGTCGAGCGCGTCAAGGCCCAGCTGCAGGGCGCCGGCGCTGCGACGGCCGCCTGACGCCAACGCGCCGCCCGCTCGCCGGGCGGCCGTGTCCGTCCCCAACGGGCCAGTCGCCTCGCGCGCTGGCCCGTTTGTCGTCTTCAGGGCGCTTCGCGCCGCAACGGATCCCCGCATGAACGACCTCGAATCCCTGGTGCAATCGGCGCGCGAGCAGTTCGCGCAGGCCCACACCCCGCAGGAGCTGGAAAACGCCAAGGCGCGCTTTCTGGGCAAGAGCGGCGCGATCACCGAGCGGCTCAAGGCGCTGGCGGCGCTGTCCCCCGAGGACAAGAAGACCGCCGGCGCGGCCATCAACCAGGCCAAGCAGGCGATCGAGGCCGCGCTGCAGGCGCGCCGCGCCGAACTCGCCGAGGCGGAGCTGCAGCGCCAGCTGCAGGCCGAGGCGCTGGACGTGACGCTGCCCGGGCGTCAGCGCGGCGTCGGCGGCCTGCACCCGGTGAGCCTGACGATGGAGCGCATCGAAGCGATCTTCGGTTCGATGGGCTTCGAGGTCGCCGACGGCCCCGAGATCGAGTCGGACTGGTTCAACTTCACCGCGCTCAACACCCCGGCGGACCACCCGGCGCGCTCGATGCACGACACGTTCTACGTCGAGGGTGGCAGCGCCGATGCGCCGTACCTGCTGCGCACGCACACGAGCCCGATGCAGATCCGCCACGCGGTGCAGCACGTCAAGCGCGCGCGCGCCGCGGCCGGTGTCGGCGGGGAGGGGTTGTTTGCCGGCGAGATGCCGGAAATCCGCGTGATCGCGCCGGGCCGCACCTACCGGGTCGACAGCGATGCGACGCACTCGCCGATGTTCCACCAGTGCGAGGGGCTGTGGATCGGCCGCAACGTCAGCTTCAAGGACCTCAAGGTCGTCTTCACGGCGTTTTGCCGCGCGTTCTTCGAGCGCGACGACCTGGCGCTGCGCTTTCGCCCGAGCTTTTTCCCGTTTACCGAGCCCAGCGCCGAGATCGACATCCAGTTTGCCAGCGGGCCGCTGGCCGGGCGCTGGCTGGAGGTGGCCGGCTCCGGCCAGGTGCACCCGAATGTCGTGCGCAGCATGGGGCTGGACCCGGAGCACTACATCGGCTTTGCGTTCGGCATGGGGCCGGACCGGCTGACCATGCTGCGCTATGGTGTCAACGACCTGCGCCTGTTTTTCGATGGCGATCTGCGCTTCCTGTCGCAGTTCCGTTGAGGTGGAAAGAAAGAGCCCGCGATGCAATTTCCCGAATCCTGGCTGCGAACGTTTTGCAACCCCGCGCTGGACAGCCAGCAGCTCGCCGACCTGCTGACGATGGCGGGGCTGGAGGTGGAGGAGGTGGCCCCGGTGGCGCCACCGTTCCACCGGGTGGTGGTGGGGGAGATCCTCAGCGCCGAACAGCACCCCAACGCCGACCGGCTGCGCGTGTGCCGCGTGGATGTGGGGCAGGGCGAGCCGCTGCAGATCGTCTGCGGCGCGCCCAATGCGCGCGCGGGCATTCGCGTGCCGTGTGCGCTGGTGGGCGCGGTGCTGCCGCCCGGTGACGATGGCAAGCCGTTCGAGATCCGCGTCGGCAAGCTGCGCGGCGTCGAGAGCCACGGCATGCTGTGCTCGGCGCGCGAGCTGCGCCTGTCCGACGACCACGGTGGCCTGCTGGAGCTGCCGGGTAACGCGCCCATCGGGCGTGACCTCCGCGAGGTGCTGGCGCTGGACGATCGGCTGTTCACGCTCAAGCTCACGCCCAACCTCGCGCACTGCCTGAGCGTGTACGGGGTGGCGCGCGAGGTGGCGGCGCTCACCGGCGCGCCGCTCGTCACGCCCACCATCACCCCGGTTGCGCCGCGCATCGCGGACGTGCTGCCGGTGCGCATCGACGCCCCGGACCTGTGCGGGCGCTTTACCGGCCGCGTCATCCGCGGCATCGACCCGACGGCCAAGACGCCGGACTGGATGGTGCAGCGCCTGGCGCGCTGCGGGCAGCGCAGCATCTCGGCGCTGGTCGATATCTCCAACTACGTGATGTTCGAGCTGGGGCGGCCGTCGCACATCTTCGACCTCGACAAGATCCACGGCGGGCTGCAGGTGCGTTGGGCGCGCGCGGGCGAGACGCTCAAGCTGCTCAACGGCCAGACGGTGACGCTGGACGAGACCGTGGGTGTGATCACCGATGCGCAGGGCGTGGAGTCGCTCGCGGGCATCATGGGCGGCGAGGCGACCGCGGTGTCGGACGAAACGCGCAACGTCTACGTCGAGGCGGCTTTCTGGTGGCCGCGCGCGATCGCGGGCCGTTCGCGGCGCTTCAATTTCAGCACCGACGCGGGCCACCGCTTCGAGCGCGGGGTCGACCCCAGCACGACGCGCGAGCACGTCGAGCGCATCACGCAGCTGATCCTCGAGATTTGCGGTGGCGAGGCCGGCCCGGTGGATGACCACATCGTCAACGTGCCGCAGCCGCAGCCGGTGACGCTGCGCGTCGAGCGCGCCGCGCGCGTGATCGGCATGCCGCTGACGCAGGCGCAGTGCGCCGAGCCGCTGCGCCGCCTGGGCCTGGCGGTGACCGAGGGCGACGGCACGCTGACGGTCACGCCGCCGCCGTACCGCTTCGACCTGCAGATCGAGGAAGACCTGATCGAAGAGGTGGCGCGCGTCATCGGCTACGACCGCCTGCCCGATGCGCCGCCGCTGGCCCCGGTGGTGCCGCGCGTGCGGCCGGAGGCGCAACGCTCCCCCCACGCGCTGCGGCGGCAGCTGGCGCAACTGGGCTACCAGGAAACCATCAATTTCAGCTTCGTCGAGGAGCGCTGGGAGCGCGACTACGCGGGCAACGCCGACCCGATTAGGCTGCTCAACCCGATCGCGAGCCACCTGAGCGTGATGCGCTCCAGCCTGATCGGCAGCCTGCTCGCGGCGCTGAAATACAACACCGACCGGCGCGTGCCGCGCGCGCGGCTGTTCGAAATCGGCCGCGTGTTCCGGCGCGATCCGTCGGTGCCGGACAGCGATACGACCGTGGCCGGCATCGAGCAGCCGCGGCGCGTCGCGGGGCTGGCGTGGGGCGACGAGGCCATGCTGCAGTGGGGCGTGCCCGCGCGCCCGGTGGACTTCTACGACGTCAAGGGGGACGTGGAGGCGCTGCTCGCCCCGCGCCGCGCCACCTTCGAGCCCGCGCAACACCCGGCGCTGCACCCGGGGCGCTGCGCGCGCGTGCTGCTCGATGGCAAGCCGATCGGCGTCATCGGCGAGCTGCACCCGCGCTGGCGGCAGGCGGAGGGCTGGACGCACGCGCCGGTGCTGTTCGAGCTGGATCTGGACGCGGTGCTCGCTCGCCCGGTGCTGCAGGCGCAGCCGGTGGGACGCCACCAGCCGGTGCAGCGCGATATCGCCGTCGTGGTCGCCGAAGCGGTCACGCACGCGCAGCTGATGGCCGCGATCACGGCAGTCGACCAGCCGTGGTTGCGCGACGCGGTGCTGTTCGACGTCTACCGCCCGAAGGCCGGTGGCGCGGCGGGCCTCGCCGACGGTGAAAAGAGCCTGGCGGTGCGCCTGACGCTGGAGCGCGACGATGCGACGCTGACCGACGCGGAGATCGACGCCGTCGTACAGGCGGTGCTGGCGTCGCTGCAGCGGAGGCTCGGCGCACGGTTGCGCACGTGACGCCGGGGGCGCCCGCCGCGGCGGGCGCCCCTGCTACGATTGCGCCATGGCCACGCGCAAACCCCCCACGGACACCGGCACCGCCGACGCGGCGGGCACCCTGACGAAGGCCGAGCTGGCCGAGCGGCTGTACGAGCGCATCGGCTTCGCCAAGCGCGAATCCAAGGACATCGTCGACGCGTTTTTCGAGCTGATCGCGGAGCGCCTGATCGCGGGCGAGGAGGTGCGCATCGCGGGCTTCGGCCAGTTTCAGGTACGCGACAAGTCCCCCCGGCCGGGGCGCAACCCGCGCACCGGGGAGCTGGTGCCGATCGAGGCGCGGCGCGTCGTGACCTTCCACGCCAGCCCCAAGCTCAAGGCCGCGTTGCAGGGCGATAGCGAAGCCGCAGGCGAGCCGGATCGATGACACCGGTGGCGAGCGCCACCCCCACCAGAATCACCGCCCCGCACCCCACCATCCACGGCGTGATCGCCTCGCCCAGCAGCAGCGCGCCGTACGCGATCGCGAACACCGGGATCAGAAACGTGACCGTCAGGGTCTTGGCGGGGCCGGCCGCCTCGATCAGGCGAAAGTACAGCAGGTACGCCAATGCCGTGCACAGCACGCCGGCGGCGATCACGGCCGCCCAGGCCGACCACGGGGCCGGCTGGGCGGGCCAGCTCCACCACGTCGGCAGCAGCAGCCCCAGCGTCGCCCCGAACTGGCTGCCGGTCGCGGTGGCCATCGGCGGGATGCCCATCAGGTAACGCTTCGTATAGCTGGCGGCGATCGCGTACAGCGTCGTGGCGGCGAGGCACGCGAGCACGGCCCAGCCGGTGCCCCCGGGGGTGAAGCTCGCCTTGTTCCACGACAGCAGCACGACCCCGAGAAAGCCGAGCGCCAGCCCCAGCGCGCGCCAGCGCCCCGGGCGCTCGCCCAGCCACGCCCACGCGACCAGTGCGCCGAACAGCGGCACGGTGGCGTTGAGGATCGCGGTCAGCCCGGTGCTGATCGACAGCACCGCGTACGCGAACAGGCCGAACGGAATGCCGGCGTTGAGCAGCCCGACGAAGAGGATGCGGCCCGCGTGGTCGCGCAGCGCCCGCCAGTGCCCGCTGGCGATCAGTATCGGCAGCAGGACGACGCTCGCGACCGCAACGCGCAGCCCCGCCGTGGCCAGCGGCCCGAACGCCACCGCCGCCTGGCGCATGAACAGGAACGACGCGCCCCACAGGGCGGCCAACAACACGAATTCAGCAGCGAGCTTCGGCGACATGCGTTCGGGGGGCGGGAGCGGATGGGCGGGCCAGCGGCGACACATGGGCGGTTCGGTACCCCCGCGCCGCGCGCGCCGGCGGTGAACGGGTGCCCCTGGCGCCGCGGGTCGTCCCCAAGCGGGCGGGGCACTGGCCGTGGGCGACGGGGGAGGGCCGGCGCCAACGAGGCCGCATGATAGCCCCTCTACAATCGGCGCACTGTCACACAGCCGACCTCCCGACGATGACCGAGACCCTCCACCGCCCATTCCCCGCGCACGCGTTCAAGGCCTACGACATCCGCGGCGTGGTCCCGGATGTGATCGACGAGGCGTTTGCCCGTGCGCTCGGGCGGGCCTTCGGGGCGCGGGCGCTGGCGGCAGGGGAAACGGTGGTGGCCGTGGGCCGTGACGGGCGTCTGAGCAGCCCGGCGCTGGCTGCCGTGCTGATCGACGGGTTGGCGGATGCGGGCGTCGACGTCCTCGACATCGGCATGGTCACGACGCCGATGCTCTATTACGCCGCGGCGACGCACTGCCGCAGCGGCATCCAGGTCACTGGCAGCCACAACCCCAAGCACCACAACGGCTTCAAGATGGTGCTGGGCGGACAGGCCATCTACGGCGACGAGATCCAGGCGCTACGCGCGGCGATGGAGGCGGGTGCGGCCCCCGTGGCGGTGCGCGGCACGGTGCGGTCGATCGACATCCAGCCCGAGTACATCGCGCGCATCGTCGGCGACGTGCGGCTGGCGCGGCCGCTCAAGCTCGTCATCGACTGCGGCAACGGTGTCACCGGGGCCAGCGCACCGGATCTGTTCCGGGCGCTGGGGTGTGAGGTGACGGTGCTCTATGGCGAGGTGGACGGTGAGTTTCCGAACCACCATCCCGACCCGTCCAAGCCGGAGAACCTGTGCGACCTCATCGACGCGCTGCGGCGGACCGGCGCCGACCTGGGCTTTGCCTTCGACGGCGACGGCGACCGCCTCGGGGTGGTGACGCCCAGTGGTCAGAATATCTTTCCGGATCGGCAGATGATGCTGTTCGCGGCCGACGTGCTCACCCGCGTGCCCGGCGGCACCATCGTCTTTGACGTCAAGTGCAGCCAGCGCTTGCCGCAGGCGATCCGCGCGGCCGGGGGCGTGCCGCTGATGCACCGCACGGGCCATTCGCTCATCAAAGCCAAGATGCGCGAGGTGGGGGCCCCGCTCGGCGGCGAGATGAGCGGGCACATCTTTTTTCAGGAGCGCTGGTACGGGTTCGACGACGGCAGCTACGCCGGCGCGCGGTTGCTGGAAATCCTCAGCCGCCATGCCGACCCCGGCGCGGTGCTCGACGCGTTACCGACCAGCCACGCCACGCCCGAGCTCAACGTCGCCTGCGCCGAGGGCGAGCCGCACCGCGTCGTGGCCGAGTTGCAGCGCATCGCGCACTTCGATGCGCCGGCGCAGGTGTGCACGGTGGATGGCCTGCGCGTCGACTGGCCCGATGGTTTCGGGCTGATCCGCGCGTCCAACACCACGCCGGTGCTGGTGCTGCGCTTCGAGGGGCAGACGCCCGAGGCGCTGCAGCGCATCCAGGCGGCGATGCTGACCCTGCTGCGCCGCGTCAAGCCCGACGCGGTCGTCGGCGATGCCGCGCACTGACGGCGCATCGGCAAAGCCCGTGACCCCTGAATCCCCCGTGAACGCCACCGTGCTGACCCCCGACCCCGATCCGGAGGTCATCGTCTTCAACCTCAAGCGCCGCTACACCGGGGTGTCGGCGACGGTCAATGCGCTCGTGCCGCTGCAGGCCCGGCAGTGGCGGCTGGCGTATTGCGGCACGCCGCTGCCACATGGCATGCCGGGCATGACGCTGCGCGAGGCGATCGCGTTGTCGCGCCGGCCGCCGGCGGGGCGACCGTTTCGGATCTGGCACGTGCGGCGCGACCATGAGATGGCTGCGGGCCTGTGGGCACGCGACGTCTTGCGCTTGCCGATCCGGCTGGTGTTCACCTCGGCCGCGCAGCACCGCCACGGCTGGTTCCCGCGCTGGCTGATCAGCCGCATGGACGCGGTGATCGCGACGACACCGAAGGCGGCGAGCTTCGTGCCCAACACCACCGCGGTGGTGCCGCACGGTATCGACCTCGCGCGCTTCAGTCCGCCGCCGGACAAGCTTGCCGCGTGGGCCGACAGCGGGCTGCCCGGGCGCTACGGGATCGGTGTGTTCGGGCGCGTGCGGCCCGACAAGGGCACCGACGTTTTCGTGGACGCAATGATCGCGGCGCTGCCGCACCTGCCGGAGGTGACGGCGGTGATCGCGGGCCTGGCGCAGCCGCAGCACCAGGCGTATCAGCGCGAGCTGCAGGCGCGTATCGACGCGGCGGGCCTGCACGAGCGCATCCGCTTCCTCGGCGAGATCCCGGCCGCGGAGGTGCACCGCTGGTACCAGCGCTGCCTGGTGTGTGTGGCGTGCCCGCGCTATGAGCCGTTTGGCCTGACGCCGTTCGAGGCGGCGGCCACCGGCTGCGCGGTGATCTGCTCGCGCACCGGCGCGTTCGAGGAGCTGGTGCAGCCCGGTGTCAACGGCGCGCTGGTCGACACCGGCGACGCGGTGGGGCTGGCACAGGCGGTGCGCGTGGTGCTGGCCGACCCGGTCGCGGCGGTGCGCATGGGCGAGGCGGCGCGTGCGCGCGTGGTCGAGCATTTCTCGCTGGAGCGCGAGGCCGCTGGCATCGGGGCCGTGTACGAGCGGTTGTTCCGTGGCGACTGAGCCATTGACGCGGGGGTGGGCCGAGCGGCTCGCGCTCGGTGTGTATGGGGCCGCGATGACCGCGCTGCAGCCGCTGCTGCGGCGCAAGCTCGCGCGGCGTGGCGTGGCCGAGCCGGGGTACCGGGAGGCCATCGAGGAGCGGTTCGGCCGTTACGACAGTGCGCCGTCGTCGGGGTGGCTGTGGGTGCACGCGGTCTCGCTGGGCGAGACGCGCGCGGCGGCGCTGTGGCTCGCCCCGCTGCGCGCGGCGCGGCCGGACATCCGCGTGCTCTGGACGCACGGCACCGCCACCGGCCGCGCCGAAGGGGCGCGCCACCTGCGGCCCGGGGACGTGCAAGTGTGGCTGCCGTGGGACGCGCCGGGGCCGGTGCGACGGTTTCTGGCGCATTTCCGCCCGCGGCTGGGGGTGCTGATGGAGACCGAGGTGTGGCCGGGGCTGGTCGCCGGCTGCCGGGCGGCGGGGGTGCCGCTGCTGCTCGCCAACGCGCGGCTCAACGAACGGTCGTGGCGGCGGGCGCAGCGGCTGCGCTGGCTGTCGCGCCCCGCCTACGCGGGCTTGTCCGGGGTGCTGGCGCAGACCGTGGCCGACGCCGAACGGCTGCGCGACCTCGGGGCGCCGGTCGATCCGCCGGCCGGGGCGGTGATCGGCAATGTCAAGTTCGACGTGCCGTGGCACCCGCAACCTTGGTCCGCCGGGCGGGCGTGGCGGCAGGCGTGGCAGCGCGCGACGGCGACGCCCGATGCCCCCATGGGGCGGCCGGTGCTGATGCTGGCCAGCAGCCGCGAGGGGGAGGAGGCCGCATGGTCCGCCGCTTGGTCAGACGTGTGCGCTTCCCCTTCGGAGGCGCCGGGCGGGCCGGACGATTCGGGTGCGGCCGTCCCCGGAGGACGCCCGCTGTGGCTGGTGGTGCCGCGCCACCCGCAGCGCTTCGACGCGGTGGCGGAACAGCTGCGCGCGGCCGGCTGGCGTGTGGTGCGTCGCAGCGCCCTGGGGGCGCTCGACGCGGAGCCGGTCTGGCCCGCGCCGGCGCTGGACGCCGACGTGCTGCTCGGCGACACGCTCGGCGAGATGCCGTGGTACTACGCGCTGGCCGATGTGGCGTTGCTGGGTGGCAGTTTCGCACCGCTCGGGGGGCAAAACCTGATCGAAGCGGCGGCGTGCGAGTGCCCGGTCGTGATGGGCCCGCACACGTTCAACTTCGCGCACGCGGCGCAGGCCGCGCAAGCGCACGGCGCCGCGGTGCGCGCGCCCGACATGGCGGCCGCCATCGGGCAGGCGCTGGCGTGGCTGTCGGCGCCGGATGCGTTGGCCGCGGCGCGCGCGGGGTGCCAGTCGCTGCTGGCCGAACACGCCGGCGCGGCCCAGCGCTGCGCCGACGCGGTGCTGCGCTGGTGGGACGTCAGCGCGGCTGCAACAGCGCGTTGATCGGCTGGATGTCCTCGGCCTTCAGCACGCCGGCGGCCTGACGCAGGCGCAGTCCGCCCACCAGCACGTCGTAGCGGGCCTTGGCGAGCTGGGCCTTGGTCTGGTAGAGCTGGCTCTGCGCGTTGAGCACGTCGATATTGATGCGCACGCCGACCTGGTAGCCGAGCTGGTTGGCCTCCAGGGCGCTCTGGCTCGACGCTTCCGCGGCTTCCAGCGCGCGCACCTGGCCCAGCCCCGAGCGCACACCAAAAAAAGCGGCGCGCGTGGCCTGGCTCACGGCGCGCAGCGCGCCTTCGACGTCGTTGCGCGCCTTGTCTTCCAGCGCGACGGTTTCCTTGACGCGGTTGTCCAGCGCCCCGCCGGTGTAGAGCGGCAGGTTGAACTGCACGCCGATGCTGGCCGTCTGGTTGCGCAGGTAGCCGGGCATGGCGGCGACCGACGACGGGGCGCGAGCCCATTGGTACTGCGCCACGGCATCGAGCGTCGGCCCCTTGGCGGCTTCCGCTTTGCGCACTTCGAGCCGGGCGATGTCCAGCGCTGCCTGCGCCGCGCGCACACTCGGGTGCTCGGCGGTCGCACGGCGGACCCAAGCGTCGACGTCATCCGGGGTCGGCGCCGGCAGGGTAACGGGGGCGGGCAGCCGCCACGGCTCGGTGCCGGTCTTGCCCACCAGTTGGTCCAGCGCCAGCTTCTTCACGCGCAGGTCGTTTTCGGCGGCGATTTCCTGCGCGACGACGAGGTCGAAACGCGCCTGCGCCTCGCGCGTGTCGGTGATCGTGGCGGTGCCGACCTCGAAGTTGCGCTGGGCGGCGGCGAGCTGCTCGCTGACCGCGGCTTTTTGCGCGCGCACGAAGGTCAGCGTGTCCTCCGCGCCCAGCACGTCGAAGTACGCCTGCGACACGCGCACGATCAGGTCCTGCTCGGCCGCCTGCAGCTGCGCCTCGGCCGCCGCGAGCGAGCGCTCGGCCTGCTCGACTTCCAGTCGGTTGCCGGGTCGGTACAGCGGGTGCGACGCGCCGAGTTTGAACGTCTGATTGTTGAACGTGTCGTCCAGCGCGCCACCGGGCGCGGAGCTGTCGCGGCGATTCACGAACGCTTCGGCCGACAGCCCGACGGTGGGCAGCACGCGCGAGCGGGCCTGCTCGGCCTTGGCGCGGTTGGCCTCGAACTGGGCCTTGGCGGCCAGGTACGCGGCGTCATACCCCTGTGCGGCCTCCAGCAGTGCCTGCAGGCTCTGCGCCTGGGCGCCGGCGGAACCGAGCGACAACAGCGCGGCGAACCACACCGGGTGCCACGCCCCCTTCACACGATGACCCAAAGCATGGCCCAGAGAAGACGAGACGGGTGACAGCATGGTGAACGTTCCCTCGCGTGATCGATACAGTCGGGAGTATATGACGGGTCGCCGGAACGTGCAGGGCCACCGACTCAGTACTGGGGGATCGACGGATCGACCTCGGCCGACCAGGCATGGATGCCGCCGGCGATATTGACCACGTCCGGATACCCCTGGCGGTGCAGGAAGTGCGCGACCTGGGCGCTGCGCCCCCCGTGGTGACACAGACAGGCGATCGGTCGGTCCGCGGGCAGCTCGGCCAGCCGCATCGGGATGGTGGCCATCGGGATGTGGCGCAACTCGAAGCCGTCCGGGCGCACGCTCGCGGTGCGGACTTCCCACGGCTCGCGCACGTCGAGCACGATCGGTTCGGCGTCCGGGTGTTCGGCGCGGCATTGGCGCAGCCAGTCGGCCAACTGCGCCGGGCGGATGTGGGGTACCATCGCGTGATCGCTCAGAAGCGGAAGGGGGACGGCTGCGGGAAATGGCGCAGCCGCGGGATGACGATGTCCCACGGCTCGACGCTGTGGTAGCTGGCCTCGCCGGTGCGCTCGATGAGTGTCGCGCGCATGATGGGTTCGTCGCCGACGACGGCAAACAGCCGACCGCCGACGCGCAGCAGCTCCAGCAGGTCCGTGGGCACCTCGGCCACCGAGCCGCTGAGCACGATCACATCGTAGGGCGCGTCGTCGGCGCAGGGGGCGAAGCGCGCCGTGGTGGCGTCGGCCGTCTTGACCCGCACGTTGTCGATGCCTGCGCGGGCCAGGTTGGCGCGCGCCATGTCAGCGAGCGCGGGGTTGATCTCCAGCGTCAGCACGCGGCGCGCGAGCCGCCCCATCAGCGCCGCCATGTAGCCGGAGCCCGCGCCGATCTCGAGCACGTTGTCCGTGGGTTTGAGCGCGAGGTCCTGCAGGATGCGCGCCTCGACCTTCGGCGCTAGCATGCACTCGCCCTCGACCGGCGGCTGCGTGAGCGGAATCTCCAGGTCGGACAACGCCAACGCCTGATAGGCAGCGGGCACGAAGGCTTCGCGCTTGACCTGACCCAGCAGCGCCAGCACCGTGGCGTCGAGCACCTCCCACGGGCGGATCTGCTGCTCGATCATGTTGAAGCGGGCTTTTTCGAAATCGAACCCAGCGGCGCTCATGCCATACTCCTCGTGGTATCAAAAGTGGCAATCCGGGGCATTTTACCGGAGCGCGTCTGCGTGAATCGTCGCCCATTGGCCCGGTGGGGGCAGGAAACGTCGCGCCGGCCGATCGGCCCCGGTGGCCCCGATCGGCCAAGGGGGGCCGCCTGCGGGAGCCGGTGTGGCGCCCCCGCACTTCAACCCGGCCCCAGCAACCCGCGCAGCCGGTACAGCGCCTCCAGCGCCTCGCGCGGGCTCATCGCGTCCGGGTCCAGCTCGGCGAGCCGTTGCAGCACAGGGTGTTTGTCCGCCGCCGTCGGCTCGGGCTCCGGCGCGGCGGCAAACAGGTCGATCTGCTGCTGGGCGCGCAGCGATTCGGCCTCGAGCTGTGCCAGCGTGTGGCGCGCCTGGTGGACGACCGCCGCCGGCACCCCCGCCAGGCGCGCGACCTGCACGCCGTAGCTGCGGCTCGCCGGCCCCGGCTCGATCTGGTGCAGAAAGACGATGTAGCGCCCCTTGCCCTCGACGGCGCTCACGTGCACGTTGACCGCACCCGGGTGCTGGGCGGGGAATTGCGTCAGCTCGAAGTAGTGCGTGGCAAACAGCGTGAAGGCGCGCACCTTGTCGTGCAGGTGCGTCGCGATCGCCCCGGCGAGCGCCAGCCCGTCGAAGGTGGAGGTGCCGCGCCCGATTTCGTCCATCAGCACGAGCGAGTGCTCCGTGGCCTGGTGCAGGATCTGCGCCGCCTCGGTCATCTCCAGCATGAAGGTCGATTGCGCGTTGGCCAGATCGTCCGCCGCGCCGATGCGGGTGTGGATGGCGTCGATCGGCCCGAGGCGGCAGCTTTGCGCGGGGACGTAGCTGCCGATGCTGGCCAGCAGCACGATCAGCGCCACCTGCCGCATGTAGGTGGACTTGCCGCCCATGTTGGGGCCGGTGATGATCTGCATGCGCGTGCGCGCGTCGAGCACCGTGTCGTTGGGGATGAAGGGGCCCGCGCCCGTTTCCTGCAGCCGGGCTTCGACCACGGGATGGCGGCCTTGGCGGATTTCGATGCGCGGCTCCGGCACGAACGTGGGCGCGTTCCACTGCAGCGTCAGCGACCGCTCCGCCAGTGCGGCCAGCACGTCCAGCGTCGCCAGCGCCTTGGCCAGTGTGGCGAGCGCCGGCACGTGCGGTTGCAGTTCGTCGAGCAGTCGCTCGTAGAGCCACTTTTCGCGTGCCAGCGCGCGTTCCTGGGCGCTGAGCGCCTTGTCCTCGAAGGCCTTCAGCTCGGGCGTGATGAAGCGCTCGGCGTTTTTCAGCGTCTGGCGGCGGCGGTAGTCGTCCGGCACCTTGTCGAGCTGGCCCTGCGTGACCTCGATGTAGAACCCGTGCACCTTGTTGTACTGCACGCGCAGGTTGGCGATGCCCGTGCGGGCGCGTTCGCGCGCTTCCAGTTCCAGCAGAAACGCGTCGGCGTTGGCCTGGATCGCGCGCAGCTCGTCGAGCTCCGCGTCGTATCCGGGGGCGATCACGCCGCCGTCGCGGATCAGGGCCGCCGGTTCGGGCAGCAGCGCGCGCGACAACAGCTCGGCGACCGCGGTGGGCGGGCGCAGATCGGTGGCGAGTCGCCCCAGCAGGCCGTCCGGCGCCGGCGCGGGCGGCAGGGCCGCGACCGCCTCGGCCAACGTGTGTGCGCGCTGTAGCGTCTGCACCAGGCCGGCCAGTTCGCGCGGGCGCGCCTGCCGCAGCGCGATGCGGGCGGCGAGCCGCTCCACGTCGCTCACGCCGCGCAGCATGCGCCGCAGCGCCTCCGGGCCGTGCTCGCGCAACACGCCGATGGCGGCCAGCCGCTCGCGCGCAATGGCGCGGTCGCGCGGCGGCTCCAGCAGCCAGCGCCGCAGCAGCCGGCTGCCCATGCCCGTCGCGCAGGTGTCCAGCAGCGACAGCAGCGTCGGGGCGGGTTCGCCGCGCAACGTCTGCGTCAGCTCCAGGTTGCGGCGCGTGGTCGCGGGCAGCTCGATCCACTCCTGCGGGCGCACCACCCGCAGCGCGCGCACGTGGCCCAGGCGCTGCCCCTGTGTGTGCTCGGCATAGTCCAGCAGGGCGGAGGCCGCCGCGTGCGCCTCCGGCAGATCCTGCGCGCCCCAGCCCGCCAGCGTCGCCGCCTGCAATTGATCGCACAGCTTGCGCTGGCCCAGCGTGGCGTCGAAGGCCCAGGCGGGCCGCACGGTCAGCGCCGGGCGCACCGGCGCGGCGACCTGTTCCAGCCAGCCGCGCAGCTCGGCCTCCGCCACCGGGGCCAGATCGCCGCCGTGCAGGACTTCGCTGGGGCCGATACGCTGCAGCCAGCCGCGCAGCGCCGCCCAGTCGCACTCGGCCAGGTGCACCGTGCCTTCCGTGACCGCCAGCCACGCCAGCCCGCAGCGCCGCCGCGCCCCCACGTGCAGCGCGAGCAGCACCGCGTCGGCCTTGTCGGCGAGCAGCTCGCCATCGGTGAGCGTGCCGGGCGTGACGATGCGCACGACCTGCCGTTCCACCGGCCCCTTGGCGGTGGCGACGTCGCCCACCTGCTCGCAGATCGCCACCGACTCGCCCAGGCGGATCAGGCGCGCCAGGTAGGTCTCCACCGAGTGCACCGGCACGCCCGCCATCACCACCGGCGCGCCGGCCGACTGCCCGCGCGTGGTCAGCGTGATGTCGAGCAGCCGCGCCGCCTTGTGCGCGTCGTCGTAGAACAGCTCGTAAAAATCCCCCATGCGGTAAAACACCAGCGTGTGGGGGTATTCCGCCTTGATGCGCAGATACTGCTGCATCATCGGCGTGTGGGCCTCCAGCGGGGCCGGCGGCGTACCGCTGGGTGCGAGGGCGTCCGCAGGGGGCGTCGTCGCCATCGTCAGCGCGACCCGCTCACCACGGCGCGTCGGCCAGCCCGGCGGTGCCCGAGGGGCGCTGCGTGCCGCGGGCCGCGTCGGCTGCCGCAGGGGACGGATCGGTCACTGTGCCATGGTCTTCCGCGCCTTGACCGGCTGAACCATCGCCCGCCGCGCCGTCACGCGTGGTCTTCTCGCTCGCCGGGGCGAACTTGCTGTACTTGCCGAGCAGCCCGACGAGCTGGCCGTAGATGCGCGGGTTGGCGGCGAGGCATTCTTTCTGTTCGAGGAAATCGGCCTCGCCGGTGAAGTTGCCGATCAGGCCGCCCGCTTCCGTGACCAGCAGCGCGCCGGCCGCGACGTCCCAGGGGCTCAGGCCCATTTCGAAGAAGCCGTCGCTGAAGCCCGCAGCGACATACGCCAGATCGAGCGCCGCCGAGCCCGGGCGGCGGAGGCCCGCCACGCGCGGCATGACCTCGCCGAACATGCGCAGATAGGTCTGGAACGCGTCACCGGGGCGGAACGGAAAGCCGGTGCTGAGCAGGCAGTCCGCCAGCCGGGTGCGCTTGGCCACGCGGATGCGCCGGTCGTTGAGATAAGCGCCGCGCCCCTTGCTCGCGGTGAAGAGGTCGTTGCGCGTGGGGTCGTAGATGACCGCCTGGTCGAGCTTGCCGTCCACCATCAGCGCGATGCTGACACAGTAGACCGGAAAGCCGTGGATGAAGTTGGTCGTGCCATCGAGCGGGTCGATGATCCACGTGTACGACCGCCCTTTGCCCTTGCCGTCGCGGCGGCCGGACTCTTCCGCCCAGATGCCGTGATCCGGGTAGGCGCCCAGCAGCGTGTCGATGATCGCCGCCTCCGCCGCGTGGTCGACCTCGGTGACGAAGTCGTTGGTCTGCTTGGCGCCGACGCGCAGCGCATCGAGGTCGAGCGAGGCGCGGTTGATGAGGGCGCCGGCGGCGCGCGCGGCCTTGATGGCCACGTTGAGCATGGGGTGGAGGTGGGCGGTCATGGATTGTGGGCAAGAGCAAGCGGGGGCTGCGCGATGGCAGCGACAATAGCGAGATTGTACCGGTCGCCCTCTATTTCACCAAACCGACCAAACCGTGGAGTCCGCCGTCCCGACACGCTTCGTGCTGATCGAGCCCAGCCATGCCGGCAACGTGGGTGCGGTGGCGCGCGCGCTCAAGGTCATGGGGTTCGACGATCTGGTGCTGGTGCGGCCGCGTTGGCCCGATGTGCTGCAGTGCCCCGAGGCGGTGGACCGGGCCAGCGGCGCCACCGACGTGCTGGCACGCGCCCGCGTGGTGGCGACGCTGGACGAGGCGCTCGACGGCATGGGCTATGTGTGCGCGACGGCGATGACGCCGCGCGACTTCGGCCCGCCCACCGCGGCGCCGCGCGAGCACTTGGCGGCGCTGGCGCCGCGGGCGCGTGCCGGTGCCGTGGGCGGGGTGGCCTTCCTGTTCGGGCCGGAGCGCTATGGCATGGCCAACGCCGATGTGTACCGCTGCCACGTCTGTCTGCGTATCCCGACGGCACCGGCATACGGGTCGCTGAACCTGGCGGCGGCGGTGCAGCTGATCGCCTACGAGTGGCGGCAGGCACTGGGCGGGTTCGAGATGGGCGGTCGCACGGGCGAGCGTCGCGATGGCGAGGTCTGCACAGGTGAGGTCCGTGATGGAGCGGGCTGCAATGGAAGGATCCGCCGCCGTGCGCCGTCTGCCGCCGATGCACCGGCGGACGCGCCCACCGTGTCGGCGATGCTCGCCCACTGGGAGGAGGCCCTCATCGCCGTGGGCTTTCTCGACCCCGCAGCGCCGAAAAAGCTGATGCCGCGGTTGCGACAGTTGTTCTTGCGTGCGGCCCCGACGATGGCCGAAATCCACATCCTGCGCGGGGTGGCGCGCGCGATGATCGAGGCCGCCCGCGGTGGCAGGCGCTAGACTCCATCCTCTTCGTCGCTGCGCGTGGGCCCCGGTCTGGTGGGGTCTGCCCGCCCGAGCCGCTTTTCGACATGCTGCAACGCCTCAAAGCCGATATCGACGCCATCCTGGAGCGTGACCCCGCGGCGCGCTCGCGCTGGGAGGTGCTCACGTGTTATCCGGGGCTGCACGCGATCTGGCTGCACCGGGTGGCGCACGCGTTGTGGCGGCGAGGATGGCGCTGGCTGGCGCGGTGGATTTCGCACTGGAACCGCTGGCTCACGGGCATCGAAATCCACCCCGGCGCGCGCATCGGCGAGCGGGTGTTCATCGACCACGGGATGGGGGTCGTGATCGGCGAGACGGCCGAGGTCGGCGACGGCTGCACGATCTACCACGGCGTGACGCTGGGGGGCACGTCGCTGTACAAAGGCACCAAGCGCCACCCGACCCTGGGGCGCGACGTGATCGTCGGCGCCGGGGCCAAGGTGCTGGGCGGGTTCACGGTGGGCGATGGCGCCAAGATCGGCAGCAACGCCGTCGTCACCAAACCGGTGCCGGCCGGCGCGACCGCGGTGGGCAACCCGGCGCGCATCATCGTCGCCGACGCCGACGAAAAACGCGAGGCCGCCGCGGCGAAGATGGGCTTCTCCGCCTACGGCGTGACGCAGAACGACGACCCGCTGAGCCAGGCGATGCGCGGGCTGATCGACAACGCCGCGGCGCACGAGCACCAGATCGCGCTGCTGTGGCAGGCGATCGAGAAGCTCGCCTGCGCGCAGCGCGGCGCCTGCCTGCCGAGCGACGCGGCCAAGACCGAGCACTTCGAGGCCGAGCGGCTCAACCAGCTCATCGGCAAGTGAGCGGCACGCCGTGTGCGCCGCGGGCCGTCGGGTGTCGGTCGCACGTCGGCTGGATCGTTGACCAGAGCCCGACCGAAACACGCACCGCCGCTGCCTGGCGGTTCAGTCGCGTGGCGGGCGGATCGCCGACTTCGGCCGAAAGGCCGCGCACACCGCCGGATCCGTCTCCAGATACGGCCCGCCGATGAGGTCGATGCAGTAGGGCACCGCCGCGAAAATCCCGTGCACCACCGGCTTGCCGTCGGCGTCGCGCACGCCCTCGAGTGTCTCCGCGATCGATTTGGGCTGCCCCGGCAGGTTGATGATCAGGCTCTTGCCGCGGATGACCGCGACCTGCCGTGACAGGATGGCAGTGGGCACGAAGTGCAGGCTGATCTGCCGCATCTGCTCGCCAAAGCCCGGCATTTCCTTGTCCGCAACGGCGAGCGTTGCCTCGGGCGTGACGTCGCGCGGGGCGGGGCCAGTGCCACCGGTGGTCAGCACCAGTGAGCAGCCGGCCTGGTCGGTGAGCTCGATCAGCGTCTGGCTGATGCGCTCGCGCTCGTCCGGGATCAGCCGTTCGACGAAGGTGATTGGGTTTTTCAGCGCGCGGGAGAGCCACTCGCGCAGCGCGGGCAGGCCTTTGTCCTCGTACACGCCGGTGCTGGCGCGGTCGCTGATGGAGACGATGCCGATCGTGACGGGGTCGTGGGTGCTCATCGGGGTGGGGTCTGCGTCGTGGGGAATTGGGTCGGGTCAGGTCGCCGGGGCGTGCGCGTCAAGCGCGGCGCGCACGAGTTGAAACAGCTCACGGTACGCCCGGCCGTGCTGGGGTGTCTGGCCCGCATGGTTTCCCGTTTCCGCGGTCGGCGCCGCGGCGGCGCTGGCCGCATCCTTGCGCGCCTGGCGGATCAGGGCGCGCAGCCGCTGCCAGTCGGCCTGGGGGTCGATGGCACGCCAGTCGTCGAGCGCCGCGTCGTCGGCGATGAGTCGCTCGCGCCAGCGCTCGGCCTCGTGCAGCCGCTGCGTCTCGGCGGCGCTCCCCTGGTGCTGCTCGGCCACGGCCGCCTCGATCGCCGCGACCTGGGCCTCGTCGAGCCGCCGCATCAGCTTGCCGATGTATTGCAGCTGGCGCCGCCGGCCCTCGAAGTCATCGATGCGCTTGGCCTCGGCCACCGCTTCCAGCAGCACGTCCGGCAGCGCCAGGCGCTGCAGCAACGCGGCCTTGAGGGTCAGGAGCTGCTCGCCCACCGCCTGCAGGTGGGCGCTGCGCTTTTTCAGGTCGGTCTTGCTGAACTCCGCGTCCCACTTGGCGGCGCGCTTGAGTTCGGCGTCCTCCTCGCTGCCGTAGGCGACGAAGTGACCGCGGACGAAGTACCCTTTCGGTGGCTTGCGTGGCATGGCCGCTATCATAGCCAGCGACATGAAACGCACCACCCGCTCCGCGCCCGCGCGCTCCCGCACCGGCGACCCCGCCGCCGCGGGCTTTCAGTTCACGCAGACCCAGTTCCAGTCGTTGGCCGATCTGGCCCTCACGCACGCGCGCCAGCTCGGCGTGGCCGACGCAGCGGTCGAGGTCTCGGAGGGCAGTGGCCTGAGCGTCTCGGTGCGACGGGGGGCGTTGGAGAACGTCGAGCGCAACCGCGACAAGTCGCTCGGCGTCACCGTCTATCTGGGACAGCGGCGTGGCAACGCGTCGACCTCGGATTTTTCGCCGGAGGCGATCCGGCGCACCGTACAGGCCGCCTATGACATCGCGCGCTACACCGCCGAGGACCCGGCTGCCGGCCTGCCGGACGAGATCGACATCGCCAACGACTACCCCGACCTCGAGCTGTTTCACCCGTGGCCGATCACGGCGGAGCAGGCCGTGGAGCTTGCGCTGCGCTGCGAGGCCGCGGCGTTCGCGGTCAGCCCGCGCATCACCAACAGCGAGGGCGCGTCGGTGTCGGCGCAGCAGTCGCACTTCTGGGCCGAGCACATGCGCGGCGGCGAGCGTGGGCGGCAGGGTATTTTTGCGGGCGGCTATGCGAGTTCGCGCCACAGCCTGTCGGTGTCGCCCATCGCCGGCAAGGGCGACGGGATGCAGCGCGACTACTGGTACACGTCGATGCGCAACCCCGCGGAGCTGGCCAGCCCCGAGGCGGTGGGCCGCTACGCCGCCGAGCGGGCGCTGGCGCGCCTGAAGCCCCGCAAGATTGCCACCACCGAGTGTCCGGTGCTGTTCGAAGCGCCGCTGGCGGCCGGGTTGCTCGGTGCGTTCGTGCAGGCGGTCAGTGGCGGCGCGCTGTACCGGCGCACCACGTTTTTGCCCGACAGCCTTGGGCGGCAGGTGTTTGCGCCGCACATCGACATCGACGAAGACCCCCACCTCATTGGCGCCAAGGGCAGCGCCCCCTTCGACGACGAGGGCGTGCGCACGCGCGCCCGCCCGGTGGTCGGCGCGGGCTGCGTGAAGGGCTATTTCCTGAGCACGTATTCGGCGCGCAAGCTGGGGCTGCGCACGACCGGCAACGCCGGCGGGTCGCACAACCTGCGCATGAAGAGCCGCCTCACGCAGCCCGGTGATGACCTGCCGGCGATGCTGCGCAAGCTCGGGCGCGGTTTGTTCGTCACCGAGCTGATGGGGCAGGGCGTCAACCCGGTCACCGGCGACTACTCGCGCGGCGCGGCCGGTTTCTGGGTCGAGGACGGCGTCATCGCCTATCCGGTGCAGGAGATCACCATCGCCGGCAACCTCAAGGACATGTTCCGCGGGATTGTGGCGATCGGGGCGGATGTCTACAATCTCGGGGCCAAATACGTCGGCTCCGTGCTGATCGACCGCATGACGGTCGCGGGGGCGTGACGCGGCGGCCCCGACGGCAGCCGGGGGATCGAACCCAGCAGAGAGGGGAACGGGCGTGGACCACAGACAACCCGATTGGCCGCAGCGGACGCGGCGCCAGGCGCTCGCGATGCTGGTGGCGGGCGCGGGGCTGCTGGGCGCGGGCCGCGGCCGGGCGCAGGAGCGGGTCGCGACCCTCGGCATCGTGCCGTACCTGCCGGCGCAGCGGCTGGTGACGCTGTACGCCCCGCTGCAACCGGTGTTGCAGGCCGCGCTGGACATGCGCGTGGAGCTGGCCAGCGCGCGCGACTACCGCGCGCACGTCCAGCGCCTGCGCGACGGGGCCTACGACGTCGTCGCCGACTCGCTGTTCATCGCGCGCCTGGCGCAGCGGGAGCTCGGGCACGTGCCGGTGGCGCGCACCCAGGTGCCGCTGGAGCCGCTGCTGGTGGTGGCCGAAGACAGCGCGGTCGCGGACGTGGCGCAGCTGCGCGGGCGCGCCATCGCGGTGACGGACCGGTTGGCGGCGCTGACCGTGCTGGGCACGCGGGGCCTGCGCGAGCGGGGGCTGCTGGTCGACGTGGACTACACCCTCGTCGTCAGCGGCTCGCACGCCAACTCGCTGCACCGGGTGCTGGTCGGCGACGCGGCCGCGGCCATCGTGTCGGTGACCACGCTCGCGCAGGTGGACCCGTCGCTCGCCAGCCGGGTGCGCGTGCTCGTGCCGCTGCCCAAGGGGCTGTCGGCGGTGGTGTACCACGCCGCGCCCCGCTGGCGCTCGCGCGCGGCGGCGCTCTCACAGGCGCTGGTCACGTTCGCTGCGACCCCGCCCGGACGGGCGTTCGTGCGTTCGCTGGGTCACGGTGGGCTGCTGCCGGTGCGTGAGGAGGAGTTGCGCGACCTCGACCCGTTCGTGCTCGAGTACTACCGCCTGTCATGAAATCTTCCCACGCAAGGGCCGGCTGGTGGCCGGGCAAATGGCGAACGGCGCTGATGCGGCGCATCGACGCGTGGCCGTTCCGGGTGCAGATCGGGTGGCTCACCGCGGTCATCGCCGGTGTCGTGGTGCTGCTCGCGCTGGGGCTGGGCTGGTGGGCGCTGTCTTTGGGGGCGCAACGCCTGCTGGCGGCACAGGAGCGGCTGCTGCGGCCCATCGTCGAGGCAGCACTGCTGACCCCGATGATCGAGCGCGACCAGGCCACGGTGGCGGAAGTCGTGCGCGAACTGGTGCGCGGCGAGTCGATCGACCGCGTGGTCGTGCTGGGCCACGACGGCCGGGTGTGGCAAGAAGTGGCTGCCCCGGCGTCGCCGCCATTGCCTTGGAGCAGCGAGTTGCGCATTCCGCTCACGCAAGGGAGCCTGTATTTCGGCGAGGTGCGGGTGCGCCTCAACGCCGCGGCGCTGGCCGACGCGGCCGGCTACCTCGTCGCCAGTGCCCTTGCTGTGCTGGGCATCGGCGTCGGGGTGGCGGTGTGGCTGCTGCTTGGCTGGGGGCGGCACGTCGGTGCGCGGCTGGCGCGGCTCGAGCAGGCGGCGCAAGGGTTGGCGCGGGGCGATTTTTCCCGGCGCGCCGGCGGTGACGATCTGGGCTGCGACGAGATCGGGCAGCTCGGACGGGTGTTCGACGACATGGCAGCGCGCATCGGGCGCACCGTCGATCAACTCGTCGTCAGCGAGAGCCGCGTCAGCGCGATTCTGCAGTCGATCGGGGATGGGTTGGTGGCCACCGACGCGGCGATGCGGGTGACCTACCTGAACCCGATCGCGCAGGCGCTCACCGGCTGGACGGAGGCGGAGGCGTTGGGGCGTCCAGTCAGCGAGATCATGCGCATCGCCAACGCGCTCACCGGGCAGCCGGTGGACCTGCCGATCGCGCGTGTGCTCGAAACGGGGCACATCGTCGGGCTGGCCAACCACACCGAGCTGATCGCGCGCGATGGGACACGCCGCCACATTTCGGACAGTGCCGCGCCGATTCGCGACGCCAGTGGCGCGCTGGTGGGGGTGGTGATGGTGTTTCACGATGTGTCGGAGGCCTACCGCCTGCGCACGTCGCTGGAAGACAATCGCACGCGGCTCGCGCTGGCGCTGGAGGCATCGGGCTTTGGCCTGTGGGACCTGCAGCTGACCGACGACAGCATGCTGCTGGATAAACGGGCGCGCGAGCTGCTGAACGTGGACGCGTCCCGCACGGCAATTTCGCGCGGTGAATGGGTGGAGCGGATGCACCCGGAGGACCGCATGGCGGCGCAGCGGCGCTTCAGCGCCCACCTCGCGGGCGAGGTGCCAACCTACGAAGCCGAGTTTCGCGTTGCCGACGGCCGTGGTGGCTGGCGTTGGCTGGGCTCGCGCGGTCGGGTGACGGAGCGCCTGGCGGACGGCTCGCCGCGGCGCGTCACCGGGACGCTGGCCGACGTCTCCGATCGCAAGGCCGCGCAGGCGCAGATACAGTACTTGGCGTTCTATGATGTGCTGACCGGGCTACCAAACCGGCGGTTGTTGCAGGACCGCCTGCACCAGGCCGAGGCGCTGGCGCGGCGCGTGGGTGAACGCGGCGCGCTGATCTTCATCGATCTAGACCGTTTCAAGAACGTCAACGATTCGCGCGGGCATGCCGTCGGTGACCAGCTGTTGCAGCAGGTGGCGGCGCGGCTGGGCAGTCGCCTGCGCGCGGCGGACACGCTCGCGCGGCTGGGCGGGGACGAGTTCGTGGCCATCGTCACCGAACTGCCGCCGGCGCTGCCCGTGGCCGGCAAGCACGCGCACGAGGTGGGCGAATCGCTGCGGCAGGCGCTGCATGCGCCGTTCGACATCGGCGGGGTGTCGTATCACATAACGGCCAGTGTCGGCATCGCGCTGTTTCCGGACGGTAATCGCAGTGCGGATGAGTTGCTGAGTTCGGCCGACGCGGCGATGTATGCGGCCAAACAGCAGGGACGTGATCGCGTGTGCTTTTTCGATCCCGCGATGCAGCAGGCGGCCACGGAGCGCTTGCAGCTCGAGAACGATCTGCACGATGCGCTGACCCGCGGCGAGCTGGAGCTGTACCTGCAGCCGCAGGTGGACGCCCAGGGGCGCACCGTCGCGGCCGAGGCGCTGATGCGCTGGCGGCATCCAACGAAGGGGCTGGTCAACCCCGGTGCCTTCATCCCGCTGGCGGAGGAAACGGGGCTCATCGTCGCGATGGGCGATTGGATGCTGCAGCGCGCGTGCGCGATGCTGCGCCGGCTGGACGACGCCGGGCTGCCGATCGAAATCAGTGTCAACGTCAGTGCCCGCCAGTTGCGGGAAGCCGACTTCGTTGCGCGGCTGCAGCGCATCCTCGGCGAAGAGGGTGTGTTCGCCTCTCGACTGACCCTGGAGATCACCGAGAGCATGCTGCTGACCGACGCCGACCAGGTGGTCGCGCGCCTGTACGCGTTGCATCGCACCGGCGTCAAGCTCTCGATCGACGATTTTGGGACCGGCTACTCGTCGATGACGTACCTGAAACAATTGCCGCTGCACGAGATCAAGATCGACCGTGCCTTCGTCGACGGGTTGCCGGACGACGCCAACGACAGCACGATCACCCGCGCGATCCTCGGGCTGGCGCGGGACTTCGGCCTGCAGGTGGTGGCCGAGGGCGTGGAAACCGATGCCCAGGCCGAGCGCTTGCGCGCGCTGGGTTGTCCACGCATGCAGGGCTACCTGTTCGGTCGGCCGCAGCCGGCCGAGCACTACCTGCGGCAGTGGCTCGGGCACTGAACCGCACGGACGCGACCGACAGCCACCGACAGTCCGACCCGCCCGGTCGACGCGCCCGGTTGCGCCATCCCGGGCGCTGCCGACAAAGCACCGGGCAGCCCGCGCGGGCGTTCCTGCGGTCCCGCGGTGGGGGCGCGCGGCGGAGGCCCGCGGTGGGGGCGATTCGACCGGCCCGAGGGATGGCATTGTTCACGGATTGTGTATACCATGAGGAGTATAAGCAAAGGTCGAGCATGTCCGTTTTGCCCCAAACCCTGAACCAATGGCCCCGGCGGCAGCCCGTCGGGTTTCTTCTCCTGGCGGCCGTTGCCTGGTGGGGGCTGTACCAGTCGCTCGTCCCGGCGTCCGAGGCGCTCGTCGCTGCGCTGCCGGTGGCGCGCGACAGCCATCTGGGCAGCGCCCTGCAGTTCTTCTTTTACGACACGCCCAAGGTGCTGTTGCTGCTCACCGGCGTCGTGTTCGTGATGGGCATGGTCAACAGCTACTTCACGCCGGAGCGCACGCGGGCGCTGTTGGCGGGGCGTTCGCAAGGCCTGGCCAACGTGCTGGCCGCGCTGCTCGGCATCGTCACGCCGTTTTGCTCGTGCTCGGCGGTGCCGCTGTTCATCGGCTTCGTGCAGGCGGGCGTGCCGCTCGGGGTGACGTTTTCGTTCCTGATCGCCGCGCCCATGGTCAACGAAGTGGCGCTGGCGCTGCTGTTCGGCCTCTTTGGCTGGAAGATCGCGGCGCTGTACCTGGGGCTGGGGCTGACGGTGGCGATCGTGGCCGGTTGGGTGATCGGGCGGCTGAAGATGGAAGCCCACCTGGAGGACTGGGTGCGCGACATCCCGAAAGTGTCGGCCGCCTACGAGGCGCAGCGCCTGACGCTGGCCGATCGCATCCAAGCCGGGCTGGCGTCGGTGCGTGAAATCGTCGGCAAAGTGTGGCCCTATATCCTGGCGGGGATCGCCATCGGTGCCGGTATCCACGGCTGGGTGCCGCAGGACTTCATGGCCGCGATCATGGGCAAGGACGCGTGGTGGTCGGTGCCGCTGGCGGTGGTGATCGGCGTGCCGATGTACACCAACGCGGCGGGCGTCATTCCCATCGTGCAGGCGCTGCTGGCCAAGGGCGCGGCGCTGGGCACGGTGCTGGCGTTCATGATGAGCGTGATTGCGCTGTCGCTGCCGGAGATGGTGATCCTGCGCAAGGTGCTCAAGATGCGCTTGATTGCCACGTTCGTCGCCGTGGTGGCCAGCGGTATTCTGGCGGTGGGGTTTGTTTTCAACGCGGTGCTGTGAGGCGCAACGATACCGGAGTGGGTATGGACGGATGGATGATCTCGACGGCGCGCCGCGCGCGGGCCGTGCGGTGGCTGGTGGCGGCGGCGCTGGCGTGGGTGGCCGCGCAGGCGTGGGCGCTGACGGTGCGGTTCGAGCCCGTCGCGCCGGGGGTGTACGCCTACATCGGCGATCTGGAGGGGCGCACCTACGAGAACGAGGCGCTCAACGCCAACATCGGGCTCGTCGTCACGCCGGCAGGTGCGCTGTTGATCGATTCGGGGGCCACGTTCCAGAGCGCGCGCCAGATCGCGGAGGCGGCGCGGCGCGTGACACCGCAGCCGATCCAGTGGGTTTTCAACACCGGCGGGCAGGACCACCGCTGGCTGGGCAATGGCTACTTTGCGGCGCAAGGCGCGGAGATCATCGCCCACGCCAACGCCCGTGCCGACATGATCGCGCGCGGGCCGCAGCACCTGCAGGCCCTGGCCCCGGTGCTCAAGGACAAGCTTGCGGGCACCGAACCCGTGCTGCCGACGCGCTGGCTCACCGATCCGGACACGACGCTCGATTTGGGCGGCGTGCGCGTGCAGGTCATCCACCGCGGCGGCGGCCACACGCCGGGCGACAGTATGGTTTGGCTGCCCGACGCGGGTGTGGTTTTCACTGGGGACGTGGTCTATGTCGACCGTATCCTCGGGCTGCACCCCATCAGCCGCACCAAAACGTGGCTGCAGTCGTTCGAGGCGCTGGAGGCGCTGCAACCGCGTGTCGTCGTGCCGGGGCACGGGCGTGTGACCGACTTGGCCCAGGCGCAGCGCGACACGGGGGCGTTGCTGCGGGCGCTGCGCGCGCACATGGCCAAGGCGGTGGAGGCGGGCGTCGATTTGAGCGAGGCGGTGCGTACGTTCGACGCGACACCGTTTCGGCATCTCAAGCACGTGGAGGTGTGGCTGCCGCAACTGGCCAACCGCACATATCTGGAACTGGAACAGGAGTAAGACACGATGGACATCAAGGTACTCGGCACCGGTTGTGCCAATTGCCGCAACACGATCGCCCTGATCGAGCAGGTGGCGCAGGCCAAGGGCGTGTCCGTGACCGTAGGCAAGGTCGAGAACCTGCAGGACATCATGCGCTACGGCATCATGAGCACGCCGGGCGTGGTGATCGACGGCAAGGTCGTGCACGCGGGCGGCGTGCCCAGCCGCGAGAAGGTCGAGCAGTGGTTCGCGGCCGCGTGACGGCGGCGTGACCGGGATGCACCGACGCTGGCGGCGGATCGGTCATGGGTGAGCACGCGCACCATCATCACCACGACGCCCCGGCGGGGTTCGACCGGGCGTTCGCGATCGGGATTGCGCTCAACGTCGGCTTCGTGCTGATCGAGGCGTTTTACGGTTGGCGGATCGGATCGCTTGCGCTGCTGGCGGATGCCGGCCACAACCTCAGCGACGTCGCCGGCCTGGTGCTGGCGTGGGCGGGGGCCCTGGCGGGTCGGGTGGCGCCCAACGCGCGCCACACCTACGGCTGGCGGCGCGCCACTATCCTCGCGGCGTTCGGCAACGCCGTGCTGCTGCTGGTGGCCATCGGCGCACTGCTGTGGGAGGCGGTGGAGCGCCTGCTGAGCGGCGTGGCGATGCCCGCGGAGCAGGGCGTGACCATCATGGTCGTCGCGGGCATCGGCATCGTCGTCAATACCGCGACGGCGCTGCTGATCCTGCGTGGGCAGCAGGAAGACCTCAACATCCGCGGCGCGTTCTGGCACATGGCCGCGGACGCGCTGGTGTCGGCGGGGGTCGTCGTCGCCGGCCTGCTGACCTGGTGGCTGGGCTGGATCTGGCTGGACCCGGTGGTCAGCGTCATCATCGCCGTCGTGATCCTCGTCGGCACGTGGGGGCTGCTGCGGCAGTCCGTGCACCTGTTGTTCGACGGGGTGCCGCCGCACATCGACCCGCAGGCGGTGCACGCCTGCTTGCGCAGCCTGCCCGGGGTGGCGCGCGTGCACGACCCGCACATCTGGGCGACGGGCACGTCACAGGTCGTGCTGACGGCCCACCTCGTGATGCCCGATGGCCCGCCGGACGACGCCTTCCTGCAATCGGCGACGGAGGCGCTGCACGATCGCTTCGACATCACCCACGTCACGCTGCAGGCCGTGCGCGAGCCGTTTACGCCCGCTTGCGGCCGGTGGCTCGACGAGCCGGTCGTGCCGGTCAGAAAAGGAAAAGAAAAAGGGCTTACGCGATCGCTCACGTAAGCCCTTGATTTTATTGGTCGGCGTGGCGGGATTCGAACTCGCGACCCCTTGCACCCCATGCAAGTGCGCTACCAGGCTGCGCTACACGCCGAAGACCTCCATTATAGGGGCATTTCGGCTGCGTGTTCGCGGCTGGTAGGGATGTCGAGCAGCGCCCGGATGGCGCGCAGCTCGGCCAACAACGCGGCGCGGTCGATGCCGCGCGGGCTGTCCAGGTTTTCGATGGCGTCCACCACACGGCGGTCGTCGGGCTCGCCGACCGGATCCGCGGGGTGGGTGGCGGGGTGTGCCATGGGGCGGGCGCGCTCCTGCTGCGCGAGTTCGGCCAGCCGGTTGCGCGCGCCGTGGATCGTGAAACCCTGGTCGTAGAGCAGCTCGCGGATGCGCCGGATCATCAACACCTCGTGGTGCTGGTAGTAGCGCCGGTTGCCGCGGCGCTTGAGCGGCCGCAGTTGGGTGAACTCCTGCTCCCAATAGCGCAGCACGTGCGGTTTGACGCCGCACAGCTCGCTCACCTCGCCGATGGTGAAGTAGCGTTTTGGGGGGATGGGCGGCAGCGCGTCAGTACGGTACATGTTGGTGGGCTTGTGAAAACCCCAAAATTTACTGTATCGCCGTCAAATTTTCATGATCTCGGGCCCGCCTTTGGCCAGCGCCCGTTGGTAGGCGGGCCGCGCCCGGTATCGGGCCCGATAGGCCGACAGATGGGGGTAACGGTCGGCTGTTTGCGATCCACTCCGGGCCACCGCGGCTTCGATGGCAAAGCTCATTTGAAAGTCCGCCAATGCGAGGTGCTCCCCCGTCAACCACGGCCGGTCGCTCAAGGTCTGCTCCAGCAACTCGAGCGCCGCGTCGATGTTGGGGTCAACCAAGCGTTGCAGAACCTGCTGGCTGATCGCACGAGCCACGGGACGGGCAAAGAAGGGCATGCGCTGCCGGGGGATTTGGACGAACACAAGCTTCATGACGAGCCAGTTCATCAGCGATCCCTCGGCGAAGTGCAACCAAAAGCGGTTGGCCCGGTGCGCGGCGCTGCCCGGCGGTGGTAGGAGGCCCGCCAGGTCGCCGTCTCGTGGGGGCGGGAATGTTTCCACCAGGTATTCCAGAATGGCGGCAGACTCCGCGACCGTGATGTCACCGTGGGTGATGACAGGGGATTTGCCCAGCGGGTGCACCGCCTTGAGCTCGGGCGGGGCCAATCGCGTGCGTGGGTCTCGCGCGTAGCGCCGCAGCTCATAAGGGACACCCAACTCCTCCAGCAGCCACAGCACCCGCTGGGATCGCGAGTGTTCCAAATGGTGGACAACGACAGTCGACACGGCAGCGGTCCCTCCTGAGTTTAGTGACGCGACGCGATGAGGGCGTCCAGTCGCCGCGCATCCGCACAGAACAGCCGGATGCCTTCGGCGAGTTTTTCGGTGGCCATCGCGTCCTCGTTGAGGGCGAAGCGGAACGCGGCCTCTTCGCCCGCGCGGTAATGCACCGCCGGCAGCTCGGCCCGGGCAGCCTCCGCCGGGTCGAGGCGGCGCGGAACGTCGCCCTCGGTGGTCGCGAGTTGCGCGAGCAACTCCGGGCTGATGGTGAGCAGATCGCAGCCCGCGAGCGCCCGGATTTGCCCCACGTTGCGAAAGCTCGCCCCCATGACCTCGGTGGGGATGCCAAAGCGCTTGTAGTGGTGCCAGATGCGGGTGACCGACTGCACGCCCGGGTCGTTCGGGCCGGCCATCGCGGCCTCGTCCCACTGCGCGCCGGCGCGCGCCTTGTGCCAGTCGTAGATGCGCCCGACGAAGGGTGAGATGAGCCGTACGCCCGCGTCGGCACAGGCCACGGCTTGGCAGAAGGCAAAGAGCAGCGTCAGGTTGGTGTGGATGCCCTCACGCTCCAGCGCCTCGGCGGCGCGGATGCCTTCCCACGTGGCGGCGATTTTGATGAGCACCCGCTCGCGGGGGACTCCCTCTGCCTCGTAAAGGGCGATGAGGCGGCGCGCTCGGGCGATCGTCGCGGCGGCGTCGAAGCTCAGGCGCGCGTCCACCTCGGTCGACACGCGCCCGGGCACGACACGCAGGATCTCGGTGCCGAAGCGCACCAGCAGGCGGTCCACGACCTCGTCCAGCGGCCGTCCCCGGTGTTGGACGAGCACGGCATCGAGCAGCGGCGCGTACGCGGGCTTGAGCACGGACTTCAGGATCAGCGACGGGTTGGTCGTCGCGTCGCGCGGCTGGTACTGCGCGATCTGCAGGAAATCGCCGGTGTCGGCGACGACGGTGGTGTGCTGCTTGAGGGCGTCGAGCTGGTTCATGATGCAAGGGAACGATCAGGCGAGCGGCACGCGCAGCCGCTCGATCACGGGGAGGGTGGTGGGACGCACGCCACGCCACCAGGCGAAGGTCTCGGCCGCCTGCTCGACCAGCATGCCGAGACCATCGGCGAGCCGACCGGCACCGGCGTCACGCGCCTGGCGCAGGAAAGGGGTCAGGCCTTTGCCGTACACCATGTCGTAGGCCAGGGTGTCGTGGCCAAACACGCCGGGCGGCAGGGGAAGGGGCTCGGCCGTCAGGCTGGCCGACGTGGCGTTGATCACGATGTCGTATGCGCCGCGCGCGGCCAGATCGTCCCATCCGCCACCGGCGAGGACGCCCGCACCAAGCCCCAGCGCGTGGAAGGCGTTGGCGAGTTCCGCGGCTTTGGCGGCGCTGCGGTTGGCGATGAACAGTTCGGTCGGGCCGGCCGCCAGTAACGGCTGCAGCGCGCCGCGCGCTGCACCGCCGGCCCCCAGCATCAGCACCCGTTTTCCGGCGATGGGATGCCGCAGGTTGGTCACGATGTCGCGCACGAGGCCGACGCCATCGAAATTGTCCGCGCGGCAGTGCGTGCCGTCGAACGCCAGGGCATTGGCCGCGCCTGCGATGCGCGCACGCTCGCTGACCTCGGTGGCGTAGGCGCAGGCCTCCAGCTTGAAGGGCACGGTGACGTTGACGCCGCGCCCCCCGGCGGCGCGAAATGTGTTCACCGTCGCCGCGAAGCCGTCCAGCGGGGCCTCGATCGCGGTGTATTCGAGCGCCTGGCCCGTGGCGGCGGCGAACAGGGCGTGGATCAGGGGGGACTTGCTGTGGCCGATGGGATGGCCGATCACGGCGTAACGGTCCATGGCCGGATTGTCGCCGATGGCGAGCGGGTGCGCCGGCCGTTGCCGACGCCTGTGGTTCGGTGGCCGCCAACGACGGCGTCGCCGAACGGTGTCATCAAAGCGATTGAGCGAAAAGGGGCCCCTTCGTTGCTACGATGCAAACGATGATGCCGACCGCCCCGACCGTCGTTCCCCCCGTGTCCCCATTGCCCGCGTTGTTCGTCTCGCACGGCTCCCCGATGATGGCGCTGGCGTCGGGGGCGGCCGGGGCTGCGTTGCAGGCCTACGGGCGGACGCTGGCGGCGCGTGAGGACCTGCGCGCCGTGGTGGTCATGTCGCCGCACTGGATGGATGACGTGGCCGCGGTCGGCAGCCACCCGCAGCCGCCGACGTGGCACGACTTCGGCGGGTTCCCGCCCGCGCTGTACCGCCTGCAGTACCCAGCCCCCGGCGATCCGGCGCTGGCGCACGCGATCGTCGCGCGGCTGCGCGCGGCGGGCGTGGCGGCGGCGGAAGACCCGCAGCGCCCGCGCGACCACGGGGTGTGGTCGCCGTTGCGCTTTCTGCTGCCCCAGGCGCGCTGGCCGGTGGTGCAGGTCGCCTTGCCGCTTCACGCCGACCCGGCGGCGGTGTATGCGATCGGCGCTGCCCTGGCCGATCTGCGCGATTCGGGTGTGCTGCTGATCGGCTCTGGCAGCCTCACGCACAACCTCGGCGCGTTCTTCGGCGGACGACCGGCCATCGACGATCCGGCGGCGCCCTACGTCGAGGCCTTTGCGGCGTGGGTCTGGGACGCGTTGCAGGCGCAGAATCTGGCGGCCCTGCTGGATTACCGGCGACGGGCCCCCCACGCCGAGCGCGCGCATCCCACCGACGAGCACCTGCTGCCACTCTTTTTTGCGCTCGGTGCGGCGCGCTGGCCGCGGACGGACGCCGCGGCGGTGACACCGATCACGCGCGAGGTCCAGTACCGCCACCTGGCGATGGACAGTTATGCCTTCGGGTGAGGGGATATGAAGCTTTCGGCGCTTTGGATGGCCATCGAGGTGGGTGGAACGGTGGCGTTTGCGATGTCCGGCCTGATCGAGGCGATGCGCAAGCGCATGGACATCGTCGGGGTGTTTTCGGTGGCGTTCGTCAGCGCCTTTGGCGGCGGGACGGTGCGCGACGTGCTGCTGGACCGCCGGCCCCTGTTCTGGGTGGAGCACGAGGCGTACCTGTGGCTGGTGCTGGCGATGGTGCTGACGGCACCGTGGTGGCTGCAGGTGGCGCTGCGGGAGACGGGGGCGCGCCTGATGACGGTGGCGGATGCGCTCGGGCTCGGCTTGTTTGCGATTTCGGGGGCCAGCATCGCGGTCGCGGCGGGTATGTCGCCGCTGGTGAGCGTGCTGATGGGCACGACGACGGCGGTCGTGGGCGGCGTGGCGCGCGACGTGCTGTGCAACGAGGTGCCGCAGATTTACCGCGATCACCGCCCGTACGCGCTGTGCGCGGTGGCGGGCGGTGCGGTGTTTCTCGCGCTGGCGGCCCACGGGGTCGCGGGCGAGTGGGCGAGCGCCGGCGGCGTCGCCGTCGCGACGGGGACGCGGTTGCTCGCCGTCGCGTTCGACTGGCAGCTGCCCGGGTGGGGGATCCGCCGCTCCTGAAGGGCGCGCATACGCCGTCGGCGGGCGTGGTGTGTGGCGGGGCTCGCGGGTGCGATTGACACGGCCGCGGCCGCCGCGCCGGTCAGCGCGGCATTGCCGCTGCCGATGGAGCGGCCCCCTCCTAGCGGGGGGGGCCACACGATCAGTTACACGCTTGTATGTTTCATACCAGACCAGTGCGGTAGAGTTTGACTGCCGACGAGGCGGCCAGACCGGCCCGTGCAGTTTGGTATCCGCTGGGGTGATCGAGCCCGTGTCTGAGTACAGAGCGCACGGCCGCCGCGCTGGTCTTCCTCAAGCCCGAACGGTTACGCGCGCCGGCCTGTCCGAGCGCGCATGCACAAGCAAGGGAAACGAAGACCATGTCTGCTTCCTGCGTGGTGGTGGGCATCGACGTGGCCAAGGCGCACGTCGATGTCTGTGTGCTGGGTGCCCAGTTCAAGGCCCAGCGCTTTGACAACCAGGCCGAGGGCCACTCGGCCTTGACGGCGGCGTTGCAGCCGCTGGGCGTGGCGCTGGTGGTGATGGAGGCCACCGGCGGGTATGAAACGGAACTGGCCTGCGCGCTGCAGGCGGCCGGCTTGCCGGTGGCGGTGGTCAATCCGCGTCAGGCGCGAGACTTCGCCAAATCGATGGGCCGCCTGGCCAAGACCGACGCCATCGATGCGCGTGTGCTGGCCGAGTACGCGGCGGTGCTGCTGCGCCGCGAGGACCTCACGCGCTTGCTGCGCCCGCTGCCCGATGCGCAGCAGCAGTGGCTCGCCGCGCTGGTCACACGCCGTCGGCAGCTGCTGGCCATGCTGCTGGCCGAACGCCAGCGCCTGCAGATCACGCCCCGCGGGCTGCACCCGAGCATCGAGGCCGTCATTGCCGTCATCAAGGCCCAGCTCGACGAGATCGATGGCCAAATGGTGGGCCACGTGCGCGAGCACTTTGGCGAGCTCGATGCGCTGCTGCAGTCGGCCCGTGGCATCGGCCCGGTGGCCAGCGCCACGCTCATTGCCGAGCTGCCCGAGCTCGGGCGGCTCAATCGGCGCGAAATCGCCGCGCTCGTGGGCATCGCCCCCATGGCCAACGACTCGGGCGCGAGCAAGGGGCGACGACGCATCCAGGGCGGGCGCTTCGACGTGCGCCGCGTGCTCTACATGGCCACACTCACCGCCTGCCGCGCCAACCCCGTCATCAAGGCCTTCTACGAGCACCTCATCGCTGCGGGGAAGTTGCCCAAGGTGGCACTGGTGGCGTGCATGCGCAAGCTGCTGACCATGCTCAATGCCATGGTCAGATCCAACAAACCTTGGGACAGCTCGCTTCACAACTCGCCTCTCGGCGCTTGACAGAAAAGACGGTTACTCAGGCCGCGGCCGGGACCAGCTCCGCCACCGGCACGCAGCTGCAGAACAGGTTGCGGTCGCCGTAGACGTTGTCCACGCGCCCCACCGGCGGCCAGTACTTGCTGTCGGCGCGGCCGTGGGCACGATGGAAGGGCAGGGCCGCCCCCTGCTCGCGCGGGTAGGGGTGTGGCCAGTCTTCGGCCAGGCACCGCTGCGCCGTGTGCGGGGCGTTTTTCAGCGGGTTGTCCTCGCGCGGCCACACGCCGAGTTCGACGGCGCGGATTTCCTCGCGGATCGCAACCATCGCGTCGATGAAGCGGTCCAGTTCCTCCAGTGTCTCGCTCTCGGTGGGCTCGACCATCAGCGTGTTGGGCACCGGGAAGGACAGCGTCGGCGCGTGGAAGCCGTAGTCCATCAGCCGCTTGGCGATGTCCTCGGCCATCACGCCGCTGCTGTCCTTGAAAGCGCGGCAGTCGAGGATGCACTCGTGCGCGACGTGGCCGTTGGCGCTGGCGTACAGCGTCGGGTAGTGCGCGCGCAGCCGGGCGCTGACGTAGTTGGCGGCGAGGATGGCGGTTTGCGTCGCGCGCAGCAGCCCGTCGGCCCCCATCATGCGGATGTACATCCACGAGATGGGCAGCACCGCGGCGTTGCCCAGCGGTGCGGCCGACACCGCGCCCACCGGGGCGTTGGCCCGCGCGCCGCCCGCGTACGCGCCAGCCGCCAGCGCCGTCGCGTGGCCCGGCAGGTAGGGGGCGAGTTCCTCCACCACGCACACCGGGCCGACGCCGGGGCCGCCGCCGCCGTGCGGGATACAGAAGGTCTTGTGCAGGTTGAGGTGGCTGACGTCACCGCCGAACTGTCCGGGTGCGGCCAGCCCGACGAGCGCGTTCATGTTGGCACCGTCGATATAGACCTTGCCGCCGTGCCGGTGCACCAGCTCACACAGCGCCTGGACACCCGTCTCGAACACGCCGTGCGTGCTGGGGTAGGTGATCATCACGCACGACAGGCGCTCGCTGTACTGCTCGCACTTGGCGCGCAGGTCCTCCAGGTCGACGTTGCCCTGCGCGTCGCACGCCACGGGCACCACTTGCAGGCCGACCATCTGCGCGCTGGCCGGGTTGGTGCCGTGGGCCGAGGTGGGGATGAGGCAGATGTCGCGCTGCGCCTGTCCGCGCGCCGCGTGGTAGGCCTGGATCGCCAGCAGCCCGGCGTACTCGCCCTGCGAGCCGGCGTTGGGTTGCAGGCTGATCGCGGCGTAGCCCGTGGCCTGGCACAGCCACGCGCGTAGCTGCTCGTCCAGCAGGCGGTAGCCCTCCAGCTGGTCGGCCGGCGCGTAGGGGTGGACCAGCGCAAACTCCGGCCACGTGATGGGGATCATCTCGCTGGTGGCGTTGAGCTTCATCGTGCACGAGCCCAGCGGGATCATCGTGCGGTCCAGCGCCAGGTCCTTGTCCGACAGGCGCCGGATGTAGCGCAGCATCGCGGTTTCGCTGTGGTGCGTGTTGAACACCGGATGCGTGAGGTACGCGCTGGTGCGGCGCAGGGCGGCGGGGATGAGCGTGTCCGCGCCTTCGGCGCACGCATCGAAGGCCGGCAGCGCCTGCCCCGGCGTGGCAAAGACCGCCCACAGCGCCTCGATGTCGGCGCGGGTGGTCGTCTCGTCCAGCGAGATGCCGAGGTTGCCGTGACCCATGTCGCGCAGGTTCATGCCGCGGTCGCGCGCGCGCGCCAGCAGCGATGCCGTCGCCGCACCGGTGTGCAGGCACAGCGTGTCGAAGGCGCTGCCGTTGGCCGGGGCGTACCCGAGGGTGCCCAGGCCGCGCGCCAGGATCGCCGTGTAGCGCGCCACCCGCTCGGCGATGCGGCGCAGCCCCTGCGGCCCGTGGTAGACGGCGTACATGCTGGCCACGACGGCGGGCAGCACCTGCGCGGTGCAGATGTTGGAGGTGGCTTTCTCGCGGCGGATGTGCTGCTCGCGCGTCTGCAGCGCCAGGCGATACGCCGGGTTGCCGTGGGCATCGACGCTCACCCCGACGAGGCGCCCGGGCAGCGAGCGCTTGAAGGCGTCCCGGCAGGCCATGAAGCCCGCGTGCGGGCCGCCCGCGCCCATCGGCATGCCAAAGCGCTGCGCACTGCCGACGACGATGTCGGCCCCCCACTCGCCCGGGGGCGTGAGCAGGGTGAGCGCCAGCAGGTCGGTGGCGACGATGAACGCCGCGCCCTTGGCGTGGACGGTGGCGACGTCACCGCGCAGGTCGTCGATGCGGCCGTGCGTGGCGGGGTACTGGGTGAGCACCGCGAAATAGTCGTCGCGCTGCAGCGCCTGCGCCCACTCCTCGGCGCTGTGGGTGACGAGCACCGCGATGCCCAGCGGCCGCGCGCGCGTCTGCACCACCTCGATCGTTTGCGGGTGGCAGTCGGCCGAGACAATGATCGTCTGGCCCGGGGCCTTGACCGAGCGGCGCGCCAGCGTCATCGCCTCGGCGGCGGCGGTGGCCTCGTCCAGCATCGAGGCGTTGGCGATGTCCATCGCCGTGAGGTCCGTCACCAGGGTCTGGAAGTTGACCAGCGCCTCCATGCGGCCCTGCGAGATTTCCGCCTGGTACGGGGTGTAGGCGGTGTACCAAGCGGGGTTTTCCAGGACGTTGCGCAGGATCACGCCCGGCGTGTGGGTGCCGTAGTAGCCTTGGCCGATGAAGCTGCGCAGGATGCGGTTTTTCTGCGCGATGGCCTTGAGCTCGGCCAGCGCCTGCGCCTCCGGCAGCGGCGCGGGCAGCTGCATCGCGGCGATGCGCGCGATCGCGCGCGGCACGATGCTGTCGGTGAGCGCCTGCAGGCTGTCCTCGCCGATGGCGGCCAGCATCCGGCGCTCGTCCTCGGGGCCGATGCCGACATGGCGCGCAACGAATTCCGCCGCGTTTTCCAGCGCAGCGAGCGGGGTGGGGGTCGTCATGGGGCGGCTCCGGTCACTGCGTCAGCTGGCCATACGCCGTCTCGTCCAGCAGAGCCTCGAGCTCCGCCGGGTTGGCCAGGCGCACCTTGAAGAACCAGCCCGCACCCAGCGGGTCGCTGTTGGCCAGCGACGGGTCGGCGCGCAGCGCCTCGTTGACTTCGACTATCTCGCCGCTGACGGGCATGTACACGTCGGCCGCGGCCTTGACGGACTCGACCACGCCGGCCACGTCTTTTTGCGCCAGGGTCTTGCCGACCTCGGGCAGCTCGACGAACACGACGTCGCCCAGCGCATCCTGCGCGTGGTGTGTGATGCCGACGGTGGCGATGTCGCCGTCGACGCGGATCCACTCGTGGTCGGGGGTGTACTTCAGGGTCATGGCAGGCTCCGGACAAAGGTTGGGAAAACGGTGGAGGGATCAGCCGCGGTGGTAGCGCGGCGGCAGGAAGGGCATCGGGGCGACCTCCATCGGCACGGGCTTGCCGCGCACGAGGGCCTGCAATCGGGTGCCGACTGTGGCGTGGTCGCTCGCGACATAGCCCATCGCGATCGGGCGGTCCAGCGTCGGCGACAGCAGCCCGCTGGTGACGTGGCCGACCGGCGTGCCCTCAGGCGTTTGCAGCGGCGCGGGTTCGCGCACGGGGACGCGCTCCAGCGCGACCAGACCGACGCGCCGGCGCGCCACCGGCGCGCTGCCATCCAGCTGGGCCAGCACGCGGTCCGCGCCCGGAAAGCCCCCGGCGCGCTCGCCGCCGGTACGACGCACCTTCTGGATGGCCCACGTGAGCGCCGCTTCCACCGGGGTCGTGCCGGTGTCGATGTCGTTGCCGTAAAGGCACAGACCGGCTTCGAGCCGCAGCGAGTTGCGCGCGCCCAGCCCGATCGGCTTGACCTCCGGCTGCGCCAGCAGTGCCTGCGCAAACGCGGTGGCCGCGTCGGCGGGTAGCGAGATTTCGAAGCCGTCCTCGCCGGTGTAGCCGCTGCGCGTGACGTAGAGCGACACCCCCTGCCAGTCGAACGCGCCGCCGGTCATGAAGACGAGTACCTCGACGCCCGGCAGCAGCCGCGCCAGGGCGGTGACGGCTTGCGGCCCCTGCAGCGCGAGCAGCGCCTGCTGCGGCAGCGGCTCCACGCGGCAGCGCTGGCCGATGCGCGCCTGCAGGTGCGCGATGTCGGCGGCCTTGCACGCACCGTTGACGACCAAGAACAGGTCGCCCCCGTGGGCGACATCGCGGTTGACGAACATCAGGTCGTCGAGGATGCCGCCATCGTCGTTGAGCAGCAGGCCGTAGCGCTGGCGGTGCGCCCCCAGGCCGATGACGTCCATCGGGATGAGGCTCTCCAGCGCGGCGGCCGCGTCCGGGCCGACGAGGCGCACCTGCCCCATGTGCGAGACATCGAACAGCCCCGCGGCGCTGCGCGTGTGCTGATGTTCGCGGATCAGCCCGTCCGGGTATTGCACCGGCATGGCGTAGCCGGCGAACGGCACCATGCGTGCGCCCAGCGCCACGTGCAGGTCGTACAGCGGGGTTCGGAGGAGGGATTCAGAGGCAGCGGCAGCGGACATGGTCGGTCGAGCAAACAGGTGGTCACGGCCGGCGCCCGAGGGCGCCGGGGCACACCTGCTGTCCGCTTTACCTGAGAGATTCACGCGGCGGCCGCCACCCCCGTGGCACGGCGCTGGGCGTTTGCTCCTTCGGTGGGCGGCGCGGCGGGCACGGGGCCGGCGCGGCGACGCCTCTCTCCAGCAGGCAAGCACCCCGCGGGGTGCTGCATCAGTCCTTTTGCCTGAGCGTTCGGCAAGCAGCCTGCGCCTTCGGCGGTGGGCGACGGTACCCGACAACCGAGCAACCACGCCCACTCTCTCCTGATGCGCGGCATTGTAACGGCTCGCGCCGCCAACGGCTCGCGCTGGAAACCGAACGCGCCATTTTCAAGGACGTGCCCGGCATGGCCACGGCACCGCGGGCCCGGGCGCAACGGGGTAGAGGGTTGTCCCCCTGCTTCCTCGTGCGCCGGTGGCGAACACGCAAGCGGCTATGTCGCCGCCGGGTCACATCCCCGCGTAGTTGGGGCCGCCGCCGCCTTCCGGCGTGACCCAGACGATGTTTTGCGTCGGGTCCTTGATGTCGCAGGTCTTGCAGTGCACGCAGTTTTGCGCGTTGATGACGAGCTGCGGCGCGCCGTCCTTTTCGACGAACTCGTACACCCCCGCCGGGCAGTAGCGGCTTTCCGGCCCGCCGTAGCGGGCGAGGTTCACCGCGACGGGCACCGTCGGGTCCTTGAGCGTCAGGTGCGCCGGCTGGTTCTCCTCGTGGTTGGTGTTGGAGAGGAACACGCTGCTCAAGCGGTCGAAGGTGAGCACGCCGTCCGGCTTGGGGTAGCGGATCGGCTCGACCTGGCTGGCCGCGTGCAGCCGCGCGTGGTCCGGCGTGTGGCGGCGCACGGTCCACGGCGGGCTCTGGATACCGAGCTTGGGCAGCAGCCAGTGCTCGATGCCGGTCATCAGCGCGCCGATCGTGTTGCCCTTCTTGAACCAGGTCTTGAAGTTGCGCGCGCGGTGCAGCTCCTGGTAGAGCCAACTCTGTTCGAACGCCGCCGGGTAGGCCGTCAGCTCGTCGTGCTGCCGGCCGGCGCGCAGTGCCTCGAACGCCGCTTCGGCGCACAGCATGCCGGTCTTGATCGCCGCGTGGCTGCCTTTGATGCGCGCGGCGTTGAGGTAGCCGGCGTCACAGCCGACGAGCGCGCCGCCGGGGAAGACGGTCTTGGGCAGGCTCATCAGGCCGCCGGCCGTGATGGCGCGCGCGCCGTAGCCGATGCGCTTGCCACCTTCGATGTGCGCGCGGATCGCCGGGTGGGTCTTCCAGCGCTGCATCTCCTCGAAGGGACTCAGCCACGGGTTCTGGTAGTCCAACCCGACGACGAAGCCCAGCGTCACCTTGTTGCCTTCGAGGTGATAGAGGAAGCCGCCACCGTAGGTGTGCTCGTCCAGCGGCCAGCCGGCCGTGTGCACGACCAGCCCCGGCTTGGCTTTCTCGGGCGGGATTTCCCACAGCTCCTTGATGCCGATGCCGTAGGTCTGCGGGTCCTTGCCCTCGTCGAGGCGAAAGCGCGCGATCAGCTCCTTGCCCAGGTGGCCGCGCGCGCCTTCGGCAAAGACGGTGTACTTGGCGCGCAGCTCCATGCCGAGCTGGAACGCGTCGGTCGGTTGCCCGTCCTTGCCCAGCCCCATATGGCCGGTGGCCACACCCACCACGCGCCCCTGCTCGTCGTAGAGCACCTCGGCCGCGGTGAAGCCGGGGAAGATCTCCACACCCAGCGCTTCGGCCTGCTCACCCATCCACTTGGTCACCGCGCCCAGGCTGATGACGTAATTGCCCTCGTTGTGGAAGCACTCGGGGATCAGCCACTGGGGCGTGCGCATCGCGCTCGCTTCTTCGAGGAACAGCACCTCGTCACCGGTGACGGGTTGGTTGAGCGGCGCGCCGCGTTCCTTCCAGTCCGGGAACAGCTCGGTGATCGCGCGCGGGTCCATCACCGCGCCGGAGAGGATGTGCGCGCCCGGCTCGGAGCCTTTTTCCAGCACGCAGACACTGACGTCGTGCCCTTTTTCGGCGGCGAGCTGCTTGAGCCGGATCGCGGTGGCCAGCCCCGCGGGGCCGGCACCGACGACGACGACGTCGTACTCCATGGCTTCGCGGGGGCCGAACTGTTCGATCAGGTGGGCCGGGGTCTTCATCGTGGTGGTCTCTCTCGCGGCAGGGCCGCCCGGCAGCGCGGGGCGGCGGGGGTGTCGGATGCGCGACGCATTGTAGTGGTGGCTGCGCTAGCATCGCTGTCCACTGCCCGACAAAGCCCGACACACCCGATGCGACTCGACCTGCCTGCCGACAAACGCCTCGTCCACACCATGACGATCCCGATCCGCTGGGGCGACATGGACGCGATGGGGCACGTCAACAACACGATCTACTTCCGCTACATGGAGACGGCGCGCCTGCAGTGGATGGGCGAGTGGGGCATGCCCGCCAATCCGCAGGGCGAGGGGCCGGTGATCGTCAATGCGTTTTGCAACTTTCTGCGCCAGCTCGAATACCCGGGCGAGGTGATCGTGCGCACCTATGTCGGGGCGCTGGGCCAGCGCTCGTTCGACATGTTCCACGAGATGCTGCGCACCGACGGGGGCGACACGATTTACGCCAACGGCGGCGCCACCGTGGTGTGGGTGGATTTCCCGGCGCAGCGGTCGATGCCACTGCCGGCGGCGCTGCGCGCACGGCTGGCACCGGCGGTGTGATGCGGTCCGCGTGATCCGCGACGGCGCAGCGCTCGGCGCACCCGCGCGGGCCGCTACCGTCGTGGGGGTCACTGGCCCTTGGGCAGGCGCCCGATCAGGTAGAACTCGGGATTCGGCACCATGCCGCTGAACGACGCCATGCGGTTGGAGAGGCCAAAGAACGCGGTGATCGCGGCGATGTCCCAGATGTCCTCGTCGTCCAGCCCGTGCGCGTGCAGCGCGGCAAAGTCCGCGTCGTCCACCTCGTGCGAGCGCTGGCACACCTTCATCGCGAAGTCCAGGATGGCGCGCTGCCGCGGGGTGATGTCGGCCTTGCGGTAGTTGACCGCCACCTGGTCGGCGATCAGCGGTTTTTTCTCGTACACGCGCAGGATGGCGCCGTGCGCGACCACGCAATAGAGGCACTGGTTCGCGGCGCTCGTCGCCACCACGATCATCTCGCGCTCACCCTTGGTCAGGTTGGAGGTGCGCCCCACGGTCTCCGGCATCATCAGCGCGTCGTGGTAGGCGAAGAACGCGCGCCACTCTGCCGGCCGCCGCGCAAGCATCAGGAACACGTTGGGCACGAAGCCCGCCTTGGCCTGCACCTCCAGGATGCGCTGGCGGATGTCGTCGGGTAGATCGGCGAGTTCGGGCAGGGGATAGCGGGTGCTCATCGCGGCTCCTTCGGTTCGGTGTCAAGGGGTTGTCAGTCGTCGAGCGAGGCGCTCCAGCGCGCGTTCCACGCGGGCGGGGGTGCCGCGCCGCGCCAGCGGTCGAGCGCGCGTCGGTCGCGCTTGGTGGGGCGGCCCTGGGTGTAGCTGCTCGCCGGCTCGGGGGCGAGGCGCCGCAGCTCGGCGCGGCGCTCGCGCTCCGCGATCGATTCCGGGGTTTCCTCGTACAGCAGCGCCGCCTGCGGGGCCGGGCCGCGTACGCGGCTCAGCGCCTTGACCACCACCGTGCGGGTGACGTCGCCGGTGCGCAGCCGGATCACGTCGCCCGGCCGCGGCTCGCGCCCGGCCTTGGCGGGCGCGCCGTTGACCAGCACACGCCCGTGCTCGATCGCCTCCGCCGCGAGCGCGCGCGTCTTGTAAAAGCGCGCCGCCCACAGCCACTTGTCCAGGCGCACGCGCGCGTCGTCGGGGTCGGTCTTCTGCGCTGCGCGGCTCATGATGTCATTGTGTCGCGCCCAGCGCCAGCGCCCGCTCGCGGTTGGCCTGCCGCGCCGCCGGATCGTCGGGCGCCGTCGTGGGCCAGCCGGCCAGGTGCCGCTCGGCGATGTCCGCCAGCGCCCGCAGCCACGCCGGGGTGTCGTTCAGGCACGGGATGTAGTGGAACGTCTGGCCGCCCGCGGTCAGGAACGCCGCGCGTGCCTCCTGGTCGATTTCCTCCAGCGTCTCGATGCAGTCGCCGGTGAAGCCGGGGCAGACGACGTCGGCGCGCCGCACACCCTGGCGCGCCAGCGCCACCAGCGTCGGCTCGGTGTAGGGCTCCAGCCACTTGGCCTTGCCAAAACGCGATTGGAAGGTCACGACGTACTGCTCGCGCGACAGGCCCAGCGCCTCGGCCAGCAGGCGGCCCGTCTTGTGGCATTCGCAGTGGTACGGGTCGCCGCGCTGCAGCGTGCGCGCGGGCATGCCGTGAAAGCTCATCACCAGCCGGTCCGGTTGGCCGTGCTGCGCCCAGTGCGCGCGCACGCGCTCGGCCAGCGCCGCGATATAGCCCGGGTCGTCGTGGTAGTGGTTGACGAAGCGCAGTTCCGGCACCCAACGCAGCGCGCCCGCCCAGTCGTACACGGCGTCGAACACGCTGGCCGTGGTCGCGGCGCAGTACTGCGGGTACGCCGGCAGGATCAGGATGCGGGTGCAGCCGGCGGCCTTGAGCGCGTCGAGTTCGTGCGCCACCGACGGCCGCCCGTAGCGCATGGCCCAGCGCACCTGCAAGCGGTGGCCGCGCTCGCCCAGATAGCCCTGCAGCAGCTTGGCCTGCCGCTCGGTCCATACTTTCAGTGGCGAACCGTCTGGCGTCCAGATCGTCGCGTATTTGGCCGCGGACTTGCGCGGTCGCACGTTCAGGATGATGCCGTGCAGGATGGGCCACCAAAGCGCGCGCGGCAGCTCGACGACGCGCGGGTCGCCCAGGAACTCGGCCAGGTAGCGCCGCAGCGCCGGGACGGTCGGCTCGTCCGGGGTACCCAGGTTGACCCAGAGTATGCCCGTGTGGGCCGGCTGGCCATGGGAGTAGGGGGGCTCGGTGCGCATGGTCATGCGCTATTCTCGCGCAGTGATGTTCGACCCTGCACGCGTGCGCGCGATCACCCTCGACCTGGACGACACCTTGTGGCCGGTGCGGCCCACGATCGAGCGCGCCGAAGCCGCGCTGCAGGACTGGCTGCGCGACCACGCCCCGGCGACGGCCGCGCTGCTCGCGGATGCGCCGCTTCGACAGGCGATCCGGGCCGACGTTGAGCAGCGGCACGCCGACCACTGGCACGACCTGACCTTTCTGCGCCGCGAGGCGATCCGTGAGGCGCTGCGCCGCGCCGGGGACGATCCGGCGCTGGCCGATCCGGCGTTCGAGGTGTTCTATGCCGCGCGCCAGCGCGTCGAGCTGTACGCCGACGCGCGGCCCGCGCTGGAAGCGCTGGCGGCGCGCTATCCCGTCGTCGCCTTGTCCAACGGCAACGCGGACGTGCAGCGCATCGGCATCGGCCACTGGTTCGTGGCGCAGGTGGGCGCGCGCGAGGCCGGGGTGGCCAAGCCCGATGCCCGCATCTTCCACACCGCGGCCGAGAAGGCGGGCGTGGCGCCCGCGGCCGTGCTACACGTGGGCGACGATGCCCATCACGACGCGCTGGGCGCGCTGCGGGCGGGGATGCAGTCGGCCTGGATCGACCGCGCCGGGCACGGCTGGCCCCATGCGCTGGCGCGCGGCGGCTGCTCGCCGATGCACCGGCGCCACGGCCCGCCCGACGCACAACCGCACGAACGCCCCCACATCCACGTGCGCGACCTGCTGGCGTTGTGCGATGCGCTGGGGCTGTCCTGCCCCGCGTCGGTGGCCGTGCCACCCCCCGTTTCTGCCCCCTTGGAGACTTGTCGATGCTGACCATCCATGGCATTTTTGCCTCGCGCGCGGTGCGGCCCCTGTGGGCGGCGCAGGAGCTGGGCGTACCGTTCGAACACGTGCCCACGCCGTACCAGGGCGGGGCCACGCGCACGCCCGAATTTCTCGCCCTCAACCCCAACGGGCACATTCCGGTGTTGATCGACGAGCGGCCGGAAGGGCGCGTCGTCGTGTGGGAGTCGATGGCGTGCGCGCTGTACCTGGCGCGCCACCACGGCAAGGGCGACGGCAGCGACATCGCGCCGGCCAACGCCGCCGAGGACGCGGAGGCGCTGCGCTGGGCGTTCTGGGCCGTGACCGAAGTCGAGGCCGACGCGCTGACGGTGCTGATGCACCGCATCGGGCTGCCGGAGGAGCGGCGCGACGCGGCCAAACTCGCGGCCGCCGAGCAGCGGTTGCGCGTGCCGCTGGCGGTGCTGGAGTCGCACCTCGCGGCGCAGGCGGCGCGGGGCTGGGAGCATCTGGCGGCGCAGCGCTTCACCGTGGCCGATCTGTGCGTCGCCTGTGTGGTCAACTGGGCGCGGCCGTCGGCCGAGCTGATGCACGCCTTCCCGCGGGTGCACGCGTGGGTGCAGCACTGCCACGCCCGCCCCGCGTACCAGGCGCTCAAGCAGGCGGCGCGTCAGAGCCGCTGAGCGCGGCCACCGCCGTGTATCCGCTGCGCACGGCACCCTCCAGCGTTGCCGGGTACGGGCCGTCGATGGCGTCACCGGCGGCCAAGAGTCCGGGCGCGATGGCCGCGGGCGGCCGCCGCAAGCCCGGCGTGCACGCGAAGGTGGCGCGTTTTTCGACGACGGTGGCCAGCCACCGCCCGCCGCTCAGCGCCAGTTCGTGCATGGCCTGCCGCTGCACCGCCGCGGTCATCGCGGCCCGGTCGGTGGCAAGCCCGGCGTCCGGGGCGCTGGCGACGAACGCGAGATATCGGCGGCCCGTCGCACTGTCGGTGCGGTGAAAGACGAACTGCGCCGGCGCCCGGCGCGCGTCGGCGCGCAGCGCCAGCATCGGCACCGGCGCGGGCCACGCCCAAGCGGACGGTGGTTCGACATAGACGGTGGCGATCGGCTGGTGCGCGATGGTCTCGGCGTCTTCGATCCACGCCTCGGCGGCGTGCCGCCACGGCGCTCGATCGACACAGGCGGTGCGCAGCAGCCGGGCCGACTCGATAACCGGGGCAGCCAGCACGACGGCGTCGGCGGGGTGCGATGCGCCGTCGGCCGTCTCCACCCACCAGCCGCCCCCTGCAGAGGACGACAGTGCGGTGGCCCGTGCGCCCGGGCGCAGCCGCGCACCCGCGCGCTGCAGCCACGCGACGGCGGCGTCCGGCAGCAGCGCGCCGAGGTCGGTGCGCGGCAGCAGCAGGTCGCTCGGGCCATAGGGCGCCGCCGCCGGGCCCCTCAGCGCGTCGTGTAGCACGCGCAGAAAGACCGTGCCGCTCGCGTGCGCGATCGGGGTGTTGAGCGCGGCGACGCACAGCGGCTCGATCAGCGTTTGCGTCACGCTGGGCGGCAGGCCGACGCACAGGTCCGTCACCGTGGCCCAGGTGTCGCAGGCAAACCCGCGGCGCGCCTGCCGCGCCGCCCAGCGCAGCGCCGCCAGGCGCGCGGACCACGGCCAGCCCCGCACGGTGAGCAGCGCCGCGGCGAGCGCCAGCGGTGCTCCCGCGCCACGCAAAAGCCGCGCCCACCCGGGCAGGGCCAGCCCCGACCCGTCCGCGTAACGCAGCGTCAGCGGCACCTGCTGCAACATCGCAGTCGGTTCCACGCCGACGCGGCGCATCAGCGCGAGCGTCGCGGTGTAGGCCCCGATCAGGATGTGCTGCCCGTTGTCCAGCGTCCAGCGCGTGCCGTCCGGGGCGGTCAGCGGCAAGCGCCGGGCGCGCCCGCCCCAGTGGCGCGACGCCTCCAGCACCGTGACGTGCCAGCCGGCGTCCACCGCGGCCACGGCCGCGGCCAGCCCCGCCCAGCCGCCGCCGACGACGATCAGTGCGCGCCCCACCGGGGTACCCCGAACCGGTTCACAGACGCCCCAGCGCCTGCACCTTCCACGCCAGCCAGAACTTGCGCAGCGGCGTCAGCGCGATGCGCTCGGTCAGCACCGACAGTGGCTCGCGCGCGATTTCGCGCAGCAGCGCGCGGTAGATGCTGGCCATCATCAGCCCGGGCTTTTGCGCACGGCGGTCGGCGGCGGGCAGCAGCGCGATGGCCTCGTCGTAGGTGGCCAGCGCCCGCTCGATCTGAAAGCGCATCAGCGCCGTGAAACGCGCGTCGAACGACGCGTCGCTACCGATGCCGCGGCGCAAGACTTCGTGCGCCTTGACGTCGAAGCGCTGCAGCTCCGCCACCGGCAGGTACAGCCGCCCGCGCAGCGCGTCCTCGCCCACGTCGCGGATGATGTTGGTGAGCTGAAACGCCAGCCCCAGCCGGTGCGCGTAGGCGGTGGTCTGCGGGTCCGTCTGGCCGAAGATGCGCGCGGCCACTTCGCCGACGACGCCGGCGACCCGGTGGCAGTACTGCTGCAGCGCGGCAAAGTCGAGGTAGCGGCTTTGGTGCAGGTCCATCTCGCAGCCCTCGATGACCTGCAGCAGCGGCTCGGCGCGCAGGCCGTATGGACCGATGTGCGGTTGCAGCGCGACGAGCGCCGGGTGCTCCGGCGCCGCGCCGGCGAAGGTGCGGCGCACCTGGTCGCGCCACCACGCGAGCTTGGCCTGCGCGACCATCGGGTCGTGCACCTCGTCGACGATGTCGTCCACCTCGCGGCAAAACGCGTAGAAGGCCGTGATGGCCGCGCGCCGCGGCGGTGGCAGGAACAGAAATGCGTAGTAAAAGCTGCTGCCCGCCGCGGCGGCGCGCTCCTGTGCGTAGGCTTGCGCCTGTTGAAGACGATCGTGGTTCATGCCACGGCCTCCCGCGCCGTGCGGCGGGTGGCGCCCCGCCGCATGAACACCAGTACCAGCAGCGGCACCATGAACAGCGTCAGCGCCGTCGACACGAGCAGCCCCCAAACGATCGCCGAGGCCACCGGCCCCCACAACAGGCTGTGACCGCCGAGGCCGAAGGCGAGCGAGATCAGCCCGCCGATGGTCGTCGTGCTGGTGATGAGGATGGGCACGACGCGCCGCCGCGCCGCGTACAGCGTCGCGTGCATCAAGCCCATGCCGTTGCGCAGCCGCTCGTTGACCGCGTCGATGAGGACGATGGCCGAGTTGACGGCGATGCCGGTGAGGGCGATGACGCCGTACAGCGTGTAGAGCGACAGCGGGTTGCGCGTGATCGCCAGCCCGATGGCCACACCGGCAAACGCCAGCGGCACCGTGACCAGAATCAGCAGCGGCTGTCCGTAGCTGCGGAACTGCGCCGCGAGGATCAGATAGATCAGCCCGACGCCGAGCAAAAAGAGCTGCTGCATCGCCGAGAGGCTTTCCTCGATGTCTTCCAGCTCGCCGGAGAAGTCCAGGTCCACGCCTGGGTGCTGCAGCCGCAGCGACTCCCACGCCTGCCGGATGCGGCGGTTGGCTTCGGCCGTGTCGGTGACCGCCTTGTCGAGGTCGGCTTCGACCGTGATGGCGCGGCGCAGGTTGTGGTGGCGGATGAAGCCGCGCGTCGGCTGCGTCTCGGCCTGCACCAGCACCCCCAGGCGCGTGGTCTGGCCACTGGGCAGGGCCACCGGCAGGTCGAGCAGCGCCGACGGATCGGCCGGCTGCGCGTCGGCGAGCCGCTGGCGCACGCGCAGCTCGATCTTGTCCCCGGCGTCGCGCGTGAACGCGACCACCTCCCCATCGACCGCGAGGCGCACCAGCCGCGTGGCCTGGGCGGGCGAAAGGCCCAGCTCGCGCAGCGCCTCGGATTTCAGCGTCAGCCGCAGCACGCCACGGCCGGGCAGGTTGTCGTCCTGCACATCGCGCGCGCCGGGGATCGCGGCGATGACGGCTTTGAGCGCGTCGGCCGCGGCCTGGATCTGCGCAAAATCGTCGCCGCGCACCTTGACGTTGATCGGTTTGCCCGCGGGTGGGCCGCCGGAGAGCAGCGTGAAGCTCTTGCGTCCCGGGCCGGGCAGGGACTCGACCTCGCCGCGCATCGCCTCGACCACCTCCTGCACCTCCCGCCCATCGGGTGTGCGCGGGTTCAGCGACACGAACACCTGGCCGTACGCGTCACCATAGACCGGCTCGGTCTGCGTGAACTTCAGCCCCGCGGTCGTGGTGACCGCGCGCGCCTCGTGCCCCTCGGCCGCGTCGCCGACGCCGCGCAGGTGGCGGCGCACGACTTGTTCCACCCGTTCCGTCTCGGCCAGGGTTTCCTCCAGCGCCGCGCTCGCGGGCATGTCCACGTTGACGTAGAACGCCCGGATCGGGTCGAAGGCGAAAAACTGCACGCGCACGATGCCCGTCGCCACGAGCGCCGCCGCCCCGGCGATGACCAGCGCCCCCAGCCCCAGGAAGCGCCACGGCCGCCGCAGCACGTACGCCAGCGCCTGGCCGTAGCGCAGCCGCACGGCGCGGTTGAAGCCGTTGCGCCACTGTTGCACGCGCGACGGCCGGTCCAGCCGCACATTGAGCGCCGAGACGTGCACCGGCAGCATCCAGAACGCTTCGACGAGCGAAATCAGCAGCGCCAGTGTGACGACGAAGGGGATCACGAACATGAATTTGCCGACGATCCCCGGCAGCAACATCAGCGGCAAAAAGGCCGCCAACGTCGTGGCCACCGACGACAGCACCGGCTGCCACACCTCGGCGATGCCGTCGAGGCTCGCCTGCAGCGCCGTTGCCCCACGTTCGAGCCGGTAGTAGATCGCCTCCACCACGACCACGGCGTCGTCCACCAGCATGCCGAGCGCGATCACCACGCCCAGCAGCACCGAGATGTTGACCGTGTAGTCCAGCGCCTGCAACACGGCAAACGTGCCCAGCAGCGAAAACGGAATGCCCAGCGCCACCAGCACCCCGATGCGCCAGCCGAGGAACAGCCAGCACACCGCCAGCACCAGCAGCATCCCATACAGCGCGTTGGTCTGCATGATGTCGATCGCTTCGCGCGTCGGGATGGTCTGGTCGTCGGTCAGCGTCAGTTGCAGCCCCTGGGTGGCGAGCACGGCGTTTTCGCGCGCGATGAAGTCGCGCACGTCTTCCAGCAGCTGCAGCGTGTTGACGCGCGCCTTCTTCGTCAGCGCCAGCGAGATCGCGGGCTGCCCGTCCATCGACGCGAGCTGGCTCGGCTTGGCGCGCGCCCACTCGATGCGCGCCACGTCGCCGAGCCGCGCCCAGGCACCGGGGCGGCCCGCCGACGACACCGTCAGGCCGGCGAGGCGCTCCGGGTCCAGCGTCACGCCCGAGAGGGCAATGCTCCACACCCCCTGCTGCGTGGTCAGCGTCCCGGCGGCCGTGTCGCGCCAAAACGCGCGCAGCGCGTCGGCGACGTCGGCGGCGGTCAGCCCGCGCGCGGCCAGCGCCATCGCGTCCGGGCGCACCAGGATTTCCGGGTCGCGCAAGCCCGAGGCGAACACCTGGTCCACGCCGCGCAGCCGCTCCAGTGCCTGGCGGATGCGCCGCCCCTCGCGGCGCAGCACCTCGTCGTCCGCCGGGCCGGTCAGCCGCATGATCGCGGTCGGAAAGCCGTTGGAGGTCGAGATCTCCAGCACACGCGGTTCGCGCGCCTCGTCTGGCAGCTCCTCCACCGCCTTGTTCTGAATCTCGCGGCGCAGGTCGTTCATGCGCTTGTCGAAGGTGCGCTCGTCCAGCTCGCCAAAGCGCACCAGCAGGCTGGAGACGTTTTCGCGCGAGCTGGAGCTGACGAAGCGGATGTCGGCCACGCCCTGAATGGCGTCTTCCAGCGGGTTGGTCACCAGCCGCTCGACCTCCTCGGCGCTGGCACCGGGCAGCACGGTGGTGATATTGACCCAGTTGAAATTGATCTCCGGGTCGCGCTCGCGCGGCATCTGGACATAGGCCAGCAGGCCCAGCAGCATGACGACGACGAAGGCGATGTTGGCCAGCGGGTGGTTGGTGATGAGGGCGCGCATCAGCCGCATGGGGGTCTCCCGCGCACCCGTTCAGGGGGCCACCGCAATGGCCTGGCCGTCGCGCAACGCCTGCTGTCCGCGGGTGACGAGCCGCGTCGTCGGCGACAGCGTCACGGCGGCCGGTCGACCTTCCTGGGCCAGCGGCAGCGGCACGAAGCGCGCGCGCAGGGCTGCGCCGTCCCCCTCGGCGACGAACACGCCCAGCGCCGCACCGCGCCGCACCAGCAGCGCCGCCGGCACGTGCGGATCCGGGGCCTCCCAGCGCAGCAGTCCCGCGCTGCCCGCGGGCACCGGCTCACCCTGCAGCGCCAGCCGCACGGTCTGCAGCCGGGTCGCGCCGCTGACGGTGGGCACCACGCGCAGCAGCCGGGCGGGGCGTTGTTCCCCCGCATCGGTCTCGAAGCGCAGCGCGCGCGCCCGCCGCAGCTCCTGCGCCTCGGCCGGGCTGACCGCGGCCTGCAGCTCGGCCCCGTCGGTTTGCGCCAGCACGAAGAGTGGCGTGCCCGCCGCCACCGTCTCGCCCTGCTGCGCAAGGCGCTGCGTCACCACACCGGCAAACGGCGCGCGCACCACGGCCTTGGCCAGCTGCCGCTCGGCGGTGCGCAGCGCGGCGGTGGCCTGCGCCACGTCGGCGCGCTGCAGGGCTAGCTCCGTCTCGCGCGCCGCCAGCGCCTCGGGCGAGAAAAAGCCCTGCGCCTGCAGCTCGCGCGCGCGCCGTGTCTGCGCCTCGGCCAGCGCCAGCCGCGCCTGCGCCGCCTGCAGCGCCGCGCGCGCGCGCTCGGCCGCCAGTGCCAGATCGGTGTCGTCCAGCCGCGCCAGCACCTGGCCGGCGCGCACGGCGGTGCCCACGTCGGCCTCCCAGCGCAGCAGCACGCCGCCGACCTCGGCGGCGATGCGCGCTTCGTTGCGCGGCACCACCTGCGCGCTGGCGCTGCGCAGCGGGTGCACGGCGACGTCGGCGAGCGGCTGCACGCCCACGGCGGCGGCTTGCGCCGAAGACGCCGGCACGGCAGCGTTGGCGTTCCCCGCGGTGGCGGGTGCGGTGCCGGCGCCCGCAGGTGCGTTCGCCCACAGCGTGCCCGGGCCCGCGCACGCGAGCAGCACGGCGCAGGCAAGGGTTCGAACGGTGTTCACGAATTCATCCTCCCGAAACGGCGGGGGGCTGCCAACGCCACGCCCGCCACAGCAGGCCCGCAGTGTCCCACGGATGCAGCCGCGGCCGCCGCTGTCGTGTCCGGTAACCCCAGGCGGCGATGCGCGCGAGCACCGTCGCCGCCCCGGCCCCCACCAGCCGCAGCTCCCAGCCGAAGCGCCCGCCGATGCGGCGCGGCAGCCGCCAGCCGTACCGCAGGTGCTCGTTCGCCAGCCGGCATCCGCGCTCGACGACGCGGGCCAGGCGCGCGTCGTCCCACGTGGCCGGCGCGGCCTCCGGTCGCAGCCCCGCGTCGCGCAGCCACGCGTCCGGCAGATAGCACCGCCCGCGCGCCAGATCGACGCCGACGTCCTGCCACAGATTGATCAGTTGCAGCGCCGTGCACCACGCGTCGCTTTCTCGCTGCGCCGTCGTGTCGCCAACGCCCGCGAGGTGCAGCAACAGCCGCCCCACCGGGTTGGCCGAGCGCTCGCAGTAGGCCAGCAGTTCCGCCGCGTCGCGGTAGCGCCGCCCCTCGGCGGTCCAGCGCACGTCCTGCTCGAACGCCTCCAGCAGCGCGAGCAGCGGCGCCAGCGGCAGCGCGTGGCGTCGGCGCGCGTCGTCCAGCGCCGTCCACATCCCGACCCACGCGCCAGGGAGGGTCGGCGGACCCGACGGCAGGCGGCCGTCGCCGTGCCAGAGGGCGAGCAGCCCGTCGCGCAGCGTCGCCAGCGCCGCGAGCCGCGCCTCGGGCGGTGCGTTGCCCTCGTCGGCCACGTCGTCCGCCGTGCGCGCGAACCGGTACAACGCCACGACCGCGGCACGCCACCGCGGCGGGCACAGCACGGAGGCGACGGGAAAGTTTTCGTAGTGGTCGATGCGCGAGCCCCAGGCCATCCCCCGATGTTGCCACAGCCCCCCCGAGACAACCCCATGTTGCGCGGCCGGCGATGCTGTTACGATCGGCGCGTGAAGACGCGTCGGGCATCGGGCCGGAGCCCCGCCACCCGGCCGCCGCAACGGACGACAACCAGAACAACACCCGACCCCCGGCGAGCGATGCGCCAAGTCCTGCAGCACCTCGAACACCTGGCCCGCCTGACGCGCGGCAAGGACCGCGATAGCCTCGATGTCACGCTGGTGGAGGTGTTGCGTTCGCTGCTCGACGCCCGCTCCGTGGCGCTGCGGGAGGTGCTGGTCGAGGACGGGGTGGACCGGCTGCTGACCCGTGGGCAGCTGGAGGAAGGGATGACCGCGCCGGCCGCGCCGCCGCCGCCCGATGCCCTGTCGGCGTTGCCCCGGTTGGATGCCGACCCCGAGGCGGCCGAGGCCTTGCGCGCCCGGCACACCCGCGTACACGCCGGCCCCAACGGTTACCGCATCCTTGTGCCGGTGCTGACCGAGTCCGGCCGCCGCCTGCTGATCGACGCCGTGCGCGACCACGAGCCGGAGGAATACCAGCTGCGCGTCGTCGAGGGGATGGCGCGCATCTTCGAAAACGTCGTCAACCTGCTGGACGCGAGCGAGCGCGACACGCTCACCGGGCTGCTCAACCGCAAGTCGTTCGACGACACGTTCTACAAGGTCACGCGCGGCGCGGCACTGGCGTCGGAGGGCCGCGGGCAGCGCCGCGCCGACGACGGGACGTACTGGCTCGCGGTGGTGGACGTGGACCACTTCAAACAGGTCAACGACCGCTATGGCCACCTGATCGGTGACGAGGTGCTGCTGCTGATGGCGCGCCTGCTGCGCGGCAGCTTCCGCCATGACGACCGGGTGTACCGCTTTGGCGGCGAGGAGTTCGTTGCCCTCGTGCGCGCGGGGGATCCCGCGGCCGCTGCGGCGGCGTTCGAGCGGCTGCGCCGTACCGTCGAAGCGCACCCCTTCCCGCAGGTCGGGCGGGTGACGGTGAGCATTGGCTTTACCCGCCTGCGCCCGCACGACACGCCCGCCGATGCGTTCGAGCGCGCGGACCGCGCGGTGTACCTGGCCAAGGCGCAGGGTCGCAACACCGTGCGCTGTTTCGACACCGACATCGGCGCCGACGCCGCCCCCGCTCCGCGCGAGTCGCAGGGCGACGTCGAGCTGTTCTGAGGTGTGGCCGTCCAAGGCACCGCGGCAGGCAGCCGCTACAATCGCGCCCATGCCTGTCGGACGACGATCGCGTCCGGCGCGCGCGGGTGGCGAAATTGGTAGACGCACCAGGTTTAGGTCCTGACGCCAGTCGATGGCGTGGGGGTTCGAGTCCCCCCCCGCGCACCAGCGGCGGCGAGCGCCGCCCCGTCGGCCCCTGGCACAAGGGGGCTTATTCCTTTCCCCGCCGATGACGCCGCTCCCGCTCGATCCCGAATGGCGCACCGCGCTGACGGTCGCGGTCTTCGTCGTCGTCTACCTGGGGATGTTCCTCGGCGGCCTGCCGCGCCTGCGGCTCGATCGCACGGGCGTGGCGGTGCTTGGGGCGATCGCGATGATTGCGATCCAGGGCTGGTCGGTCGCCGAAGCGGCCGCGGCCATCGACCTGCCGACCATCGTGCTGCTGTTCGCGTTCATGGTGGTGTCGGCGCAGATGCGGTTGGGTGGCTTCTACACCGCGGTGACGCGCGCGGTCGGTGCCTGGGCGCTGCCGCCGCCGGTCTTGTTGGGCGTGCTGCTGCTGGTGGTGGCGGTGCTGTCGGCGGTGTTTTCCAACGACGTGGTGTGCCTCGCGGTCACGCCCATCGTCGCGCGCATCGCGTGGCGGCGCGGCTGGGACCCGGTGCCGTGGCTGGTCGCGGTGGCCTGCGCGTCGAATATCGGTTCGGCGGCCACGCTCATCGGCAACCCGCAGAACATGCTGATCGGCTCGGTCATGCAGGTGCCCTTCGGTGCCTATGTGCGCGAGGCGGGCCCGCCCGTGTTGCTGGCGCTGCTGGCCACCTGGGGGTGGATGGTGGGCGTGATGCGGCGATCCGGCCCCCGGGCTGCGCTGCCGCCCGCCACCGCGGCCGCGCTGGCGCGGGACACCGGGCCGGCGTTCGACCGCTGGCAGTCGACCAAAGGCTTGGCGGTGGCGGCCGCGGTGCTGGTGGCGTTTCTGTTCACCGACTGGCCGCGCGAGGTGGTGGCGCTGGTTGCCGCGGGCGTGCTGTTGCTCAGTCGCCGCTTGCACTCGGCCGAGGTGATGGGGCTCGTGGACTGGCCGCTGCTGCTGCTCTTCATCGGGCTCTTCATCGTCAACCACGGGTTCGAGGCCACGGGGCTCGCCGCGCAGGGCGTGGCATGGCTGGCCGCGCAGGGCCTGGCGCTTGCCGATCCGGTGGTGCTGGCGGTGGCGGGCGTGACGCTGTCCAACCTCGTCTCCAACGTGCCGGCGGTGATGCTGATCCTGCCGCACCTGAACGACCCCACGCAGGCGGTGACGCTCGCCCTGGTGAGCACCTACGCGGGGAATTTGCTGCTGGTGGGGTCGATCGCCAACCTGATCGTCGCCGACCTGGCCGGCCGGGACGGGCTGGTGATCGACTGGCGCCGCCATGCGGCGATCGGGGTGCCGGTGACCGCCGGGAGCCTGCTGACCTGGTGGGCGTGGCAGGCGGTGGCGGGCTGAAGGCGCTCGCTGGAGGTGCGGGCGGCAACAGCCGGCTTCGCTACAATGGCGCGTTTACCCGCCCCGACCGACGGGTCGCGGGTCGGCGCGTGCGGCCGGCACGGGCGGCTGTCCGTGGCGAGCGTCGGGCGCGGCCGTCCGGTGGACGAGGCGGCCGGCCTCGCGCCGGTGCAGGTCTTGCGGCGCCGGGTCCGCGCCGCACACGAATGTTGCTGGATTTGTCCTGCGGGCAGGTCCGTTTCTCGATACTCAGGAGCAATCATGGCAGTCAATGTCGAAACCTTGGACAAGCTGGAGCGCAAAATCACGCTCGAGCTGCCCGTGGAGGCGATTCAGAAGGAGGTCAACGCGCGGCTCAAGCGCCTGCAGCGTCAGGTGAAGATGGACGGCTTCCGCCCGGGCAAGGTGCCGCTGTCGGTGGTCGCGCAGCGTTACGGCTACTCGGTGCACTATGAGGTGATGAACGACGAGGTCGGCCGCGCATTCAACGCCGCCGTCGCCGAGGCGCAACTGCGTGTCGCCGGACAGCCGCGCATAACCGAAAAGGAAGGCGCCCCGGAAGGCGTGGTCGCCTTCGAGGCGGTGTTCGAGGTCTTCCCGGACGTCAAGCTTGGTGACCTGTCGGCGGTGTCGCTGGAAAAACTCGAAGCCGAGGTGGACGAGGCCGCGATCGAGCGCACGCTCGAGATCCTGCGCAAGCAGCGCCGCACGTTCAGCCCGCGTCCCGAGGGAGAGGTCGCGCAGAACGGCGACCGCGTCACCATCGACTTCGAAGGCAAGATCGACGGCGAGCCGTTCGAGGGCGGACAGGCCACGGACTTCGTCTTCGTGCTGGGCGACGGCCAGATGCTCAAGGAGTTCGAGGACGCGGTGCTCGGCATGAAGGTGGGCGAGTCGAAGACCTTCCCGCTCGCGTTCCCGGCCGACTACCACGGCAAGGAGGTCGCCGGCAAGACGGCGGACTTCCTCGTCACCGTCAAGAAGATCGAGCAGCAGCACCTGCCGGAGGTCGACGAGGCGTTCGTGAAGTCGCTCGGCATCGAGGCCGGCACGATCGAGGCGTTGCGCGAGGATATCCGCCGTAACCTCGAGCGCGAGGTCAAGTTCCGCCTGCAGGCGCGCAACAAGGTGGCGGCGCTGGACGCGCTGGCGGCCGCGGCCGAGCTGGACCTGCCCAAGGCGGCGGTCGAGGCGGAGATCGACCGCCTGATCGAGGGCGCGCGTAACGACCTCAAACAGCGTGGCGTCAAGGACGCCGACAAGGCGCCAATCCCGCGTGAGCTGTTCCAGCAGCAGGCCGAGCGCCGTGTGCGCCTCGGGCTGGTCGTGGCGGAGCTGATCAAGGCCCACGACCTGCGCGCCACGCCCGAGCAGATCGATGCCCACCTGCGCGAGCTGGCCTCGTCCTATGAGTATCCGGAGGAGGTGGTGCGTTGGTACAAGTCCAACCCCGAGCGCCTGTCGGAAATCGAAGCCATCGTGCTGGAAAACAACGTCGCCGACTTCATCTTCGGCCAGGCCCAGGTGACGCCGAAGCGCATCGGCTTTGCCGAGCTGATGGGCCAGGGCTGATTTGCCCTCGCACCGCCACGGGGCGGTGGCACGGCGCATCCGGGCGGGCCGCGTGGCGCGGCCGCTGCCCGACTCCAGGGCGACCGCGGTCGCCCTTTTTGTGCTCCAAGGCCCGCTCGGTGGCGGCGCAATCCGCCCCACGCGCGCCGGGACGGCCGTGAGCGGTTACAGTAAGCACTGACGCACGGCTTTCGCAAAGCATCGGAGTGAATCTGCACATGAGCGCACTGGACGCACAAAACCTCGGCCTCGTCCCCATGGTCATCGAGCAATCGGGCCGGGGGGAGCGCGCCTACGACATCTACTCGCGCCTGCTCAAGGAGCGCGTCGTTTTCCTCGTCGGCCCCGTCAACGACCAAACCGCCAACCTGGTCGTGGCGCAGCTGCTGTTCCTGGAAAGCGAAAACCCGGACAAGGACATCTCGCTCTACATCAACTCGCCCGGCGGGTCGGTCAGCGCGGGGATGGCGATCTTCGATACGATGAATTTCATCAAGCCCGACGTCTCGACGCTGTGCGTGGGCATGGCGGCGAGCATGGGGGCGTTTTTGCTGGCCGCCGGTGCCAAGGGCAAGCGCTTCGCGCTGCCCAACTCGCGCGTGATGATCCACCAGCCGCTGGGCGGTGCCCAGGGGCAGGCCACCGACATCGAGATCCACGCGCGCGAGATCCTGCGCCTGCGGGCCGATCTGAACCGCATCCTGAGCGAACGCACTGGCCAGCCGCTGGAGAAGATCGAGCGCGACACCGAGCGCGACTACTTCATGTCCGCCGCCGAGGCCGCTGCCTACGGGCTGGTCGATAAGGTGATCGACAAGCGCGGCTGACCGGTCCCCGGATCCGCTACCTTTGGCGTCGACGTCGTTTTCGTAACCCCGTACCGAACCCTCCATGGCCGAGAAAAAAGGCAGCCGCGACAAAACCCTCTACTGCTCGTTCTGCGGCAAGAGTCAGCACGAGGTGAAAAAGCTCATCGCCGGACCGTCCGTGTTCATCTGCGACGAGTGCATCGACCTGTGCAACGACATCATCCGCGACGAGCTGCCCAGCACGTCGCTCGGCCCCACGGCGACGCGCGAGGCGCTGCCGACCCCGGCCGAGCTCAAGGCGCACCTGGACCAGTACGTGATCGGCCAGGAAGCAGCCAAGAAGACGCTGGCGGTGGCGGTGTACAACCACTATAAGCGCCTGCGCCACAACGACGCCGGCAAGAAAGACACCGTCGAGCTGGCCAAGAGCAACATCCTGCTGATCGGCCCGACGGGCTCGGGCAAGACGCTGCTGGCGCAGACGCTGGCGCGCAAGCTGGACGTGCCGTTCGTGATGGCCGACGCCACCACGCTGACCGAGGCCGGCTACGTCGGTGAGGACGTCGAGAACATCATCGCCAAGCTGTTGCAGACCTGCGACTACGACATCGAGCGGGCGCAGCGCGGCATCGTCTACATCGACGAGATCGACAAGATCACGCGCAAGTCCGAAAACCCGTCGATCACGCGCGACGTTTCGGGCGAAGGCGTGCAGCAGGCCCTGCTCAAGCTGATCGAAGGGACGGTGGCAAGCGTGCCGCCCCAGGGCGGACGCAAGCACCCGAACCAGGACATGCTGCAGGTGGACACGACCAATATCCTGTTCATCTGCGGCGGGGCGTTTGCGGGGCTGGAAAAAATCATCGAGCAGCGTACCGAGGCGTCGGGCATCGGCTTTGGCGCGGCGGTGCGCAGCAAGCGCGAGCGCCCCGTCACCGAGCTGTTCGCGCAGGTGGAGCCGGACGACCTCGTGCGCTACGGACTGATCCCGGAGCTGGTCGGGCGCCTGCCGGTGGTGACGGCATTGGCCGAGCTGACCGAGGACGCGCTGGTGCAGATCCTGACCGAGCCGAAAAACGCGGTCGTCAAGCAGTTTGCCGAACTCTTCGCGATGGAAGGGGTCGAACTGGAAGTGCGGCCGGCGGCGTTGCGCGCGATCGCCCGCAAGGCGCTGCAGCGCAAGACCGGTGCGCGCGGCCTGCGCTCGATCCTGGAGCAGGCGCTGCTGGACACGATGTTCGAGCTGCCGAGCCTGCGCGACGTTGAGCGCGTGGTCGTCGAGGAAGCCACCATCACCGAGGGCAAGCCCCCGCTGCTCGTGTACCGCGAGGCGGCCAAGCAGGCTTGACGCGACGCGCCGCCGTTCACGCGGGGGCGCGCTTGAAGTCCGGCTTCGGCGCCCCCAACTGAGCCGCCAGAAAGGAATTCCGCATGTCCGGACAAACCCCGCTGCCCCCCCGACCCGTCGAGCTGCCGCTGCTGCCGCTGCGCGACGTGGTCGTCTTCCCGCACATGGTCATCCCGCTGTTCGTCGGGCGGCCCAAGAGCATCAAGGCGCTCGAGGCCGCGATGGCGCACGAGCGGCGCATCATGCTGGTGGCGCAAAAGGCCGCCGCCAAGGACGAGCCCAAACCGAGCGACCTGTTCGAGATGGGCTGCGTCGCGAGCATTCTGCAGATGCTCAAGCTCCCGGACGGCACCGTCAAGGTGCTGGTCGAGGGCGTGCAGCGCGCCAAGGTGCTGCAGGTCGAAGAAGGCGAGGCCCACTTCAGCGCCAACGTGATGCCGGTGGACGCCGAAGCCGAGCGCGCCGACGCCGACCCCACCGAACTGGAGGCGCTGCGCCGCGCGGTGATGCAGCAGTTCGACCAGTACGTCAAGCTCAACAAAAAGATCCCGTCGGAAATTCTCACTTCGATCGCCAGCATCGACGATCCGGGGCGCTTGGCCGACACGATCGCCGCGCACCTGCCGCTCAAGCTCGAGGCCAAGCAAAATGTGCTCGACCTCGAGCGCCTGGTGCCGCGGCTGGAAAACCTCTTTGCGCAACTCGAGGCCGAGGTCGAGATCCTCAACGTCGACCGGCGTATCCGCGGGCGCGTCAAGCGCCAGATGGAAAAGAACCAGCGCGAGTTCTACCTGAACGAGCAGGTCAAGGCCATCCAGAAGGAACTCGGCGAGGGCGAGGAGGGCGCCGACCTCGAGGAGCTGGAGAAGAAGATCAAGGCCGCGCGCATGCCCAAGGAGGCGCGCAAGAAGGCCGAGAGTGAGCTCAAGAAGCTCAAGCTCATGTCGCCGATGTCGGCCGAGGCCACCGTCGTGCGCAACTACATCGACGTGCTGGTCAACCTGCCGTGGAGCAAGAAGACCAAGGTCCGTCACGACCTCGCCTATGCCGAGGAGGTGCTCAACGCCGACCACCACGGGCTGGAGAAGGTCAAGGAGCGCATCCTCGAATACCTCGCGGTGCAGCAGCGCGTCGACAAGGTCAAGGCGCCGATCCTGTGCCTGGTCGGGCCGCCGGGCGTGGGCAAGACGTCGCTCGGGCAGTCCATCGCCAAAGCCACCGGCCGCAAATACGTGCGCATGGCGCTGGGCGGCATGCGCGACGAGGCCGAAATCCGCGGGCACCGGCGCACGTACATCGGCGCGCTGCCGGGCAAGGTGCTGCAAAACCTCACCAAGGTGGGGGTGCGCAACCCGCTGTTCCTGCTCGACGAGATCGACAAACTGGGCATGGATTTCCGCGGTGACCCGGCGTCGGCGCTGCTGGAAGTTCTCGACCCCGAGCAGAACCACACCTTCCAGGACCACTACGTCGAGCTGGACTTCGACCTGTCGGACGTGATGTTCGTCGCGACGTCGAACTCGCTCAATATCCCGCCGGCGCTGCTGGACCGGATGGAGGTGATTCGGCTATCGGGCTACACCGAGGACGAGAAGGTGGCGATCGCGCTGCGTTACCTGCTGCCCAAGCAGCGCGCCCACAACGGCGTCCAAGACGACGAGCTGGAGGTGACCGAAGCCGCGGTGCGCGACATCGTGCGCTACTACACGCGCGAAGCCGGCGTGCGCGCGCTGGAGCGCGAAATCTCGCGCATCTGCCGCAAGGTGGTCAAGGGCCTGCTGCTGGGTAAGATGAGCAAGCCGGTGGTGGTGACGCCGGAGAATTTGGCGGACTTCCTCGGCGTGCGCAAATACACCTACGGCCGCGCCGAGCAGCAGAACCAGGTCGGGCAGGTCGTGGGCCTGGCGTGGACCGAGGTCGGCGGCGACCTGCTGACGATCGAGGCGGCGCTGATGCCCGGCAAGGGCAACGTCATCCGCACCGGTTCGCTGGGCGACGTGATGAAGGAGTCGGTCGAGGCCGCGCGCACGGTGGTGCGCAGCCGCGCGCAGCGGCTCGGCATCCCGGACGAGCTGTTCGAGAAAAAGGACATCCACATACACGTGCCCGATGGCGCGACGCCCAAGGACGGGCCGAGTGCCGGTATCGCGATGACGACGGCGATGGTGTCGGCGTTGACCGGCATCCCGGTGCGGGCCGACGTCGCGATGACCGGCGAGATCACGCTGCGCGGCGAGGTCACGGCCATCGGCGGCCTGAAGGAAAAGCTGCTGGCGGCCCTGCGCGGCGGGGTACGCACCGTGCTGATCCCTGAGGACAACGTCAAGGATCTGGCTGAGATCCCGGACAACGTCAAGCAGGGGCTGGAGATCGTCCCGGTCAAGTGGATCGACAAGGTGCTGGAGCTGGCGCTGGAGCGTCAGCCCACGCCGCTGCCGGAGGCCGAGCCGGTGGTGACGCCGCCGACCGTGGCCGAGGGGAGCGTGACCGCGGTCACGCACTGACGCACGCCACGGCGGAGGCGGCCATTTTTGGTATAAAATAATGGCTTCAGACGACGCGCTGCCGGTGCAGCAAATCGTCTGAAGACCATGCGGGAATAGCTCAGTTGGTAGAGCGCAACCTTGCCAAGGTTGAGGTCGCGAGTTCGAGACTCGTTTCCCGCTCCAGATTTCGGGTGAGCGGCCACTGGCCGGTCATCCCATCCGGCGGTCTGTCGGGTTGAACCAGACAAGGCGCGGTAGCAAAGCGGTTATGCACCGGATTGCAAATCCGAGTAGGTCGGTTCGACTCCGGCCCGCGCCTCCAGTTTTGCGCCGCTTGCCGATGGCAGGCGGCACAGGCGGGAATAGCTCAGTTGGTAGAGCGCAACCTTGCCAAGGTTGAGGTCGCGAGTTCGAGACTCGTTTCCCGCTCCAAATTTCATCTCAAGGCAAGCCGAGGCGGCTTGCCTTTTTTGTTTGTGCGCCCGGCATGGACGTGCACGCCGGTGGCTGCTACCCCAATTCCGGCGACGTGACGCCACGCAATAGCCGGGGGCGGTAGGCCAGCCCCCTAGATGTCGCATCCCGGATGATTGGATAGTGCCATCACGCCATGCGTACCTGCTGGCGGTAAGCGTTCTGCGCGAGCTGCTGGGCAGCGGGTCAAGGCGTTGACGACCATCATCGGGAGATGCCCTCATGAACATCAAGCTGCATGCCCTGGCGCGTACAACGCCAGCCATACGGCGCGAGATCGCGCTGTCGGATGAGCCGGCTGCGGTGTTGGCTGAGCGTTACGGCGTTTCGCTCATGACGGTGTACAAGTGGAAGCGCCGCGAGGATTTTCTGGATCGCTCCCACACCCCGCACCGGCTGCGTACCACCATGACCCCGGCGCAGGAGGCCATTGCAGTGGAGCTGCGCAAGACGCTGCTGCTGCCGCTGGATGATCTGCTGTCGGTCATGCGCGAGTTCGTCTGTCCTGACGTGTCGCGCTCGGGACTGGATCGCTGCTTGCGACGCCACGGCGTGGGGTCGCTGCGATCCCTCAAGCCCCAGGTGCCCAAACCCGCACATCAGCCCTTTGCCGCTTACGAGCCGGGCTTCATTCATATCGACGTGAAGTACCTGCCGCAAATGGCCGATGAGACGCGGCGGCGCTACCTCTTTGTGGCCATCGACCGTGCCACGCGCTGGGTCTTCATTGCCCTGTACGCCTCCAAGAGCGCGAGAAACGCGCGCGCCTTCCTCAAGTCGCTGCTCACGGCGTGCCCGATCAAGATCAACAAGATCCTCACAGACAATGGCAAGGAGTTCACCGCACGGCTGCTGGGGCAGCCCAGTGCCACCCACGCCTTCGAGAGCCTGTGCGAGGCACTCGGCATCGAGCACCGCACCACGCGCGTGCGACGCCCCCAGACCAACGGGATGGTAGAGCGCTTCAACGGCCGCATCGAGGAGGTGCTGCGCAGCCACCACTTCATCAGCGGCGAGGATCTCGAGAAGACCCTGCTGCGCTATGCTTGGCTTTACAACCACCAGCTGCCCCAGGCCGCACTCAAGGGTCTCACGCCCATGCAGGCCATGAAACAGTGGTACACGTCACACCCGCATCTGTTCCAAAAACGGCCATATGATCATCCGGGATGTGACACCTAGAAAACTGGTCAGCGCACGCCCGACTGCGCGGTGCGCACGGTGGGCGAAGAGGGGGAGCGCTTCTTCGCGCCGGCGGCCGTCTGGGCCGCGCTGCCACGCTTCGCGGCGCGGGCGGTGGTTTTCCGGGTGTCGCGGGCGTGCGCCGTCGTGGTTTTGGCGGGCAGCTGAACCACCAGCGTCTGGCCCGCCCGCAGCTTGGCCCCGGGGTTCAGCCGGTTCCACTCGGCCACTTGCTGTGCACTGACGCGGTAGCGACGCGCGACCGTCGCCACGGTGTCGCCTGGGCGGACTTTCACCCGCACGCTACGCACTGGCGGGCGGTCCGGCGCGAGCAGCAGTTGCCCGTTGTCGGCGAGGTGCTCGGGCACGTCGCGGTCCAGCGCGCCTTCGCGTGGCACCAGGATGGTCGACCCTGCCTTGAGCCGCATGCGCGGCGGCACGCGGTTGAGCTCGCGCAGCGCGTGCTCGTCCCAGCCCAGATGCTGCGCCGCCTGGGCCGGCGTCATGTCACGCGGCACGCGCCACGCGGTCCAGCTCGCGGTCGGTCCGTCGTAGCGGCGCAGCCGCTCGGTGAACTGCAGCGCGTTGTCCCATGGCAGCAGGATTTCCGGCGTCCCCGCGGCCATCACGATCGGCTGGCGGTGCGAGGGGTTGAGCGTGTGGAAGTCCGCCTCGCTGATGCCCGCCAGGCGCGCGATCACCGCCACGTCCAGGTCGCGGTCGATCGTCACGGTGTCGAAGAACGGGTGGTTGCCGATCACCGGCAGCCGCACGCCCGCGTGGCGGTGCGACTTGACGAGGTTTTCCATCGCCTGCAGCTTGGGCACGTAGTGGCGCGTCTCATCGGGCATGCGCAGGTCCAGATAACCGGTGGGCAGCCCCGCCGCCTGGTTGCGGCGGATCGCCCGCTGGACGTTGCCCTCGCCCCAGTTGTAGGCGGCCAGCGCCAGGTGCCAGTCGCCGAACATGCGGTGCAGCCGCTCGAGGTAGTCGAGCGCCGCGCGGGTGGAGGCGAGCACGTCGCGCCGGTCGTCACGGAAGGCGTTTTGTTTCAGGTCGAAATGCTTGCCCGTGGCCGGCATGAACTGCCACATCCCCGCGGCCTTGGCGTGCGAGACGGCCTGCGGGTTGAAGGCGCTTTCGATGAAGGGCAGCAGCGCGAGTTCCAGCGGCAGGCCGCGCCGCTCGATTTCCTCGACGATGTGGAACAGGTATTTGCTTGCACGGTCGGCCATGCGCTGTAGGTAGTCGGGGCGGCTGCCGTACCAACGCTCCCACTGCGCCACGCGCTCGTCGTCGAGGTCGGGCATCGCGAGCCCGCGTTCGATGCGCTCCCACAGGTCCGCGGGGGCGACCACCGGAGCCACCGGCCGCTGGCTGGGCAGCGGGGCGGGCTCGAGCGTGGCGTGCGGGCTGGGGAGGGCGGCCGACGCCGTCGGCGACGCGGGGGCGGGCGGGGCCGCGCCCTCCACGGTTCTCGGGGCCGGCGCGGGCGCCGCCACCGGCGGGAGGTCAGCGGTGGCTGCACCCGGGTTGGGCAGTTGGGCGCACGCCGCGAGGGTCAGGGCGCCCCACAGCAGCGCCAATCGTTGTAAAACCGTCATGTGTCAGGGTGTCCGGTGCGGGGTTCGTCGTCAGGGGCGGGGTCCGCGCCTGCGGTCAGCGAAAGCCATCCTTCCAGCGCCGCAACGCCGCGAACGCGGCGGCGTCGGTGTCGGCCGACGGGTCCCATTGCTGGATCGCCCGCCGCACGCCGGGTTCCCGGCTGCGCAGAAACGGGTTGACGCGGCGCTCGACACCGACGGTGCTCGGCAGCGTTGGCTGTCCCGCGGCGCGGCGCACCTCGCATGCCTCGGTGTACACGCGCAGCGCGTCGTTGTCCGGCTCGACCGTGCGCGCAAAGCGCAGGTTGCTCAAGGTGTACTCGTGGGCACAGCACACGTGTGTATCGTCCGGCAGGGCAGCAAGCCGGTCCAGCGAGGCGAGCATCTGCGCGGGCGTGCCCTCGAACAGGCGGCCACAACCGGCGGAAAACAGCGTGTCGCCGCAGAACAGCCAGCGCGGCGCGCCCGGTGGGGCGTCGTTGACGTAGGCCACGTGCCCGGCGGTGTGGCCGGGCACGGCCAGAACGCGCCACCGCTGGCCCAGCGCCTCGACGCTGTCGCCGTCCGCGACGCGCTGCACCGGCTCGGGCAGCGGCTCACCGGCCGGCCCGAACACCCGGCAGCCGGTGGCGTCGCGCAGCGCCGCCACGCCGCCCGTGTGGTCCGCGTGGTGGTGGGTCAGCAGAATGCCCGTGAGGCGCAGGCCGTGTTCGTGCAGCGCGCGCCGCACCGGGGCGTCGTCGCCCGGGTCGACCACCCAGGCCTCGCGGCCATCGTTCAGCAGCCAGATGTAGTTGTCGCTGAAGGCGGGCAGCGGCAGCACACGCAGCGCGGACGCCGCCGCACCCGCCGGGGGCGGTACCATTGTCATATGGGGATGATAGCGGGCGATGACGCGCTGGTCGACCGGTTCGTCGATGCGCTGTGGCTGGAGGACGGCCTGTCGGCGCGCACGCTGGCGGCGTACCGCAGCGATCTGGTGGCGCTGGCGGGTTGGCTCGCGGCATCGGGGCGGGGGCTGCGGCAGGCGTCGGTGGCCGACCTGCAGGCGTACATGGCGGCCCGCCTGCCGGGCAGCCGGGTCAGTTCCAGCAACCGGCGGTTGACGGTGTTTCGGCGTTTTTACCGCTGGGCGCTGCGCGAAGGGCTGCGCACCGACGATCCGACGCTGCCGTTGCTGTCGGCCAAGCGGCTCGCGCGCGTGCCCAAGACCTTGACCGAGGCGCAGGTGGAGGCGCTGCTGGCCGCGCCGGACACGGGTGACCCCCTGGGCGTGCGCGACCGCGCGATGCTGGAGCTGCTGTACGCGACGGGGTTGCGGGTGAGCGAGCTGGTGGCGCTGCGGCTGTACGAGGTCAGCCTGCCGGATCAGGTGCTGCGCGTGACCGGCAAGGGGAACAAGGAGCGGCTGGTCCCGTTCGGCGACGTGGCCGCCGACTGGCTGCGCCGCTACCTGACGGAGGCGCGGCCCGCGCTGTTGGCGGGGCGGCGCAGCGACGACCTTTTCGTCACCGGACGCCACGGGCAGGCGATGACGCGTGTGATGTTCTGGATGCTGGTCAAACGCTACGCGCGTGCGGCGGGCATCGCGGTGCCGTTGTCGCCGCACACGCTGCGCCACGCGTTTGCGACGCACCTGCTCAACCACGGCGCGGACCTGCGCGCGGTGCAGCTGCTGCTCGGGCACGCCGACATTTCGACGACGACGATCTATACCCACGTCGCGCGCGAGCGGCTCAAGGCACTGCACGCGCGCCACCATCCGCGTGGCGGTGGAGGCTGAGCGCTTTTGGACGGCGGGCCATGCGGTCCGGCCCTCCCCCGGTATCACCCCACTGCCTGCTCCAGATAGGCCAGCTCCTCGTCGGTGAAGCCGGCGCGGCGGCGCGCGGCGTCGTTGAACGGGGGCTTCGGGCGGGGGGCTTGATAGGTGCGCGCGAGCGTCCGGTAGTGGGCGACGGGGTCGAGTCCGGCGCGCTCGCAGAGCCACCGGTACCAATGGTTGCCGATCGCGACGTGGCCGACCTCGTCGCGCAGGATGATGTCGAGAATCTCGCAGGCGGCGCGCGCCGCGGGCGTGCCCGCGCGGCGCAGCTTGGCCTGGATCAGCGGCGTGGCGTCGAGTCCGCGCGCTTCCAGCGTGCGGGGGACGAGCGCCATGCGGGCCACGATGTCGCCGGCGGTTTTTTCGCACATGGTCCACAGCCCGTCGTGCGCGTCGAAGTCGCCGTAGTCCCAGTGGCCGCCCGCGGGATGCGGCAGCGCGCGCAGGTGCTCGCGCAGCAGCGTGAAGTGCTCGGCTTCCTCGGCCGCGACGCGCAGCCAGTCCGCGTAGAACGCCACGGGCATGCCGCTGAAGCGCCACACCGCGTCGAGCGCGAGGTTGATCGCGTTGAACTCGATGTGGCAGATCGCGTGGACCAGCGCGGCGTGGCCCTCCGGCGTGAAGGGCGAGCGCGGTGGCACGGACCCCGGCGGGATGAGGCGCGGCCGCGGCGGGCGGCCGGGCAGTGGTCGGTCCGATGGGGGAACGAGGATGGCCTCCGAGTCCAGGCCGATGGGGCGCTCTTCGGCGCGCGCCGCGGCGACCGAAGCCCAGAGGGCGCGCACGCCGGCAACCTTGGCCACCGGATCACACTCGGTGAGCCAGTGCAGCGCCTGTACCCGTAGGTCGGGATCACCCGCGGGCACCGCGTTGGAGGGGGGAGGGGACATCTTTACAATTCTACGGATGAGCCTCTTCCAACTCGACGACATCGCGCCGCAGGTGCACCCGAGTGCCTTCGTGGCCGACACCGCGCGCGTGATCGGGCGCGTGACGCTGGCCGAAGACAGCAGCGTCTGGTATGGCGCGGTGCTGCGGGGGGATACCGACCCCATCACCGTCGGCCGCGGCAGCAATATCCAGGACGGCAGCGTGCTGCACGCCGACATCGGCGTGCCATTGACGATCGGCGCGTACGTCACCGTCGGGCACCAGGTGATGCTGCACGGGTGCACGATCGGCGACGAGTCGCTGATCGGCATTGGCGCGATCGTGCTCAACGGGGCCCGCATCGGCCGCCACTGCCTGGTGGGCGCCGGCGCGCTGGTCACCGAGGGCAAGGTGTTTCCGGACGGCTCGCTGATCCTGGGCAGCCCGGCCAAGGTGGTGCGGCCGCTGACCCCGCAGGAGATCGAGGGGCTGCGCCAGAGCGCGCAGCACTACATCGAGAACGCGCGGCGTTTTCGTCACGGGCTGCGGCCGCTGGGTTGACGGCCGTGTCCGAACTGCACAAGTTTTTGTTCGACGGCGTGCCCTTGCGCGGGGCGCTGGTGCGGCTGACCGATGACTGGCAGGCGCTGTTGCAGCGGCGCGCGGCGTCTGGGGGCTATCCGGAGGCCGTGACCGAGCTGCTCGGCGAGATGACCGCCGCCGCGGTGCTGCTGCACAGCAACATCAAATTTGCCGGGGCGCTGGTGTTGCAGATCTTCGGCGACGGACCGGTCAAGGTGGCGGTGGCCGAAGTGCAGCCGGACATGGCCTTTCGTGCCACGGCGACGGTGCAGGGGGCGGTCGCGCCCGGCGTGCCGCTGTCGCACATGGTCAACGTCCTGGGGCAGGGGCGCTGTGCGATCACGCTCGACCCGCGCGAGCGCCAGCCGGGGCAGCGCCCGTACCAGGGGATCGTGCCGCTGCACGACGCCCACGGGCGCGCGTTCGAGCGCCTGAGCGACGTCATCGGTCACTACATGCGGCAGAGTGAGCAGCTCGACACGCAGCTCGTGCTCGCCGCCGACGATCGGGTGGCCGCGGGGCTGTTGATCCAGCGCATGCCCGCCACCGGCGAGGCCAACCTGAGCGGAACGGCGGCTGTTGCGCACGAGGCGGACGCGCTCGACGCCAACGAGGACTACCGGCGCATCGCGACGCTGGCCGCGAGCCTGACGCGCGAGGAGCTGCTCACGCTCGACGCGGACACGATCCTGCACCGCCTGTTCTGGCAGGAGAACCTGCTGCGGCTGGCGCCGCCGTCCGCCGCGCAGGCCCACCCGCGCTTTGCCTGCACCTGTTCGCGCGAGCGGGTCGGCGCGATGCTGCGGGGGCTGGGCGTCGCGGAGGTGGAGGCGATTCTCGCCGAGCAGGGCGAGGTGGACGTTGCCTGCGATTTTTGCGGCCAGCACTACCGCTTCGACCCGGTGGACGCGGCGCAGCTGTTCCTCGAACAGGCGCAGCAGCCGCCCGGGTCGGACCGCGTGCAATAGAGACGTACGCGGTGGCGTGGCGCCTCGCGACGGCGGTGGGCGCGTCGGCAGGCCGGATCAGCGCGGGGGCGCAGGCGCCGCCGCGCCCGAAGCCGACGAGGTGCCTCCCTCCCGCGCCGCGGCCGGTACCTGGATGTGCACGAAGATTTCGTTGGGCTTGACCATGCCCAGCTCCTGCCGGGCGATTTCTTCGACGGTCTCCAGCCCGGTCTGCAGGTCGCGCACTTCGGCCGCGAGCCGCTCGTTGCGCGCGCGCGCGACCTCGTTGGCCTGTTCCAGTTCGGCCAGTTCGCGCCGCAGCGCCTCGACCTGAAAGACGCTGCCGCGCCCCCACCAGATGTCGGCGTGGACCACGGCCAGCAGCGCCAGCAGCAGGGCCGTGATCCAGCGGGGGCGCATCGGCTACCGCATCAGCGCAGGTTGTAGAACGCGTCGCGGCCCGGATAGACGGCCACGTCGCCGAGGTCTTCCTCGATGCGCAGGAGCTGGTTGTACTTGGCCATGCGGTCGCTGCGGCTCATCGAGCCGGTCTTGATCTGACCGGCGTTGGTGCCCACCGCAATGTCGGCGATGGTCGAGTCCTCGGTCTCGCCGGAGCGGTGGCTGATGACGGCGGTGTAGCCCGCGCGCTTGGCCATCTCGATCGCGGCGAAGGTTTCGGTGAGCGTGCCGATCTGGTTGATCTTGATGAGGATCGAGTTGGCGATGCCCTTGTCGATGCCTTCCTTCAGGATCTTGGTGTTGGTGACGAACAGGTCGTCGCCGACGAGCTGCACGCGCTGGCCCAGCCGATCGGTCAGGCCCTTCCAGCCGTCCCAGTCGCCTTCGGCCATGCCGTCCTCGATGCTGATGATCGGGTATTTGTCGCACCAGGTGGCCAGGATGTCGGTCCACTCCGCGGCGGTCAGCACCAGCCCTTCACCCTTGAGGTGGTAGCGCCCGTCGCGGTAGAACTCGCTGGAGGCGCAATCCAGCCCCAGCGCGACCTGCGTGCCGGCCGTGTAGCCCGCCTTGTCGATCGCTTCCAAGATGAGCTGGATGGCCGCCTCGTGGTTGGCCACGCTGGGCGCAAAACCACCCTCGTCGCCGACGGCGGTGCTCATGCCGCGGTCGTGGATGATTTTTTTGAGGGCGTGGAAGACCTCGGCGCCCCAGCGGACGGCCTCGCGGAACGACGGTGCCCCCACCGGCAGGATCATGAACTCCTGCAGGTCGAGATTGTTGTTGGCGTGCGCGCCGCCGTTGATGACGTTCATCATCGGCACGGGCAGTTGCACCGCCGAGCTGCCGCCAAAGTAACGGTACAGCGGCAGGCCCGACTCCTCGGCCGCCGCGCGCGCCACCGCCATCGACACCGCCAGCATCGCGTTGGCGCCCAGGCGGCTCTTGTTCTCGGTGCCGTCGAGCTCGATCAGCGTCTTGTCGAGGAACGCCTGCTCGCTCGCGTCCAGCCCGAGCACGGCTTCGGAAATCTCGGTGTTGATGTGCTCGACGGCTTTGAGCACGCCCTTGCCGAGGTAGCGGCTCGGGTCGCCGTCGCGCAGCTCGATTGCCTCGCGGCTGCCGGTGGAGGCGCCGGAGGGCACGGCCGCGCGGCCCATCACGCCGGACTCCAGCAGCACGTCGCATTCGACGGTGGGGTTGCCGCGGCTGTCCAGAATCTCGCGGCCGACGATGTCAACGATGGCACTCATGGGGGGTCCTTTTTCGTGGCAATGGAAAAAACCGGTGGTGGGGCGTCAGAGGCCCTCGACACAAATCATGCGCATGACCGCCGCACCCGTGCGGGCCTCCCGTGCACGGCGGTACTCGGGCGAATCGTGGAAGGCGCGCGCCGCCTGGAACGACGGGAACTTCAGCACCACGATGCGGCCCGGTTGCCAGTCGCCTTCCAGCGTCTCCACGCGCCCGCCGCGCACGCAGATCTCGGCACCGTGGGCCTGGATCGCCGCGCTGGACCAGCGCTTGTATTCCTCGTACTGCTGCGGGTCGGTCACGTCGACCCAGGCGATGATGTAGCCGCTGGACATGGTGTTTGGGGTGAACGTGCGGTCAAAAAACGTGGCTCCGGTAGCCGTCTTCAGGCGTCGAACGCGTCTTCCAGAAAGCCTTGGCGCTTGGTCACCTGGTCGAGCGCGACCAGGGTTTCGAGCAGGGCGCGCATGTGTTTGAGCGGCACGGCGTTCGGGCCGTCGGACAGGGCACGGGCCGGGTCCGGGTGGGTTTCCATGAACAGACCGGCCACCCCGACCGCCACCGCGGCGCGCGCCAGCACCGGCACGAACTCGCGCTGGCCGCCGCTGCTGGTGCCCTGGCCGCCGGGCAGCTGCACGCTGTGCGTGGCATCGAACACCACCGGCGCGCCGGTGCGGCGCATGATCGCCAGGCTGCGCATGTCCGACACGAGGTTGTGGTAACCGAAGCTCACCCCGCGCTCGCACGCCAGGAAGCGGTCTTCGCTCAGCCCCGCCTCGCGGGCGGCGGCGCGCGCCTTCTCAATGACGTTGACCATGTCCTCTGGGGCGAGGAACTGGCCTTTCTTGATGTTGACGGGCTTGCCGGACTGCGCCACTGCGCGGATGAAGTCCGTCTGGCGGCACAGAAACGCCGGGGTCTGCAGCACGTCCACGACGGCCGCGACCGCCGGCACCTCCGCTTCGGTGTGCACGTCGGTCAGCACCGGCACGCCGATCTCGCGCCGCACCTTGGCCAGGATCTCCAGGCCCCGCTCCATCCCGGGGCCGCGGTACGAGCGGCCGCTGGAGCGGTTGGCCTTGTCGTAGCTGCTCTTGAAGATGAAGGGAATGCCCAGCGCCGCCGTGATGGCCTTGAGCTCGCCGGCCACGTCCATCTGCAGCTGTTCGCTTTCGACCACACAGGGGCCGGCGATCAGGAAAAACGGCCGGTGCAGACCGACCTCGAAGCCACAGAGGTTCATGCCGTTGCCGCCTCCTGCGGGGCACGTCGCCGCTGGTGTTGCAGCGCCGCGGCAATATAAGCGTTGAAGAGCGGGTGGCCGTCCCACGGGGTGGACTTGAACTCCGGGTGGAACTGCACGCCCATGAACCACGGGTGTACGTCCTGCGGCAGCTCGATGATCTCGGTGAGCTGCTCGCGCTGCGTCAGCGCCGAGATGACCAGCCCCGCCTGCCGCAACCGGTCGAGGTACTGCGTGTTGGCCTCGTAGCGGTGGCGGTGGCGCTCGGTGACCACCGGGCCGTAGATCTGGTACGCGAGCGTGCCGGGCATCACGTCGGCACTCTGCGCCCCGAGCCGCATCGTGCCGCCCAGATCGGTGTTGGCGTCGCGCTTTTGCAGCGTGCCGTTGGCGTCCAGCCACTCGTCGATCAGGGCGATGACGGGGTGGGGCGTGTGCGGGTCGAATTCGGTGGAATTGGCCCCCTCGAGCCCCGCGACATGGCGCGCGAACTCGATCGTGGCGACCTGCATGCCCAGGCAAATCCCCAGGTACGGCACGCGCTGCTCGCGCGCAAAGCGGGCGGCGCGGATCTTGCCCTCGACGCCGCGCTTGCCAAAGCCGCCCGGCACCAGGATCGCGTCGAAGCCGCCGAGCCGCGCGGCGACGTTGTCATCCTCCAGCGTCTCCGAGTCGATGTAGGTGATGGCCACGCGCACGTGGTTCTTCAGCCCGGCGTGGCGCAGCGCCTCGTTGAGCGACTTGTAGCTGTCGGAGAGGTCGACGTACTTGCCGACCATCGCGATGCGCACCTCGCCCTGCGGGTGTTCGACCTCGTAGACCAGATCGTCCCAGCGCTTGAGGTTGGCCGGCGGCGTGTGCAGGCGCAGCCGGTCGCAAATGAGGCCGTCGAGCCCCTGCTCGTGCAGCACGCGCGGCACCTTGTAGATGGTGTCCACGTCCGGCATCGAGATGACGCCCCACAGCGGCACGTTGGTGAAGAGGCTGATCTTCTCCCGCTCCTCGTCCGGGATCACGCGGTCCGCGCGGCACAGCAGCGCATCGGGCTGGATGCCGATTTCGCGCAGTTTCTGCACCGTGTGCTGCGTCGGCTTGGTCTTGAGTTCACCCGCCGCGGCGATGTAGGGCACGTAGGTCAGGTGCACGAACGCCGAGTTGTTCGGCCCCAGGCGCAGGCTCATCTGCCGCGCGGCCTCGAGGAACGGCAGCGATTCGATGTCGCCCACCGTGCCGCCGATTTCGGCGATGGCCACGTCCACCCCGTCGGCGCCGCGCTGGATGAAGGCCTGGATTTCGTTGGTGACGTGCGGGATGACCTGCACGGTCTTGCCCAGGTAGTCGCCGCGGCGCTCCTTTTCCAGGACGGATTTGTAGATTTGCCCGGTCGTGAAGTTGTTGCTGCGCTTCATCCGCGTGGTGATGAAGCGCTCGTAGTGGCCGAGGTCCAGGTCCGTTTCCGCGCCGTCGTCGGTGACGAACACCTCGCCGTGCTGGAACGGGCTCATCGTGCCCGGGTCGACGTTGAGATAGGGGTCCAGTTTGATGAGGGTGACCCGCAGGCCGCGCGACTCCAGCAACGCGGCCAGCGACGCAGAGGCGATGCCCTTGCCCAGGGACGACACCACGCCGCCAGTGACGAACACGTATTTGGTCATGACGTTGGGCGGGCCGCGACGGGCCCGTCTGTGGAAAGGCCGATTATAAAAGCCGACCATGTCGCAGCGCAGGGGCGGCTGGTTACGCGCGGGGCGAGCGGGGTATAGTGCGGCCGCATGAAGGAACTCGACGGCAAGCGCATCGTTCTGGGGCTGTCTGGCGGTATCGCCTGCTACAAGTCGGCCGAGCTGTGCCGGCTGCTCGTGCGCGCCGGCGCGAGTGTGCAGGTGGTGATGACCGAGGCGGCCGCGCAGTTCATCACTCCGGTGACGATGCAGGCGCTCAGCGGCCGGCCCGTCGTGACGAGCCAGTGGGATGTGCGCGAACCGAATGCGATGGCGCACATCAACCACGGTCGTGAGGCGGATGCAATCGTCATCGCGCCGGCCAGCGCCGACCTGATCGCGCAGCTGGCGCAGGGGCGTGCCGCCGAGATCCTGACGCTGCTTTGCCTGGCGCGGCCGCTCGCGCGTGTGCCGCTGCTGCTCGCGCCCGCGATGAACCGCGAGATGTGGGCGCACCCGGCGACGCAGCGCAATGTCGCGCAGGTGGTGGCCGACGGCGCGGTCGTGCTGGGGGTGGGGCAGGGCGAGCAGGCCTGCGGCGAAGTCGGCGACGGCCGCATGCTGGAACCGGAGGAGATCCTCGAAGACGTGATCGCCCATGTGCAGCCGCCGCTGTTGGCGGGACAGCGCGTGCTCGTCACGGCGGGCCCGACGTTCGAAGCGATCGACCCGGTGCGGGGCATCACCAACCACAGCAGCGGCAAGATGGGCTTTGCCATCGCCCGGGCGGCGCGCGAGGCGGGGGCCGAGGTCACGCTGGTCGCGGGGCCGGTGCACCTGCGCACGCCGCGCGGCGTGCGCCGTGTGGACGTGCAGTCCGCACAGCAGATGTTCGACGCCGTCATGGCCGAGGTGGCATCCGCCACGGTGTTCGTCGCGGCCGCCGCGGTGGCCGACTGGCGCCCCGCCCAGCCGGCCGAGCGCAAGCTCAAGAAGGACGGCAGCGGCCAGCCGCCGGCGCTCACCTTCGTCGAAAACCCGGACATCCTGGCCACCGTCGCTGCGCTGCCGCGCGCGCGCTCGGGGGAGCTGTACTGCGTCGGCTTCGCGGCGGAGAGCCACGACCTGCTCGCACACGCGCAGGCCAAGCGCGCGCGCAAGGGGGTGCCGCTGCTGGTGGGCAATATCGGGCCGGCCACCTTCGGACGCGACGACAACGCGTTGCTGCTGGTGGATGAGCGCGAGGTCGTCGAGCTGCCGCCCGCCCCGAAAATTGCCCTGGCGCGCCAGCTCGTCGCCGAAATCGCGCGGCGGTTGCGGGGCGTGTGAACGCACGCAAGCCGGATGTCCCAGGGTTCCAGAAACAAGGTACCATTGAGAGCACCACGAAAAGTGCTTTTGGAAAAGGCACTTCGGAATCCCAGGAGCTTGTCATGCCCCACGTGTTGCTCGCCCCCGTTGCGGCCAGCGTCACCGAACTCAAGCGCGATCCGATGGGCACGGTTCAGGCGGGTGAGGGGGGGCCGGTGGCGATCCTCAATCGCAACGAGCCCGCCTTCTACTGCGTGCCCGCCACGGCTTTCGAGGCCTTGATGGAGCGTCTGGAGGATCTGGAGCTCAACGCCCTCGCGGACGCCCGGCTGCGGGACGGACAACCCTTGCAGCGGGTGTCCCTCGATGCGCTATGAGCTTGCGTTTCACCCCGCCGCTTGGCGGGAGTGGCAAGCGCTCGACGGCAGCGTTCGCACGATCCTCAAGCGCAAGCTCGCCGAGCGTCTCGAGCAGCCCCGGGTGCCGGCCGCGCAGCTGGCAGGGCATCCGGACCGTTACAAAATCAAGCTGCGCAGCGCCGGTTACCGTCTCGTGTACGAGGTGCGGGACGCCGAGGTGGTGGTCATCGTGATCGCCGTGGGCAAGCGCGAGCGCAGCGCCGTGTACCGGGCCGCCGACAGGCGTTGAGCGGCAGCCCTCAGCTTGACGCCCCTTGGCTGGCCGGCCGGATGCGGAACCACAGCGCGTACAGCGCCGGCACGAAGAGCAGCGTGATGAGGGTGCCGACCGCCACGCCGCCGATCAGCACGTAGGCCAGCGGTCCCCAGAAGCTGTCCTGGGTCAGCGGCACGAACGCGAGCACCGCCGCCAGCGCCGTCAGCACCACGGGGCGCGCGCGCTGCACCGCGGCCTCGACCACGCCGTCGAAGGCGTTCATCCCGGCCTCGAAGTTGTCGCTGACCTGCTGCGTCAGGATCAGCGTGTTGCGCATCAGGATCCCCGCAAGGCCCGTGAGCCCCAGCAGCGCGACGAAGCCGAACGGCTGCTGGAACACCAGCAGCGCCAGCACGGCCCCGATCAGCCCCAGCGGCGCGGTCGCCACGACCATGAACGTCCCGGGGAACGAGCGCATCTGCAGCATGATGAAGATCAGCATGCAGGCGACCATCACCGGCTGCAGCTTCTGGATCGACGCGTCGGCCTTGCCGGACTGTTCGACCGAGCCACCGATGGCCACCCGATAGCCCGGCGGCAGGTCCGCGCGCACCGTCTCCAGCGCCTGCCACACTGCGGCGGTGACGTCGTTCGGTTGCGCGCCGCGCACCTCCGACTGCACCGCGACGAACGGCTCGCGGTTGTAGCGCTTGATCACCGGCTCCTCGTAACGCACGTCCAGCGTGCCCAGCTGGGTCACGGGGATCTTGCGGCCGTCGCGGTTGAGCAGTTCCAGTGCACGCAGCGATTGCGCGTCCAGCCGCTGGCCGCCCATCGCGCCGCGCGCGATCAGATCGACGCTGCGCGTGTCGCGGCGCAGCTGCGTCACCGGCACGCCGTCCAGCAGGAACTGCAGCTGTTGCGCGACGTCCTGCGGCGTCAGGCCCATCAGGCGCAGCCGCTCCGGGTCGGCCCGCAGGTGCAGCACCGGCACGCGTTCGTCCCATTCCAGGTGCGGGTCGACGACGTGCGGGTTGGCCGCCATCACGTCGCGCACGCGGTAGGCGATCTCGCGCACGCGGTTGGGGTCGGGCCCGAAGACGCGGAACTGTACCGGCCACGCCACCGGCGGGCCGTAGAGCAGCCGCGCGATGCGCACGCGCGCTTCCGCAAACTCGCCGTTGCGGATGTGCTCTTCCAGCGTCGCCATCACCCGATCGCGCGCGGCCTCGTCCTGCGCCACGGCGATGATCTTGCCAAACGCGGGGTTGGGCGGCTCGGGGTTGGCCGAGATGAAGAAGCGCGGCGCACCCGCGCCGACGTAGGTCGAGAGGGTCTTGACCTCGGGCATCGGCGCGAGGATCGCCTCCAGCCGGCGCATGGTCTGGTCGGTGACGCCGACCGACGTGCCTTGCGGCAGGTAGACGCTCACCAGCACCTCGGTGCGGTCGGAATTCGGGAAAAACTGCTTTTGCACGACGGTGGCCATGCCCACGGCGGAGAGCACGAGCAGCGCGACGGTGCCGAAGACGACCGTCTTGCGCTGCGTGACGCACCACGTGATGACGCTGCGCAGCCGCTGGTACATCGGCGTCTGGTAAAGGCTCGCGTGATCGTGGCGCTGCGCCACCGGCACGTCGCGCAGCATCTTGACACCCAGGTACGGCGCAAAGACCACAGCCACCAGCCACGACACCAGCAGCGCGATACCCAGCACCCAGAAGATGTTGCCGGCGTACTCGCCGACGCCCGAGCGGGCAAACCCGATCGGCAGAAACCCCGCCACCGTGACCAGCGTGCCGAACAGCATCGGCGCGGCGGTGACATTCCACGCGTGGGCGGCGGCGCGCACGCGGTCCCAGCCTTCCTCCATCTTCACCAGCATCATCTCCACCGAGATGATGGCGTCGTCCACCAGCAATCCGAGCGAGATGATCAGCGCCCCCAGCGTGATGCGGTCGAGGTTGATGCCCATCAGCTTCATGATCAGAAAGCTGATGCCCAGCGTCACCGGCACCGCGATACCGACGATGAGGCCGGCGCGCCAGCCGATGGCCAGCATGCTCACCCCCATCACGACGATCACCGCGACCAGGAACTTGAGCTGGAACAGGTCGACCGCCTTGCGGATCGCGTCGGCCTGGTTGGTGAGCTGCGTCAGCGCCATGCCGAGCGGCAGCTCCGTCTTCTCTGCCTGCAGGTAGGCCTCGAGCCGTTGGCCGAGTGCGAGGCCGTTTTCCCCCTTGTTCATCACGATGCCGATCAGCACCGCGTCCTGGCCGCGCGCACGCACGAGGTAGGAGGGCGGCTCCTCGTAGCCGCGGCGGATCGTCGCGATGTCGCCGAGGCGCAGCACCTTGTTGCCCGCGCGGATCGGCACGGCAGCCAGCGCCTCGGGGTCGGACAGGTCGGCGTCGAGCCGGATGTGCAGGCGCGGGCCGTCCGTTTCGATGCGGCCCGTGGGGACGAGCCGGTTGCTCGCGTCGATCGCTTCGAAGATGGCTTGCGGGGACAGGCCGAGGTTGACGAGGCGGGCGCTGTCGAACTCGACGTAGACCCGCTCGGTGCGCTCGCCGATCAGCACCGCCTTGTGCACTCCCTCGATGCGCTGCAGCTGGTCGCGCAGGCGGTCGGCCTCGCGCGCCAGATCAGCCATCGGCAGGCCCGGGGCGGTGAGCGCCAGCAGGCTGAAATACACGTCGGAGAAGTCGTCGTTGGCGATCGGGCCGATGACGCCCGGCGGCATCTGGCGGGCCTCGTCCCACATGCGTTTGCGCACCTGGTAGAAGAGCTCCGGCACCTTGGCCTGCGGCGTGTAGTCATGAAACTCCACCTGCAGCGTCGCCTGTCCGGGGCGTACCGTACTCTCGATGCGGTAGAGGTATTCGACCTCCTGGATGCGCTTTTCCAGCCGGTCCACGACCTGCTGCTGCAGCTGCTCGGCCGACGCGCCGGGCCAGGCGACGTTGACCTGCATCACCCGCACCGTAAACGCCGGGTCCTCCGCGCGCCCCAGCGACAGAAACGCGTACAGGCCGCCGAGGATCGACAGGATCAGCAAAAACAGCGTGACGGCGCGCTCGCGCACCGCCAGCGCGGAGAGGTTGGGCAGGCTCATCGGGGCAGCTCCCGCACCGCCATGCCTTCCTGCAGCAGATGGGTGCCGAGCGCGACGATGCGGTCGGTCGGCTCCAGCGCGCCGGCGACGATCGCGTGCCGGTCGTCGAGCGCGCGCACCTGCACCGCGACGGGCTCGGGCTTGCCGTCACGCAGCCGCCACACGCGCGGGCCGTGTCCGCGCTCGTCCAGCGCCCCGACCGGCACCTGCCACAGCGCCTCCGCGCCCGTTGCCCCGGGCAGGGCAAAGCGCGAGGTGACGACGCTGCCCAGCGCCACGGTGGGCGGCAGGTCCGCGATCGTGTAGCGCGCCCGGCGCGTGCGGCCCAGCGGATCGACGGCCGGCGCCGCTTCGCGCAGCCGCAGCGCGCGCCGCTGGCCGTCGGGCAGCAGCGCCTCGCCTTGCGCGGGGGGCGGCACGCCGTCGGGGAAGTGGACTTCCACTTCCCGCTCCCCCTGTTGTGCGAGCGTCGCCACCGGCTGCCCGGCAGCGACGACCTGCCCGGGCTGGCCCGACACGTCGATCAGCACCCCGGCCGCGGGGCTGCGCAACTGCGCGTACCCGCGCGCGTTGCGCGCCTGCGTCAGCCGGGCGGTGGCGGCGTCGCGGCGGCTGTGGGTCTCGCGTACCGCCAGTTCCGCGCGCTCCAGCGCCTGCGCGCTGACGAAGCCGCGTGATTGCAGCTCGCGCACGCGCGCCCACTCGGCTTGCGCCGTGCGCCACGCCGTTTCGGCCGCCGCCGCGTCCGCTTCGGCCGCCCGCACCGCCTGTTCCAGGTCCGCCGGATCGAGCTCGAACAGCACCTGCCCCGCGGAGACCGCTTGTCCGGCGTCGACGCGGCGTGCGATGATGCGCCCACCGACCTGAAAGGCCAAAGGGGCCTCGATGCGGGCACGCACGATCCCTGACAAACCTTGTGCCGCGGCACCGACGGGCTGCACGGCAGCCGTGCGCACATAAGGGACAGTGCCGGCGCTGTCTGTTGCGGGTGCCTGTTGACACGCCGTGAGTACCGCGCCAATCACCAAAACGGTGACCAGTGTGACCAGGCGGGAGGCGTAAACGGCCATACGGGTGACTCCTGAGGGCCTCGTCTGTGGGGCTTGTGATAATTGAACGCAATCGTATCTTAATTGGTGGCTGTCGTGCACAACCGTCGAGCGTCCAAAGAGCTGGCGTCCCCTCGTGGACGGCCCATCGACCGCAGCAAAGACCGGGCAATTTTGCGGGCCGTGCGCACGCTGCTGCGGCAAGCGGGGCCAGCGGCTGTCACGATGGAGCGCGTGGCGCAACTGGCCGGGATTTCCAAGGCAACCCTGTACCGGCGCTATCCCAACCGACAAGTGTTGTTGGAGTCACTGGTGACGCGGCGGGCCACAGATCTGACCCGTACGCTGCGCTCCGAGCCCACGTCCAAGGCAGAAGTGCGGGCACAGCTGCACCAGTACGTGGTGGACTTGGCAGGCCTGTTGTGCACCACCACACACCAGCGCTACCTGCTGGCATTGGCCGATGGGGCGGCTGCGGGGCTGGACTTTGCTGGCATCTGGCGCCGCGGACCCGCGCAGGCGCACGCCGAGCTGAGCCGCTTCCTCGCACGGGCACACCGGGCGGGGTGGTTGTGCTGCGACGACCCGGACGACGCCGCTGAGTTGCTGCTGGGCATGGCGGTGGGGTTGGAGCTGGTGCGGTCGCTGTACCGGGTGCCGCTGGCGCGCCACCGGCTCGCCGAGCGGCACGCGCACGCCGCGCGGGTCGTCGACCGGTTTTTGTCGTGGTACGCCGCGGCCCCGGCGGCGGGATGCTAGGGCCACTGGTGGCGTCGCGCTAGGGCAACCCCAAGGCCGATCGCGCCGCGGTGTCGTCGATCCCGTCGATCTCGACCCGCTTGATGCGGCTGGTGTGGCCGTGGACGATGTGCACGCGGGATTTGGGCACCCCGCAGCGCGCGGCGATCCAGGCGATCAGCGCGGCGTTGGCCGCGCCGTCCACGGGCGGCGCCTGCAGCTGGATCTTGGGCTTGCCGTCGTGCAGGCCGGCGCAGCGCGTCTGGCGCGCGCCGGGCTGGCAGTAGACGACGAGGGTGGCCATCGAAACACGAAGGCCCGCGCACTGGCAGGCCGAAACGTCAAGAGGATGCTGATGGTCAACAACAGCCCTGACTTTGCCCCCGTCGAGTGGAGTTTCTAGCCCGACGCTCAAGCGGTCTGTTGCCGCTTTGGTTCGCGCCAGCGCTGCTCGTGCTGCATCGGGCTGAGATAGGCCAGCGACGAGTGTAGCCGGCGGTGATTGTAGAACACCAGCCCGTCCATCACGGCCTGCCGGGCCTGCTCGTGAGTCGCAAATCGCTGCCCATGCACGCTGGCCGCTTTCAATCGTCCCCAAAAAGCTCTCTGTTGGCGCATTGTCTCAGCAGTTGCCTTTGCGGCGGAATATTTCAGGGGCGATGGTAGAAGGGACGCTTACTCACGGCATCAGATCGCCGATTTTCAGCTCCTCGTACCAATGCCGGTAGAGCTTGCAAAAGCGCGTCGTGATCGCCCGCACCAGCGCCTGTCGTGCTACACCATAATCGGCGTAGGCCAGATACTGCACCGGCTGCTCGCCCGCTTCGACTTCCTCGGGTACCGAAGCGCACCAGTCGTCCCAGTCGTCCTCCTCGTAGCCGACGAAGCTGGCGTTGCATTCGTCCTGGGACGTGGTCATGTGATACCGCCGCTCCCGGTCGCTGACTTTTGAGAACTTGGTCTTGGGCGAGAGATCGCCATCCGAGCGATTTGCTTCCAGTGGCCATGCACGGAGGTTACCGATCGAACGATGCCAGTCCCGGATGATCTGCGGGATGTTGTGCCGGCTACGGCCCGTTTCAGTAGTCAGGTAGCGTTCGGGATGAATATGGTCGTAATCCCAGGGTCGGTTCTTGTCCTCGACCTGATCCGGCACCGAAGGGTCGTAATCGGGAAACCATTTGTTCAACCAGGCGCGCTGTACATAGTTGCCCCTGAAAAATTCACCCCACCGCTCGCAGCGTCCCTGGCATGGGGGTGGTGAGCGCGCGCTTTGCCTGCTCGATGGTTTGTAGCAGGCGCAGCAGCAGACGCAAAAGAACCGCCACAAGGGGGCCGATGCCCCGCTTGGCGATCATGCGCAGCAGCCAGCGGATGTTGTAGCCGGCCGCGCACAGCACCGCGTGCAGCCGATCGCCCCGCTCGCCCTTGAGGTGACAGCGATCCATGCGGCAATCGGCCTTCAGGTGCCCGATGATGGGTTCGATGGCCTGGCGGCGCTTGAGCCGGCGCCGATCGGAGCGACTCAGGCACCGCCAGCGCCCGCGGTGCACGATGCGCACCTGTGGGTTGTCGGCCTCCACCCCGCGGTAGCCCAGGTCCACGTACACCTCGGTGGGAGCGACGGCGTTGTCCTGCATCAGGATGGTGGCCTGTTCGAGCTGCGCCCACAGGGTGTGTCCGTCGTAGGGATTGCCGTGAAAGGCGCGCGCACCCACGACCAGGTTGTGCTGCAGGGTGCTGGCCACACCGACCTTCACCCCGAACTCGTAGGGGCTGCGCGCCTTGCCTTTGCTGATGCAATCGACCTCCGGTGCGTGCCAGGCATACAGCTTGGGATGCCCTGCGTTGGCCTTGCGCTGGCGGCTCTGCGCCATGATCTGTTGCGCCTTGGCCAGCGACTCGCCCAGGGCCTCGCGTGCAGCCTGCGTCAGTGCCGTGGCTTTGCGCTCGATCTCGCGCGCCAAGCGTCCCACGATCGTGGCCTGGCGCTCGATGGTGCGGCGCAGCCGCTTGAACTGCCTGGCATGCGCGTAGCCGGCAGCCTTGCGCCGCAGTCGCTGCCCCTCCTTCGCAAAGGTCTGCTTGAGCTGCACCCCGGCGTTCTTGGCCGCCGCCACGAGCTTGACTCGCGCCACCTCCAGCAGCCGGCTGTCGCTGGGGTGGGCGATGGCCTTGTGCTGCACGGTGCTGTCCACCACCAGGTGCTCGAGCGCCTGCGGCTCGATGAGCTCGAGTTCGACCGCCACATTGATCGTCTGCGCCAGCAGCTCCTCCACCCCTTCTTCCCCGAGCCACTGGCGAAACTTCACCAGCGTCGTGGCATCGCACGGCAGCCGATCCTCGTAGTAGGCACAGCCCGAGAAATACTGCCAGCGGGGCGTGTCTCTCCAGCGCTGCACCACGCCTTCATCGGACTCGTTGAAGGCGTGCTTGAGGTACAGCAGGCTGATCATGATGCGCAGCGGCACGCGCGGCCGCCCCGCGCGGCTGGTGCGCCGGGTGCGCGCGCGCTGCTCACCGAAGAGGTCGATCGCGTCGTCCAGCGCCTCGACAGCCTGGCTGCGGGGTGCGCGCGCCAGGCGCTGCGCGATCGCGTGCTCGAGCCGCTGCCACGGCATGCGCTGTGCCAGCACCGCCAGTGGGTGGCGCACATCGATCATGTGCTCCAGACGCAGCCGGAAAAAATCCTCGCTGTGCATGCACTCGGCCATGGTCAGAACTCCCAGCAACCGCGTCGAGGGTGGCAAAAAGCTGGGAGAAATTGTACCGCAAAACAGCCAAAAACGAACGCTTTATCAACGGGTTAGGAATATTTCAGGGGCGACTACATAGAGCAACAGGCTTTTCTTGACCCATAGCTGGTGGGAAAAATGTCCCCAGGCTTCGCTGCGCTTGTTGATCAGGACATTCTGATCTACGCCATCGCCTTTTTGCCAGATGTGATCGACATGCTGCTCGAACCACCGCCTCCATTCTTCGGGGGGTGTTTGTTGCAGGTCGTCATACCATCGCCATTTGCTCCAGAAGTCGCTGTCCGGCTTGTTGAAGCCTCCATGCCGGGTTGATTTGGTCACGCAAACAGCGACGACCGCCTCAAGTACTTCCGGCGTTGGCAAGGGGCAAGCCAGCAACTTGTCGTTCTGGCCCAGTTGCAGCGCTTTCTCGAATGCGGGACGGGCAAAAAAGTCCGGCAAGGTCGCGGGACTCGCCTGCTTCAAGTCCGACCACACCGCCGCCACGGCGTTGTCGGCGTCGGGGGCAAACCAGGCCAAGGCGGTGAGAAACCCCAGCAGGCGGCGCCGCTGGTCTTCCGTAATCCCGGTCGGCGCCAGCTTAGCCTCTCGCATGCGCATGACCCAGTAAAGCAGCAGCAGAGCGACATCCGGCGACTTGTGGGCCAGTTCGAAGGCCAGCACCGGCGGCAGAGCATATTCGCCGCCGGGTAGGTTGGTATCGACCAGCAATTTCTTGGCCTCTTCGAAAACCGCTTTTCCCTCGCTTTGCACGAAGTCGGTCAGAAGGGCCTTGAAATCGGGTCGATCTTTGTCCTGACCATGCACCAGCCGGCGGAACTGGGCCACACCCGGCACCGCCGGATGCCGCGTGTCGTTATTTCTCTGCATCTTGGCCAGTACCAGCCGGGTGGCCAGCATGACCAGGCGCGGCGGATGTGCCAGTCTATGTGCCAGTCGCTCGACAAATCGGGGTGCCTCGGTCCAGCTGGACTTGAGGATGGAGTACATCAGTTCCTCACCCTCCAGCTGGGTGCCCGCCTGATTGACGCGGATGAACAGCGTTTCCAGCGGGTCGGCCTGCAAGCCAGAATCCGGTCGGACGGTCTGGGGCAGGATCAAGGCCGGCACGCCGTAAGCGGCTTTTAGGGTGGCGCTGGCGCGCAGGTGTTCGACCAAGGTGGGCCAGATGCCTTCGCGCGCGTCAATAGCCTCCTCGACCTTTTGGCGGATGGCGGGCCAGGAACCTTCCTTGGCATCCCAGAAGGGCAAGCTGGCCAATTTTGCACGCAGTTTGTCAGTCACCTGGTCGAGACTCGCCGTTTCGTCACTCATCAAGGCTTCGATGACGAAGACCAGCGGTACAGGAGCTTCCGCATCCGCCGGCCAGACGTGGGTCAGCGGTATCTGGTGCGGTGGGAGCGCTCTCATCTTTGGGTCCGACATGGCAGGACGAAAACCTTCATCCAGCGCTTTGCGAATGGCGGAGATCGATAGCGTTACTTCGGCATTGCTGCGCCGATAACCCCACGGGTGCGACCGGGTCACGACGCGGAAGACGAACTCGGCATCCGATTTTTCGTCGGCGGGCGCCAAGTCTACCCACAACACGGCGCTGACTCGAGAAGTCGAATCCTCGCTAGTGGTCTTGTTCGACGCAGGCCCCCAAGCGTTGAGAAAACCTAGCGCGATGGCCGTCGAACGCTGCTGGCCATCTAGCAGATGGTAATTGGCTGGTTGGCTTGCCTGTCCGTACTTGCTCTGCTGTACACCGCGCGCGTCCACATAGGGAGCGAGAAAAAACGCGCCGATGGGAAAGCCGCGGACTATCGAATCCCAAAGCATCTCGACCTGTTTCGGCTTCCATACCTGTCGCATCCCGGATGATTGGATAGTGCCATCACGCCATGCGTACCTGCTGGCGGTAAGCGTTCTGCGCGAGCTGCTGGGCAGCGGGTCAAGGCGTTGACGACCATCATCGGGAGATGCCCTCATGAACATCAAGCTGCATGCCCTGGCGCGTACAACGCCAGCCATACGGCGCGAGATCGCGCTGTCGGATGAGCCGGCTGCGGTGTTGGCTGAGCGTTACGGCGTTTCGCTCATGACGGTGTACAAGTGGAAGCGCCGCGAGGATTTTCTGGATCGCTCCCACACCCCGCACCGGCTGCGTACCACCATGACCCCGGCGCAGGAGGCCATTGCAGTGGAGCTGCGCAAGACGCTGCTGCTGCCGCTGGATGATCTGCTGTCGGTCATGCGCGAGTTCGTCTGTCCTGACGTGTCGCGCTCGGGACTGGATCGCTGCTTGCGACGCCACGGCGTGGGGTCGCTGCGATCCCTCAAGCCCCAGGTGCCCAAACCCGCACATCAGCCCTTTGCCGCTTACGAGCCGGGCTTCATTCATATCGACGTGAAGTACCTGCCGCAAATGGCCGATGAGACGCGGCGGCGCTACCTCTTTGTGGCCATCGACCGTGCCACGCGCTGGGTCTTCATTGCCCTGTACGCCTCCAAGAGCGCGAGAAACGCGCGCGCCTTCCTCAAGTCGCTGCTCACGGCGTGCCCGATCAAGATCAACAAGATCCTCACAGACAATGGCAAGGAGTTCACCGCACGGCTGCTGGGGCAGCCCAGTGCCACCCACGCCTTCGAGAGCCTGTGCGAGGCACTCGGCATCGAGCACCGCACCACGCGCGTGCGACGCCCCCAGACCAACGGGATGGTAGAGCGCTTCAACGGCCGCATCGAGGAGGTGCTGCGCAGCCACCACTTCATCAGCGGCGAGGATCTCGAGAAGACCCTGCTGCGCTATGCTTGGCTTTACAACCACCAGCTGCCCCAGGCCGCACTCAAGGGTCTCACGCCCATGCAGGCCATGAAACAGTGGTACACGTCACACCCGCATCTGTTCCAAAAACGGCCATATGATCATCCGGGATGTGACAGGTACCAATATCCGCAGCAGCCAGAGATGAATGATGGGAGAGAGATCACTCGCATAGCCTTTGTAAAGCGAATGGCGTCGTACCATGACAGTTTCTCCTTGCTGACAGGAGCCATCATCCATGTGGATGCGACGTAATGTGTCGCAGATTGCCTGGCTCAGTGCGGGCCGTTCCTCGTTGAGGCCCTGACCGCCGACGTGCACGGCGATAACGTGGGCCGGGTGCACGCGGTTCCAAACGTCGCTGGGCCACTGGCGCACGTGGGCCATGCCGATGGAGTTGCTGCGCGGTTCCGGCGAAGAGCTGCGCGGGGAACTGCTGCGGCAAGGGTTGGAAATAGACCCGACCCATCGGGCGCGGCTGTCGCAGTACCTGCTATGGCGAACCCCGCGCCGCCGGGTGACGTGCACGGCTGCCACCGGCTGGGCCGGCGATACCTTCGTCCTGGCCGACTGCGCCATCGGCCCGCAGGCCGGGGAAGTGATCTCCCAAGCGGACGCATCCGCCGCAGAGTACGCCACAGGCGGGGTGCTGCGCGGCTGGGTCGAGGGCGCTGGCGCGTTGGCGTTGCATGGTGTTGTCGACGGGCGAACGGACGATCGCCGCATCGATGGCCGAAGGCGGCAAGCGCGCCAAGGCCGGGCAAGGGGTGCGGCTGTTGGACGTGTTCGTCGATCGCAAGCATGGCGCATGGGACACCCAGCACGGATACCCAGACGGGCGCGCACTGTCGGACGCGATCAAGCGCGCCGCCGCGCAGCACTACGCGGGCACGCGGGCCGGGTGTTTCTGGAGCGGCTGACGCAGGACGATACCGACCTGACGGCAGCGCTGGCAGACATCAAGGCCCTACCGGTGTTCGATGCGCCAGTGGACGATGGGCAGCGCACGCGCGCCGCTGGCCGCTTCGCGCTGATCGCCTTGGCCGGTGAGCTGGCGACACAGTACGGGCTGACCGGCTGGCCCGAAGGGGCCGCGATCGACGCCGCAGCCGAAGCCTACCGGCTGTGGTGCAGCACGCGCACCGCCGGGCGCGCGGAGGCCGCGCAGGTGGTGGAGGCCGTGACCGCGTTCATCGATCGGCACGGTGACGCGCGTTTCAGCGCCATCGATGCGGACGAGGGCATTGCGCGACTGGTGCGGGATCGCGCGGGCTGGTGGCGCTCGCGAGGCGGTCGGCGGGAGTGGCTGTTCACTGCCGACGGGCTACGCGAAGCGCTGCGGGGGTCGGAGGTCAAGCCTGCACTGGAAACGCTGGTCGCCCTGAAGATGCTGCCCGCGCAGGGCGCGGACGGCAAGCATGCCAGGCCCGTGCGCATCGATGGCCGCGTGGTCAAGGTGCACCACATCACGGTCAACGAGGAGGCCAACGATGGCGCCGCCTGACGTGATCCGCCGCTACCGCGAGCGCGCGTGCAACACCGTAACACGCGGTGGGTTACGGGCGGAGTTACAGGTTACGCATGAAAAAAACAAATGGTTATGACTCCTGTAACCCCTGTAACACCGTAACACCAAAAATCGCACAAAGTCGACATGCATGCGCAGCGATCAGCCCCCCGTCCTGCCCGCTGCCGCCGGAGGTGCTGCGCGAAGCCTTTGAGGAGTGGGCGGCGATCGCCCAGTACGACGGGGGGCTAACCCGCGAAGCGGCTGAAGCGCTGGCCTGGCAGGAGGTGCTGAAGCTGGCCCGACGGCCGTAACACCCCCACGCAAACCCGAAAAGCAATGCCCGGCGAGAGCCGGGCTTTTGCTTGGTGCTAACATCCGCAGTTACATCCGGTGCACCACTCCGAAAACAAAGCCCGCCAAAGCGGGCTATGTTTTTGATTTTTTTTGGTGCCGCAAAGAGGAGTCGAACCTCCGACCTACTGATTACGAATCAGTTGCTCTACCAACTGAGCTATTGCGGCATGGCGACTTGCCGACCGGCGGCTGGCAGTATCGCAGAAAGCGCCATTATAGCGCGGCGCCGGCGGGCTGGGCGGCATCCGCCTCGTGGTGGTAGCGCGTCACGCGCTCCACCTCGTGGCGCGAGCCGAGGATCACCGCCACGCGCTCGTGCAGGCCGCGCGGTTCGATGTCGAGGATGCGCCGGCGCCCGTCGGTGGCGGCGCCGCCGGCCTGTTCGACGATCCAGCCCATCGGGTTGGCCTCGTACATCAGGCGCAGCTTGCCGGGCTTGTTCGGCTCGCGCTTGTCCCACGGGTAGAGGAAGATCCCGCCGCGCGTCAGGATGCGGTGCACGTCGGCCACCATCGAGGCCACCCAGCGCATGTTGAAGTCCTTGCCGCGCGGCCCTTCTTTGCCCGCCAGGCACTCCTCGATGTAGCGTCTCACGGGCGGTGCCCAGTGACGCCAGTTGCTCATGTTGATGGCGAATTCCTTGGTGTCTTCCGGGATGCGGACCTGGTCCTGCGTCAGCACCCACGCCCCCAGCTCGCGGTCCAGCGTGAACATCGCGACCCCATTGCCAACGGTGAGCACGAGGGTCGTCTGCGGCCCGTAGATGCAGTAGCCAGCGGCCACTTGTTGGCGGCCGGGCTGCAGAAAGTCGGCTTCGCTTACCGGATCGATGCGCGTGGGGTCCTCGCGGTGTTTTTTCAGTACCGAGAAGATCGTGCCGATGCTGACGTTGACGTCGATGTTGCTGGAGCCGTCCAGCGGGTCGAACAGCAGCAGGTATTCGCCGGCCGGGTAGCGATTGGGGATCGGCAGCACGCCGTCGAGTTCTTCGGACGCCATCGCGGCCAGGTGGCCGCCCCACTCGTTGGCCTCGATCAGCACCTCGTTGGCGATGACGTCGAGTTTTTTCTGCACCTCGCCCTGGACGTTCTCGGTCCCCGCGGAGCCCAGCACGCCGCCCAGCGCCCCTTTGCCGACGCTGATGGCGATGCGCTTACAGGCGCGGGCCACTACCTCTAGCAGCAACCGCAGCTCCGGCGTGATGCGGCCGTGCACGCGTTGCTGTTCGATGAGGTAGCGGGTGAGCGAAATGGCGGCGGTGGACATGGGGCGACTCCTCGGATGGCCAACGGGGCGGTGGATGAAACGACCATCAAGCGGCCGGTGTCAATCGGCCAGCGCGCGCGTGACGACCTCGCGCACGTCGGTGCTCAGCGTCGGCTGGGCGGCGACGGCCTCGATCGCCGCGCGCGCGGCGCTGCGGTAGGGTTCGGCCAGCTTGCGCCAGCGGTCCAGCGCGCGCGCGAGCCGGGCGGCGACCTGCGGGTTGAACGCGTCGATCTCCTGCACGCGGTCGCGCCAGAACGTGTAGCCGGCGCCGTCCGCACGGTGAAAGCCCGCCGGGTTGGCGTGGCAGTAGGTGCTGATGAGGCTGCGCGCGCGGTTGGGGTTGCGCAGGTGGAAGTCCGGGTGCTGCAGCAGCGCCTGCACGCGCGGTAGGGCGTCGCCGCCGCGATCGGGCGCGCCGGCCTGCAGCGCAAACCACTTGTCCAGCACCAGTTCCTCGTGGCGGAACAGGTCGTGGAAACGTTCGAGCGCCTTGGCCGCGAGCTCGTGGCCCGTCACCACCAGGGCGCTCAGCGCCTGGTAGCGGTCGGTCATGTTGGTCGCGTCCTTGAAGCGTTGGTAGGTCTTGCCGGGCCACACGGGGTTGCCGTTGTCGCGCGCGGCCAGGCACAGCATCTGCAGCGCCAGGCCGGTGAGCGCGCGGCGGCCGCTGCTGACCGGGTCGGGCTGGTACGCGCCGTTGTCGTGGTGCGCCTCGTAGGCCCACACCCAGTCCTCGTGCAGCGCGTGCGCCATCTGCTGGCGCATCGCCTCGCGCACCGCGTGGACGCGCTGCGGATCGACCTCGTCGAGCTGTTCGGCGATGTAGGTTTCGGCCGGCAGCGTCAGCACCAGTTCCTTGAACGCGGCGTCCAGCGTCGGGTGGCGCAGCACCTCGCGCATCGCCTGCAGCACGGCGGCGTCCAGCGGCTCGTGTACCGGGCCGCCGGCGCGTATCGCGGCCAGCGCGCGGCGCAGCAGCAGTTGCTGGCCCGCTTCCCAGCGGTTGAACGGGTCCGTGTCGTGCGCCAGCAGCACGCGCAGCTCGTCGTCGTGGAGGTCGTGCTCCAGGATCACCGGCGCGCTGAACCCGCGCAGCAGTGACGCGATCGGCGCGGCGTCGATGCCTTCGAAGGTCACCGTCATTTCCGGCTCGTGCAGCACGAGCAGCCGTTCGGTGCCGGGCAGGGCATGACCCTGCCGGTCGAGCAGTCCCATCGCCACCGGGATGACGAACGGCTCCTTGGTCGGCTGCCCCGGTGTGGGCGGGCAGCTCTGGCGCAGCGTGAGCGTATACGTGCGTGCCTCGGCGTCGTAGCTGCCGCGGGCGTGTACCCGCGGCGTGCCGGCCTGGCTGTACCAGCGCTTGAACTGGGGCAGCAGCCGGGCCAGTTCGCTGTCCGGGTTGGCGTCGGCAATCGCCTGCGCGAAGTCGTCGCACGTCACCGCCTGGCCGTCGTGGCGCTGGAAATAGAGCTTCAGGCCCCGGGCGAAGCCATCGCGCCCGACGAGCGTCTGCATCATGCGCACGACTTCGGCGCCTTTTTCGTACACCGTGACGGTGTAGAAGTTGTTGATCTCGGCGTACTGGTCCGGGCGCACCGGGTGCGCCATCGGGCCCGCGTCCTCGGGGAACTGCGCGGTGCGCAGCACGCGCACGTCCTCGATGCGCTTGACCGCACGCGCCGAGGGGCTGCCGGCCATGTCCTGGCTGAACTCCTGGTCACGGAAGACCGTCAGACCCTCTTTCAGGCTCAGCTGGAACCAGTCGCGGCAGGTGACGCGGTTGCCGGTCCAGTTGTGGAAGTACTCGTGCGCCACGACCGACTCGATGTTGGCGTAGTCCGTGTCGGTGGCGGTGGCGGGGTTGGCCAGGATGTACTTCGTGTTGAAGATGTTGAGGCCCTTGTTCTCCATCGCGCCCATGTTGAAGTCGCTGGTGGCGACGATCATGAAGCGCTCGAGATCCAGCGGCAGGCCAAAGCGCGTCTCGTCCCAGGCGATGGCGGCCATCAGCGACTGCAGCGCGTGGTCGGTTTTGTCGAGGTCGTGCGGCCGCACGTAGATCTGCAGCAGGTGGTCGGTGCCGCTGCGGCTGCGGATGGGCTGGCTGCGACAGGCGAGCTTGCCCGCCACCAGCGCGAACAGATAGCACGGCTTGCGGTGCGGATCCTCCCAGCGCGCCCAGTGGCGGCCATCTTCAAGGTCGCCCTGCGCCACCAGGTTGCCGTTGGACAGCAGCACCGGGTACTGCGCCTTGTCCGCGCGCAGCGTCACCGTGTAGGTGGACATCACGTCCGGGCGGTCGAGGAAGTAGGTGATGCGGCGGAACCCCTCGGCCTCGCACTGGGTGAAAAACGTGCCCTGGCTCACGTAGAGGCCCATGAGCTGGGTGTTCTTCTCCGGCGCGCAGGTGGTGAAGATTTCCAGCTCGAAGGGCTCGTCGCCTTCGGGCAGTTTTTCCAGCACCAGTTGTCCGCCGTCGAGGCGGAAGCTCGTGCCCTGGCCGTTGACCAGCACGCGCGCCAGGTTCAGGTCTTCGCCGTCGAGCCGCAGTGGTTGCGCGGGCTGATCCGGGTTGCGGCGCACGCGCATGCGGTTGAGCACGCGCGTCTTGGCCGGGTCGAGGTCGAAGGTGAGGTCGACCGTGTCGATCCAGTACGCCGGCGGGGCGTAGTCCTCGCGGCGGACGATGCGGGGGGAGCCTTCGCGGGCAGCGGTCATGTTGCGGTCCTGTGGCAGTGGAGGGTCAGACGCCTTGCTTGAGCGAGGCTTCGATGAAGACGTCGAGGTCGCCGTCGAGCACCTTTTGCGTGTTGGAGACTTCGACGTTGGTGCGCAGGTCCTTGATGCGGCTCTGGTCCAGCACGTACGAGCGGATCTGGTGGCCCCAGCCGACGTCGGTCTTGGACGCTTCCAGCTGCTGCTGCGTTTCCATGCGCTTGCGCATCTCCAGCTCGTACAGCTTGGAGCGCAGGCGCTGCCACGCCAGGTCGCGGTTGGAGTGCTGGCTGCGGCTGTCCTGCGCCGTCACGACGATGCCCGTGGGGATGTGCGTCAGGCGCACGGCCGAGTCCGTCTTGTTGATGTGCTGGCCGCCGGCGCCGCTGGCGCGGTAGGTGTCGACGCGCACATCGGCCGGGTTGATCTCGACCTCGATGGAGTCGTCGATTTCCGGGTAGACGAACACCGACGCGAACGACGTGTGCCGCCCCCCGGAGGAGTCGAACGGCGACTTGCGCACCAGCCGGTGCACGCCCGTTTCGGTACGCAAGAGCCCGAAGGCGTAGTCACCCTCGACCTTGATCGTCGCACTCTTGATCCCGGCGGTGTCGCCGGGCTGCTCGTCCTCGACCGTGGCCTTGAAGCCCTTGCGCTCGGCGTAACGCAGGTACTGGCGCAGCAGCATCTGCGCCCAGTCGCAGGCTTCGGTGCCGCCGGCACCGGCCTGGATGTCGATGAAGCAGTTGTTCGGGTCGGCGGGGTTGTTGAACATGCGGCGGAACTCCAGCCGCTCGACCTCCGGCGCGATGCGCTCGACATCGGCCTCGATCGTCTCCAACCCCGCGTCATCGCCCTCGGCGCGGGCCATCTCGAACAGCTCGCGGTTGTCGGCCAGCTCTTGCGCGAGCCGGTCGAGCACGAGGACCACGTCCTCCAGCGACTTCTTTTCCTTTGCGAGGTCCTGCGCGCGCTTGGGGTCGTTCCAGACGTTGGGGTCTTCCAGCGCGGCGTTGACCTCCGAGAGTTTCAGTGCCTTGGCATCGTAGTCAAAGAAACCTCCGCAGGTCGGCGACGCGCTGCGTCAGATCCTGCAGGCGGTTGGACAGGGCGTTGAGGCGTTCGGCTTCCATGGCGTCGACTTTCCGGTTGGGGTTTTTCAAAACCCTTCATTTTCGCACGCGAGCGCCGTTTCATGCGGGGGGGCGCGCGCCGTCGCCAGCGCAGACGTGGATCCCCCGGCATGGTCGGCACAACCCCGCTTGGCCTGCGGTGCAAGGGGCGGTCGGGCTGTACAGCGAGCCAGGGCGGGGTGCCTTCTGGCTGGGTGGCCTGCGTGGCGCATCCACAGGGGGCACGCTCAATGGCGTCGCCCCAGTTGCGCGAGCAGCATGCCGGCGAGGATCAACGCAGCGCCGCCCCAGCCGCGCCAGCCGATCACCTCACCCAGAATCCACCAGCCGCCGATGGCCGAGAACACCCCCTCGCTGCTGTAGATGATCGCCGCGTGCGAGGCCTTGGCGGTGCGCTGCGCGACGACCTGCAGCGTGTAGGCGATGCCGATCGACAGGATGCCGCCCCAGGCGATCGCGCCCGCCGCGCCGCTGAGCGCCACCCACGTGATGGGTTCGCCGCGCCACAGCGCCGCGGCCCACGACAGCGCGCCGGCCACCGCGTACTGCACGATGGACAGGCGAATCGCGTCGTGCCGCCGCGCCCAATGCCCGACGAGCAGTACATGCACCGCCCACAGCCCCGCGCCGCCGAGTTGCAGCCAGTCGCCCGGGGCGATCGTGGCGTCCGGCTTGACGCTGAGGAAGTACAGCCCGGCCGTCGCCAGCCCGACCGCCAGCCACACCGGCAGGCCGACCGGCTGTCCGAAGATCCGCATCAGGATCGGCACCAGCACCACGTACAGCCCGGTGATGAACCCGGCGTTGGAGACGGTCGTGCCCAGCAGCCCCACCTGCTGCAGGTTGATCGCCGCAAACAGCACCAGGCCGAGCAGCGTGCCATCGCGCCACAGCCCGGTGCTGTCCACGCGCGGGATGGTCGCAAACGGGCCGCCGCGCCACCACCACAGCGGGGCGATCAGCGCGGCCCCCAGCGCCATGCGCGCCGCGGTGTAGGTGAACGGCCCGACGCTTTCCATCCCGAGCTGCTGCGCGACGAAGGTCGAACCCCAGATCGCCGCGACGCCGACCATCAGCAGGTCGGTTTTCCAGGTGGCGTGGGCCATGTCAGCCCTCCCACGCGCGCGCGGGCACGCCGACGGAGCCGGGGGCGTCGAGGTGGGCCTCGATCAGTGCCGCCACCTGTTGCGGCTGGTCGTGGTGCAGCATGTGGCCGGCGTCGTCCACCCGGGCGATGCGGCAGTCGGGGACGACCTGCAGCCGCCGGTGGTACTCGGCCAGCGAGTGCTCGCCGCGCGGGAACCACTGCGCCAGGCTGTCGTCGCTGGCCTCGACCGCCAGCACCGGGGCCGTGATGGCTGCGTGCACCGCCAGCACCTCATCGAGGCGGTAGAGGTGGCTGCTGCGCACCTTGTGGGCGGGGTCGCCCAGGATCACCCACTCGCCGTCCGGATTGGCCGGGTCGAGTGGCCGCGCCCAGTGCGTGGCGAGCCAGCGGGCGCGCGACTCGGCCAGGCGTCGGTTGGTTTTCATCAGGCGCTGCGCCACGCCGGCGAGCCCCGTATAGGTCTTGAGGGTGATCTCCCCGCGCGTGAGCTGGTGCAGCTCGTCGATCCACGCGGCGTAGCGGCGCGGGGCCTGCTCGGGGCGCGTGGCCGGCAGACCGAAACCCTCGAGGTTGACGAGCCGCCGCACGCGCGCCGGGCGCACGCCGGCGTAGAGCATCGCGACATTGCCGCCCATGCTGTGCCCGACGAGGTCGATCGGGGCGTCGGGCGCGCGCCCGAGCCGCTCGTTGACGCGCGTGATCAGGAAGTCGAGGTCCGCCAGATAGTCGGCGAAGAGGTATTGATCGGCGTCGCCGTACGGGGGCGGACCGTCGGCATCCCCGAGGTGCGCCGCGCGCGTCAGTCCAAAGCCGCGCCAGTCGGGGGCGAGGCAGTGGCGCTCGTGCGCGAGCGCATCGACGACGAACTGCCACGAAGCGGAGACGTCCATCCAACCGTGCAGCAGCCACAGCGGCGGGCGCGCCGCATCGGGTTGTCCCCACTCGCGGACGTGGTAACGTTGGCCGCGCAGCGTCTCGAAGGTGCTGCGCGAGGGTCGCAGGACTTGATACATTCCCGCCATTATTGAGGAGACCCACGGCCATGGCTTCCCAGACCCGTCGTGTGCAAGACAGCCCCCCCGTGCCGGCCGATGCCTATGCGGCGCTGTACCACGCGTTTCGCTGGCACGTGCCGCCGCGCTTCAACATCGCGCACGCCGGCGTGCGGCGCTGGGCGGTGAAGAAAGCCACGGCGGCGGCCGTCGCGATCATCGAGGACCGCCCCGGGCGGCCGCGGCCGCGCCGGTATACGTACGGGGAGCTGGCGGATGAGGCCAACCGGCTGTCGAACGCGCTGCGCCTACTGGGGGTGCAGCGCGGCGACCGGGTGGCCATCGTGCTGCCGCAGCGTTTCGAGACGGCGGTCGCGTACATGGCGGTGCTGCAGCTCGGCGCGGTGGCGATGCCGCTGTCGCAGCTCTTCGGCCCGGAGGCGCTGGAATACCGCCTGCAGGACAGCGCGGCGAGCGTCGCTCTCGTCGACGACGCCACCGGACCCGGGGTGTTGGCGGTGCGCGGCCGCTGCCCGGCCCTGCGCCACGTGGTGGGGCTGACCGGTGCCTTCGACGTCGATGTGGTCGACTGGCCCGGCGCGCGCGAGGGCCTGCGTTCGCGCTTCGAGGCCGTGGACACCGCCGCCGATGACCCGGCGGTGCTCATCTACACCAGCGGCACCACCGGCAACCCCAAGGGGGCGCTCATCCCGCACCGGGCGCTGATCGGCAACCTGAGCGGCTTCGTCGCCAGCCAGAACTGGTTCGGCTTCGATCCGTGGGATGCGCGCGCCCAGAGCGAGGCCGTTTTCTGGAGCCCCGCCGACTGGGCGTGGACCGGCGGCCTGATGGACGCGCTGCTGCCGACGCTCTATTTCGGGCGGCCGATCGTCGCGTGGCACGGGCGCTTCGATCCACTGGAAGCGTTTGCGCTGTTGCAGCGGCACCGCGTCACGCACACGTTTCTGTTTCCGACGGCGCTCAAGGCGATGATGAAAGCGGTGCCCGAGCCGCGACGGCGCTACCGTTTGCGCCTGCAGGCCATCATGAGCGCCGGCGAGGCCGTCGGCGACGCGGTGTTTGCCTACTGTCGCGACCAGCTCGGCGTGACCGTCAACGAAATGTTCGGCCAGACCGAGATCAACTACGTCGTCGGCAACTGTGCGCGGCTGTGGCCCGCCCGCCCCGGCAGTATGGGCCGCGCCTACCCGGGGCATCGGGTGGCCGTCATCGACGAGGCGGGCAAGCCGGTGCCGCCGGGCACGGTGGGCGAGGTGGCCGTGCACCGGCGCGACGTGCACGGTGATCCGGACCCGGTCTTCTTCCTCGGCTACTGGGGCAACGAGGCCGCGACGCGCGGCAAGTTCACCGGCGACCCGGCCGACAGCTGGTGCCGCACCGGGGATCTGGCGGTGCAGGACGCCGACGGCTACCTGTGGTACCAGGGGCGTGCCGACGACGTGTTCAAGTCCGCCGGCTACCGCATCGGCCCAAGTGAAATCGAAAACTGCCTGGTCAAGCACCCCGCGGTGGCCAACGCGGCCGTGGTGCCGAAACCGGACGCGGAGCGCGGCGCGGTCGTCAAGGCCTATGTGGTGCTGGCGCCGGCGTGGGCCGAGCGGCGCGAGCGCTGCGCCGATCCCGCCACCGAGTTCGACGCGCCGCTGGTGGCCGAGCTGCAGCAGCACGTGCGCGGGCAGCTCGCACCTTACGAGTACCCGAAGGAGATCGAATTCATCGACGCGCTGCCGATGACCACCACCGGCAAGGTGCAGCGGCGCGTGCTGCGGCTGCAGGAGGAGGCGCGCGCCCGTGCTGCGGGCGGCCCGTCGTCTGTGCCGTGAAGTCCGTGCCACAGCGGAATGTGCGCTCGAACGGCGACCTGGCGTCCCGACCATTCGGTGAAGGTCGTGCCGCAGGAAAATGAACCCTTGACAGGAGAACCGATGCCCCCCACCGCGATACCCACCACCCCGCTGGGCCAGACCGGCCTGCACGTCACCCGCATCTGTCTGGGGACGATGACCTTTGGTGAGCAGGTCAGCGAGGCGGACGCCCACGCCATTCTGGACCGCGCCGTCGAGCGCGGCGTCAACTTCCTCGATACCGCCGAGATGTACGCGGTGCCGGCGCGGCCCGAAACCTGCGGCGCGACGGAGACGATCATCGGCCGCTGGCTGGCGGCGCGCCCGGGGATGCGCGAGCGCATCGTGCTCGCCACCAAGGTCGCGGGGCCGTCGCGCGGCATGCCGTGGATCCGCGGCGAGCAGGCCGGGTTGACGAAGGCCGAGATCATCGCCGCGTGCGAGGGGAGCCTACGCCGTCTGCAAACCGACGTGATCGACCTGTACCAGATCCACTGGCCGGCGCGCAACGTGCCGATGTTCGGGGCGATCACCTTCGACCCGGCCAAGGACAAGCCCTGCGCCAGCATCCTGGAGCAGCTCGAGGCGATGGACGCGCTGGTGCGCGCGGGCAAGGTGCGCGCGATCGGTTTGTCCAACGAGACGCCGTACGGCGTGCACGAGTTCGTGCGCCTGGCGCAGCAACACGGCCTGCCGCGCGTCGCCACGGTGCAAAACCCGTACTGCCTGATCAACCGCAGTTTCGAAAACGCGCTGGACGAGACCTGTTACCGGCTCGGGGTCGGGCTGCTGGCGTACTCGCCGCTGGGCTTCGGGCTGCTGACGGGCAAGTACGACGAGACGGGGCTGGTGCACGCCGGGCCGCCGCAGGGGCGCATGGCGCTCTTCGAGAGCATGCGCAAACAGCGCTGGGGGCGGCCGGAGGCGCTGGCCGCGGCGCGGCGTTACAACGCGCTGGCCCGCGAGCACGGCCTGACGCCGGTGCAGCTGGCGCTGGCGTTTTGCTACCACAACTGGCGCGTGGCCAGCACCATCATCGGGGTGACGTCGCTCGCCCAGCTCGACGCGTGTCTGGATGCGTGGGACGTGACGCTGTCGCCCGAGCTGCTGGAAGCGATCGACCGCATCCGCTGGGAGATCCGCGACCCCGCGCAGTGAGCGACCGTCCCAGTCGATCGGCTCGGTAGAGAGGGGGGTTTCCCTCTGCAGCCTGTGTGCCTGTGACGAAGGCAGGGAACCGAAGACAGCGCCGTGGCGGAGCAAGATGAGCGACGCCCCGGCTCCCCGTGGCCGCTGGCACAATTAGGCCCCCGGCGCAAGCCCCCGTTACCCTGACAGGAGCCCCGTTCGTGTCCGACGCTTCCCTGACCTGGCTGCCCGCATTGGCGGTGGCGCTGGCGTACCTGATCGGTTCGTTGTCGTTTGCGGTGCTGGTCAGTCGCATGATGGGGCTGGCGGACCCGCGCACCTACGGCAGCAAGAACCCGGGGGCCACCAACGTGCTGCGGTCCGGCAGCAAGGCGGCGGCGGCGCTGACGCTGCTGCTGGACGCGGTCAAGGGGTGGCTGCCGGTGTGGGCGGTGGCGCACTGGGGGGCGGCTTGGGGCCTGGGCCACGGCACGCTGGCGGCGGTGGGGCTGGCGGCGTTTCTCGGGCACCTGTTCCCGGTGTTTTTCCGCTTCCGCGGGGGCAAGGGCGTGGCCACCGCGGCGGGCGTGCTGCTGGCGCTGGAGCCGTGGCTGGGCGTCGCGGTGATCGCGAGCTGGCTGCTGGTGGCGGTGTTTTTCCGCTATTCGTCGCTGGCGGCCATCGTCGCGGCGGTGTTCGCACCGCTGTATTACGGCTTCGGTGACGGCGTGGCGTGGACGGCGAACGCGCCGGTCGGTGCCGCGGTGGCGGCGATGAGCGTGCTGCTGCTGTGGCGGCACGCGGGCAACATCCAGCGGCTGCTCGCCGGACAGGAAAGCAAGATCGGCAGCCGCAAAAGCCCGGGCGGCCGCGGGTGAGTGAGCTGGTCAGTTCGCGTCAAAGACCGGCATTGTCGCGCGTGGCGAAAAGCAACGGCAGCAGCGCGTCGACGGAGGGGACATCGGCGACCGACGTCCCGTGCAACGCCGAGACAACCGCCCATTCCGGCTGACGGGTGTCGACAGCGAACGGTGAGGGTGGCTTCTTGCCGTCCGGGCCGAAAATGACGGCGACCTGCGGGTCTCCCGGGTTTTCCCCGCGCCGCAGGGCGATCGCGGTCGAGTCGTCCGCCAAGCGGACCAACGTTCCCGGCGGAAACAAGCCCAACTCGTGGACGATGGACCTGCCCACATCGTCGATCTTCTCCGTGCCCTGTGTCGTCAGGTGGTGCCCGGTTTCCACCAGATGACGCCCGTCTCGCGTTTGGCGCGGGCTGATCAAGGCGCCGTAGCGATCGAGCCGCTGCAGAACCCGCGTCGAAAAATCCAGGCACGCCGTATCGTGGTGGTACTTCACGACGAACAGCCAGCGTTCATCCTTGACGCCGTGCGATTGCAACAGCTCGACCGATCGGGACGGATGAGCGTCGATCTGCGTCCGTTGCGAGGGTGTGATCGGTGCGGTCTGCATCGCCAGCAGGTTTTGCAGGCGGGTCATCCCGATGTTCATGGTCAGCGCGGCGCGTTCGAGGGTGTCGGCGTCCGCGGCAGACAAGGCCAACGCCGGACTGACCACGCGCGCCAATGCCCAACACAGCAGCGCGTGGATGCTGCTGTAGCCCACGCGCGTCGTCGAGGCGAGCCGGAAAATCCAAAACAGTCCGGCGTCGGTGTCCGCATCGAGGTGGGAGCGCGCATGTTCCAGCCAATCCGAAAACGCCAGTGGCCAATCGTCCCGCCCGGACGGTGCCGCCAACAGCAGGGCGGCGAGGCGGGATTCCAGATCGGACCACCGGTGCAGCCACTCTGCCGGGGTTGCGGCACCGTGATACGCAGACGGCATGTTCATGAACACCCAGCGGTCAGTCGCGGAAGTTGGTGAAGCTCAGCGGCAGCTGCGCCATCTGCTGCCGGATCAGCGCGATTGCGGCCTGCAGGTCGTCGCGCTTGGCGCCGCTGACGCGCACCGCGTCGCCCTGGATCGCGGCTTGCAGCTTGAGCTTGCTGCCCTTGATGAGCTGCTGGATCTTTTTCGCGTCTTCGGTGGCGATGCCGCTGCGCACGCGAAAGACCTGCTTGACCTTGTCGCCGCCGATTTTCTCGACCTTGCCGGGGTCGAGGAAGCGCACGTCCACGTTGCGCTTGGCGAGCTTGTTGCGCAGGATGTCCTCCACCTGCTGCAACTGGAAGTCGCTGTCGGCGTGAACGGTGATGTCTTTGTCCTGCAGCGACACGGCGGCCGACGATCCCTTGAAATCGAAGCGCGTGCCGATTTCGCGCTGGGTCTGTTCCACGGCGTTTTTGACTTCGACCAGGTTGGGTTCGAGCACGGTATCGAACGAAGGCATGCGGGGGTTCCTCGGGTGGTACGAGCGGGTTTGCGACAATCCGTGCATGGTAGTCGAGAACCACGTGTCGTTGCAGCCCTTCAACACGTTCGGCATCGCGGCGCGTGCGCAGCGGCTGGCGCGCATCCGCCGCGATGACGACGTGCTCGCGCTGGTGCGGCACCCGGACTGGCGGCCGCAGGAGACCTTCATCCTCGGTGGGGGCAGCAACATCGTGCTCACGGGCGATCTGCGCCAGCTCGTCTTGAAGGTCGAGATTTCCGGCCGGCGCCTGTTGCGCGAGGATGAGCGGGGCTGGCTGGTGGAGGCGGGTGCTGGCGAGCGCTGGCACGATTTCGTCGCGTGGACGCTGGCGCAGGGCTGGCCGGGGCTGGAAAACCTGGCGTTGATCCCGGGGACGGTCGGCGCCGCGCCGGTGCAGAACATCGGCGCGTATGGGGTGGAGCTGCAGGACCGCTTCCACTCGCTGGATGCGATCGACCTGGAGACAGGCGAGCCGCTCACCTTGCGCCACGAGCACTGCGCCTTCGGCTATCGCGATTCGGTCTTCAAGCACGAGCGCTCCGGCGCGCACGGGATGGGGCTCAAGGGGCGGGCGCTGATCACGCGCGTGCGCTTCTGGCTGCCGCGGCGCTGGCGACCCGCGCTCGGATACCAGGACCTGGCGCGCAAGGTCGCGGAAACCGGTATCACCGATCCGACGCCGCGGCAGGTGTTCGATTGGGTCTGCGAGATCCGCCGCGCCAAGCTGCCGGATCCGGCCGTCCTCGGCAACGCCGGCAGTTTTTTCAAGAACCCGACGGTCACCCCGGAGCAGTGCGCGGACATCATCGGCCGTGATCCGCAGGTCGTGCACTATCCGCTGCCCGACGGCACCATCAAGCTCGCGGCCGGCTGGCTGATCGACGCCTGCGGCTGGAAGGGCAAGAGCGTCGGCCGCGCGGGCGTGTACGAAAAACAGGCGCTGGTGCTCGTCAACCGCGGCGGCCGCGAGGATCCGTGCACCGGCGGCGAGGTGATGACGCTGGCGCGGCTGATCCAGACCAGCGTGTACGAACGCTTCGGCATCCGGCTCGAGCCCGAGCCGGTGGTCGTCGGCTGAACGCCGGTCAGGCCGCCAGCGGCTCGCTCACGACGGCGGCGTTGGCGGCGCCCGGGGTCACCTCCGCGGCGGCGGACGTCGCGCGCCGCTCGTGGCCCATCGCGGCCAGCGTGTCCACCATCGGCTGGGCGGCGAGGCTGCCGGCCCGCACCAGCGCGGCAAAGTCATCCAGCGCGCGCTGGCGGGCCCGTTCGATGCGTTGCGAGGGGTGGCCGATTGCCGGGTCCGCGGCGCGCTCGGCGCAAGCCAGCATCGAGCGGGGGATCCACGTCTGGGTGTGGCCACAGGTCGGACAGACGAGCCCGCGGCGCTGCGCGACGAGCGTTCCCAGATAGCCCCCCGCGAAGGCGTGCTGGCCGTTGCGCGCATTCGGGCAGGTGAGCGGGTGCACCGGCGCGGGGACGACGCCCGCTTGAAGACGGTTGATGAGATCCACCTGCGCGGGGTCGAAGGGGGCATGCAGCCACATGGGAGGTCTCCTGGGTGGGCGCTCGGGCGCCGTCGTGACGAACGCTCGCATTCTTGGGAGTGAGGCGCCCTTTGCCAAGGGGTTTTTGCAATGAGAGAGGGTTGTTACCGTCGGTTACAGTTCGGTCGGAACCGATAACACCAGCCGGCGTGACGGCGGGTGGCGTGCGGGCCGGCGGGTAGGCTGGTGGTGTTCTGCAGGTGGCTGGAGGAAGGGAATATGACGTACGGCATGCGGGCGTCGTCGTGGCGATCAGGCGCGCTGCGGGCAGTGCGATCGATGGCGGGCCGGGCCCGCACGTGGCTGCTCGGCGGGCTCGGGGTGCTGGCGGCACTGGTGGTGCTGTGGTTCGCGGGGCCGCGCTACCCGTACGGGCCGGACGAGCCGGCGCCACGGGCTCAGCCGCCGGCGGTCGCGGTCGCCATCGACGCCTGGCTGACGGCGCAGGAGGCGGCGCAGCCCGGTCTGCGGCCCGGCGCGGCCAAGGGGGTCGTCTGGGCGGGGGAGGCCGGTCGGCGCACCCCGTGGGCGGTCGTGTACCTGCACGGCTTTACCGCGACGCGGGTGGAGACGTATCCGCTGGCCGAACGCGTCGCGCAGGCGCTCGGCGCCAACCTCTTTCACACCCGGCTCGCCGGGCACGGTTTGCCCGCCGAGGCGCTGGCCACGGTGCGCCCGCAGGACTGGCTGGCCGATGCGGTGGAGGCGGTGCGCATCGGTCACGCGATCGGCGAGCGCGTGTTGCTCATCGGCACCTCCACCGGCGCGACGCTCGCGGCGTGGCTGGCGCTGCGCCCGGACGCGGCGGGTGTGCCCATCGAACGCCAGGTGTGGATCTCGCCGAACTTCGGCCCGGCCGACAAGCGCACCGAGCTTTTGCACGGCCCTTGGGGGGCGCAGCTGGCGCAGGCGATCACCGGCGGCACCGTCGGCGCCCCCAGCGGCGACCCACGCATCGACGCGGGCTGGACGCGCGTCTATCCCGTGCAGGCGCTGCTGCCGATGATGGCGCTGGTCGAGCGCGTGCGGGAAGCGGACCTGTCGGCCGTGCGCACGCCGGTGCTGGTGCTGTACAGCCCGCGCGACCGCACGGTCGATCCGCGGCTGACGCAGGCGGTCTTCGAGCGGCTGGGCAGCCCCGTCAAGCGGCTGGAGGCGGTGGAGGACAGCACCGACCGCGACCAGCATGTGCTCGCGGGTGAGCTGCGCTCACCGGGCACGACCGAACGGCTGGCCGAGCGCATCGTGCGCTGGGCGCGCGAGGGCGTGTAGGGTGCACGTAGGGCGCGCGTAGGGCTGTGCGCGTAGGACGGCGCGTACGTGCCGCAGCGCCGTCCCGACCGCCGGCGAGGCCTCAGCCGCCGAGTTTCAGCAGGTCGCCGTCCTGGCCGATGGCGAGCAGCCCGGCCTGCGTGTAGATGCCGAGCTTGTCGCGCGTGTCGGTGATGTCCAGGTTACGCATGGTGAGCTGCCCGATGCGGTCGCGCGGCGTGAACACCGACGCGCCCTTTTCCATCGTCAGCCGCTCGGGGTGATAGGTCAGGTTGGGGCTTTCGGTGTTGAGGATCGAGTAGTCGTTGCCGCGGCGCAGCTCCAGCGTCACCTCGCCGGTGATCGCGCGCGCTACCCAGCGCTGCGCCGCCTCGCGCAGCATGATGGCCTGCGGGTCGAACCAGCGGCCCTGATACAGCAGGCGGCCGAGCTTGCGGCCGTTGTCGCGGTACTGCTCGATCGTGTCCTCGTTGTGGATGCCGGTGACCAGCCGCTCGTAGGCAATGAAGAGCAGCGCCATGCCCGGCGCTTCGTAAATGCCGCGGCTCTTGGCCTCGATGATGCGGTTTTCGATCTGGTCGCTCATGCCCAGGCCGTGGCGGCCGCCGATGCGGTTGGCCTCGAGAAACAGCTCGACCAGATCCGGGTATTCGCGGCCGTTGAGCGCGACCGGGCGGCCCTCTTCGAAGCGCACCGTGACCTCTTCGGGCCGGATGTCGCAGTCCTCGCGCCAGAACGGCACGCCCATGATGGGGTTGACGATGCGGATGCTGGCGTTGAGGTGCTCCAGGTCCTTGGCCTCGTGCGTGGCGCCGAGCATGTTGCTGTCGGTGCTGTAGGCCTTCTCGACCGACATCTTGTAGTCGAAGCCGTTGCGGATGAGGAATTCGCTCATCTCCTTGCGGCCGCCCAGCTCGTCGATGAACGCCTGGTCCAGCCACGGCTTGTAGATCTGCAGCGACGGGTTGGTCAGCAGGCCGTAGCGGTAGAAGCGCTCGATATCGTTGCCCTTGTAGGTGCTGCCGTCGCCCCAGATGTGGACGTCGTCTTCCTTCATCGCGGCCACCAGCATCGTGCCGGTGACGGCGCGGCCGATCGGCGTGGTGTTGAAGTAGGTCACGCCCGCCGTGCTGATGTGGAAGGCGCCGCACTGCAGCGCGGCCAGCCCTTCGGCGGCGAGCTGCGGACGGCAGTCCACGAGCCGCGCCTTCTCGGCACCGTAGGCCAGCGCCCGCTTCGGGATGGCCTCGTAGTTGGGCTCGTCCGGCTGGCCGAGGTTGGCGGTGTAGGCGTAGGGGATGGCGCCTTTTTGGCGCATCCACAGCAGCGCGGCGCTGGTGTCGAGGCCGCCGGAGAACGCGATGCCGACCTTCTGGCCGACGGGCAGGCTTTGCAGGATGGTGGACATGGGCGTGGCGAGGATGGATGGCGAAAGAAAACTATCGAGCGGCGGCGGCAAACCCGATCGGGTTCAACCGAAATGGCAAATGTAGTGATATGGCTCGTCGCTGACCCGGATCTGGAAGGTCGCGTTGCCGGGCACGGCAAAGCGCTCGCCGGGGCCGAAGCGCTGCCACGCGGTCGCCCCCGGCAGCAGCACCTCGCACGTCCCGGCCACGCCCTCCATGACCTCGGGCGCGCCGGTGTTGAACGTCAGCGTCGAGGGCAGGATGACGCCGACCGACAGGCGTTTGCCGTCGGCGAGCGTCAGCGTGTGGCTCACGCACTGGCCGTTGAAATACACGTTGGCGCGGGTGGTGACGTCGGCGCCGCGGACGGTGTCGGTGATGGCATTCATGGTGTCCGGATTGTAGGTGCAGCACTGCCCACGCCGGGCGGGATGCCCCGCGGGCGCATGCCGCGTTTTTCTGCGCCGCGGCGGCGCGGGGCGTCCGCCCGTGGCCGGATGTGCCGTGCGGCGGAATGCTTGCGCCCGACCAGGGCGGTGCTTGACCGGGTGGCGCAGCGCCAATTCTCACCGACGCGTCGCGTGGCGCGCCCAGTCGTCCGGATCGAAACCGGCGGTGATGCGGTCGCCCCAGTCCACCACCGGGCGGCGGATCACGCTGGGCTTGGCCAGCATCAGGGCGCGGGCGCTCGCTCCGTCCGTAACACCGGCCCGCGTCGCGTCGTCGAGCTGGCGCCAGGTCGTGCCGCGGCGGTTCAGCAGCGCCTCCCAGCCCAGTGCGGCCAGCCACGCATCCAGCCGTTCGGTCGGTACACCCTGCTTTTTGAAATCGTGGAACGTGTACGCGACGCCGTGCGCCTCCAGCCACGCACGGGCTTTCTTGACGGTCTCGCAGTTCGGGATACCAAAGACGTGGATCATGGACGCATGGTAGCGCAGCCACATCGGCGCATGGCCGTGCAGCCACCGCGTTACCGTGCCCAGGGCGCGACTGGGCTTTTGTCGTCGGTGCCTGTACGCAAGCCTCTGCCGCTGTGCACCGCAGCGGTCCTTGGCGCCCGGTCGCGTGCTGGTCCCGGACTTTTGACCCTTTCCCCCGCGGGGCGGCGGGCGGCCTTCCTTGGCACAATGGGCGCCCCGATCATCGCAGCCCGAACAGCCCATGTCCGTTCCCCCGACCGACGTTCCCCCGACCGCGCCCGTGGCCGATGCCGCGCTCGCCGAGTGGCTGGCGTATCTGGAGCACCTGCACGGCCAGCGCATCACGCTGGGATTGGAGCGCGTGCAAACGGTCGCGCACCGCCTGGGGGCGGCGGTGCGGCCGGCGTGTCCGGTCATCACGGTCGCGGGCACCAACGGCAAGGGTTCCACGTGCGCGATGCTGGAGGCGATCTACCGCGCCGCCGGCTACCGCACCGCGCTCTACACGTCGCCCCACCTGGTGCACTTCGAGGAACGTGCGCGCCTCGACGGGCAGCCGATGGCCAGCGCCGACCTCGTGCCCTCGTTCGCGGCGGTGGAAGCCGCCCGCACCGCGGGCGACCCGGTGGTGCTGAGCTACTTCGAATTCACGACGCTGGCGCTCGTGCATGCCATGCTGGCGCAGCGCCCCGATGTGCTGATCCTCGAAGTCGGCATGGGCGGACGGCTGGATGCGGTCAACGTGTGGGACGCCGACTGCGCGGTGATCACGAGCGTGGACCTGGATCACATGGAGTACCTGGGGCCGGACCGCGAGGCGATCGGTTACGAGAAGGCGGGCATCCTGCGCACCGGCCGCCCGGCCGTGGTGTCGGACCCGGAGCCGCCGCGCAGCGTGCTGGAGCGCGCGCGCGAAATCGACGCCGACCTGTGGCTGGGTGGCCGGGATTTTCGCCACAGCGGCGACCGGCAGCAGTGGGCGTGGCAGGGGCGTGCACGCCGCTATGCCGGGCTGGCGTACCCCGCGTTGCGCGGGGTCAACCAGCTCACCAACGCGGCGGGTGTGCTGGCGGTGCTGGAGGCGATGCACGTGCGCCTGCCGGTGACGGCGCAGGCGGTGCGGCAGGGGCTGGCCACGGTGGAGTGGCCGGGGCGGTTCCAGATCGTGCCGGGCGAGCCCGTGCTGGTGCTGGACGTGGCGCACAACCCCCACGCGGCGGCCGCGCTGGCGGAAAACCTGGACGCGATGGGCTTTTACCCCCAGACGCAGGCGGTGTTCGGCGCGATGGCCGACAAGGACGTGCGGCCGATGTTGGAGCGGCTCGATCCGCTGATCGACGTGTGGCATTTTTGCGACCTGCCGACGGCGCGTGCCGCGCGCGGCGACGCGTTGCACGCGCTGTGGCAGTCGGTGACGCGCCGGCGCGACGCGACCGCGACCGTGCACGAAGGCCCCGCGGCGGCCCTGAAAGCCGCGCTGGCGCAGGTGGACCCCGCTGGTAGAATCGTGGTTTTTGGGTCGTTCTACACGGTCGGTGGTGTGCTGCAAGAGGGCGTGCCCCGCCTGGCTGCCCGGCACCTACAGGGCTGACGCATGTTCCAACTCGGTTCCGGTTCTGCCAAGTCCCCTCCCGCCTCCGGTGCGGAGAACCCGGCGTCCGTGGAAGCGCTGCGGCAGCGGGCGCGCCGCCGCCTGATCGGTGCGACCATCCTCGTGGCGCTGGCGGTCATCGTCGTGCCGATGGTGCTGGAGTCGCAGCCGCGCCCCATTCCGGTGGATATCGCCATCGACATCCCGGCGCGCGACGGCCTGCCGCCACTGGAGCGGCCGGCGGCCCGCGGGGCGGAACCCGCCGGCAGCGCAGTGGTGGCGGGTGCCGCGCCGGCGACGGCGACCGTCACCCCGCCGGCTACCGCGGCAGCGCCGGCCCCGGGCCCGATCCCAGTGCCGACAGCGGGGGGGCCGCGCCGGCGGGCCCCGTGACCGAGGGGGCTGCCGCGCCTGTCCCGTCGACGCCGCCGGCGCAGACGCCGGCCAGCCCGCCTCGCCCATCGTCCGCCGGCGGTTCGGCGGCCCCCGCACCCGCCACGGCACCCGCGGCAGGCAGCGCCACGGCCGCCAAAGGGGGCGCGACCGATGCGCCGCGGGTGCGCGTCGTCGTGCAGGTCGGTGCCTACGCCGAGCCGGCGCGCGCGCAGGAGGTGCGCCAGCGCCTCGAGCGCGCCGGGCTCAAGACCTATACCCATGTCGCCGAGACCCCCGAGGGCAAGCGCATCCGCGTGCGCGTGGGGCCGTTCGACTCGCGCGCCGAAGCGGAGAAGGTGGCGGAGAAAGTCAAGAAGCTGGGCCTGCCGGCGGCGGTGCTGACGCTGTGACCCATGGCCGTGGTCGATGTGATCCTGCTCGCGGTGCTCGCGGCCTCGGTCTTGCTGGGGGTGTGGCGCGGGCTGCTGTACGAGGTGCTGTCGGTGCTGGCCTGGGTCGTCGCGTTCGTCGTGGCCCAGCGCTGGGCGCTGGCGGTGGCGGGGTGGCTGCCGCTGCAGGGCTGGAGCGATCCGCTGCGCTACGGTGCCGGGTTTGCGCTGACGTTCGTCGTCGTGGCATTCGTCGGCGGCTGGGTGGCGGCGCTGGCGCGCCGCGGGGCCGAGGCCACGGGCGTGCGGCCGGTGGACCGTGTGCTGGGGGGCGTGTTCGGGCTGCTGCGCGGGGGGCTGATCCTGGCCGGCGTGGCGCTCCTCGTACACCAGACACCGTGGGCGGACAGCGCCGCGTGGCGCGAGGCGGTGGGGCCGCGCTGGCTCACCCAGGGGCTGCTGGCGGTCAAGGTGCTGGTGCCGGCCGAGGTGGCCGTGTATTTTCCGTAGTTCGAGGGCATCGAGATGTGTGGCATCGTCGGGGTGGTCAGCACCCAGCCGGTCAATCAGCTGATCTATGACGCGTTGCTGCTGCTGCAGCACCGCGGTCAGGACGCGGCGGGGATCGTGACCCAGCAGGGGCACAAGTTCTTCATGCACAAGGCCAAGGGCATGGTGCGCGACGTCTTCCGCACGCGCAACATGCGGGCGCTGCCCGGCACCTGCGGGCTGGGCCAGGTGCGCTACCCCACCGCGGGCAACGCCGCCAGCGAGGAGGAGGCGCAGCCCTTCTACGTCAACGCCCCGTTCGGGCTGGTGCTGGCGCACAACGGCAACCTGACCAACGCGCGCGCGCTGAAAGAAGAGCTGTTCCGGCTCGACCACCGGCACATCAACACCGAGAGCGACTCGGAGGTCCTGCTCAACGTGCTGGCGCACGAGCTGGAGCGCGCCACGCGCGGTGTGCCGCTGCGGGTGGACGATGTGTTCGACGCGGTGGCGGCGGTGCACCGGCGCGTGCGCGGCAGTTACGCGGTGGTGGCGCTGATCGCCGGGCACGGCATGCTGGTCTTCCGCGATCCCTACGGCATCCGGCCGCTGTGCATCGGCCGCGGGGCCGACGGCACGGTGATGGCGGCGAGCGAGTCGGTGGCGCTGGAAGGAACGGGGCACCGTTTCGAGCGCGACGTCGCACCGGGCGAGGCGATCTTCGTCACGTTGGACGGCCAGATGCACGCGCGCCAGTGCGCCGACGCGCCGTCGCACCATCCGTGCATCTTCGAGTTCGTGTATCTGGCGCGGCCGGACTCGGTCATCGATGGCATTTCGGTGTACCAGGCGCGGCTCAATATGGGCGAGGCGCTGGCCACGCGTGTGATCTCGACCGTGCCGCCCAGCGAAATCGACGTCGTCATCCCGATTCCCGAGTCGAGCCGTCCGGCGGCGATGGAGGTGGCGCGGCTGATCGGCCTTCCGTACCGCGAGGGGTTCGTGAAAAACCGCTACGTCGGCCGCACCTTCATCATGCCGGGGCAGGCGGTGCGCAAAAAGTCCGTGCGGCAAAAGCTCAACGTCATCGCCAGCGAATTCGCCGGCCGCAACGTGCTGCTGGTCGACGATTCGATCGTGCGCGGTACCACCAGCCGCGAGATCGTGCAGATGGCGCGTGAGGCCGGCGCGTGCAAGGTCTATCTGGCCAGCGCCGCGCCGCCGGTGCGCTACCCCAACGTCTACGGCATCGACATGCCCACGCAGCAGGAGCTGGTGGCGCACGGCCGCTCCGTCGAGGAGGTGCGCGCGCTCATCGGCTGCGATGCGCTCATCTACCAGGACGTGGAAGCGATGAAGCGCTCGGTGGCGGCGCTCAACCCGTCGCTGTGCGGCTTCGAGGCGTCGTGCTTCGACGGCGTATACATCACCGGCGACGTGACGCTCGAGTCGGTGGCGGCGATCAACGCCCCGCGGCAGGGGGGCGCCAGCGTCGAGGACGATGAGGGCGGTGGCACGCGCCTGACGCTGCCGAACGCGCAGGAGTCGTGACGAATGGCGTCGTGTAACGAGGGGGGCGCGCACCCCGGCAACGCGTGGCACCCGCAGACGGCGGCGGTGCGCGTGGCCGTGCCCCGCACGCCGTATGGCGAGAACAGCGAGGCCCTGTTTCTGACCAGCGGTTTCGTGCAGCCGAGCGCCGAGGCCGCGGCGGCGCGCTTCGCCGGGGACGAGGAGGGCTACACCTACGCCCGCTATGGCAACCCGACGACGGCGAGTTTCGAGCAGCGGCTCGCCGCGCTCGAGGGCACCGAGGCGGCGATCGGCACCGCGTCCGGCATGGCGGCGATCCTGATGCTGTGCATGGGGTTGCTCAAGGCCGGCGACCACGTCGTGTGCTCGCAGTCGATGTTCGGCGCGACGATCAAGCTGATCGGATCGGACCTGGCCAAGTTCGGCGTGGCCAGCACCTTCGTGCCGCAGACCGACCTGGACGCGTGGCGTGCGGCGGTGCGGCCTGAGACACGGCTGCTGCTGGCCGAAACACCCACCAACCCGCTGACCGAAGTCTGCGACATCGCGGCGCTGGCCGACATCGCCCACCGCGCGGGTGCGCTGCTGGCGGTGGACAACTGCTTCGCCACGCCCGCGCTGCAGCGCCCGGCGGCGCTCGGGGCCGACATCGTCGTGCACTCCGGCACCAAATACCTGGACGGGCAGGGCCGGGTGATGGCCGGTGCCCTGTGCGCCAGCCACGCGCTGGTGCAGGAGGCGTTTCTGCCCGTGTTGCGCAGCGCTGGCATGACACTGGCACCGTTCAACGCCTGGGTCGTGCTCAAGGGGCTGGAAACCTTGCACCTGCGCCTGCAGGCGCAAAGCGCCACCGCGCTGCGCCTGGCGCAGTGGTTGCAGGCGCATCCGGCGGTGGCGCGGGTGTACTATCCTGGTCTGCCGGAGCACCCCCAGCACGCGCTGGCGATGCGTCAGCAGTCGGGCTGTGGCGGCGCCATCGTCGCCTTCGAGGTGCGCGCCGACGGGGCCGAGCAGGCGCGCGCGCGTGCGTTTGCCGTGCTGGACGCGTTGCAGACGCTGTCGCTCTCCACCAACCTGGGGGACACGAAGACGCTGTGCTCGCACCCGGCCAGCACCTCGCACGGGCGCCTGAGCGAGGCGCAGCGACAGGCCGCCGGCATCACGCAGGGCCTGATCCGCGTCTCGGTCGGCCTGGAACACATCGACGACATCGTGGCCGATCTGGCGCGCGGGCTCGACGCCTGCGCACGCTGACCGACGCCGCGTCTTCCACTGCATCGGATCATCATGACCGCTCGCATCCGCACCCGCTTCGCCCCGTCGCCGACGGGGTTCATCCACCTCGGCAACATCCGCTCCGCGCTCTACCCATGGGCCTTCGCCCGCGCCAACGGCGGCGACTTCATTCTGCGCATCGAGGACACCGACCAGGAGCGCTCGACCCAGGAGGCGGTTGACGTGATCCTGGAGGCGATGGACTGGCTGGGGCTCACGCCCGACGAGGGGCCGTACTACCAGATGCAGCGCATGGACCGTTACCGCCAGGTCATCGCCGAGATGCTCGCGGCGGGGCTGGCGTACCACTGCTACATGACGCCGGCGGAGCTGGACGCGCTGCGCGAGCGGCAGATGGCGGCCAAGCTCAAGCCGCGCTACGACGGCACGTGGCGGCCGGAGCCCGGCAAGACGCTGCCGCCGGTACCGGATGGGGTGCTGCCCGTGATCCGCTTCAAAAACCCGACCAGCGGCAGCGTCGTGTGGGACGACAAGGTCAAGGGCCGCGTCGAAATCCGCAACGACGAACTCGACGACCTCGTCATCGCGCGGCAGGCCCCGGTGGGCGAGATCGGCACGCCGACCTACAACTTCTGCGTCGTGGTGGACGATATCGACATGCGCATCACGCACGTCATCCGCGGCGACGACCACGTCAACAACACCCCGCGCCAGATCAATATCTTTCGCGCGCTGGGCCACGAGCCCCCGGTGTACGCCCACCTGCCCACCGTGCTCAACGAGCAAGGCGAGAAGATGAGCAAGCGCCACGGCGCCAAGCCCGTCACGTGGTACCGCGACGCCGGCTTCTTGCCGGAGGCGATGATCAACTACCTGGCGCGCCTGGGCTGGAGCCACGGTGACGACGAGATCTTCACGCGCGAGCAGTTCCTGCAGTGGTTCGACCTCGAGCACCTGGGGCGCAGCGCGGCGCAGTTCGACGAGGCCAAGCTGCGCTGGGTCAACGCGCAGCACATCAAGATGACGCCCGACGAGCGGCTGGCGCCGCTGGTGGCGCAGCAGCTCGCGCGCCGGGGCCTCACGGCCGACGAGCGACTGCCCGCCCTCTGCGCGCTGTTCAAGGACCGCTGCGACACCACGGTGGCGCTGGCGGACTGGGCGCAGCCGTACTACGCCACGCCCACACCGCGCCCCGAGGATTTGGCCCAGCACGTCACCGACGCGGTCCGCCCGGCGCTGCGCGCACTCGCGGCACGGCTGGCCGACACCGAATGGACCCCGGCCGCAATCGGTGCCGCGATCAAGGCGACGCTGGCCGAACACGGGCTGAAGATGCCGCAGCTGGCGATGCCCGTGCGCGTGCTCGTGATGGGCACGCCGCAGACGCCGTCGGTGGACGCGGTGCTGGCGCTGCACCGGCGCGAGGACGTGCTGGCGCGGCTGGCCGCGGCGTGAGGGGGGCGGGAAGAAAATCCGCCGCCCCGGCCGAAAAGGGCGGCCAAAATATGGCTATAATGCAGGTCTTGCTGATGCACGACGACGGCGGTAATCGAAAGCGACAACCGCATCGCCGGAAATCACAAGCCGTGGGGGTATAGCTCAGCTGGGAGAGCGCTTGCATGGCATGCAAGAGGTCAGCGGTTCGATCCCGCTTACCTCCACCACGAATTCAGACCCTATCGTCTAGAGGCCTAGGACATCACCCTTTCACGGTGAGTACCGGGGTTCGAATCCCCGTAGGGTCGCCACAATTGGAGCGGTAGTTCAGTTGGTCAGAATACCGGCCTGTCACGCCGGGGGTCGCGGGTTCGAGCCCCGTCCGCTCCGCCAACGGTTAGTTTTCGACGACCCTATCGTCTAGAGGCCTAGGACATCACCCTTTCACGGTGAGTACCGGGGTTCGAATCCCCGTAGGGTCGCCACAATTGGAGCGGTAGTTCAGTTGGTCAGAATACCGGCCTGTCACGCCGGGGGTCGCGGGTTCGAGCCCCGTCCGCTCCGCCAACGCTTCTTCGCAACCCCGCCACCCGGCGGGGTTGCGTTTTTCCGGGCCCTGTTTCGTTTTTCCGGGGCCCTGCCCGGCGGGAAAAGGGCGGGGGCGGGCCCCCGGGGCAACACAGGCATTTCCGGGGAGTCAGAGCGGGGGTCAGGACGCCGCCGCCGGCCTCGCCGCATCGGCCATGAAGTCCACCAGCGCGTCCCACGGCATGGGTCGCGCGCAGTAGTAGCCCTGCACGTGCAGCGGCGCCATCGGCTGGAAGAACCGCCACTGCTCCTCGCGCTCGAGTCCTTCGACGATGACGTGCGCGCCCACCGCGCCCGCGATGTCGAACACCGCCTGCACGATGCGCTCCGACGGGCCGCCGTGGCCCACGTGTTCGGTGAACGACTTGTCGAGTTTGAGGTAGTCGATCGTCAGCCGCTGCAGGTACGCGAGGCTCGAGTAGCCGGTGCCGAAGTCGTCCAGCGCGATTTGCGCGCCCGCTTCGCGCAGCCGCATCAGCCAGCGCCAGTGGTTGACGTTGTCCTGCATCAGCAGCGACTCGGTCACCTCCATCACGAGGTGCGGCAGCACCGCCTCGTGCTCGCGCCGCCACGCCTCGATCTCCGGCCCGCCGAACTGCGCCACCGACAGGTTGACCGCGAGGCGAAAGTCCGTGCCCCAGCGCTGCGCGGCCTGCGGGGCCAGCCGAGCCACCTCGCGCAGCGCCCACGCCCCCAGGCGCCGGATCTGTCCGGTCGTCTCGGCCACCGGGATGAACTCGCCCGGGGGGACCAGCCCGCGTTCGGGGTGGCGCCAGCGCAGCAGTGCCTCGGCGCCGATGGGCTGCCCGAGCGGCAGCGCGATCACGGGTTGAAAGTACAGCTCGAACTCGTCGTTGACCAGTGCGCGCTCGATGCCCAGCTTGATGCCGGACTGCCGGCGCGTGGCGCTGTCCATGTGCGGCGAGAAAAACCGCAGCCGGTCCTTGCCCTGCGCCTTGGCGGCATACATCGCGGTGTCGGCCAGCCGCAGCAGCTCGTCCGCATTGTCGCTGTCGGTCGGGAAGGTGGCGATGCCGACGCTGGCGGTCAGCGTCACCTGGTTGTCCGGCACGTCGAACGGGCGGCGCAGCGCCTCCAGGATCGCGTGGCCGACGCGCTCGGCCGCCATCGGGCCGTTGGCCCCGTCGATCAGCACGACGAATTCGTCGCCGCCAAAGCGCGCCACGGTGTCGGCCGGCCGCAGGCAGCCGCGCAGCCGCTGTGCCGCTTCGATCAGCAGCGCGTCGCCGCTGTCGTGGCCGTACAGGTCGTTGACCTCCTTGAAGCCGTCCAGGTCCAGGAACAGCACGAAGACGTAGCCGCCCTCGCGCGCCTCGCGCCGCAGCGCCTGCAGCAGCCGGTCGCGCAGCAGGTTGCGGTTGGGCAGGCCGGTCAGGGGATCGAAATTGGCCTGGCGGTAGATGGTCTGTTCGCGCGCCTTGACCTCGTCGAGGTTTTCCAAAATGACGACGACGAAGTCGTCGCCGCGTTCCGGGTCGCGCGCGAGCGTGAGGTGCCGCCGCACCCAGTGCGGGTCCCCGCCGACGGCGCGCAGCCGCATCTCCAGCGCCACGCTGCCGGCGCCGCCGACGACGGCCTGCCACTGGTTCAGCGCCGGCAGGCGCTCCTCCACGTCCGCGAGCGCGTGCAGCGACTGCCCCACCAGCGCGTCGACCGACGTGTTGAGCAGCCGCGCCAACGCGTCGTTGACTTCCAGCAGCCGGCCGGCCACGTCGCACATCGCCATCCCGACGTTGGGGTTGTGCCACAGCGCGCGCATGCGTGCCTGGGTCGCGCGTTCGCGCTGCTCGACCAATGCTGCCTCGGTGATGTCGAGCAGCGAGGCGGCGATCGGCGGGGTTTCGCCCTTTTCGGCGTCGGCGCGCGCGGCGCGCTCCAGCACCAGGCGCCGCTGGCCGTCCGGTCCGATCAGGTGGTAGCGCTGCTGCCACTCGGTGTCGTCCGCCGCCTCCCAGCGCGCGAGGACACGGTCGCGGTCCTCCGGCGCGATCGCCGCGCGCAGCCGGGCCGGCTCGCGCAGCAGGGTCTCCGTGCTCGTGCCCAGCCACTCCGCGAGCCGCGGTGAGACATGCTGCAGCTGCTGCAGCCCCGGCGTGGCCATCAGCACGGCCTCCTGCAGCGCGTTGGTCAGCGCGCTCAGGCGGGCCTGCAGCGCCAGCCGCTGCGCCTCGACGCGGCGCACCTCCGTCAGGTCACTCACCGCCAGCAGCACGCCGGCGCGCGCGTCGCGCGTGTGCCACGGCGCCATCTGCAGCAGGTAGTGGCGCTCACCGACCAGCACCTCCTCTTGTGTCGGGGTGAGGTCCGGTGCCAGCAGCCGGCGCAGCAGTCGGTCCGGCTGCGGCCACGCGACGGGGCCACGCCCGAACGACCACGCCTGTCCGATGTCGGCGTCCGTCACCCCCAGCCACTGCGCCGCGCGGGCGTTGTAGCGCAGCACGCGCCCCTGGGCGTCGAGCACCAGCAGCGCCTGCTGCGAGTGGCGCAGCACGGCGTCGAGCAACTCGTTGAGCCGGCGCTGCTCGCGCAGCGACTGGTCGAGCTGCTCGTTGAGGCTGCGCAACTCCTCGTTGGACGCCTGCAGTTCCTCGTTGGAGGCTTCGAGCTCCTCGTTGGCGACCTCGAGCTGCTCGTGGGCGGCCTGGAGCCGGTCGTTGACCTCCTGCAGCTCGCGCTGCGCCTGCTCCAGCACGTTGATCAGCACGTCCTGCCGCGCGGGCTCCAGCCCACCGTCCGCCGCGGCTGCACCGGCGGCGACCGGCCGCGCCGGCGCGATGAAGCTCAGCGCGACGAAGTGCCGCTCCTGCACCGTGACGCGCTGCGTCTGCAGCGCATAGGGCGTGTGGCCGGGCGGCAGCGCGGGCAGCGGCAGCTCGAAGCGGTCGGAGGCGCCCCGCAGCACCTGCTGCAGCGCGAGCGACACGTCGCGCTGCCATTCCGCGGGCACCAGCTCGGTGACCGTCAGGCGCACCGAAGGGCCGCGCGGCCAGCGCAACAGATCCTGCACCGACCCCACGAGGTGCAGCGGGTGGCCCTGCGCGTCCGCGAGCACGGTCGCCGGTGCGTAGCGCTCGATCAGCAGGTCCAGCAGCCGCTCGCGCGCCGACGTCTCCAGCGTGTCGGCGGCCTGCCGGTGGGCCCGCGCCGATGCCGGCGCTGCGCCAGGAGCCGGGGCATGGATCGGCGCGGTCCAGTCGATGCGCGGTGACGCGCCGGGACGGCGACGGAACAGGTAAGGGCTGCCCGCCACGGGTTCGAACAGCTCGTGCACGCCGCGTGCCCCGCCTTCGGCCGCACCCAGCAGCAACAGCCCGTCGTCGAGCAACGCATGGTGTAGCCGCCCCAGCACTGCGGCTTTCGTGGTCGGCTTCAGGTAGATCAGCAGGTTGCGGCACGCGACCACGTCGATGCGGGCGAACGGCAGGTCCTGCGTGACGTCGTGGCGCACGAACAGGCAGCGCCGGCGCAGCTCCGGCACGACGCGGCCGTGGGTTCCGTCGGACTCGAGGTAGCGCTGGCGCCATTCCGCGGGCAGGTGCTGCAGTTCGTCGAGCGGATACAGCGCCTCGCGCGCCGTGGCCAGGTAGGCCGGCTGCACGTCGGTGCCGATCACCAGAAACTCGCGTCGCAGCCCCAGCTCGCGCAGCAGGTCGTCGAGCAGCATCGCCAGGCTGTAGGTTTCCTGCCCGGTGGCGCAGGCGCACGACCACACGCGCACGGGGGTGTCCTGGGGCCCGGCGCGCGCGAGCCGCTCGCGCAGCGCGGCGCGCAGCGACAGGAACGCCGCCGGATCGCGCAGCCACTGGGTGACGCCGACCGACACCGCCGCCGCCATGCGCCGCAGCAGTTCCGGGTCGGCGTCGAGCCGCTGCGACAGCGTCGCCCAGTCCGGGATGCCCTCGTCGCGCATCACGCGCTCGAACTGGCGCCGCAGCGTCGCGCCCTGATAGCGGGTCAGATCGAGCCCGGCCGCCTGGCCCACGCGCTGCGCGATGCGGTCGAGCGCCAGTTGGCGCGCACGCGCCTGTGCCCGGCGCGACCGTGGCGCGCCGGGGGCGTCCGTCCCCGGCAGCGTTTGCAGCCGGCGTCCCAGCGCGGCCGGCGTGCCGACCATGTCCGCCAGGCCCGCGTCGAGCAGCGCCCGCGGCATCGAGGGGAATGCGCACGTGGCCGGATCCTGCAACCAGACCGCGCCACCCGCACCGTGAATGTCGCGCGCACCGGCGAGGCCGTCGTTGCCCGTGCCCGACAGCACGATGCCGATGGCGTGCGCCCCGTGCGTGCGGGCGATCGCCGCGAACAGGCGGTCGATGGAGGGGCGCGGCAACGACTCGGCACGCCGCAGCCGCAGCCGCGTGTCTTCCAGGTCCACGTCGAGGCCCGGGGGGCACACGTGCACCGTGCCGGGGGTGAGGGCGTCGCCGTCGGCGATCGCGCGCACCGTCCACGCGGTGCTGCGCTGCAGCAGCTGCACCAGCACGTCGCCGTCCGGGCCACTCAGGTGCTGGGCCACCACGATTGCGGTGTCGTTGCGTGGCCGCGCCGCCCCCAGCAGCGCCCGCAGCGGGTCCAGCCCCCCGGCCGAGGCGCCGATCGCGACCAGCCAGCGCAGCGCGGGCGCGGCGTCGGGGTGGGGAACGGCGGTGTCGTTCATGGGGTTTGCGACGCCGTGGCGACGTCGTGAACACAGCATACCACCAGGGGGCTGCGCCGGCCAAGCCGTACACTGTGCGGATGCGCATCTTGGGGATCGAATCGTCGTGCGACGAGACCGGCGTCGCGGTGGTGGAGGCGTCGGCGTCGGGCGTGCCGCGGCTGCTCGGGGCTGCCCTGCACAGCCAGGTGGCCATGCACCGCGACTACGGCGGCGTCGTGCCGGAGCTGGCCAGCCGCGACCACATCCGCCGTGTGCTGCCGCTAACCGAGGCCGCGCTGGCGCAGGCGGGGGTGTCGCTGCACGCCATCGACGCGGTGGCGTACACACGCGGCCCCGGACTCGCCGGCGCGCTGCTGGTGGGGGCGGGTGTCGCGCACGCAATGGCGCTGGCGCTGGGGGTGCCGGTGGTCGGCGTGCATCACCTGGAAGGGCATTTGCTGTCGCCGTTCCTCAGCGCCGATCCGCCGGCGTTCCCGTTCGTCGCGCTGCTCGTCTCTGGCGGCCACACGCAGCTGATGCGGGTGGACGGGGTGGGGCGCTATACGCTGCTGGGCGAGACCATCGACGACGCCGCGGGCGAGGCCTTCGATAAGTCCGCGAAGGTGCTGGGGCTGGGCTATCCCGGGGGGCCGGCGCTGTCGCGCCTCGCGCAGCAGGGGGACCCGGCCGCGTTCGCGCTGCCGCGCCCGCTGCTCCACAGCGGGGATCTCGATTTCTCGTTTGCGGGCCTGAAGACGGCGGTGCTAACGCAGGCGCGCAAGCTGGGCCCGGCGCTGGAGGCACGCAAGGCCGACCTCGCCGCCGCGACCGAGGCCGCGATCGTCGACGTGCTGGTGCACAAGGCGCTCGCGGCCCTGCGCGCCACAGGCCTGACGCGGCTGGTCGTGGCCGGTGGGGTCGGTGCCAACCGGCGCCTGCGCGAGCGCCTCGCGCAGGCGGCGCAGCGCGACGGCTGGCGGGTGCACTACCCGGAGGTGGCGCTGTGCACCGACAACGGCGCGATGATCGCGCTCGCGGCGGCGATGCGCTGGCAGGTCGGGGCGGGGTCCGCCGCGGACGCGCCGGGGGCGTTCGACGTGTTGCCGCGCTGGCCGCTGGAGGCGGTGGCCCTGGACGGGGCGCGAGCGACGGCGTCGGCTGCCGGGCGTTGAGCGGATGACCGAGGGCTGAAGGTGTGGCCCTCCGCGGCGATGCGACGGGCGTGGTGACGGGTCGCTGCGGTCCTTGCGTCACCCATCCGTAATTATGAATTACAAATCGGCTAGAATCGCGCCCCGCACCCGACGCCGCCAATGGCTTGCGGTCGGCGGTGCGGGCGCATCGGCAGGATCACGACACACGAAAGGACGCACACGCATGACGCGGGATACACGATGGGGACGGCGGCGCTGGTTGGTGGGCGGCGGCGCGCTGCTGCTGGCGGGCTGGGCCGGCGGGCTGGCGGCACAGCCGGGCGCGGCCCGGGGCGAGGCGGCCATCCGGCTCGCGCTGATCGAGGGACTCTCCGGCCCGATGGGCAACGCGGGCGAAGCCGTGTTTCGCAACCTCGTCTGGGCGGCCGAGCGGGTCAACGCCCGTGGCGGCATCGAGGTCGCGCCCGGGGTGCGGCGGCCGCTGCAGATCGTGCGCTACGACAGCAAGGGGCAGCCGCAGGAGGCGCTGTCGGCGCTGCAGTCCGCGCTCGACGACGGCATCACGCTGGTCGCCCAGGGCAACTCGTCGGCCGTGGCGGCGGCGCTGATCGAGGCGATCAACCGCCACAACGAGCGCGAGCCGCAGCGGCAGGTGTTGTTCCTCAACTACTCGGCCGTCGATCCGGTCCTGACCAACGAGCGCTGCAGCTTCTGGCACTTCCGCTTCGACGCGCACGCCGACATGCGCATGGCGGCGCTGATGGGGGTGCTCAAGGCCGATCCGAGCGTGCGCAGCGTCTACCTGATCGGGCAGGACTACAGCTTCGGCCAGGCCGTGCTGCGCGAGGCGCGGCGCCAGCTCGCGCTGCAGCGGCCGGACGTGCGCATCGTCGGCGAGGAGCTGCATCCGATGGCGCGCATCAAGGACTTCCTGCCCTACGTCACCAAGATCAAGGCCAGCGGCGCGCAGGCCGTCATCACGGGCAACTGGGGCAACGACCTGACGCTGCTGGTGCGCGCGGCGCGCGAGGGCGGCTTCGACGGCAAGTTCTACACCTTCTACGGCAACGCGCTGGGCGCGCCGGCGGCGATCGGCGAGGCCGGCGTCGGCCGAGTCATCGCGGTGGCGGACTGGTTCCCGAACGCGCCGGATGCCGAGTCGCGGCGCTTCTACGAGGCGTTCCGCCAACGTTTCCCGAATCCGGCCGACGATTATGTGCACATGCGCATGCAGCTGATGATCGAGGCGCTGGCGCAGGCGATCGAGCGCGCCGCCCGCGCCGCCCGCGCCGCCCCGGGCGGGGCCGCGGGGCCGTCGGCGGTGGCCATTGCGCGCGCACTCGAACAGGCGGACGTGACACTGGCCGGGCAGCGGCTGCGCATGCGCGCCGACGATCACCAGGCGCAGCAGCCGCTGATGGTGGCGGTGATGGAGCGCCAGGGCGCCCCGGGCGTGCCGTTCGACGTGGAGGGATCGGGCTTTGGCTTCCGGGTGCTGCAGCGCCTGGACGCGGCCGCCGCCGAGCAGCCGCACACCTGCCGCATGGTGCGGCCCTGACGGTAGCTGCGACCACTCGGCTATAATGCTTGGCTGCCCTGCTTTGACGGGGCGGGTTCACGCCGTCTGCGGCGCAGCGCGGAAGGTCCCGGTTGCCGGGTGACCAGGCAACCGGCCGGCGCCCACCTGCGGACGGTCGCTTGTCCAACCGAGGTTGATTCATGATCACGTCCGAAACCAAAGCCAAGGTCATCGCGGAACACGCCCGCGGTGCCAACGACACCGGCAGCCCCGAAGTTCAGGTCGCGCTGCTGACCGCGCGCATCAACGAGCTGACGCCGCACTTCAAGACCCACGCGAAGGACCACCACGGCCGTCGCGGTCTGCTCAAGCTCGTCAGCCGCCGCCGCAAGCTGCTGGACTACCTGAAGTCCAAGGATACCGACCGTTACGTCGCGCTGATCCAGAAGCTCGGTCTGCGCAAGTGATCGACGCGGCAGCCGCCGACGCCACCGGGTGATTGCCCGTCGTCCACCGAAAGCGCCCCGGGCCGCGTGTCGGCCCCGGGCGTTTTTTGTTGCATCATCGCGTTTTACCGTCGCCCGCGCCGCGCGCACGGGCGTCATCACCGGCCGAGCCGGCCCAGAGCGAAGCTGTGTCATTCCACCGCCGTCCCGGGGGTGGCGCTGGAATGGCATCGTGTTCTGTGCTGGTGGCCACTCTCTTGAGGAGACCCATCCATGAGCCTGTTCAACAAGCACACCAAGACCTTCCAGTGGGGTCGTCACACCGTCACGATGGAAACCGGCGAAATCGCGCGCCAGGCCACCGGCGCCGTGCTGCTCGACATGGACGGCACCGTCGTGCTGGCCACCGTCGTGGCGCGTCCCGAGGCCAAGCCCGGGCAGGATTTCTTCCCGTTGACCGTCGACTACGTCGAGAAGGCTTACGCCGCGGGCAAGATCCCGGGCAGCTTCTTCAAGCGCGAAGGCCGCCCCAGCGAGTACGAGACGCTGACGAGCCGCCTGATCGACCGGCCGATCCGCCCGCTGTTCCCGGACGGGTTTTTCAACGAGGTGCAGATCGTCGTCCACACGCTGTCGCTCAACCCTGACGTGGACGCCGACATCCCGGCGATGATCGCCTCCAGCGCCGCGCTGGCGATCAGCGGCATTCCGTTCAACGGCCCGATCGGGGCGGCCCGTGTCGGCTATGTCAACGGCGAATACGTGCTCAACCCGGGCCCGACCGAGAAGGCCAATTCGCGCCTGGACCTCGTCGTCGCCGGCACCGAGTCCGCGGTGCTGATGGTCGAATCCGAGGCCGACCAGCTCCCGGAGGAAGTGATGCTGGGCGCGGTGGTGTTCGGCCACGAGCAGGGCAAGATCGCGATCGAGGCGATCCACGATCTGGTGCGCGTCGCCGGCAAGCCCGCGTGGAACTGGCAGCCGCCGCCGCGTGACGAGGCGCTGATCGCGCAGGTGACGGAGCTGGGCGAGGGGCCCCTGCGCGCGGCCTACCAGATCCGCAACAAGCAGGCGCGCACGCAGGCCTGCCGTGAGGCGTATGCCGCGGTCAAGGCGGGGCTGGCCGAGCGCGGCGTCGCGTTCGACGAGGTCAAGGTCGACGGTTTGCTGTTCGAGATCGAATCGCGCATCGTGCGCCAGCAGATCCTCAACGGCGAGCCGCGCATCGACGGGCGCGACACGCGCACCGTGCGGCCGATCGAGATCCGCACCGGCGTGCTGCCGCGCACGCACGGCTCGGCGCTGTTCACGCGCGGCGAGACGCAGGCGCTGGTCATCGCCACGCTGGGCACCGAACGCGACGCGCAGATCATCGACGCGCTCTCTGGCGAGTACCAGGACCGCTTCATGCTGCACTACAACATGCCGCCGTTCGCCACCGGCGAGACGGGGCGGGTCGGGGCACCGAAGCGGCGCGAAATCGGCCACGGGCGGCTGGCCAAGCGCGCGCTGATCGCGTGCCTGCCGAGCAAGGACGAGTTCCCCTACACGATCCGCGTCGTCTCGGAGGTCACCGAATCGAACGGCTCTTCGTCGATGGCCACCGTCTGCGGCGGGTGCCTGGCGTTGATGGACGCGGGCGTGCCGATGAAGGCGCACGTCGCCGGCATCGCGATGGGCCTGATCAAGGAAGGCAACAAGTTCGCGGTGCTGACCGACATCCTCGGTGACGAGGACCACCTCGGCGACATGGACTTCAAGGTTGCCGGCACGACGCAGGGCGTGACCGCGCTGCAAATGGACATCAAAATCCAGGGCATCACGAAGGAGATCATGCAGGTCGCGCTGGCGCAGGCCAAGGAGGCGCGGCTACACATCCTCGAGAAGATGCAGGCCGCCATCGCCGGCGCGCGCGAGGACATCTCCGTCTACGCGCCGCGCCTGTACACGATGAAGATCAACCCGGAGAAGATCCGCGACGTCATCGGCAAGGGCGGCGCCACCATCCGCGCGCTGACCGAGGAGACCGGCACGACGATCGACATCGCCGAGGACGGCACGATCACGATCGCCTCCACCGACCCCGACCGCGCGGCCGAGGCGCGGCGCCGCATCGAGGAGATCACCGCCGAGGTCGAGGTCGGGCAGATCTACGAAGGCCCGGTGACCAAGATCCTGGACTTCGGCGCGCTCGTCAACATCCTGCCGGGCAAGGACGGCCTGCTGCACATCAGCCAGATCGCGCACCAGCGCGTCGAGAAGGTGTCGGACTTCCTCAAGGAAGGGCAGATCGTCAAGGTCAAGGTGCTCGAGACCGACGACAAGGGCCGCATCAAGCTGTCGATGAAGGCGCTGCTGGACGACCGCGGCGGCGCCGGCGGCCAGTCGCAACAGTGAGCTGGCGAGACCGGCAGGAGGTGCTCCGTGGCTCCGTTGATGCGCGCGATCGAAATCAGCGCCTACGGCGCGCCGGACGTGCTGCGGCTGGTGCAGCGTCCGCGGCCCGAGCCCGGTGAGGGCGAGGTGCGCATCCGTGTCAGTGCGTCGGGCGTCAACCGGCCCGACGTGCTGCAGCGCCGCGGCCAGTACGCGCCGCCGCCCGGGGTGACCGACCTGCCGGGACTGGAGGTCGCCGGTGTCATCGACAGCGGTGACGTCGAGGCGATGGAGGCCGCGGGCCTGCGCATCGGGCAGCGCGTGTGCGCGCTGGTGGCCGGCGGGGGCTATGCGGAGTACTGCGTGGCCCCGGTCGGGCAGGTGTTGCCGGTGCCGCACGGCTGGAGCGACGTCGAGGCCGCGGGTATCCCGGAGACGTTTTTCACCGTCTGGAGCAACGTCTTCGACCGCGGCCGGCTGCAGGCCGGCGAGACGCTGCTCGTGCAGGGCGGCGCGAGCGGCATCGGCGTCACCGCGATCCAGATGGCGCGCGCGATGGGCGCGCGCGTGTTCGTCACCGTCGGTTCCGCCGACAAGGCGGACGCGTGCGTGCGGCTCGGGGCGGAGTACGCGATCCGGTACCGCGAGCAGGACTTCGTCGCCGAGGTCGCGCGCCTGACCGCCGGGCGCGGCGTGGACGTGATCCTCGACATGGTGGCCGGGCCCTACGTGGCGCGCGAGGTGCAGTGCCTGGCGGAGGACGGGCGCCTCGTGATCATCGCGGTGCAGGGCGGGGTGCAGGCCGGGTTCGACGCCGGCCTCGTGCTGCGCCGGCGCCTGACCATCACCGGCTCGACGCTGCGTCCCCGTCCAGTGGCGTTCAAGGCCGCGATCGCGCGCGAGCTGCACCGGCACGTGTGGCCGCTGATCGAGCGCGGGGCGATCCGCCCGGTCGTTTACCGGGTGTTCCCCGCGGCCGAGGCGGCCCGTGCACACGCCCTCATGGAGTCCAACCAACACATCGGCAAGATCGTGCTCGACTGGACGGGCACGGCGGCCTGAATCCCTGTAGCGGAGACACCCGAACGATGCGCAAGCTGATTGCCGGCAACTGGAAGATGAACGGCAACCTCGCCGCCAACGAGGCGCTGCTGACCGCGGTCCGCGCGGGGTTGGCGGCGGAACCGGCCGCCGACGTCGCGGTGTGCGTGCCCGCGCCGTACCTGGCGCAGGTGCAGGGCCTGTGCGCCGGCACGCCGATCGCGTGGGGCGCGCAGGACGTCTCGGCGCACGAGGCGGGCGCTTACACCGGCGAGGTCAGCGCCGCGATGCTGCGCGATTTCGGTTGCCGCTTCGTCATCGTTGGCCATTCGGAGCGCCGCCAGTACCACGGCGAGACGGACGAGGTGGTGGCGCGCAAGGCCCAGCGGGCGCTGGCGTGCGGCATCACCCCGATCGTCTGCGTCGGCGAGAGCGAGGCCCAGCGCGAGCAGGGCGACACCGAGCAGGTCGTCAAGCGCCAGCTCGCCGCGGTGATTCACGCCGTCGGACACTGCGTGTCGGAGATCGTCGTCGCCTACGAGCCGGTGTGGGCCATCGGCACCGGCCGCACCGCCACGCCGGAACAGGCGCAGGCGGTGCACGCCGTGCTGCGCGCCCAGCTGCGCGCGGCCACGCCCAACGAGCGGCGCGTGCGCATCCTCTACGGCGGTAGCATGAACGCGGGCAACGCGGCGGCGCTGCTCGCGCAGCCGGACATCGACGGTGGCCTCATCGGCGGGGCGTCGCTGAAGGCCGACGACTTTTTACGCATCATCGCCGCGGCGTCCTGACGCGCGCGGAGACCCCCATTTGTCGTTTCGAGGAGTTGGTATGAACGTACTGTTGACCCTGTTGATCATCGTGCAGGTGCTGTCCGCCTTGGTCATGATCGGCCTGATTCTGCTGCAGCACGGAAAAGGGGCGGACGCAGGTGCCGCGTTTGGCGGCGGTGCCTCCGCGAGCCTCTTCGGTGCCGCCGGCGGCGCGAACTTCCTGTCGCGCAGCACCGCGGTGCTGGCGACGGTGTTCCTCGCCTCGACGCTGGCGCTGGCGTTCCTGGGGTATCAGCGCCCGCAGGCGTCGTCGGGCAGCGTGCTCGAATCGGTGCCAGCCGTGCCCGTCACGCCCGCGCCCGGTGCGGCACCGGCCGCCGACAGTGCGTCGCAGATTCCGGGTCAGTGATCCATTCGGGTGCACCGGGCCCGGAAACGGGTCCAATTCCGGGTACAATGCACCCCATCGCTGCGGATGAATGTTGCCGGTGAGGTGAAGCCAGATCCAGCGCCCAGCGACAGTCCCTTGCCGACGTGGTGGAATTGGTAGACACGCTATCTTGAGGGGGTAGTGGCGAAAGCTGTGCGAGTTCGAGTCTCGCCGTCGGCACCAATCAATGACACGACCCAGCGCCCCCAGGGCGCCGCAACCCGGAGACGCGTGTGAGCCCTGAGCAGTATCTGCCCGTACTCCTGTTTATTTTGGTGGGCTTTGCGGTCGGTGTACTCCCCCAGGTATTTGGCTATCTGCTTGGGCCGAATCGTCCGGATCCGGAGAAGAACTCCCCCTACGAATGCGGCTTCGAGGCGTTTGAAGATGCGCGCATGAAGTTCGATGTGCGCTACTACCTCGTGGCCATCCTGTTCATTCTGTTCGACCTGGAAATCGCCTTTTTGATCCCGTGGGCCGTCGCCTTCGCGGACATCGGCGCGACGGGCTTCTGGGCGGGCGTGATGTTCCTGGCGATCCTGGTGGTCGGGTTTGCCTACGAGTGGAAAAAGGGCGCGCTCGACTGGGAGTGAACGGGCGCTACGCAGCGCGGACATGAGCGGGAGCCACCGATGATCGAAGGCGTGTTCAAGGAAGGTTTTTTCACCACCAGCTACGACGCGGTGGTGAACTGGGCCAAGACCGGCTCGCTGTGGCCGATGACGTTCGGTCTTGCCTGCTGCGCGGTGGAGATGATGCACGCCGCGACGGCGCGCTACGACCTCGCGCGCTTCGGTGCGGAGGTGTTTCGCGCCAGTCCCCGGCAGTCGGACCTGATGATCGTCGCCGGCACGCTATGCAACAAGATGGCGCCGGCGCTGCGCAAGGTGTACGACCAGATGGCCGAGCCGCGCTGGGTGCTGTCGATGGGCTCGTGCGCCAACGGCGGCGGCTACTACCACTACAGCTACTCGGTCGTGCGCGGGTGCGACCGCATCGTGCCGGTCGACGTCTATGTGCCGGGCTGTCCACCGACGGCCGAGGCGCTGCTGTACGGCATCATCCAGCTGCAGCACAAGATCCGCCGCACCGAAACCATCGCGCGGGTGTGACGGCGCCCGCGGTTTGCCAGGAGACGTCCCGATGACCTCGACGACGCAGGGCGCCGATTGGGCGGCGCTCGCAACACAGGCGGTGCGTCCCGCGCCCGAGGCGGTGCGCGACGCGGTGGCCGCGGCGCTGGGCGAGCGCGCCAGCGGCGTGGTGCTCGAACGTGGCGAAGTCACGGTGGTCGTGCCCGCGGCACAGTACCTCGGCGCGATGCAGACGCTGCGCGACGCGCCGGGCTGCCGCTTCGAGCAGCTGATCGACCTGTGCGGGGTGGACTACTCGACCTACCGCAACGGCGGCTGGGACGGCCCGCGCTTCGCAGTGGTGTCGCACCTGCTGTCGGTCAGTCTGAACCAGCGCGTGCGCGTGCGCACCTTTTGTCCGGACGACGATTTTCCGGTCATCGATTCGGTGACGTCGGTGTGGCCGTCGGCCAACTGGTACGAGCGCGAGGCGTTCGACCTGTTCGGCATCGTGTTCGAGGGGCACGCGGACCTGCGCCGCATCCTCACCGACTACGGCTTCATCGGGCACCCGTTCCGCAAGGATTTCCCGCTGTCGGGGCACGTCGAGATGCGCTACGACCCCGAGCGCCGGCGCGTCATCTACGAACCGGTCACCATCGAGCCGCGCGAGATCACGCCGCGCATCATCCGCGAAGACCACTACGGCGGCCTGCACTGAGCGGGTGTTCACGTCATGGCTGAGATCAAGAACTACACCCTGAACTTCGGTCCGCAGCACCCGGCCGCGCACGGCGTGCTGCGCCTGGTGCTGGAGCTCGACGGCGAGGTCGTGCAGCGCGCCGACCCGCACATCGGGCTGCTGCACCGCGCCACCGAAAAGCTCGCCGAGCACAAGACGTTCATCCAGTCGCTGCCGTACATGGACCGGCTGGACTACGTCTCGATGATGTGCAACGAACACGCGTACTGCCTGGCGATCGAAAAGCTCCTCGGCATCGAGGTGCCGATCCGCGCGCAGTACATCCGCGTGATGTTCTCGGAGATCACGCGGCTGCTCAACCACCTGATGTGGCTCGGCTCGCACGGCAATGACTGCGGCAGCTCCACCATTCTGCTGTATTGCTTTCGCGAGCGCGAGGACCTGTTCGACATGTACGAGGCGGTGTCCGGCGCGCGCATGCACGCGGCGTATTTCCGCCCGGGCGGCGTGTACCGCGATCTGCCGGACACGATGCCGCAGTACAAGGTCAGCAAGATCCGCAACGCCCGCCAGCTCGAGGAGCTCAACCGTAACCGGCAGGGCTCGCTGCTCGACTTCATCGACGACTTCACGCAGCGCTTCCCGAAATACTTGGACGAATACCACACGCTGCTGACCGACAACCGCATCTGGAAGCAGCGCACGGTGGGCATCGGCGTCGTGCCGCCCGAGAAGGCACTGGCCATGGGCATGACCGGCCCGATGCTGCGCGGCTCCGGCATCCCGTGGGACCTGCGCAAGAAGCAACCCTACGAGGTGTACGACCGGCTGGATTTCGACATCCCCGTCGGGACGAACGGCGACACCTACGACCGCTACCTGGTGCGCATGGAAGAGATGCGCCAGTCCAACCGCATCATCAAGCAGTGCGTGGACTGGCTGCGCGCCAACCCGGGCCCAGTGATCACCGACAACACCAAGGTCGCGCCGCCGAAGCGCGAGGCCATGAAGGCCGACATGGAGTCGCTGATCCACCACTTCAAGCTCTTCACCGAGGGCTTCCACGTACCCGAGGGCGAGGCGTACGCCGCGGTGGAGCACCCCAAAGGGGAGTTTGGGATCTACCTGATCAGCGACGGCGCCAACAAGCCGTATCGCCTCAAGATCCGCGCGCCGGGGTTTGCGCACCTGTCCTGCCTGGACGAGATGGCGCGCGGTCACATGCTGGCCGACGCGGTGGCCATCATCGGCACGCTGGACATCGTGTTTGGAGAGATCGACCGATGAGCACCGAGCAACCGCGCACCGTCGAGCCGATGGTGCTCTCCGAATCGACGCTGGCGCGCTTTGCGCGTGAGGTGGCCAAATACCCGGCGGACCAGCGCCAGTCGGCCGTCATGGCGTGTCTGGCGATCATCCAGCAGGAGCAGGGCTGGGTGAGCCCGGCGGCGGAGCGGGCTGTGGCCGACTACCTCGGCATGCCCCCGATCGCCGTGCACGAGGTCACGACCTTCTACAACATGTACAACCAGCAGCCGGTCGGGCGCTTCAAGCTCAACGTCTGCACCAACCTGCCGTGTCAGTTGCGCGACGGCGCCAAGGCGCTGCAGTACCTGGCCGACAAACTCGGCATTCAGCCGGGCGAGACGACGGCCGACGGGATGTTCACGCTGCAGCCGTGCGAGTGTCTGGGGGCGTGCGCGGACGCGCCGGTGATGCTGGTCAACGATCGCCACATGTGCAGTTTCATGACGACGGAGCGGCTCGATCAGCTGATCGACGGCCTGCGTACCACGGCGGCGGAGGGGCAGGCATGAAGGTCGAACAGCTGTTGCAGCAATTCCAGGCCACCGGGGTGCAAACCTGCTTCCATGGCCGGCACATCGCGCCGCAGATCTACGCGGGGCTCGACGGCACCAACTGGCGCCTGAAGGACTACGAGGCGCGCGGCGGCTACCAGGCGCTGCGCAAGATCCTGGGCCAGGACGGCGGCGAGGGCATGACCCCCGACCAGGTCATCGCCGAGGTCAAGACCAGCGCGTTGCGTGGCCGCGGCGGTGCGGGCTTCCCGACCGGGCTGAAGTGGAGCTTCATGCCGCGCCAGTTCCCGGGGCAGAAGTACCTGGTGTGCAACTCGGACGAGGGTGAGCCCGGCACCTGCAAGGACCGCGACATCCTGATGTACAACCCGCACATCGTCATCGAGGGGATGGCGATCGCGGCCTACGCGATGGGGATCTCGGTCGGCTACAACTACATCCACGGCGAGATCTTCCAGGTCTACGAGCGCTTTCAGGAGGCCCTCGAGGAGGCGCGCGCCGCAGGGTATCTGGGCGACAACATCGTCGGCAGCGGCTTCAGCTTCCAGCTGCACGCGCACCACGGCTTCGGCGCCTATATTTGCGGCGAAGAAACTGCGCTGCTGGAGTCGCTGGAAGGCAAGAAGGGCCAGCCGCGCTTCAAGCCGCCGTTCCCGGCGAGCTTCGGCCTGTACGGCAAGCCCACGACGATCAACAACACCGAGACCTTTGCCGCGGTGCCGTGGATCATCCGCCACGGCGGGCAGGCCTACCTGGAGGTGGGCAAGCCCAACAACGGCGGCACCAAGATCTTTTCGGTCAGCGGTGACGTCGAGCGCCCGGGCAACTACGAGATCCCGATGGGCACGCCGTTCGCGAAGCTGCTGGAGCTCGCCGGCGGCGTGCGCGGCGGGCGCCGGCTCAAGGCCGTGATCCCCGGCGGTTCGTCGGCGCCGGTACTGCCGGCCGAGATCATGATGGACCTGACCATGGACTACGACAGCATCGCCAAGGCGGGGTCGATGCTGGGCTCCGGTGCCGTCATCGTGATGGACGAGACGCGCTGCATGGTCAAGTCGTTGCAGCGGCTGAGCTACTTCTACATGCACGAGTCGTGCGGGCAGTGCACGCCGTGCCGCGAGGGTACCGGCTGGCTGTGGCGTGTGGTCGACCGCATCGAGCGCGGCCTCGGCAAGCCCGCGGACCTGGAGCTGCTCGACAACGTGGCGGAAAACATCATGGGCCGCACCATCTGCGCGCTGGGCGACGCGGCCGCGATGCCGGTGCGCGGGATGATCAAGCACTTCCGCCACGAATTCGAATACCACGTCGAACACAAGACCTGCATGGTCCCGGCGTATGTCTGAGGGAAAGCCCACCATGGTGGAAATCGAACTCGACGGCAAGAAGGTGGAGGTTCCGCCGGGCAGCATGGTCATGCATGCGGCCGAGAAGGCGGGCGTATACATCCCCCACTTCTGCTACCACAAGAAGCTCTCCATCGCGGCCAACTGCCGCATGTGCCTGGTCGACGTGGAGAAGGCACCCAAGCCGATGCCGGCGTGCGCCACGCCCGTCACGATGGGCATGGTCGTGCGCACCAAGAGCGAGAAGGCCATCAAGGCGCAGAAGGCCGTGATGGAGTTCCTGCTGATCAACCACCCGCTGGACTGCCCGATCTGTGACCAGGGCGGTGAATGCCAGCTGCAGGACCTCGCCGTCGGTTACGGCGGCACGAAATCCCGCTACGAAGAAGAAAAGCGCGTCGTTTTCCACAAGAACGTCGGGCCGCTCATCTCGATGGAGGAGATGAGCCGCTGCATCCACTGCACCCGTTGCGTGCGCTTCGGGCAGGAAATCGCCGGCGTCATGGAACTCGGCATGAGCCACCGTGGCGAACACTCCGAAATCGAAACCTTCGTCGGCCAGACGGTCGATTCCGAGCTGTCGGGCAACATGATCGACCTCTGCCCGGTGGGGGCGCTGACCAGCAAGCCGTTCCGCTACGCCGCGCGGACGTGGGAGCTGTCGCGCCGCAAGAGCATCAGCCCGCACGATTCCACCGGCGCCAACCTGATCGTGCAGGTCAAGGGCGACCGCGTGCTGCGCGTCGTGCCGCTGGAAAACGAAGCCGTCAACGAGTGCTGGATTGCGGACCGGGACCGCTTCAGCTACGAGGCGCTCAACAGCCCTGACCGGCTGACGCAGCCGATGATCAAGCAGGGCGGCGAGTGGCGTACCGTCGACTGGCAGGCGGCGCTGGAGTACGTCGCCAACGGCCTCAAGGGCGTGCGCGAGCAGCACGGTGCCGGGGCCATCGGGCTGCTGGCGAGCCCGCACGCGACGGTGGAGGAGCTGGCGCTGGCCAAGGCGCTGATGGCGGGCCTGGGCAGCGCCAACATCGATTACCGGTTGCGCGCGGCGGCGTTCGACAACGCCGCGCCGGCCGGTCGGGCGCGCTGGCTGGGCCTGCCGATCGCCGAGCTGTCGACGCTGGATCGGGCGTTCGTGATCGGCTCGAACCTGCGCAAGGACCACCCGCTGTTCGCCCAGCGCATCCGCCAGGCGGCGCGCAAAGGCGCGCAGGTCAACGCGCTGGTGGCGGCGGCGCCGGACTGGGCGATGCCGCTGCACCGCGTGCTGACCGCGCCGGCGGCCGACTGGGCGGCGGCGCTGGCGCGCGTGGCCGTCGCGGTCGCCGAGGCGCGCGGCGTGACGCCGCCGGCGGGGGTCGAAGGCCTCGCCGCGGATGACGCGGCGCGCGCGATCGCGCAGTCGCTGCTCGGTGGTGAGCGCAAGGCCGTTCTGCTGGGCAACGCCGCGGCGCACCACGCGCGCGCCGCGACGCTGCTGGCGCTGGCGCAGTGGATCGCGCAGCAGACCGGCGCCCGCTGGGGCTACCTCACGGAGGCGGCCAACACGGTCGGGGCGCAGCTGGTCGGCGCGCTGCCGGGGGCCGGGGGGCTGGACGCCGCGGCGATGCTGGGCGGCGCGCTCAAGGCCGTGCTGCTGCTGGGCGTCGAGCCCGGGGAGGACACGGCGGTGGGCGGTGCCGCGCTGGCCGGGGCGGAAATGGTCGTGACGCTGAGCCCCTTCAAAACCAACCTCGAGATCAGCGACGTGCTGCTGCCGATTGCGCCGTTCACCGAGACGTCCGGCTCGTTCGTCAACGCCGAGGGCCGGCTGCAGAGCTTCCAGGCCGTCGTCAAGCCGCTGGGCGAGACGCGTCCGGGCTGGAAGGTGTTGCGCGTGCTGGGCAACCTGCTGGGCCTGTCGGGGTTCGAGCAGACCACGTCGCAGGAGGTGCTGGCGCAGGCACTGCCCGGTGTCGCCCACGGGGCGTTCGTGTCCGCGGAGCGGCTCGACAACCGGGCCAGCGGGGGGGTCGACCTCACGCCCGCGCCGGGCGAGCCGTGCGTGGCGGCCATCTACCGGCTCGACGCCCTGGTGCGGCGTGTGCCCGCGTTGCAGGCGACCGCCGACGGTCGTGCCGGGCGCGCCGTTCGTGCCGCGGCTGCCGCTGAAGGAGTGTGCGCATGATCGACGCCATCTATCAAGGGGGCCTGAACCTGAGCACGGCGGCGTGGTGGACCCAGGCCGGCTGGCCGGTGATCTGGATCCTGCTCAAGATCGTCGTGCTGCTGGCGCCGCTGATGCTGCTGGTGGCGTACCTGACGTGGTGGGAGCGGCGGCTGCTCGGCTTCATGCAGGTGCGCCTGGGCCCCAACCGGGTGGGGCCGTTCGGCCTGCTGCAGCCGATCGCCGATGCGCTCAAGCTTCTGACCAAGGAGCTGATCCGCCCGACGGCGGCCAACGGCGGGCTGTTCCGCCTCGGCCCCATCATGGCCATCATGCCGGCGCTGGCCGCGTGGGTGGCCGTGCCGTTCGGGCCGGACGTGGTGCTCGCCAACGTCAACGCCGGGTTGCTGGTGATCCTCGCGATCACGTCGATCGAGGTGTACGGCGTCATCATCGCCGGCTGGGCCTCGAACTCGAAGTACGCCTTCCTCGGGGCGCTGCGGGCATCCGCCCAAATGGTGAGCTACGAGATCGCGATCGGCTTTTGTTTCCTCGTGGTCGTGATGACGGCGGGCAGCCTGGAGCTGGCCGAGATCGTCGCGTCGCAGTCGCGCGGCGTCGGTGCCGAGATGGGGCTGAACTTCCTGTCGTGGAACTGGCTGCCGCTGCTGCCGATTTTCATGGTGTACCTGATCTCGGCCGTCGCGGAGACCAACCGCCACCCGTTCGACGTCGTCGAGGGCGAGGCCGAGATCGTCGCCGGTCACATGGTCGAGTACTCGGGCATGGGCTTCGCGATCTTCTTCCTGGCCGAGTATGCCAGCATGTGGCTCGTGTCGATCCTCGCGGTGCTAATGTTCCTCGGCGGCTGGTTGCCGCCCATTGACAGCGCGCTCTTCAACGCGATCCCGGGCTGGGTCTGGCTGGGCCTGAAGACCGCGATCGTCGTGTCGATGTTCATCTGGATTCGCGCCACGTTCCCGCGCTTCCGCTACGACCAGATCATGCGTCTGGGCTGGAAGATCTTCATCCCGGTGACGCTGATCTGGCTGCTGCTGGTGGGCGCCGTGATGCAGACGTCGTGGAACCCGTGGAAGTGAAGGAGGGCGTCATGTCTGCCACCGCCGTTGCGCCGTTCTCGCTGAAAGATTTCTTCAAGAGTTTCCTCCTCGTCGAACTGTTCAAGGGCATGGCCCTGACCGGACGCTATGCGCTGCGGCGCAAGGTCACGATACAGTACCCGGAGGAAAAAACCCCGCTGTCGCCACGCTTTCGCGGCTTGCACGCGCAGCGCCGCTACCCGAACGGGGAGGAGCGCTGCATCGCCTGCAAGCTGTGCGAGGCGGTGTGCCCCGCGATGGCGATCACCATTGAGTCGGCCGAGCGCGAAGACGGCACGCGCCGCACGACGCGCTACGACATCGACCTGACCAAGTGCATCTTTTGCGGTTTCTGCGAGGAGGCCTGCCCGGTCGACGCGATCGTCGAGACGCACATCTTCGAATACCACGGCGAAAAACGCGGCGATCTCTATTTCACGAAGGAGATGCTGCTCGCCGTCGGGGATCGCTACGAAAAGGAGATCGCGGCGGCGAAGGCGGCCGACGCGAAATACCGCTGAGCGCCAGTCGCGCACGGAACCATCATGGAATTCGTCACCGGTTTCTTTTACTTTTTTTCGGCGGTACTGCTGTTCGCCGGGTTTCGCGTCATCACGGCGCGCAACCCCGTGCACGCCGTGCTGTACCTGATGCTGGCGTTTTCGCAGGCGGCGGCGCTGTGGTTGCTGCTGAAGGCCGAGTTTCTCGGCATCGCGCTGGTGCTGGTGTATCTCGGTGCGGTGATGGTGCTGTTCCTGTTCGTCGTGATGATGCTCGACATCAACGTCGACGCGATGCGCGCCGGGTTCTGGAAGCACCTGCCGCTGGCGCTGCTGCTCGGGGCGCTGGTGAGCGCCGAACTGATCGCGGTGCTGTGGACGGGCTTCCCGACCGCGACCGCCGATGCCGCCGTCACCGGCCGGGCGATGCACGCCGCGGACCACCGCAACACGTATGAATTGGGGCGGCTGCTCTACAGCGACTACCTGTACCCGATCCAGGTGGCGGCGGTCATTCTGCTGGTGGCGATGATCGCGGCGATCGCGCTGACGCTGCGCGGCCGCAAGGACACCAAGACCATCGATCCGGGCCTGCAGGTTCGCGCCCGCGCGGCGGACCGCCTGCGGGTGGTGAGCGTGCCGGCGGCGAAGGTGGCGGCGGCGCCCGAGGCGGCGAAGGAGGAGCAGGCATGAATACCCTCGGTACCCTCGGGGTGGGGCATTTCCTGTCGGTCGGCGCGATCCTGTTCGCGCTGTCGGTGGTGGGGATCTTTCTCAACCGCAAGAACCTGATCGTGCTGCTGATGGCCATCGAGCTGATGCTGCTGGCCGTCAACATCAACTTTGTGGCCTTCGCGCACTACCTCGGTGATCTGCACGGACAGGTGTTCGTGTTCTTCATCCTGACCGTCGCCGCGGCGGAGTCGGCCATCGGTCTGGCGATCCTGGTGCTGCTGTTCCGCAACAAGTCGTCGATCGACGTCGAGTCGCTCGACACCCTCAAGGGCTGATGGGCCACCCGACAACCACTCGACCCACACCATGACGACACTCTCCGCAAGCATGTTGTTGGCCGTGCCGCTGGCCCCGCTCGTGGGCGCGGCCGCCGCCGGCATCCTCGGCACGAAGCTGGGCGGCAACTGGATCGGCCGGCGCTGGTCGCACAGCCTGACCATCCTCGGCGTGCTGGTGTCCTTCATCCTGTCGGCGATCACGCTCAAGCGCGTCGCGCTCGACGGTGCCTACTTCGACCAGACGATCTACGAGTGGATGGTCATCGGTGGGCTGAAGATGGAGATCGGTTTTCTGGTCGACGGGCTCACCGCGATGATGATGTGCGTGGTGACCTTCGTGTCGCTGATGGTGCACATCTACACCATCGGCTACATGGAGGACGACCCGGGCTACAACCGCTTCTTCGCCTACATCTCGCTGTTCACGTTCTCGATGCTCATGCTCGTCATGAGCAACAACCTGCTGCAGCTCTTCTTCGGCTGGGAAGCGGTGGGGCTGGTGTCGTACCTGCTGATCGGCTTCTGGTTCCACAAGCCGACGGCGATTTTCGCCAACATGAAGGCCTTCCTCGTCAACCGGGTGGGGGACTTCGGTTTCATCCTCGGCATCGGGCTGCTGGCCGCGTATACCGGCACGCTCAACTACAACGAGATCTTCGACAAGGCCCCCGAGCTCGCCGCCATCGAATTCCCGTGGTATGTCTTCGGGCAAGAGGCGATGCTCGTGACGGTCATTGGCATCTGCCTCTTCATCGGCGCGATGGGCAAGAGCGCGCAGTTCCCGCTGCACGTCTGGCTGCCGGATTCGATGGAAGGCCCGACCCCGATCTCGGCGCTGATCCATGCCGCGACGATGGTGACGGCCGGCATCTTCATGGTCGCGCGCATGTCGCCGATCTACGAGCTGTCGGATGCGGCGCTGAACTTCATCCTCGTGATCGGCGCGATCACGGCGCTGTTCATGGGGTTCCTCGGCATCATCCAGAACGACATCAAGCGCGTCGTCGCGTACTCGACGCTGTCGCAGCTCGGGTACATGACGGTGGCGCTCGGTGCGTCGGCGTACTCGGTGGCGGTGTTCCACCTGATGACGCACGCGTTCTTCAAGGCGCTGCTGTTCCTGGCGGCGGGGTCGGTCATCATCGGCATGCACCACAACCAGGACATCCGCTGGATGGGCGGCGTGCGCAAGTACATGCCGATCACGTGGATCACGTTCCTGCTGGGCACGCTCGCGCTGATCGGCACGCCGCTCTTCTCGGGCTTCTACTCCAAGGACGCGATCATCGAGGCGGTGCATTTCAGCAACCTACCGGCGTCGGGCTTTGCGTACTTTGCGGTGCTCGCGGGCGTCTTCGTGACGGCGTTCTATTCGTTCCGCGTGTACTTCCTCGTTTTCCACGGCGCGGAGCGCTACGACCAGAACCCGGACGCCCACCACGGGCATCACGGCCACGATGACGAGCACGGCGACGGCAAGCCGCACGAATCGCCGTGGGTGGTGACGGTGCCGCTGCTGCTGCTGGCCATCCCGTCGGTGGTGATCGGTTACCTGACGATCCAGCCGATGCTGTTCGGCGACTTCCTTGCCGCGTCGATCGAGGTGCACGCCGACAAGCACCCGGCGATGGCGAAGTTCGCCGAGATCTTCCACGGGCCGCTGGCGATGGCGCTGCACGCGTTCAGCACGCCGCCGTTCTACCTGGCGCTCGCCGGGGCGCTGTCGGCCTGGTACCTGTACATGGTGCGCCCCGAGCTGCCGGCGCGCATCGCGGCGGCGCTGCGGCCCATCGTCGTCGTGCTCGAAAACAAGTACTACATGGACTGGATCAACGAGCACATCATCGCCGCCGCGGCGCGCGCCATCGGCGTGGGGCTGTGGAAGGGCGGCGACCGTGGCGTGATCGAGACCGGTATCGTCAACCTGAGCTGGAAGGTCGTCGGCGCGGTGGCCGCCGTGGTGCGCCGCGTGCAGACCGGCTACCTCTACCACTACGCCTTCGTGATGATTTTGGGCGTCCTGGCCTTCATGACCTACTTCGTGTGGCTCGCGAAATAAGGAGAACGAAAGCATGGGTTTGCTGAGCCTTGCGATTTGGACGCCGATCTTTTTTGGCGTCGTGCTGCTGGCGCTGGGGCGCGATGAACACGCCGGCGTGGTGCGCTGGCTGGCGCTGATCGGCGCGCTGCTGGGTCTGGCGGTGACGGTGCCGCTCTACACCGGGTTCGAGGTCGGCTCGGCGGCGATGCAGTTCGTCGAGAAGGCCCCGTGGATCGAGCGCTTCAACGTCCACTACCACCTCGGCGTCGACGGCATCTCGCTGTGGCTGGTGCTGCTCACCGCGTTCATCACGGTCGTCGTCGTGATCGCCGGCTGGGAGGTGATCACCGAGCGGGTCAACCAGTACATGGGGGCGTTCCTGATCCTCTCGGGCCTGATGATCGGCGTGTTCGCATCGCTCGATGCGATGTTGTTCTACATCTTCTTCGAAGCGACGCTGATCCCGATGTACATCATCATCGGCATCTGGGGCGGGCCGAACAAGATCTACGCGGCGTTCAAGTTTTTCCTCTACACGCTGCTGGGCTCGCTGCTGATGCTGGTGGCGCTGATCTACCTCTACAACGTCTCGGGCGGCAGCTTCGACCTGGCGACGTGGTACCAGCTCCCGCTGAGCGGCCCGGCCCAAACCGCGCTGTTCTTCGCGTTCCTGGCGGCGTTCGCGGTCAAGGTGCCGATGTGGCCGGTGCACACCTGGCTCCCGGACGTGCACGTCGAGGCGCCCACTGGTGGCTCGGCCGTGCTGGCGGCGATCATGCTCAAGCTCGGCGCGTATGGCTTCCTGCGCTTTTCGCTGCCGATCACGCCGGACGCCGCGCACGAGTGGGCGGACCTGATGATCGCGCTGTCGCTCGTCGCCGTGATCTACGTCGGGCTGGTGGCGATGGTGCAGCAGGACATGAAGAAGCTCGTCGCCTACTCGTCGGTCGCCCACATGGGCTTCGTCACGCTGGGCTTCTTCGTCTTCAACGACCTCGGGGTGTCCGGCGCGATCGTGCAGATGATCGCGCACGGCTTCGTCTCGGCCGCGATGTTCCTGTGCATCGGTGTGCTGTACGACCGCGTGCACTCGCGCGAAATCCGCGACTACGGCGGTGTGCTGCAGACGATGCCGGCGTTCGGGGCGTTCGCGCTGCTGTTCGTGATGGCCAACGCGGGCCTGCCGGGGACGGCCGGTTTCGTCGGTGAGTGGATGGTGATCCTTGCGGCTGTCAAGGCGAATTTCTGGATCGGGCTGCTCGCGGCCACTTCGCTGATCCTCGGTGCGGCCTATTCGCTGTGGATGTTCAAGCGGGTCTACCTCGGCGCGCCGGTGCACGAGCACGTCAAGGCGCTGCAGGACATCAACGCCCGCGAATTCCTGATGCTCACGCTGCTGGCGGTCATGGTGCTGTACTTCGGCATTCATCCGAAGCCGTTCACCGATGTGATGGACCCGGCGGTGCAGCAGCTGCTCAAGCACGTCGCCGTCTCCAAGCTGGCCTGACGCGTTGCAACCCTCTCGATGGAAAGCCGACTCCCCATGATCGATGCCATCAGCTGGGCCGCCGCCACCCCCGAGCTGTTGCTGCTCGCGATGGCGTGCGTGATCGCCCTGTACGACCTCTTCGTCGATTCGCCCCGGCGCGACGCGACCTTCCGCCTGACGCAGCTCACGCTGGCCGTCGTCGCCGCGCTCGAGGGTTACCTCGCGCTCAGCGGCCAGACCCTGGTGGGCTTTGGCGGCATGATCGTCAGCGACCCGATGGGTGCGTGGCTCAAGTGCTTCGCCACCGTCGCGCTGATGGTCACGCTGCTGTATGCGCGCCCCTATGCCGGGCCACGGCAGATGCTGCGCGGCGGCGAGCTGTTCACGCTGTCGATGTTCGCGCTGCTGGGCATGTTCGTGATGATCTCGGGGCAGCACCTGCTCGTGATCTACCTGGGGCTGGAGTTGCTGACGCTGTCGAGCTATGCGCTGGTGGCGCTGCGTCGCGACGACGCGCGTTCGACCGAGGCGGCGATGAAGTATTTCGTCCTCGGCGCGCTGGCCAGCGGCTTTTTGCTCTACGGACTGTCGCTGGTGTATGGCGCGACCGGCACGCTGCTGCTGTCGGGGGTGGCGGAAGTGGTCGCCGCGGGCGTGCAGCAGCCGATGGTGCTGACGCTCGGCGTGGTGTTCGTCGTCGCGGGCCTGGCTTTCAAGCTCGGCGTCGTGCCGTTCCACATGTGGGTGCCGGACATCTACCACGGCGCGCCGACCGCGATCACGCTGATGATCGGCGGGGCGCCGAAGCTCGCCGCCTTTGCGATCGTCGTGCGTCTGCTGGCCGAGGGGCTGGTGGCGGTGGCGGTCGAATGGCAGCAGATGCTCGCGGTGCTGGCGGTGGCGTCGCTGCTGGTGGGCAACCTGGCTGCGGTTGCGCAGACCAACCTCAAGCGGATGCTGGCATTTTCGACCATCGCGCAAATGGGCTTCATGCTGCTCGCGCTGGTCGGCGGCGTCGTGGGCGGCGACCGCGCGGGCATGGGCGACGCGTGGGGTGCGGCGATGTTTTACGTCGTCACCTACGTGCTGACGACGCTGGCGACCTTTGGCGTCATCTTGCTGCTGACGCGGGACGGCTTCGAGTCCGAGGAAATCGCGGATCTGGCGGGGCTCAACCAGCGCAGCCCGCTGTACGCGGGGGTGATGGCGGCGTGCATGTTCTCGCTCGCGGGGGTGCCGCCGCTGGTGGGGTTCTATGCCAAGCTCGTCGTGCTGCAGGCGCTGCTCGCCGCCGGCGGCGGTGTGTACGTGGGGTTGGCGGTGTTCGCGGTGCTGGCGTCGCTGGTCGGGGCGTTCTACTATCTGCGTGTGGTCAAGGTGATGTACTTCGACGCGCCGACGCAGACCGCGCCCATCGAGGCCCCCGTCGCGGTGCGCGCGGTGCTCTCGCTCAACGGCGCGGCCGTGCTGCTGCTGGGCATTCTGCCCGGGGGCTTGCTGACGCTGTGTGTCCAGGCCGTGCGCTCGGTCTTGTGAGACCGGGTACCATCGGCGCATGAGTCTGGATCTGGCTGTCGGGCTGGTCATCGTGCTGGCCCTGGTGGGGGCGAACGTCCCGTTTTTGAACGATCGCTGGCTGGCGGTGTGGCGGCACGGCGCGTCGCCCAAGCCGCTGTGGGGACGGTTGGTGGAGCTGGTGCTGCTTTACTTCGCCGTCGGGGCGGTGGCGATTGGGCTGGAGCAGCACCTCGGCCAGCGCTACCCGCAGGGATGGGAGTTCTACGCGATCACGGCGGCGATGTTCCTGACCTTCGCCTTTCCGGGCTTCGTCTATCGTTACCTGGTGCGCCGCTGACGCGGCGGTGTGGAGCGTGGCCGTGGTCGAGCCGTCTCCCCTGTTGCCGGACCGGCAAGCGCCCCATCTGCGCGAGCGCACGCAGGCGTCGGCCTGCGTCTGGCGCGGCTACTTCCTGTCCGTGCACTGTGACGAGGTCACGCTGCCCGACGGCCGTCGGGCGACGCGAGAGTATGTCCGGCACCCCGGCGCGGTGTTGATCGTGCCGGCACTGCCGGACGGGCGCTTGGTGGTGGAGCGGCAGTACCGCTACCCGGTGCGGCAGGCGGTGATCGAGTTCCCCGCCGGCAAGCGCGATCCGCGGGAATCGGCTTTTTGCTGTGCGCAGCGTGAGCTGTGGGAGGAGACCGGCTACCGCGCCGCGCAGTGGGCGCGCGCGGGCGTGCTGCACCCGACGATCGGCTATTCGGACGAGGTGATCGAGATCTGGTTCGCGCGGGGTTTGGAGGCGGGCGAGCGCCGACTCGACGACGGCGAGTTTCTCGACGTGCTGGCGGTTGCTCCGGACGAGCTGCTCGCGGCCGTGCCGCGCGGTGAGGTGACGGACGGCAAGACGCTGACGGCGCTGTTGTGGTGGCAAAACGTGGCCAGTGGCGCCTGGCCCATCGACTGGCGCGACGCCGCGGCGTGGGCGTCCGAGGCGGATGCGGGCATCCCGGCGGGCGAGCAGGAGGGCGCGGCATGAAGGTGCTCGACCTGGGGTGCCGGCACGGCCACGTGTTCGAGGGCTGGTTCGCCTCCGAGGACGACTACCGCGACCAGCGCGAGCGGGGCCTGCTCGAATGCCCGGTGTGCGGCGATCAGGCGGTGGAAAAGCGCCTGAGCGCGCCCTACGTGCAGACGCGGCGGACGGAAGATGCGGGGGCGCGCCAGGGAGGGAGCGAGCAGGCCGGCGGGGGTACCCCAGCGGCGTCCGTGCCGGCGCTGACGCCGCAGCAGCAGGGGCGCCTGCTGCGGGCGCTGCGCGCGTGGGTGCGCGACAGCGAAGACGTCGGCGAGCGCTTCGCCGCCGAGGCGCGGGCGATCCACCAGGGCGAGGCCCCGGCGCGCAGCATCCGCGGTGTGGCCACGCCCGACGAGGCCTTGGCCCTCGTCGAGGAGGGCGTCCCCATCCTGCCGCTGCCGGACTTACCGCTGCTGAAAGAGCCGCTGCAGTGAGTCCGGCGTCGGTGCCACCGCACCGGCGGTGGCCGTCGCGTCAGGGGTAGAGGCCGCGCAGGTCGCGCGCACGCAGGATGCGCTCACAGGCGACGATGAAGGTCGCCGTGCGCAGGCTCACGCCCTTGTCCTCGGCCACCTGCCAGACGGCCTCCAGCGCGCCCTTCATGATCGCCACCAGCCGCTGGTTGATCTCCTCCTCGCTCCAGAAGAAGCTGGAGAAGTCCTGCACCCACTCGAAATAGCTGACGGTCACGCCGCCGGCGTTGGCGACGACGTCGGGCACGACGAGCACGCCGCGGTCGCGCAGGATGTCGTCCGCCTCGGGCGTCGTGGGGCCGTTGGCGCCCTCGATGATCAGGCGCGCGGTGATGCGCGGCGCGTTGGCGGCCGTGATCTGCTGTTCCAGCGCCGCCGGGATCAGGATGTCGCACGGGACGTCCCAGAAGGCGTCGTGCGCAATGGCCTCGGCCTGCGGAAAGCCGGCGACCGTGCCGTGTTGCTTGGCATGCGCCAGCAGCGCGGGGATGTCCAGCCCCGCCTCGCGGTACACGCAGCCGGCGTGGTCCTGCACCGCGACGACGCGCGCGCCCGCCTCGGCGAACAGGCGCGCCGACACCCCGCCGACGTTACCGAAGCCCTGCACCGCCACGCGCGCGCCGGTGAGGTCGAGCCCGATGCGGCGTGCCGCTTCCGCGCCGACCGTGAACACGCCGCGGCCCGTGGCCTCGTGGCGGCCGAGCGAGCCGCCCAGGCTGATCGGCTTGCCGGTGACGACGCCGGTGGCGGTCTCGCCGACGTTCATCGAGTAGGTGTCCATCATCCACGCCATCACGCGCTCGTTGGTGTTGACGTCGGGCGCGGGGATGTCCTTGGTCGGGCCGATGATGATGCCGATTTCGCTGGTGTAGCGGCGCGTGACGCGCTCGAGTTCCCCCGCCGAGAGGCGTTTCGGGTCGACGCGCACGCCGCCTTTGGCGCCGCCGAAGGGGACGTTGACGGCGGCGTTCTTGATCGACATCCACGCCGCCAGCGCCATCACCTCCGAGAGCGTGACGTCCTGGTGGAAGCGCACGCCGCCCTTGCCGGGGCCGCGCGAGGTGTTGTGCTGCACGCGGTAGCCCTCGAAGTGCGCGACGGTGCCATCGTCCATCTGGATCGGCACGTCCACGACCAGGATGCGCTTGGGGCGCTTGAGGGTTTCGACCCAGCGCGCGAGGTTGCCGAGGTAGGGCGTTACGCGGTCCACCTGTTGCAGGAAGATGCCCCACGGGCCGAGGTGCTGCGGGTCGAGGTACGAGGGCAGCGCGTGGCTCGCGCGTGCCGTGTCGGGGTGTTGTGTCATGGGTTTTTGCTGTCCGAGTGGAACATGGCGCGCAGCATACGGGGAGCCGGCGGCGCTGTCCAAAGCCGGTTTGCCATGCTGTCATGCAAAAGATGCATCGTTGGCGCGCCGCGGATGCTCCGCCGCGGGTGCGGCACAATCCCTCTCCGATGCGACCGCCCCCCGCGCCTCCGCCCGCATTCGACCCCCGCCAGGTGCCCGTGGTGGCGCGCGACGACGGCCTGCCGCCCGTGCCGGTGGAGGCGCTGGACCCGGCCACCCTGCGCGGCTGGTTTGCCGCACCGCCGCCGTGGACGCCGGAGATCCGCGCGGAGCCGCGCTGGGTGGAGGGGCCGGCCACGCCCGCCGCCGTGCTGGTGCCGCTGGTGTGGCGGGCGCGGCCGACGGTGCTGCTGACGCAGCGCACCGCGCACCTGCCCACGCACGCGGGGCAGGTGGCCTTTCCCGGCGGCAAGCTCGACGCCTGTGACGATGGTGACCCGGTGCGCTGCGCGTTGCGCGAGGCAGCCGAGGAGGTGGGCGTCGCGCCGGCGTGGGTGGAGCCGCTGGGCACGCTGCCGGTGTATGCGACCGGCTCGGGCTTTCACATCACCCCGGTGGTCGCGCTGGTGCGGCCGCAGGGGCCGTGGCGGCCCAACCCGCAGGAGGTGGCCGATGCGTTCGAGGTGCCGCTCGCGTTCCTGATGGATCCGCGCCACCACCGCCACCACGAGCTCGACGTCGGCGGCGTGCGTCGCCGCTGGCTGTCGATGCCTTATGACGACGGCGGCGTCGAGCGCTACATCTGGGGCGCGACCGCGGCGATGCTGCGCAACCTGTACCGCTTCTTCGTCGCCGCCGGCGCTATCATGCGCGCATGACGTTCTTCGCGGTGCTGTTGGCCTTGGTGCTGGACCAGGCGCGCCGTCCCGGGGCCGACGCCGTGTGGCACGGGCCGATGGGCGCCTGGGCCGCGTGGGTGCAACACCAGTTCGACGCCGGCCACCCGCGTCAGGGCTGGCTGGTGTGGGGCCTGGCCGTCGGGGTGCCGGTGCTCGCGGTGACGGCTGTTTACCTGGCGCTGGCGGCGGTCAGCGGCCTGCTCGCGTTTGCGTGGACGGTCGCGGTGCTGTACGCGACGCTCGGTTTTCGGCAGTTCAGCCACCACTTCACGGCGATACGCGCGGCGCTCGAGTCCGGCGACGAGGCGCGCGCCCGGGCGCTGTTCGCCGAGTGGAGCGGCGCGCCGGCCGTCGACTGGCCGCGCGAGGAGCTGCTGCGCCGCGTCATCGCGCAGGCCGTTCTGTGCGCCCACCGGCACGTGCTCGGCGTGCTCGGCTGGTTCGTCGTCCTGGCAGCGCTGGGCCTCGGCCCGGCGGGGGCGGTGCTTTATCGGGCGGCGTCGTGGCTGGCGCAGCAATGGCCACTCGACGCCCCGCGGCCTGCGGTGGTGAGCGAGTCCGTGGCCCGCGCGACGGCGCGGGCCTGGTGCGGGATCGATGCGCTGCCGGCGCGCCTCACCGTGCTGGGCTTTGCGGTGGTGGGGCACTTCGAGGAGGCCCTGGAGCGCTGGCGTGCGCACGCCACGGCATGGTGGGAGCCGAGCGATGCGTTGCTGCTGGCGGTGGCGGGCGGGGCCATGCAGATGCGCCTGTGGCCACGCGCCCCGGCGGATGAGGGCGACCGCGCCGAGGGGGCGGCACCGCAGCTCGCGCACCTGGCCAGCACCGTCGGCCTCGTGTGGCGCAGCGTGGTGCTGTGGCTGCTGGTGCTCGCGCTCGCGCTGCTGGCGCGCATCTTCTGACGGGCGTGCGCGGACCGGGGTGGCCGTGGCGCAAGGGGGCTCAATGGGCGCGCGCGGCGCTCAATTCGTCGTAGAGCTCGACGTAGAGCTGCCAGCGCTGCGGCGCGATCGGCCCGTGGGGGGCGAGCGCCGCGCGGATCGCGCAACCGGGTTCCTGCCGGTGGGTGCAGTTGTGGAAGCGGCACTGTCCCTGATACGCCGCGAAGTCCGGCATCCAGTGCGCCAGCGCCTCCGGCGCGATGTGGTGCAGTCCGAACTCGTGAAAGCCCGGCGAGTCGATCACCGCGCCGCCCGCCCCGTCACGCAGCCAGTACCAGCTGGTGCGCGTGGTCGTGTGGCGGCCGGTGCCCAGCGCCTGCGAGATGCGCTGGGTCTGTGCCTGTGCCTCTGGGACGAGCCGGTTGACCAGGGTGCTCTTGCCGACCCCGGAGGCACCGATCACCAGCGTCACGCGCCCGTGCAACCGCTGCTGCAGCGCGGCCAGCAGGGCCTCGTCCGGGGCGTCGCCGAGTTGCAGCGGTAGCACGGTTTCCCCCATCGCGCGGTACGGCGCAAGCCGCGCCCACGCCTCGTCGAAAGCGGGTTGCACGTCGCGTTTGTTGAGGGCGATCAACGGCTCGATGCCGGCGTGGCGCGCGGCGATCAGTGCCCGCGCGAGCTGGCGTTCGGAGTAGACCGGTTCCGCCGCGAGCAACACCAGCACCTGGTCGACGTTGGCGGCGAAGACCTTGGTGCGCACGGCGTCCTGGCGGAACAGCACGGTGCGCCGCGGCTGCACGGCCTCGATCACCCCTTCGTCGCCGGAGGCGCGCCAGTGCACCCGGTCGCCGACCACGGCCTCCTGCCGTTTGCCACGGGGGTGGCAGCGGATGCGGGTGCCGTCGTTGTCCTCCACCAGCAGGTGGCGGCCGTAGCTGGCCACGACCAGCCCGTCGCGCGTCGCGGCGGCTGCCGCGCCCGGTCCGCGGTCCGCGGTCATGGCCTGGCCCCCGACGCCGAAACGCCGAGCCTCGCCAGCCGGTCCGCCGCTGGCGGGTGCGTGTAAAAAAAGCGCACGTACCACGGGTCCGGTGTCAGGGTGCTGGCGTTGTCGCGCACCAGCGTCAGCAGCGCCTGCGCCAGCGCCCCGGCGCTGGCGTGGCGCGCGGCGTAGCGGTCGGCCTGGTATTCGTCGCGCCGCGACAGCGCGCTCAGCAGCGGCGCCACGACCGTGCCCGCGAGCGGCGCGACGAGGCCGAACGCCAGCAGCGCCAGCGCCCCGTTGCGCCCGTCCAGGCTCGGGGTGACGCCCAACCCGAAATAAAACCACAGCTGCTGCGACAGCCACCCCAACACGGCCAGCGCCACGCCGCTGGCCAGCGCGAGCCACACGAGACGCCGCAGCACGTGGCGGTGGTGGGCGTGGCCGAGCTCGTGCGCCAGCACGGCCTCGACCTCGTCGGGCCCGAGGCGCTGCAGCAGGGTGTCGAACAGCACGACGCGCTTGGCGGGCCCAAAGCCCGTGCAATACGCGTTGGCGTGCGCGCTGCGCCGGCTGCCGTCCATCACGTACACGCCGGCGCTGCGCAGGCCACAGCGCCCCAGCAGCGCCTCCACCCGCGCGCGCAGGTCCGCGTCCGTCAGCGGTTCGAAACGGTTGAACCACGGCGCGATCCAGCGCGGGTAGAGCAGCAGCAACGCGGTGTTGAAGCCCATCCATGCCGCCCACGCCCACAGCCACCAGAGCGCGCCGGCGGTGTCGTACAGCCACAGCACGAGCGCGGCCAGCGGCAGGCCCAGCGCCGCGCCCACGATCGCGCCCTTGAGACCATCGATCAGCCACTGCCGCAGCGTCATGCGGTTGAAGCCGTGCGCTGCCTCCAGCCGGAAGGTGCGCCACCACGCCAATGGCAGCTCGAGCAGCGCGCCGATTGCGAAAAACGCGCCCACCAGCGCGACCTGCTGCGCGAGGCCCGGCCCCATCACCGCCAGCAGCGCGCGGTTGAGCGCGTCCAGGCCCCCCAGCAGCGTCCAGCCCACGACCAGCGCCGCCCCCCACACCGCCTCCAGCAGCGTCAGGCGCGTCTTGTCGAGCGTGTAAGCAGCGGCTTTGGCGTGCTGTTGGGGCGAGACATGGCCCGCGAACGCCGGCGGCACCCGGTCGCGGTGGCGCGCGACGTGGCGCATCTGGCGCGAATACAGCCAGACACGCAGCACCAGGTCCAACAACAGCAGGGCGACGAAGGCCCAGGTCCACGCGACGTGTGCGGGCACGGCAGCAAGCTCCATGTCCCGCAGTCTAGCCAAAGTCGCGTGGCGCTGCCGCGGCGCAGGTCTCGGGGATGGGCCGTGTGGGGTGAGTCGCCCCTCACCGCGCGTCCTGCCGTCGGCGACAATAGCGGGCATGACGAACGCCGCATCCCTGCCCGAACCCCTGTCCACAGAGGCGCTGACGCTGCCCAAGAGTGACCAGAACCTGGTCTGGATCGACTGCGAGATGTCGGGGCTGGACCCCGAGCGCGAGCGCCTGCTGGAGGTGGCGGTGGTCATTACCGGCCCGCACCTGACCCCCCGCATCGAAGGGCCGGTGCTCGTCATCCACCAGAGCGACGCCGTGCTCGACGCGATGGACAACTGGAACAAGGGCACGCACGGGCGCAGCGGCCTCATCGACAAGGTCAAGGCCAGCACGCTCACCGAAGCCGACGCCGAGGAGCAGTTGCTCGCGTTCATCGCGCGCTACGTGCCGAAGGGGGCGTCGCCGATGTGCGGCAACAGCGTCGGGCAGGACCGGCGCTTCCTCGTCAAATATATGCCCAAGCTGGAGGCGTACTTCCACTACCGCAACCTCGACGTCAGCACCCTCAAGGAGCTGGCCAAGCGCTGGCGGCCGCAGGTGTACGACGCCTTCAAGAAGCAGCAGCGGCACACGGCGCTGGCCGACGTGCACGAGTCGATCGACGAGCTCGTGCATTATCGGGAGCACTTCCTGCGCCTGTCGGCCTGAATGGCCGCCCCAGCGGCCCGGTGTATGCTCACGGAATTTTGACCATTCCGTGACACGTCATCATGTCCGCCATCCTCTCTCCGGTCACGCGCTCGGGACGTGAACAGCTCGAGCAGTCACTGCGCCTTGCGGCCGCCGTCGCCGCGCTCCTGATCGCCGGGCTGTACGCCGCGCTTTCTGTGAAGGCGCTGCCCGGGCTGTCGACCCAAGCGCTGTGGTTCCTCGTCATCGCCGCCGCCGTCGGCGCGTACATGGCGATGAACATCGGTGCCAACGACGTCGCCAACAACATGGGCCCGCCCGTCGGCTCCGGCGCCATCAGCCTCGGCGGCGCAATCGTCCTGGCCGCAATCTTCGAGGCGCTGGGGGCCATCGTCGCCGGCGCGGACGTGGTCGGCACCATCAAGGGCGGCATCATCGAGATGCGTGACTTCGCCGAGCCCGAGCGCTTCACCTGGCTGATGCTGGCGGCGCTGCTGGCCGGGGCGCTGTGGCTGAACGTGGCGACGGTGCTCGGCGCGCCCGTGTCGACCACGCACTCGATCATCGGCGCCGTCGCCGGTGCGGGCATCGCGGCCGGCGGCTGGGCCGTCATCAACTGGGGTACCATCGGCGCCATCGTCGCGAGCTGGATCGTGTCGCCGCTCTTCGGCGGGGCGGTCGCGGCGGCGGTGCTATACATCACCAAGCGCACCATCACCTACCAGGCCGACATGGCGGCCGCGGCGGGCCGTCGCGTGCCGCTGCTGATCGCCGCGATGGCGTGGGCGTTCGCCACGTACATGCTGCTCAAGGGGCTCAACAACGTGGTGAAGGTCGGCTTCTGGCAGGCCCTGCTGGCGGGCTTCGGGGTGGCGGTGCTGACCTTCTGGGTCGTGCGCGGTCCGATCGCGCGTCACGCCGCGACGCTGCCGGGCACGAAGGCCGCGGTCAACGAACTGTTCACCTGGCCGCTGGTGTTCGCCGCCGCGCTGCTGAGTTTTGCGCACGGTGCCAACGACGTCGCCAACGCGATCGGTCCGCTGGCGGCGATCTACGAGGCCGTGCTGCACGGTGCCGTGGTGGCCAAGGCCGCCACCCCGCTGTGGATCCTGATCCTCGGGGCGCTCGGGTTGTCGGTGGGCCTGGCCCTCTACGGCGGCAAGCTGATCATGACGGTCGGCAAGGAAATCACCGAACTCGACCGCATGCGCGCCTATGCCATCGCGATGGCGGCCACCGTGACGGTCATCCTGGCGTCGCAGCTCGGCATGCCGGTGTCGACCACACACGTCTCGATCGGCGCGGTGTTCGGCGTCGGCTTTCTGCGCGAGCTGCTCAAGGTCAACTACGCGAAGATGGAGGCCGTGGTGCGGGCTGCCCACCAGGGCGAGGACCGCGAGGCGGTCGAGGCCTATCTGGTGCGCTTCGAGGCCGCCCCGGTGGAGGAGAAAAAACGCATGCTGGCCGAGATGAAGCGCCGCGCCAAGGAGATGGAGCGCCGCGGCGAACTCGCGCCGGGCTGGTTCAGCAAGAAGGAGCGCAAGGCCTTCAAGAAAGCGTACAAGCAGGAGATCGTCAAGCGCTCGGTCGTGTTGCGTATCGTGGCGGCGTGGATCGTCACGGTGCCCGCGACGGCGCTGCTCGCGGCGCTGCTGTTCCGCGTGGTGGAGCTGCTGCTGACGCGCTGACGCGGCGTTTGTGTCATAATGCGAAGCGCGGTGGCAATGACTGCCACCGCTTTTTTGTTGCATCTGCTGCTCGTCGCTTCCGTTCAAGGTGGGATTCGTTGGGGGTCGATGTGATGACAACCCAACGGATAGACCGATGAACCCGATTTCCTCCACGGCCACCGGCCGCGACGGCGGCTTTGCCGCGCTCGACCTCGCTGAACCCCTGCTGCGCGCCATCGCCGACCTCGGCTACGTGCAGCCCACGCCCGTCCAGGCGGCGGCCATCCCGCCCGCGCTGACCCGCGACGCTGGTGGCGCCGACCTGATGGTCTCCAGCCAGACCGGCAGCGGCAAGACCGCCGCTTACCTGTTGCCCGTGCTCGACGCACTGAGCCGCCAGCCGGTGGCCGAGGCGCCCCGCGACGGCGCGCGTCGCGGTCGTGCCCCCGCCCGAGGCCGCTTCGAACCGGCGGCACCGCTGGCGCTGGTGCTGTGCCCCACCCGCGAGCTGGCGCAGCAGGTGGCCGGCGACGCCATCGACCTGCTGCGGCACACCCGCGGCCTGCGCGTGGCGACGGTCGTCGGCGGCATGCCGTATCCGGTGCAGCTGCAGCGCCTTGCGGGCGCCGCCGTGGTGATCGCCACGCCGGGGCGCCTGCTCGACCTGCACCGCGGCGGGCACCTGCGCCTGGACGCCGTGCAGCACGTCGTCCTCGACGAGGCGGACCGCATGCTCGACCTCGGCTTTGCCGAGGACCTGGCCGAGATCCACCGCCTGACCGAGAGCCGGCGCCAGACCCTGATGTTCAGCGCCACCTTCGCGCCGCGCATCCAGGCGCTGGCCGCGCGCATCATGCGCGATCCGCAGCGCGTGGCGCTGGAGACCGCGCAGGACCGCCACACCCACATCGAGCAGCGCCTATATTGGTGCGACAGCCCGTCGCACAAGCGCCGCGTGCTCGATCACTGGTTGCGGGACGAGGCCATCGAGCAGGCCATCGTCTTCGCCAGCACGCAGATCGAATGCGACGAACTCGCGCAGGATCTGCAGCAAGCCGGCTTTGCCGCCGTCGCGCTGCACGGCGCGCTGAGCCAGGGTCTGCGCAACCGCCGGCTGCAGGCGCTGCGCCAGGGGCAGGTACGCATCCTCGTGGCCACCGACGTCGCCGCGCGCGGCATCGACGTGCCCACCATCACCCACGTGTTCAACTACGGTCTGCCGATGAAGGCCGAGGACTACGTGCACCGCATCGGCCGTACCGGCCGCGCCGGGCGCCGCGGGCTGGCCGTCACGATGGCCGAGCCGCGCGACCGCCGCCGCATCGGCGCGATCGAAGCGTTCAGCCGCCAGCCGATTCCGGCGCTGACGATTCCCGGCCTCGAGCCGCAGCGGCTGCCGGAGGCACCGCGCCACGGCCGCCGCCCCGACGGCAACCGGGGATGGGCGGGCCGTTCGGGCGCGCCGCGCGCCCAACGCGCCGAATTCGCCGCGGCCCGCCGGCCGGCGGCCCGCTGAGCGCAAACCGGCCGGCGCGGGGCGGCCGATCGGGTGTGCGAATATCGGGGTGCACCGCACCCCGTAGAGGAGACAGCTTGGGGCGGCGTCCGCCCCGGCGTCACATCAGCAGGTGTTCGCCCGCGTTTTCGCCGCCGAGGATGACGTAGTTGACCTTGCGCAGGTCGGCCAGCACGCGCCCGCCGGCGTAGCTGATGGAGCTTTGCAAGTCCTCGCGCATCTCGCGCAGCGTGTCGGCGAGTTTGCCCTTGATCGGCTCGAGGATGCGCTTGCCCTCCACGTGCTTGTACTCGCCCTTGTTGAAGTCGCTGGCCGACCCGTAGTACTCTTTGTACAGCTTGCCGTCGACCTCGACCGTGGCACCGGGCGACTCCTCGTGCCCGGCGAACAGCGAGCCGATCATCACCATCGCCGCGCCGAAGCGCACGCTCTTGGCGATGTCGCCGTGGTGGCGGATGCCGCCATCGGCGATGATGGGCTTGGTGGCCACGCGGGCGCACCACTTCAGCGCCGAGAGCTGCCAGCCGCCGGTGCCAAAGCCCGTTTTCAGCCGCGTGATGCACACCTTGCCCGGGCCGATGCCGACCTTGGTCGCGTCCGCCCCCCAGTTCTCCAGGTCGATCACGGCCTCGGGCGTGCCGACGTTGCCCGCGATCACGAAGGTCTGCGGCAGGTGCTCCTTGATGTAGGCGATCATGCGCCGCACGCTCTCGGCGTGACCGTGCGCGATGTCGATCGTGATGTAGTCGGCACCGACGCCTTCGGCCGCGAGGCGGTCGATCACCGCCCGGTCGGCGTCCTTGACGCCAGAGCTGATCGAGACGAACAGCCCCCGCTCGCGCATGCGTTTCGCGAACGCGACGCTGTCGAGGTCGAAGCGGTGCATCACGTAGAAGTAGCCGTTGGCCGCCAGGTACTCGGCGATGGGCTCGTCGATCACGGTCTTCATGTTCGCCGGCACCACCGGCAGCACGAAGCGGCGGCCGCCAAACTCGACCGAGGTGTCGCATTCGCTGCGGCTGTTCACGCGGCACTTGCGTGGCAGCAGCAGCACGTTGTCGTAGTCGAAGATATCCATGCGTTGGGCTCCTGTGTGGACGGCCGTCCCGCGGGGATGACACAACGGGGGGCGCGGGACGGAGGCGGCGCGTTGGGGCAGTGCGCGGCCCAATGGCTGCAGGCAGGGGGCGAGGCGGGGGCGGTGCCGTTGCGATCGGCGGCCCGATGGTGGCGCCGAGCAGACAAAAACCGGGCGCGCTCGCGTGGCCCGGTGACCGATTCTATCCCAGCCCGCGGCGCTGGGGCACAATAGGTCCCCAGGGGCGGCCGGGCGCGCCGCCCGGCGTGGCCGGCACTGCGCGGCGTTGGCGCGGGCCCCGCCTCTCGTTTGGAGTGCCGTCGATGAATCCCTCGACCCTGATCGGCATGATCGCCAGCGTCGTGCTGCTGGGTGTCCTCATCTTTTTCGCCGCGGACGATCCGTGGCTGTTCATCGACCTGCCCAGCATCGGCATCGTGCTGGTGGGGACGATGGCCGCGACGTTTCTGAGCTACCCGATGGGCGAGGTGCTGCGGGTGTTCAAGCTCATCGGCACCGTGATGCGCAACGAGCGGCTCTACACCGAGCGCGACATCGAGGAGCTGGTGGACGTGTCGCGCCTGTGGATGCGCGACGATCCGGTGCTCGTGGAAAAGGCGCTGCCGCGCATCTCCAACCCGTTTCTGCGCACCGGGGTGCAGCTCGTCATCGACCGCATCCCGGAGGAGGACATCCTCGACCTGCTGCAGTGGCGCATCTCGCGCATGAAGGCCAAGGAGGCGGCCGAGGCGCAGCTCTTTCGCGTGATGGCCAACTATGCACCGGCGTTCGGGATGATCGGGACGTTGGTGGGCCTCATCAACTTGATGGACGTCGTCGCCAGCGGCGATCTGGTCGTCATCGGCCGCCATCTGGCGGTGGCGCTGATGACGACGTTCTACGGCATTCTGCTGGCGAACCTGATCTTCAAGCCGGTGGCGGTGAAGCTCGAGCGCCGCACCGAGCAGCGCGTCGTGCTGATGAACATGGTGCTGCAGGGCATCTCGATGATGTGCGCGCGGCGCAGCCCGTCGCTGATGCGCGAGACGCTGAACTCCTTCGTCGCCCACCGCGAGGACGAGATCCGCGACAGCACCGACCGCACGGCGGTGGGGGCGGGCGCCGGCGGCGGCGTCGGTCCGACGGCGGCGGGGGCACGCCCGGCCAACCGTGGCGGAGGGCGATCCACGTGAACGAGCGGGAGCTGCACGACGCGCTGGCCAAGGCGCTACAGGCTGCCCGCGCCAACGGAGCGGGGGCGGCCGCGGCGGGCGCTGCAGCGCCGCTGCCCGGCGTCTCGGCCGGTGCGGGGGCGAAGCCCGCGATGGCCACCCCCCGCCCGCCCGTGCTGCAGAAGGGCCGCTTTCAACGCTGGCACGCGGAGCCCGACGCCGTGCCGGAGGAGGAGGGCTGGCTCATCACGTATCTGGACGTGATGACGCTGCTGCTCGTGATGCTGGTGCTGATGCTGGCGTTTTCCGAGCCGATCGCGCGCAAGCCCCCGCTGGGCCGGGCCGAGGCGCAGGGTCAGGCTGCCCCGAGCGCGGGGCAACCGCTGCCGGGCGGCGGGGGCAGCATCGTGCCGCCGATCGGGTTGCCGGCGGCGACCCCCGGCCCCGGTACGCACCCCAGCGAGCAGCGCGCACCCGATGCCCCGTCCACCGCGCCTGGCGGGCCGGCGGTGCCGTCTACGGCGCCGGGTGCCGGCACTGCCCCGACCGTGCCGCTGGGCGACCTTGGCAAGGACATCGAAATGCTCGTGCGCGACGAGGGGGTGAGTTTTCGCATCCCGTCGGAGGTGTTGTTCGCCTCCGGCGAGGCGACGCTCACACCATCGGGTCTGGCCGTCATCGACCGGCTGCTGCCGGCGATGAACCGTGTGCCGGACTACACCATCGTCGTCGAGGGACACACGGACAACGTGCCGATCCAGACCGCGCGGTTTCCGTCGAACTGGGAGCTCTCCGCCGCGCGCGCGAGCAGTGTGGTGCGGCACCTCGAGGCACGTGGCCTGAACCCCACGCGGCTGCGCGCCACCGGCTACGCCGACACGCGGCCGCTGGCTCCCAACGACACGCCCGAGGGCCGCGCGCTGAACCGCCGCGTCGAGATCACGCTCGAGCCCCCGCTGCGGCGGCGCGACTGACCCCGCTGCCTACAATCGCGGCATGACCGATCCGTTTGCCGGCGGGGGGACGCCGGCCTTCAGCAACGCCCCGTCCCTGCCCCCCGACCACCCGCTGCTGCGCGACCTCAACCCGGAGCAGCTCGCTGCCGTCACGCTGCCGCCGGTGCACGCGCTGGTGCTGGCCGGGGCCGGCTCCGGCAAGACGCGCGTGCTGACCACCCGCATCGCGTGGCTGCTCGCCACCGGACAGGCCACGCCCGGCGGCATCCTGGCCGTGACGTTCACGAACAAGGCGGCCCGGGAGATGCTCACGCGTCTGTCGGCGCTGCTGCCACTGAACGTGCGCGGGATGTGGATCGGGACCTTTCACGGCCTGTGCCACCGCCTGCTGCGCGCGCACCACCAGCTCGCCGGACTGCCGGCCACCTTCCAGATCCTGGACACGCAGGACCAGCTCAGCGCCATCAAGCGGCTGCTCAAGGCCCTCAACATCGACGAGGAGCGCGTCAAGCCCAAAGAGCTGCAGTGGTTCATCGCCGGGGCCAAGGAGGACGGGCTGCGTCCCCACCACCTGCCGGCGCGCAATGACCTGGAGCGCCTGCAGGTCGAGCTCTACCAGGCGTACGAGGCCCAGTGCCAGCGCGAGGGCGTGGTCGATTTTGGCGAGCTGATGCTGCGCTCTTACGAGCTGCTGCGCGATCACGAGCCGCTGCGCGTGCACTACCAGCGGCGCTTCCGCCACCTGCTGATCGACGAGTTCCAGGACACCAACCGGCTGCAGTACGCGTGGATCAAGCAGCTCGCCGGCCACGAGGTGGACGGGCGCTTCGTGCCGTGCGGCAACGCGGTGATGGCGGTTGGCGACGACGACCAAAGCATCTACGCCTTCCGCGGTGCGCGCGTGGGCAATATGCGCGACTTCGTGCGCGAGTTCGGCATCGCCGAGCCGATCAAGCTCGAGCGCAACTACCGCAGCGTCGGCCACATCCTGCACGCGGCCAACCACCTGATCGACCACAACCGCCAGCGGCTGGGCAAAAATCTGCGCACCGAGCAAGGCGAGGGCGAGCGCCTGCGCGTCGTCGAGCTGCCCAGCGACCACGAGGAGGCGCAGTGGGTGGTGGATGAAATCCGACAGCTCACCCGCAACGACGGCATTCCGCCGCACGAAATCGCCGTGCTCTACCGCAGCAACGCGCAAAGCCGCGCGATCGAGGGCGCGCTGTTCAACGCCGGCATCCCGTACCGGGTGTACGGAGGCTTGCGCTTTTTCGAGCGGGCCGAGATCAAGCACGCGCTGGCGTACCTGCGCCTGCTGGAGAACCCGCACGACGACACGAGCTTTTTGCGCGTGGTCAACTTCCCGCCGCGCGGCATCGGCGCGCGCACCATCGAGCAGCTGCAGCAGGCGGCGCGCGACGCCGGCTGCTCGCTGCATGACGCGGTGACGGCCATCGGCGGGCGTGGCGGAGCGGCGCTCGGGGCGTTCGTCGCCCGGTTGGACGTGATGCGCGAGCGCAGCGTCGGCCGCCCGCTGCGCGAGATCATCGAGGGCGTGCTCGCCGACAGCGGGCTGCTGGAGCACTACCGCGCCGAGCGCGAAGGGGCCGAGCGCATCGAGAACCTGCAGGAGCTCGTCAACGCCGCCGAGAGCTTCGTCAGCCAGGAGGGCTTTGGCCGCGACGCGGTGGCGCTGCCGCTCGATGAAACGGGCACTCCGGCCCCCGCGGCCGGCGCGACGGCTGGGGGAGTCGAGGCCGAGACCGGCGAGACGCTCAGCCCGCTGGCGGCGTTCCTGACCCACGCGGCGCTGGAGGCCGGCGACCATCAGGCGCAGGCCGGGCAGGCCGCGGTGCAGCTGATGACCGTCCACGCGGCCAAGGGGCTGGAGTTCGACGCGGTCTTCATCACGGGGCTGGAAGAGGGGCTGTTCCCGCACGACAACAGCCTCTCCAGCGTCGACGGGCTGGAGGAGGAGCGGCGGTTGATGTATGTGGCGATCACCCGCGCGCGCCGGCGGCTGTACCTGACGCATGCGCAGACGCGGCTGCTGCACGGGCAGACGCGCTACCACATCCCGAGCCGCTTTCTGGACGAATTGCCGGCGGAGAGCCTGCAGTGGCTCAGCCCGCCGCGGGCGCGTGCATCCGGCGGGTTCGGCGGCTTCGGTGGCTGGGGCGGGGCCGCGGCGGGCGTGCCGCAGCCGGCCTGGGGCCGCAGCGGCCTGACGGACGAGCGGCCGGCGGGCCTGGCGGGTGTCCCGCTGGCCGCCCCTCCGGCGCGCAGCGCCCCCGCGGTCAGCGCCAGCGGGGCCGAGATCCGCACCGGGATGGCGGTGTTTCACACCAAGTTCGGCGAGGGCACGGTTCTTGCCATCGAAGGGCAGGGCGCCGACGCGCGCGCGCAGGTGGACTTCCGCCGCCACGGCACGAAGTGGCTGGCGCTCGCCGTCGCCAAGCTCACGCCCGTGTCCTGAACCTTTGCGCCCAGGACCCGCGATGACCCACCCGGTTGCGTCAACCCCCGCGCGTCGAGCGATCGTGCTCGGCGCCGGGATGATCGGTACCTGCACCGCGCTGCACCTGCAGCAGCGCGGCTTCGACGTCGCGCTCGTCGACCGGCGCGAGCCGGGTCAGGAAACCTCCTACGGCAACGCCGGCCTGATCCAGCGCGAGGCCGTCGAGCCGTATCCCTTCCCGCGCCAGTGGGGCAAGGTGTTGCAGGCCGCGCTCGGGCGGGGCGTGGACGTGCACTACCACGCGGCGGCGTTGCCGGCCCTGGCGCGGCCGCTGTGGCGCTACTGGCGCGATTCCGGGCCGACGCGCTACCCCCAGCGGGTGCAGGCCTACGCGCGGCTGATCGCGCATTGCCTGGACGAGCACCGGCCGTGGATCGAGCAGGCGAATGCCACCGATCTCGTGCGGCCTATCGGGTATCTGGACGTGTTCCGCACGGGCCCCGCCTTCGAGGCCGCGGCGCGCGACGCCGCTCGGCTCGCCCACGCGTTCGGGCTCGATGTCGAGGTGCTCGACGCGGCGGCGCTGGCGCGGGCCGAGCCGGCGCTGCGTCCAGGGCTGGCGGGTGCGGTGCACTGGCGCGACCCGTGGGCGTGCGCGGACCCGGGGGCGCTGGTCGCGCGTTACGCGCGGCTGTTCGTGCAGCGTGGCGGCCGTCTGGTGCGGGCGGACGCCATTGCGCTTTCGCCCCACGGGGGTGGCTGGCGCCTTCCCCTGCCCGGCGGGGACACCCTCGACGCCCCGGTCGCCGTGGTCGCGCTCGGGCCGTGGTCGGACACGCTGCTGCGGCGTCTGGGCTACCGGCTGCCGCTGTTTGTCAAGCGCGGCTACCACCAGCACTACGCGGATGGCGCCGTCCTGCAGCGCCCGGTGCTGGACGTGGAGCGGGGGTATGTGCTGGCCCCGATGCGGCGCGGCCTGCGGCTGACCACGGGGGCCGAGTTTGCGCACCGCGATGCCCCCGTCACCCCCGTGCAGGTGGGGCGGGCCGAGCACTGCGCGCGCGAGCTGATCGAGCTGGGCCACGCGGTGGAGGTGTCACCGTGGTTGGGTGCGCGCCCCTGCACGCCGGACATGCTGCCCGTCATGGGGCCGGCCCCGCGCCACCCCGGTCTGTGGTTCAACTTCGGCCACTCCCACCAGGGTTTCACGCTCGGGCCGGTGGCCGGGCGGCTGTTGGCGGAGATGATCGCCGGTGAGCCGCCGTTCCTGGACCCGGCCCCGTACCGGCCCGGACGCTTCGCCGGGTGAAGCGCCCGGGCGCCCACGCGCCGGGGCTCAGGTGCCGATGCGGCCGCCGTCGGTGCGCGTGATGACGACCGTCGCCGACCGCGGGCGCTGGCCGGGGCCGTAGCCGGCCTTCGCGGGCCACTGGCTTTCGTACTTCGACGGGTCGTTCACGTCCGCCATGCGGGTGTTTTCACCCGGGTGCTGGATGTTGACGAACAGCGCGCGACCGTCGGGCGATTCGGCGATGCCCGTGATCTCGCAGCCTGGCGGCCCGACGAGGAAGCGCTTGACCTCGCCCGCGCGGCCCACGTAGGTCGTGACCGTGAACTCGCTGCCGTCGGCCTTGCGGTAGCGCAGCGTGCGCCGTTCGCCGTCGCCCACGCGGCCCGGCAGCGCCGCCAGCATCATGCAGTTGGTCACGTCGGTGTAGGCACCGTCGTCCGTCTGGATCCAGCAGATGCCCGAGTACGGGCTGAACCACAGCCCGTCGGGGCTGGAGAAGTCGTTGTCGTCCGTCAGGCCCGAGAGGTTGATCAGGCCGCGGTCGGCATCCGCCTGGGCGCCGAACAGGTACACGTCCCACACGAAGCGCGTGCTGGCCGCGCCGCCGTCCTCGCGCAGGCGCACGATGTGGCCGTTGGGGTTGCCCTCTTGCTTCTTGTCGCCCTTCATGTCCACGTAGACGCGCGGGTTGGCGGCGTCCGGGGCCAGTTCCGCTCCCTTGGCGGGCTCGACGCGGCGGTTGCTGTTGTTGGTCAGCGTGAAATACACTTCGCCGTTACGCGGGTGGATGCCGCCCCACTCCGGGCGGTCCATGCGCGTGGCCTTGACCGCGTCGCCGGCGATGCGGGCGTGCACGACGACGTCGGCCTGCGACTCGAAGCGGAACTTGTCGTATCCCGCCACCGCCGGGTTGCGCAGGCTCAGCTCCACCCACTCGCCGCGGCCGTCCGCGTCGAAGCGGGCGACATACAGCGTCCCGTGGTCCAGGTATTTGCTGCCCACCGCGATGCGGTCGGCGGCCTGCGCGTCGGCCGGGTCCCACGGCGCGCTGCTGACGAACTTGTAGATGTACTCGTTGCGCGCGTCGTCACCCATGTACACCACCACCGGTTCGCCGGCCTTGACCGGGGCGAACACCGCATTTTCGTGCGCGCAGCGCCCCAGCGCCGTGCGTTTGACCACGGGCGCACTCGGGTTGTAGGGATCCATCTCGACGATCCAGCCGAAGGTGTTGATCTCGTGCCGGTAGTCGTCGCTGCCGTCGGCGCTGCTGCCGGTCTTGCTGCAGTCGAAGCGCCGGTAGCGGTCGGCCTCACCCGCCGTCTCCCAGCCGTGGCGGCTGGCCGCGCCGGCCTTGCGGCCGTAGCGGTTGAGCGCCACGACCTCGCGCGCGTCGTTGCGGGCGTCGTCGTCGTCGGCGCGGCGGGTGAAGTAGCCGAACCAGTTCTCCTCGCCGGTCACGAACGTGCCCCACGGCGTCTTGCCGGTGCCGCAGTTGTTGAGCGTGCCGCGGCAGCGCGTGCCGTCGACGCTGTATTGGGTCACCATCCAGCGGCTGCCGCGCGCCGGGCCGCTGATTTCCATCGGCGTCTCGGGCGTCAGGCGCCGGTTGAACGGTGAGCCGACGATGGTCTGCCAGCGCTGCCCGTGGCGCTGGATCTCGACGACCGACACGCCGTGGATCGCGATCTCCTTGTCCACCTCCGCCGCGGGGCGGGGCAGCGCGGCCTTGCCGCCGTCGGCATGCAGGAAGAACGAGGTCAGCTTCTCGTCCGTGGTGGCCTCGTGGTTGACCACCAGCAGCGCGCGCTGGCTGCTCGTGGGGTCGGGCTGGCCGCGGCGGCTGAGCCCGAAATACTCCATCCCGTCGTGGTGGTCGCCGGCGCGGCGTTCGAACTGCGTGTCCGTGCCGTCGTTACGGAACGCCGGCACGTCCGCGAACAGCGGGTCGCCCAGCGCGTAGAGCACCTGCACCTGGTAGCCGGGCGGCACCAGCACGGTGTCGGCCTTGCTCTTGCCAACCGCGGCAAAGCCCAGCCGTTGCAGCGGTGCGGGGCCGGTACTCCCGGCCCGGGCGGCGCCCGCAGGCGGGGCGGCCAGGGCGGGTGCGGCTGCAGACGTGGCGACCGTGGCGGCGGCTGCACCGGCTACCGCCATGACTTGGCGGCGGCTCAGGCGCTGCGCGAGGATGTCCTCGAAGCTGGCGTGCCGGTGGGGGTTGGAGTTCTCGTCGTTGAAGAAGGTGTCGGGACGAGCGGTGTCGTGACGCATGGGGTTGTCGGGCCGTGGTTGAACACGCCGACAGTGTGCGCAGCGCGTGTGAAAGCTTTGTGACGGCCCGCGCGCCGTTCAGGCCGGCGGCGCCCCGTCGTCCGTCAGGAAGCTGTCGCGGAACGTGAAATACAACGACGTGAAGAACGCCGCGCTCAGCAGCGAGGCGACCGGGAACAGCAACACCTGCACCGCGCCCGCGCCCCCCAGCGCCGACGCGAGCAGCACCAGCACCAGCGAGACGACGAGAAAGACCGCCGACCAGCCGAGCAGGAATACCATCAGCGCCGCCTTGTTGGTCCAGCAGGCGACCCAGCTGAAAAACAGGCTCTTGACCGGGTGCACCCTGTGCCAGTGCACCAGCGCCGGCGCGTGCCAGAACAGCATGCCCAGCGGCAGGTAGAGCACCCCCTGCCACGCGAGGTTGCGCAGCACCGCCGGGTCGTCGAAGATCGCCCGCGCGTCGTCACCGTTGGCGGCCGGGGCCCCGCCCGCCAGCAGCGCGGCCAGCGTCATCGCTACCAGTGACCCCAGCGCGTACAGCGCCCCGAGCAGCAGCATCGCGCGCGCGCGCTCGCGCCCGGCGCGAAAGGCGCTGGCCAGCACCGTCGGCATCGGAAAGCGGCCGCTGGCCGCCTCCTTGGTCGCCGCCATCAGGCCCAGCGTCGCCGCCGGCAGCAGCGCCAGCGCCAGCGGCGCGCCCAGCACCGGCACCATCGCCAGCACGCTCACCCCGAGGATGAACATGAAAAACAGCCCGCCCATCGCCAACGGCTGCCGCGCGAAGGTGCGCAGGCCCAGGCGGACCCAGAGCCAGCCGGTGCGCGCGGGGACACGGTTGAGCTTCATCGGTGCCGTCCTGTCCTCAGCATTCCGCCAGCCGCGCACGCAGCACGCGCTCGAAGTGCGTGGGGTCGTGCGGCTGCAGCGCCGCCGCGGGACGCGGCAGGTACCAGTCCCACAGCCGCGAGATCCAGAACCGCAGCGCCCCCGCGCGCCGCATCGCGGGCAGCAGGGCGCGCTCCGCTGCCGTCAGCGGCCGCACCGACTCGTACGCCTCCAGCAGGGCGTGGGTGCGCGCCGGGTCCGCCGCCCCGCTGGTGAGGTCGATGCACCAGTCGTTCAGGCACACCGCCAGGTCGAACAGCCACGTGTCGCAGCCGGCGAAATAAAAGTCGAACACGCCGCTGAGGCGATCGTCCTCGAACAGCGCGTTGTCGCGAAACAGGTCCGCGTGCACCGGGCCGCGCGGCAGGCCCTGGTACGCCGGGGTCGCCGCGATGTGGTTCTGGTACGCCAGCTCCGCGGTCAACAGCGCCGCCTGCGCCGGCTCCAGGTGCGGCAGGATCACCGGCACCGTCTCGTTCCACCAGGCCAGTCCGCGCAGGTTGGGCTGCTCGCGGTCGTAGTCCTGCCCCGCGAGGTGCATGCGCGCCAGCAGCGCGCCGAGCTGCCGGCAGTGCGCCGGCGTGGGGTCGAGCACGCTCGCACCGGGCAGCCGGTTGACCACCGCCGCGGGCTTGCCGCACACGGTGTGCAGGATCTCGCCGTGCGCGTCGGCCTGCGGGTCCGGCACCGGGATGCCCTTGGCCGCCAGGTGCTGCATCAGGTACAGGTAAAACGGCAGCTGCGCGTGTGTGAGGCGCTCGAACAGCGTCAGCACCCACTCGCGCCGCTCGCCGTCGCGCTCGGTGGTGACGAAATAGTTGGTGTTTTCGATACCGCCGAGGATGCCGCGCAGATCGACCAGTTCACCCAGGCCGAGCCGCTGCATCAGGTCCGCCGCCTCGTCGCGGCCCACCTCCGTGAAGACGGCCATGGCGCCTCAGAAATCCAGCACCCGCCAGCGGCGCGACCCCGCGCCCGAGCGCTCGTCGCTGACGCCCGGGTCGATCGGCCGCACCTCGTAGCCCGGCAGTGCCGAGCGTGTACGCACATCGATCGAGCGCGTCTGCCCGCCGATGCGCAGCTCCTCCACCCGCGTGTGGCCGTCCTGGTGCAGGATGCGCTCGACCTTCGGTTCCGGCGCGCGGGGGGCGGGCGGCTCGGCCGCGGGCTGGGCGACGGCCGATGCGGCCGGCAACACGAACAGGAGGGGAAGGGGGCGTAGGCGGGCGGGCATGACCCCGCGATTGTAGGCAAACTGGGCGGTGCGCGGCCGGCCGGGCACAATAGCGCGATGAGCGAAACGACGAGCGATCGCGCCCCCGGGGCCCCGCTGCTGGTGCTGGTGGACGGCTCCAGCTACCTCTACCGTGCTTTTCACGCGATGCCCGATCTGCGGGCCAACCCGGACGACCCGACCAGCCCGCCGACCGGCGCGATCCGCGGCATCCTCAACATGCTGCAGGCGCTGCAGAAAGAACACCCGACCGACCACCTGGCGGTGGTGTTCGACGCCTCCGGCCCCACCTTCCGCGACGCGCTGTACCCGGCGTACAAGGCGCACCGCGCGCCGATGCCGGACGACCTGCGCGCACAGATCGAGCCGATCCACGAGGTGATCCGCCTGCAGGGCTGGCCGGTGCTGGTGGTGCCCGGCGTCGAGGCCGACGACGTCATCGGCACGCTGGCGCGCACGGCCGCACGGCAGGGCTGGCGCGTGATCGTGGCCAGCGGCGACAAGGACTTGAGCCAGCTCGTCGACGAGCGCATCACCATCGTCGACACGATGAGCGGCAAGGTGCGCGACGTCGCCGGGGTGGAGGCGGAGTTCGGCGTGCCGCCGCGCCTGATGGTGGACTATCAGACGCTGGTCGGCGACGCCATCGACAACGTGCCCGGCGTCGACAAGGTGGGGCCGAAGACCGCCGCCAAGTGGCTGCAGACCTACGGCTCGCTCGACGCCATCGTCGCGCACGCACACGAGATCAAAGGCGCCGTGGGCGAGCACCTGCGCCGCGCGCTCGACTGGCTGCCCACGGGGCGGCAATTGCTGACCATCCGCACCGACTGCGACCTGGCTGAATACGTCCCAGGGTGGCCGTCGCTGCAGGCGCTGCAGCGCCGCGCGCCGGACACCGATGCGCTGCGCGCGTTTTACGAGCGCTACGGGTTTAAGTCCCTGGCGCGTGCGCTGGCCGACGCCGGCCGCCGCCCATCCGGTGCTGCCCACGCGGCCGGGGGCGATCCGATGCCGCGGGGGCTGTTCGACGAGCCCGAGGCTGCGCCGACGGCGTCCACCGCGGCGGCACTGCGCGTCGAGGTCGTGCGCGACGCCGCTGCGCTGCAGCGCTGGGTCGATCGCCTGCGCGCGGCGCCGCTCGTCGCGCTGGACACCGAAACCACGTCGCTCGACGAGCAACAGGCGCGGCTGGTGGGGATGTCGTTTGCCGTCACGCCGGGCGAGGCGGCGTACGTGCCGCTGGCGCACACCGGCCCGGGCGCGGAGGAGGGCCAGCTGCCGCTGGACGAGGCGCTCGCGCTGCTGCGGCCGTGGCTGGAGGACGCCGCCGCGCCCAAAGTCGGACAAAACACCAAGTACGACCGCCACGTGCTCGCCAACCACGGCATCACCGTGCGCGGGTATGTGCACGACACGCTGCTGCAGAGCTACGTGCTGGAGGTGCACCGCCCGCACGGCCTCGACAGCCTGGCCGAGCGCCACCTCGGGCGGCGCGGGCTGAGCTACGAGGACGTCTGCGGCAAAGGCGCGGCGCAGATCCCGTTTGCGCAGGTGCCCGTCGAGCGCGCGGCCCAGTACGCCGGCGAGGACGCCGAGATGTGCCTGGCCGTGCACCACGTGCTGTGGCCGCGGCTGCAGGCGCAGCCGGCGCTGCAGCGCATCTACGAACTGGAGCTCGCGGTCAGCGACGTGCTGTGGCGCATGGAGCGGCACGGCGTGCTCGTCGACGCCGATGCGCTGCGCGCACAGAGCGCCGCGCTCGGCGAGCGCATCGCGGCGCTGGAGGCCGAGGCGCACGCGCTCGCCGGCCGACCGTTCAACCTCGGCTCGCCCAAGCAGATCGGCGATCTGCTGTTTGGCGAGCTGGGTCTGCCCGTGGTGAAAAAAACCGCCACCGGTGCCCCCAGCACCGACGAGGAGGTGCTGGAAAAATTGGCCGAGGACTACCCGCTGCCCGCGCTGCTGCTGCAGCACCGCAGCTTGTCCAAGCTCAAGAGCACCTACACCGACAAGCTGCCCACCATGATCCACCCGGTCACCGGGCGCGTGCACACCCACTACGCGCAGGCGGTGGCGGTGACCGGGCGGCTCGCCAGCAACGAGCCCAATCTGCAAAACATCCCCGTGCGCACGCCCGAGGGGCGGCGCATCCGCGAGGCATTCGTCGCGCCGCCTGGCTGGTGCATCGCCAGCGCCGACTACTCGCAGATCGAGCTGCGCATCATGGCGCACCTGAGCGAAGACGCCGCGCTGCTGCGCGCCTTTGCCGAGGGGCAGGACGTGCACCGCGCCACCGCGGCCGAGGTGTTCGGCGTGGCCCCGGCGCTCGTCACGCCCGAGCAGCGCCGCTACGCCAAGACGATCAACTTCGGCCTGATTTATGGCATGAGCGCCTACGGGCTGGCCAAGGCGCTGGGCATCGACGCCACCGCCGCCAAGAACTACATCGAGCGCTACTTCGAGCGCTTCGCCGGCGTGCGCGCGTACATGGAGCGCACGCGCGAGCAGGCGCGCGAGCGCGGCTACGTGGAAACCGTCTTCGGGCGGCGGCTGTACCTGCCGGAAATCCGCTCGCCCAACGGGCCGCGGCGCGCCGCGGCCGAACGCGCCGCGATCAACGCCCCGATGCAGGGCACGGCCGCCGACCTCATCAAGATGAGCATGGTGGCGGTGCAGCACGCGCTGGACGACGCGGGGCGGCAGGCGCGGCTGATCCTGCAGGTGCACGACGAACTGGTGTTCGAGGTGCCGCCGGACGACATCGACTGGGTGCGCACCGAGGTGCCGCGTCTGATGGCCGCCGTGGCCACGCTGCGCGTGCCGCTGGTGGCCGAGGTGGGCGTGGGCCCGAACTGGGAGCGCGCGCACTGAGCCACGGGCGGGTCGCTGTAGCCGGCCGCGAGGGAGCGGGGCACGAGGGAGCGGGGCACGAGGGCCATCGTGGCCGCCGGCCACCCGCCATTTGAGCGTCGCCGGGCGCTGCCCGTCGCCGTGCCGCGGGGGGCGAGGCGGTCGGCGGCCGATTGGGCAGCCGATTGGGCGGCGCCCGGTGCGGTCATCGCGTCACCCCAGCCGAAACCGCGCCACCTGCTGTTTCAGGTGTTCTGCCTGTTCGCGCAGGGCGGCGGCGGCGGCGGACGCTTCCTCCACGAGCGCGGCGTTTTGCTGCGTGACGCCATCCATCAGCGCGACGGCCTGGTTGATCTGGCCGAGCCCGTCGGCCTGTTCGGCACTGGAGGTGGCGATCTGGCGCATCAGCTCGGTGACGCGCTCGATGCTGTGCACGATTTCGGCCATCGTGGCCCCCGCGGCGTCGACCTGTTCCTTGCCCGCGGCGACGGTGGTGACGGAGGCGTCGATCAGGGCCTTGATCTCGCGTGCGGCCTCGGCGCTGCGGCTGGCGAGGTTGCGCACCTCGGACGCGACGACCGCAAAGCCGCGGCCCGCCTCGCCGGCGCGCGCGGCTTCCACCGCAGCGTTGAGGGCCAGAATGTTGGTCTGGAACGCGATGCCGTCGATGACGCTGATGATGTTGGCGATGCGCTGCGACGATTCGTTGATGCCGTTCATCGTCTCCACGACCTGCCGCACGACCGCACCGCCGCGCTCCGCGACGGCGGAGGCCTTTTCGGCCATCTCGTCGGCCTGACGCGCGTTGGCGGCATTCTGGTGCACGGTGCTGTTGAGCTGTTCGGTGGCCGAGGCGGTCTGCTCGAGCGAACTGGCCTGTTGCTCGGTGCGCTGCGACAGGTCCAGCGTGCCGCTGGCGACCTGGCCCGCCGCCGCGGCGATGCTGTCGGCCGCCGACACGACACTGCCGATGAGGTCGCGCAGGCCGCGGCGCATCGTCTCCATCTGCTGCAGCAGGTGCGTGATCTCGTCGCTGCCGGTGGCCGTGACGGGGCGCGAGAGGTCGCCCGCGGCGATCGCCGAGGCGGTCTCATCCGCGATCCGAAAGCCGGCCGACATGCGGCGTTGGGTGGCGACCATCAGCGCGGTCATCGGCAGCGCGCCGAGCAGGATGGCCGCGATCACCAGTGCCCAGTTGAGCTGGTAGCGCCGCTCGGCGATGGCGGCCTCCTCCTCGGCTTTCTTGAGCTGGTAGTTGCGCAGCGCCTCCATCGCCTTGACGAACGCGGTGCCTTCGGTGCGACCGGCGACGAGGAAGGCCTGCATCACGTCGACGCCGAAATTCTCGGCGCGGATGGCGTCGAGCGCCTGATCACGCTTGGCCTGCCAGGCTTTGCCCGTCGCGGCGACCGCCTCGTACAGGCGCCGCTCCTCGTCGTTCATCATCGGCAGCGTGTCCTCGTTGCGTTTTTGCGCCGCGTTGTTCGATTCGCGCTGCGCCGCGATCGCGTCCAAGTGCATCGAGGTGGGGTGGTCGTGCAGGGAGCGTGTCGGGCTGTCCGGCGCGTGCTGGAACGCCAGCAGCACGTGCAGCCGGTTGTCGTAGAAGTTGTGCAGCATCGTCGCCAGCGACTCGGCCACCGCCATGCGGTGCGCGTGGATTTCGCGCAGGCTGGTCTTGGCGTTGTACAGCCCCCACAGGCCGGAGGCGACCACCAGGGCAAGGACGATGAGATAGCCGACGATGACGGCAAAAACCCGTTGGGTGAGGCGCAGGCGGTCGAACAGCATGGTGCAGGTGGTGGGGGCGGGATATCCCTGGGGCGCGCACGGTCAACGGCGACGTCTACCGAGCGTGGCGTGCCGAGCATACAACATGAACTTGGCAGAAAACATTGGAACAAACGCCGAAACAGCGGCCTCACGACACGTCCCGTCCCCACGCCGCACGATACGGATCACACCCACGACAGCGAGGAGACAGTCGATAGACACAGCAGATCAGATCCGCGGTGCCCAGGCGCTCGGGTTTTCGCCCGAGCGACTCATCTTTGAGATGGCCGAGGTGGAGAAAATCCGCGACCAGCAGCACGCGCTGTCCATCGCGCGCGACTACCAGCAGCGCGGGTTTCTGACGGCGATAGACGAGTTCAGCGCCGCCTATTCGGGGCTGAACCTACTGGCGCGCGTGATCGGGCGCACGTGTCAGACGGCCCGCGCGCACGGCAGCCCGGGCGTCGTGCACCACTCGCTCCAGCTGCCGGCAAAGAGCGCGGGCTCGGGCAACACGGCGACGCGCATGGCGAGAACATGGGGGATGGCGCTGACGCCGCTGCCGCAGTACGCGACGACGGTGGCCGGGTCGCGGCCGGCGAGCAATGCAGTCCACTCGGCGCGCAGTTGCGCGGCCTGCTTGTAGCGCCCGTCGGGGCCGAAGTTGTCCGTCCAGGGGCGGTTGAGCGCGCCAGGGATGTGGCCGGCCACCGGGTCCAGCGGCTCGGCCTCGCCGCGGTAGCGGGCTGGGGCGCGGGCGTCGACCAGCGTCTGGTGCGGGCGGCCCAGATGCCGCGCGACGTCGTCGAGCGTACGCAGCGTGACGAGCGGCTCGGCGAGCGCGAAATCCCCGGCGGCAGGGACGGGTGCGTCCCCGCTGGCCACCGCGCCACCCGCCGCCAGCCACGCCGCCCAGCCGCCGTCGAGCACCGCCACCGGGGCGTGGCCGCACCAGCGCAGCATCCACCACAGCCGCCCGCCCACCATGCCGCCCTGGCGGTCATACACGACCACGGGTTCGTCGCAGCGCAGCCCCCAGCGGCGCAGGCGCTCGGCCACCACCTCGCGCGCGGGCAGCGGATGGCGGCCGCCACTGGCGGCAGGGACGCCGGCGCCGGCGCTCAAATCGTCGTCCAGGTGGACGTAGTGGGCGCCCGGGATGTGCCCCTGCCGGTACTGCGCGCGACCGGCCGCCGGGTCGGTCAGCTCGAAGCTGCAGTCGAACACCCGTGTCGGTGCGCCGCGCGCAAGCCGTTCGCGCAGCGCCTCGGCCGTGATCAGGGGGCAGGACAGGTCGTCGCGGTGGGGCGTCATGCGTGTTCCTCGGCCGGCAGGCGCGGCACGGCGCGCTCGCGCAGGAAGGTGGCGGCGATGCCGCTGCCGACGATCAGCGCCATGCCGACCCAGCCGAGCAGCGGCAGCCGATCACCGAACACCACGAGGCCGTACAGCGCCGCGAATGCGATGCCCGAGTATTGCAGATTGGCGACGACCAGCGTGGCGCCGCTGGCGTACGCGCGCGTCATGCACAACTGGCCCAGCACCGCGAGCAGCCCGATCGGGATCAGCCACAGCGCCGCGGGGGTGTTCAAGGGGCTGGCACCGACGATGGCGGTGCCGGCAAAGCCGACGACGGCCGCACCCAGCGAGAAGTAAAACACCGTGCGGCTCTCGGGCTCGCCGGCGCGCGACAATGCCGCGACCTGCATATACGCGAGGGCCGACGTCAGCCCGGACAGCAACCCCGACAGGCCGCCGAGGGCCGCCGTGCCGTCGAACGTCGGGCGCAGCACGAGCGCCACGCCGCCGAAGCCGATGAGCACCGTGAGAAACAGTGGTGTCTGGTCCCGCAGCGGCTGGCTGCCGCGCTGCAGCAGCAGCGCGCCGCCCAGCAGGAAGGCCGCGACCCAGACGCTGCTCATGTAGTTGAGCGTCATCGCGGTGGCCAGCGGCAGTTGCGCGATCGCATAGAACCACGCCAGCAGCGAGATCGTGCCGACGATGGTGCGCCACAGGTGCATCAGCGGCACGCGCGTCGCCAGCGACACGCCGCGCGCGCGCGTGAGCGCGAGCAAAAACAGCAGGCCGATCAGCCCGCGGTACCCGACGACTTCGAAGCTGTGGAAGTGGCTGGAGGCGAACTTGATGCACACCCCCATCGACGCGAACAAAAACGCGCCCAACACCATCCACAGCGCCTGGGCCGGGCGCGCGGCGGGACGCATGGCCGGGCGCGGTGGGGCTACCACCCCGCCGCCCGGACCCGGCGGCGCGGGGCGCCGCATCAAACGCTGCCGCCCGCGGGCATGCCCATCTTGGCGCGGTACCACTCGTGGAAGTGCTGCATGCCGTCTTCCATCGGGCTTTGGTACGGCCCCACTTCACTGGTGCCGCGCTGCAGCAGCGCCTTGCGCCCGGCGTCCATGCGCTCGGCGATCTCGTCGTCCTCCACCGCGGTTTCCATGTAGGCCGCGCGCTGCGCCTCCATGAACTCCGGCTCGAACGCGGCGATTTCCTCGGGGTAGTAGAACTCGACGAGGTTGAGCGTCTTGTCCACCGCGATCGGGTGCAGCGTCGAGACGGTGAGCACGTGCGGGTACCACTCCACCATGATGTGCGGGTAGTAGGTCAGCCACACGGCGCCGTGCTCGGGCAGCTGGCCGTCGCGGTGGCGCATCAGCACCTCGTGCCAGCGCTGGTAGACGGGGCTGCCGGCCTTGGCGGCGAGGTTTTGCACGCCCACCGTCTGCACCGAGTATTCACGCGCGAACTGCCAGCGCAGGTCATCGCAGGTGACGAAGTTGCCGAGGCCCGGGTGGAAGGGCACGACGTGGTAGTCCTCCAGGTAGACCTCGATGAAGGTCTTCCAGTTGTAGTTGCACTCGTGCAGCTCCACGTGGCCGAGCACCATGCCTTCGAAGTTGAAGGCGTTGCCCACGGCCATGCCGGCGAGGTCCGCGGCGATGTCGCGGCCGTTGTCCTCGAACAGCAGCCCGTTCCACTCGCGCAGCCGCCAGCGCTGCAGGTTCAGGCACGGGTCCTGCGCGAAGTGCGGCGCGCCGACGAGGGTGCCGACCTCCATCATGCCGTTGAGCCCGCCGCTGTAGGTCCAGCGGTGTAGCGGGCAGACGATGTGCCCGCCGGCGTGTGCCTTGCCGTCCTGCAGCAGGTTGCCGCGGCCCTTGAGCATCACGGCCTGCCGGTGGCGGCAGACGTTGCTGACGAGCTCGACGCCGCGCTCGGTGCGCACGAGCGCGCGGCCTTCCCCTTCCTGCGGCAGGGCGAAGTAGTCCCCCACGTTCGGAACCGCGTTGGCGTGCCCCACATAGCGGGGCCCGGACTGAAAGATCGTCTGCAGCTCGCGCTCGAACAGCGCCTCATCGAAATAGACGGACACCGGCAGTTGGCTCTCGGCCTGCTGCAATGGAAGACTCAAATCAGACATGATGATCCTGACCTCAGACTCCCCGAGGGGAAACAAGCGCTTGCACGACGCGATGGCGGTTGGGCGCGGGGTTGGCGAGAAACACCTCCTTGTGGGGTGAAAGCATTGTCCCCCGTCGGCCCAAGACCGGACCGCGGGGGACATAGAAATTGTACCCCGCCGCCGTCGCGGGGGCAACCGACTACAATGGCCAATCCTTGAGCCGGATCAAATATCCGTCGTGTCCGGGGCGGCCGCGCCGCGACCCGTCACCGGCCGACGGCAACCCTTTGCACCATGGCACGCACACCCGCTAGCGCTTCCGCCGAGTCCCCCGCGCCCCCGTCGCCGATGCCGGCGACGTACGAGGCCGCGGTGCAGGAGCTGGAGGCGCTGGTGGCGCGGCTGGAATCGGGCCAGATGCCGCTGGATGAACTGCTGGGCGCGTACCAGCGCGCGTCCGCGCTGCTCGCGTACTGCCGCAGCCGGCTGGAGGCGGTGGAGCAGCAGATCCGCGTGGTGGAGGAAAGCGGCCAGACGCGCGCGTGGGAGCCCGGCGCATGAGCGACGCGGTGGTGAGCACGGCGTCCGGGGCGGACGCGCAGGCCATGACCGATTGGATCGGGCGCCGCCTCGCGCAGATGGAGGCGTGGCTGGCGGCACGGCTGCCGGCCGACGCGCCCGGCGGCCTGGCCGAGGCGATGCGCTACGCCGTGCTCGACGGCGGCAAGCGCCTGCGGCCGCTGCTGGTGCTGGCGGCGTGGGAGGCCGTGGCCGACGCCGAGCCGGCGCCGGAGGCGCCCGTGTGGTGGGCGGCGGGTGCGGTGGAGTTGATCCACGCGTATTCGCTGGTGCACGACGACCTGCCGTGCATGGACGACGACGTGCTGCGCCGCGGCAAGCCGACCGTGCACGTGCGCTTCGGCGAGGCGCTGGCACTGCTGGCCGGCGACGCGCTGCAGGCGCTGGCGTTCGAATGGCTGGTGGCGCCCGCGTGGGCGCAGCGCGAGCCGGCGCTCGCGGTGGCGCTGGCGCGGGAACTCGCGCTGGCGGCCGGTGCCGGCGGTATGGCCGGCGGGCAGGCGATCGATCTGGCGGTCGTCGGCCAACGGATGGATCAGGCGGCGCTGGAGGACATGCACCGGCGCAAAACCGGTGCGCTGTTGCTGGCGAGTGTGCGCATGGGGGCGCTGAGTGCCGGTGCCGACGCCGCGACGCTCGCGGCGCTGGATCGCTATGGCCGCGCGCTCGGGCTGGCGTTTCAGGTCATCGACGACGTGCTCGACGCGACGGCCGATTCGGCCACGCTGGGCAAGACCGCGGGCAAGGACGCGCGGGCGGACAAGCCCACGTTCGTGTCGCTGCTGGGGGTGGGGTCCGCACGGGCATACGCCGAGCGGCTGCTGGCCGAGGCGCTGGCGGCGCTGGCGGGCTTGCCCGCGCACGCCACGCCGCGGCTGGCCGCGCTGGCGCGCTGGGTCGTGCAGCGCCAACACTGACGGCGTCATCCGACAGGGAAGCCAACAGGCCGGAGCGGGAAGGAGCCAGCGGGGAGGGCGCCACCGGGGTCATCGATGAACCCGTGGCCGCAA